>JAIBEL010000067.1 GCA_019459285.1 Rhizobium sp. | reverse complement strand
CGCCCCCCCGCCGCCCCCGCCCCCCCCCCCCCCCCCGCCCGGATCGATCAAGGCCGCACGGCCGTCGGCATCCCATACCAGCGAGCAGTTTTGTTGATACGGGGTAACGGGGAGGATGGTAAATTCCATCCTGCCATTATCTGCCGATTCCGCCGCACCGGATTCACGCCGCCATGTCCGCTTCCGACGCCCTGCTGCTCATTTCCACCCAATGTCCGTACTGCCCGGCCATGCTGTCGGCGCTTGCCGACCTGGTGAAGCGGGGTGCGATCGGGCGCCTCGAAGCCGTGAACCTGAACGTTCACCCCGAGGTGGGGCAGGCACTCGGCGTCTGGACCGTGCCGTGGCTGCGGCTCGGCCGCATCGAACTCGCCGGCATGCGCAGCCCGGCCGAACTCGCCGAATGGGCGGCCAAGGCCGACAGCGAGGCCGGCCTGGCCGACTGGTTTCACATGCTGCTGAAGGAAGGCCAGCTGCCGCGTGCGCAGGCGCTGATCGAGGCCGACTCCTCGCTGCTTGCGGCGGTACTGCCCATCGTCGGCAACGTCGAGGCCAGCCTCAATGTGCGGCTGGGCGCCGGCGTGCTGCTGGAAAACTTTGCCGGCAGCGACACGCTGCGCGGGTTGCTGCCGCGTCTGGGCGAGCTGTCGCAGCATGCCGACGCGCGGGTGCGTGCCGATGCCTGCCATTACCTGGGGCTGACCGGGGATGCCGCCGCACGCAGCTGGCTGGACGCGCGGCTGACGGATGAGGACGCGGACGTACGCGAGATCGCCGCGGAGAGTCTGGAGACCCTGCCGCCGGCAGCCTAGTTGGAAGCTGGCCCGGGCACCCCTTCGGTGCTATAGTTTTGCGCATATACCGCCCGGGCTTCGGCCCGGGCGGTTTTCATTTTTCAGACTTGTTCCAGGAGACCGCCATGGAAATCACGACCCGTCCCGCCATCACCATATCCGAACGCGACCTGGAGCGCCTCGAAACCATGCTCGCCGGTCTGCCGGGCGACCAGCCCGGGGTGGAAGCGCTGCGCGAGGAACTCGATCGCGCGCAGATCGCTCAGCCCGAAGCGATGCCGCCCAACGTCGTGACGATGAATTCACGCATCCGTTTCGTGCTCGAACCAGCGGACCGGGAAGTCGAGATGACCCTGGTGTATCCGCGCGACTTCGCCGGCCGCCCGGATCAGCTGTCGGTGGCCGCACCGGCAGGCATCGCCGTACTGGGCCTGGCGGTCGGCCAGCATATCGAATGGTGCGTGCCGGGCGGCCAGACCGTGCGTGCGCGCATCATCGACATCCCCTATCAGCCCGAACGCGCGGGCGACTACATGCTCTGAGCCGGGCGCCCGATGTCCGTTCCTGCCGCCTATCTCGGCGTCATCCTCATCTGGTCGACCACGCCGCTCGCCATCCAGTGGAGCGCGCAGGGCGCCGGCTTCAGCTTCGCAGTGATGGCGCGCATGCTGATCGGCCTTACGGTCTGCCTCGTGCTGCTCGCTGCCACCCGCACCGCCTTCCCCTTCACCCCGGCTGCGCGGCGGCTGTATGCGGTCAGCGGGCTGTCGCTGTTCGCGTCGATGCTGCTCACCTACTGGGGCGCGCTGCACATTCCGTCGGGGCTGATTTCGGTCATCTTCGGACTGTCGCCGCTGGTCACCGGCGTATTCGCCGCGTTGTGGCTCGCCGAGCGCACGCTCACGCCGGTCCGCATCGCCGGACTGGGGCTGGCGCTGGCCGGGTTGTGGCTGATCTTCGGCCAGCCGTGGCCGGGCGACAGCCGCGCCACGCTCGGCACGCTGGCGACGGTGGCCGGCATGGCGCTGCAGGCGCTGGGGCTGGTGTGGATCAAGCGGCTGAACGTGCGCGTGTCGTCGCTCGCCATCACCACCGGCTCGCTCGGCGTCGCCGTGCCCTGCTTCGTGCTGGCCTGGCTGATCGCCGATGCCGCGCAGCTGCCGCCCGACACCACGCTGCGCGCCGGCGCGGCCATCGTCTACCTCGGCATCCTCGGCTCGGTGGTTGGCTTCACGCTGTATTACTACATGATCAAGCATCTCGACGCCGGCCGCATCGCGCTGATCATGCTGGTCACCCCGGTGTCGGCGCTGCTGCTCGGCCAGACGCTGAACCACGAACGCATCCCGGCGATCGGCTGGGCCGGCATCGCGCTGATCGGCACGGGCCTGCTGCTGTACGAGTGGCAGGCGCTGCGTCAGTTGCGGCGGCCGCTTATTTCCTGAACAGGTCGTCAAGCGAAGCCGGGGGGACTGGCTTGTCAGGGTCGCCGTCGGCCGGCGGGTTTGTGCCGGATGCGTCCGAGAACAGCGCATCGAGCGCGCTGCGGCCGGGCTGCGCCATCACCGCGCCGCCGCCCCGGTAGGCTTCCGGCCGCGGCACGAACCAGCCGCAATCGTTGACGCGCGTCTTGTCGGCGACCCGGTCGGCCGCCAGTTCGCGGCACTGGCCGGCACGGTGCGCATCGTAGTGGCGACACAGCTTGCAGACGTGCAGGTCGACGCGGCAGCTCGGGCAGGTATCGCGGCGCGCCAGCGGCAACGGCATGCCGGCCAGGCTGGCGCCGCATTTCCAGCAGACCAGGCTCATGGTTCGGGGAACAACTGGCCCGGGTAATCGGGATAGCGCAGGGCGTGATACTTGAGGTCCGCCAGGGCGACCGTCTGCAGGGTGTGCTCATGGGTCGCGTCCAGCACCACCGGCGGCGCCATGCCGTCCTCGGCGGCTTCGAGCCAGCGCGCGGCACACACGCACCAGCGGTCGCCGGCTTTGAGGCCGGGAAAGTCATATTCCGGAACCGGCGTGATGAGGTCGTTGCCGCGGCTTTGCGAATATTGCAGGAAGGCATCGGTCATCTGCGCGCAGACAGTATGGCTGCCGATATCCTGCGGACCGGTATGGCAGACGCCATCGCGAACGAACCCGGTCATCGGCGAGACGCTGCACACCTGCAGCAGGCCTCCCAGCACATTGCGCGCGTCACTCACCCTTCGTCTCCTGGATTGAACGGCTAAAAAATATCACAGTTGCCATATGCGTGCGTCAGGGCAGGCCGCTGGGCTCGGCGAAGGTCGGCGCGGGCGCCAGCGTGAGTTTGCCTGCCGCAGCGGCGGCGGCATGGGCCTGCTCGACGTGCGCCAGCACGCTCGGTGCAGGATAGCCGTCGACCGGCAACTGGTGCAGAGCCTGATACACGCGGATCGCGGTTTGCGTGCGCGGCCCGAGCAGACCGTCCGGCGTGCCGGCGTCGAAGCCCATTTCGTTGAGCGCCTGTTGCAGCGCTTTCAACTGTTCGACGCTGAGTGCCCCGGCTTCGCCTTCACGCGCGGCCAGCGCATGGCCCCCCGCCAACTGGTGCGACAGCAGCGCCACCGCCAGCGCGTAGTTCTGCGAGCGGTTCCATTTCATCACCACGTCGAAGTTGTCGAACACCATGAAAGCCGGCCCCTGCCAGCCCTGCGGCAGGACGACGGCGGCGCGTCCGGCCACCTCGGGCAAGGCATCCGCATCCGCTGCCTGGACGCCCAGCGCCTTCCAGTCCGCCACCGGCAGGCGGTGCGCCACCCTGGCCTGACGCCAGTCGAATCCCTCCGGTAGCCGCACCTCGATCGCCACCGGCTCGTTCGCGTGCCAGCCTGCCTGCTGCAGGTAGTTGGCGGCGGAATACAAGGCATCGGGCAGCGACTGCCACACGTCGATGCGGCCGTCGCCGTCGCCATCCACCGCATAGGCGCGGAAAGTCGACGGCATGAACTGCATATTGCCCATTGCACCGGCCCAGGAACCGTTCATGTCGGTCGCGCTGACGTGTCCCGCGTCGATGATGCGCAGTGCGTCGAGCAACTGGTTGCGAAAGAACCCGCTGCGTCGCCCGTCGTAAGCCAGCGTGGCGAGGCTCGCCGGCACGTTGAGGCCGCCCTGGACCTCGCCGTAGCGGGTTTCCAGTCCCCAGAACGCCACCAGCACCGTCTTCGGAACGCCGTATTTCTGCTCGACCGCATCCAGCAGCGCCGCGTGCTGCTCCAGCTGGGCCTGACCGCGCGCCACCTGGGCCGGCGTGACGCGCCGCTCCAGATAATTGGAAAAGGTCTGCAGGAATTCAGGCTGGCGGCGATCGAGTTCGATCACGCGCTCGTTCGGCACGACGCCGGACAGTGCAGCGTCGAGCGTGGCCGGGGAAATGCCCTGCGCCCTGGCATCCTGGCGGAAGGCGCCGAGCCAGCTGTCGAAGTCGTCCTGCGCCTGAACTGGGCCTGCCGCCAGCACAGCCAGGAACAAGAACGTCCTACGCATGTTTCTGCAGCCAGTATTCGAGCAGCGCCAGATGCCACAGTTTGCTGCCCTGGATGCGGGTGTGGTGCTTCTCCGGCGCATCCAGCAGCCTGTTCACGTAACTACGCTGGTACAGGCCGCGCTCGCGGCAGGCCTGGGAATTCAATATGTCCTGCATGAAGTACAAAAAATCTCCTCGCACGAATTTGAGCGCCGGCATGGGGAAGTAGCCCTTCTTGCGGTCGATCACCGCGTCCGGGATCAAGCCGCGCGCAATGCTCTTCAGCACGTGCTTGCCCTCGGATGCCAGCTTCAGTTCGGCGGGCATCGCCGCGGCAAGTTCCACCAGATGATGGTCGAGAAAGGGCACGCGCGCCTCCAGCCCCCAGGCCATGGTCATGTTGTCGACCCGCTTCACCGGGTCGTCGGTGATGAGCATGGTCGTGTCCATGCGCAATACCTGATCGATGAACTCATCGGCGAAAGGTTCCGCCAGATGCGCCGCGATGGTTTCCGCCGTGTAATCCGGGCCGTGATAGGCCGGCATCGCCATCTCCAGGAACTCGTCGTGGTCGCGGTCGAAGTAGTGGCGGCGGAAGCGCTCCAGCGGAGTCCCGTCCGTTTCCGCCGCCATGCGCGGGTACCAGAAATAGCCGCCGAACACCTCGTCGGCGCCCTGCCCGCTCTGCACCACCTTGACCGTCTTGCTGACCTGTTCGGACAGCAGGTAGAAGGCCACCGCATCCTGCGCGAACATCGGCTCGGACATCTGGTCGACGGCCTCGGGCAGGCGCCGCAGCACTTCCGAATTGGGGATCAGGTACTTGTGGTGGCGGGTGCCGTACATGGCCGCCACCGGGTCGGAATATTCGAACTCGTTGCCGCGCTCTTCCGGCTGGTCCTCGAAGCCGACCGAGAAGGTCATCAGGTCGGGCACGCCCTGTTCGGCCAGCAGCGCCACCAGCAGGCTCGAATCGAGGCCGCCGGACAACAGCACGCCGACCTTGACGTCGGCGATCTCGATGCGCTTCTTCACCGCCTGCCTGAGGCTGTCGTGGATGGCCTCGGTCCACTCGGCTTCGGTTTTCGGCTGGGCCGGCCGTTGCGCCTTCAACGACCAGTATTTCCGGTGACAGAGTTCGCCGCGCGCGTTCACCGTCAGCGTGGTGCCGGGGGCGAGCTTGCGGATACCGTTGAGGATCGTGCGTGGCGCCGGCACCACCGCATGCAGGGTGAACAGGTGGTGCAACGCCACCGCGTCGACACTGGTGTCGGCGCCGCCTGCGGCGATCAAGGCCTGCGGCGTCGAAGCGAAGCGGAAGCGCCCGAGGTTTTCGCTGTAGTACAACGGCTTGATGCCGAGGCGGTCGCGCGCCAGGAACAGTTCCTCGCGGTTCCAGATGGCGAACGCGAACATGCCGTGCAGGCGTTCGACGCAGGCCTCGCCCCACTCCAGGTAGGCACGCAGGATGACTTCGGTATCGCCGTCGGAATGAAAAACATGCCCGAGATCGATCAGCTCGGCACGCAGTTCCGGGTAGTTGTAGATGGTGCCGTTGAACACCAGCGCGGTGCCGCTGGCGGCGTCGACCATCGGCTGGCGCGAGCGCGGCGACAGGTCGATGATCGCCAACCGCCGGTGGCCCAGGCGCACCGGGCCATCGGTGTGCTGGCCTTCGGCATCGGGCCCGCGCCGTGCCAGCCTGGCCAGCATCCGCGCCATCGCTGCCGCATCGGGCGCCGTGTTGTCGAAGCGAAATTCACCTGCTATGCCGCACATGCCTTTGTCCTCATCAAGCCGCCAGCGGCGGCTCGTCCATCAGCGCGATCTGCTCGCGTAATTCGAGGATGCGCGCCTGCCAATACTGTTGCGTATTGAACCACGGAAACGCAGCAGGGAAAGCCGGGTCGTCCCAGCGCTGGGCCAGCCAGGCCGCATAGTGGATCAGCCGCAAGGTTCTGAGCGCTTCGACCAGCTGGAGTTCGCGCGGATCGAATTCCATGAAGTCCTCGTAGCCCGTCAGGATCGCGTTCATCTGCGCCTGTTGCTCCTCGCGTTCGCCGGACAACAGCATCCACAGGTCCTGCACCGCCGGCCCCATACGGCTGTCATCGAAGTCGACGAAATGCGGTCCGGCCTCGGTCCACAGCACGTTGCCGGCGTGGCAGTCGCCGTGCAGGCGGATGGCATGCACCGCGCCAGCGCGTGTATAGCAGTGCGCCACGCTGGCAAGCGCATGCTCGACCACGCTGTCCCACGCGGCGATCAGGTCGGCCGGCAGCCAGCGGCCTTGGCGCAGGAAATCGCGCGACGCGTAACCGAAGGTCTCCAGATCGAGTACCGGCCGGTGCACGAAAAGGGCCGTCGATCCGACCGCATGGATGCGCCCGAGGAAGCGGCCCATCCATTCAAGGGCATCGGCACGGTCGAACTCGGGCATGCGACCACCCTGTTTAGGATAGACCGCAAAGCGGAAACCGGCGTGGCGATGGAGCGTGACGCCGTTCAAAGTCAGCGGCGCCACTACCGGGATTTCACGCTCGGCCAGGTCCTGCGTATAGACATGTTCCTCCAGGATTGCTTCGTCGCTCCAGCGTTCGGGGCGATAGAACTTGACGACGACCGGCTGCGCGTCTTCGACGCCCATCTGGTAGACGCGGTTCTCGTAGCTGTTCAAGGCCAGCAGGCGGCCGTCGGCCTTGAGGCCGGTACTGTCGAGCGCATCGAGGGCACAGTCCGGCGTCAGGGCGGAATACGGGTGGGTCGAGTCCATCATGGTCAGAAACAAAGCAGCCATATCCAAAGGACCGCTGCCCAGAAAACGTCAGGAGGCAGATAATGCCTCAAACGCCGCCTGACATCGTATCCGCATGAAGACGACCGACCCATTCAGCATGGACATCTCCCGCCATATCTGGGAAACCCGCTACCGTGCCGCAGGCGAGCCCGATATCCGCGCCAGCTGGCGGCGCGTGGCGCAGGCGATCGCGCAGGCCGAAACGGACAGGCGTGAACAATGGGCCGAACGTTTCGCCACGCTGCTGGACGATTTCCGCTTCCTGCCCGGGGGGCGCATTCTTGCCGGCGCCGGCACCGGCCGCCGGGTGACGCTGTTCAACTGCTTCGTCATGGGTGAGATCGCCGACGACCTCGAGCACATTTTCGAAGCGCTGAAGGAAGGCGCGCTCACCATGCAGCACGGCGGCGGCGTGGGCTACGATTTTTCCACCCTGCGCCCGGCCGGCACGGTGGCGCAGGCCACCGGCAGCATCGCCTCCGGCCCGGTGTCGTTCATGCATATATGGGACGCGATGTGCGCGACCTTGTTGTCGACCGGCACACGGCGCGGCGCCATGATGGCGACGCTGCGCTGCGACCATCCCGATATCGAGAAATTCGTCGACGCCAAGCGCGATCCCGCCGTGTTGCGGCATTTCAATCTGTCGGTACTGGTGAGCGACGCTTTCATGGCGGCGGTGGATCGGGACCGCGACTGGCCGCTGACGTTTCCCGGTCTGGCCCGCGCACATACGGTGAAAGCGCGCGTCCTGTGGCAGCGCATCCTGCGCGCCGCCTACGACACCGCCGAGCCTGGCGTGTTGTTCGCCGACACCATCAACCGCGACAACACGCTGGCGGGCCGCGAGACCTTGACCGCCACCAATCCCTGCGGCGAGATCCCGCTGCCGCCCTATGGCGCCTGCGATCTCGGCTCGCTCAATCTGACCGCCTTCGTGACATCGCCTTTTACCGCCGACGCCCGCCTCGATCTCGCCGCACTGGCCGACGCGGCAGCGCACGCGGTACGTTTTCTCGACAATGTCATCGACGTCTCGCGCTACCCACTGCCGGCGCAGGCCCAGGAAGCGCACCTGAAACGTCGCATCGGCCTCGGCATCACCGGACTGGCTGACGCACTGGTACTACTGGGCCTGCGCTACGACAGCGAAGCTGCGCAACGCCTGGCCGCGCAGGCGATGCAGGCGGTACGCGACCATGCTTATCAGGCGTCGGTCGAACTCGCACACGAGAAAGGCGCGTTTCCTGCCTTCGAGCGCGATGCCTTCCTGGCGAGCGGTTTCGCCACCCGACTGCCGGCCGGCATTCGCGACGCCATCGCCGCACACGGCATCCGCAACAGCCATGTATTGGCCATCGCGCCGGCCGGCACCATCAGCCTGCTCGCCAACAATCTTTCCAGCGGCATCGAGCCCATTTTCTCCGCCGAAGCGGAGCGCCGCGTGCTCGAAGCGGACGGCCAGTATCACACCCATCGCGTGGTCGACCACGCCGCCCACCTGTGGCAGCAGCAAGGCCATACTGGTCTGCCGCCTGCACTGATCGAAGCGCAGCAGATCGACCCCATCGCCCATCTGCACATGCAGGCAGCGCTCCAGCCCTTCGTCGACAACGCCATTTCGAAAACCATCAATGTCGCCGCCGACATCCCGTTCGAGCGTTTCGAGGATCTGTACCGGCAGGCGCATGCACTGGGCCTCAAAGGCTGCACCGTGTTCCGTCCCAACCCGGTCACCGGCGCCATTCTGAGCGAGCCGGCCGGCGAACGGGTGCAATGCTGCGGCCTCGAGCGCGAGGCGGATTGACCCCATCGTGAGCAAACCTCCCCTCATCGGTCTGGCGCTCGGCGGCGGTTCGGCGCGCGGCTGGGCCCATATCGGCGTCATCCGCGCACTGGCGGACGCCGGCATCGAACCCGACTTGGTCTGCGGCACCTCCATCGGTGCACTGGTGGGCGCCGCCTATGTCGGCGGCGAACTCGACCGACTGGAGACCTGGGTGCGCAGCCTGCACCTGCAGACCGTGGTGGGCTTCCTGGATTTTTCGCTCGGCAGCGGGCTGATCAAGGGCGACCGGCTGATCGAGTTCTTCCGCAGCCATTTCGTCGATCGCGACATTCGCGAACTGGCCCGCCCGTTCGGCGCCGTTGCCACCGACCTGCAACGCGGTCGCGAAATCTGGCTGCGCGAGGGGAAGGTGACGGAGGCGGTGCGCGCCTCGATCGCGCTGCCCGGGCTGTTCACGCCTGCGCTGCACGACGGCAACTGGTTGGTCGATGGCGGCCTGGTCAACCCGGTTCCGGTATCGCTATGTCGGGCGATGGGCGCCGACCTCGTGATTGCAGTCGATCTGAACGCCCATCTGCTCGGCCGCCATCTCAAATCCCGGCCGGCCAAGGACAGACCGCGCGAGCGCACCACGGCAGAGCCTGAGACCCTGACCGACAGCGTGATGGCGCGTATCCAGAACAGCATGTCGCAACTCGGCATCAACCACGATAGCGGACTCAAACCGCCAGCCATGCTCGACGTACTGGCAAGCAGCATCAACATCATGCAGGTGCTGATCACGCGCAGCCGGCTGGCCGGCGAACCGGCAGACGTGATGGTGACGCCGCTGCTCGCGGACCTGGGGCTGATGGAATTTCACCGGGGCGGTGTCGCGATCGATGCCGGGCAGCGTGCCGTCGAAGGGGCCATGCCGCAGTTGCAGCGGCGCCTGAAAGGCTGAGTGGGTGGGGATTATAGGCCGGATGCGCACAACGCCAGCTTGTGCACGCGGTCCAGGCGCTTGATCGCCGCTTCGCGCCGCGCCGCCTCGGCGCGATCGGCTGCGGCTTCGACGTAGACCAGTTGCACCGGACGCCGGCTGCGGGTGTAGCGGGCGCCCGGGCCGCCTTCGCCGTTGTGCTCGGCGACGCGGCGGGCGATGTCGGTGGTGATGCCGGTGTAGAGCGTGCCGTCGGCGCAGCGCAGCATGTAGACACACCATGCGGCGTCCGGAGCGGTCGGCATGTCAGGTCATACGTCGCCGGACAGCTGCTGCGCCCACAACAATGCATCCATGTGCACGCCGTTGATGTCGGCCACGTCGCGTCCGATCTGCTTGGCCAGGGCTTCGATGCTGCTCTGGTCGTCCTGTTCGCAGGCAATGGCCAGCGCCAGATAGGGTGCATACGGGCCGCGCTGCGAGACGATGGCCTCGGTGATCTCGGCTGGCAGGCTGATCTGCTTCAATACCTGCTCCATCGGCATGTGCATCACGACATCCAGCAAGGAAAACAGTCCGGCGACGAAAATTTCGTCGCGCGCCTTGGCAAACAGGGCGCGGCCGGCCAGTTGTTCGGCCACTCGGCCGCGCACCAGCGCATTTTCCAGAACGGCCTGGTCGAGTTCCTGGGTCTGGCCGCCAGTAAACAGGATCAGCGTCAGCCAGCGATAGAGCTTGTCCTGCCCCATCACCATCAATGCCTGTTCGATGCCGCCGATCTTGTTCATCAGGCCCATGCCGGGCGAGTTGACGTAGCGCAGCAGACGCACCGACAACGCCGGGTCGTGGCGGAACTGGGCGGCCAGTTCCGGCTGCTCGGCACCGGTACGCACCCGGTTCATCAGGTCCAGTACCTTGGCGCGCGATGGCCCCATGACCGGGTTGCCGAGATTTTCGCGACGGGTGATGAACGGCCCCATGAACAGCGCGAACTGCAGCTTGTGGCACATGTGAAACGCTTCCAGCGTCTGCACGTCGGTCGCGACCAGCCGCTTGCCCGCAGCCAGTTTGGACACGGCGGCGATTTGCGCGGTGATGGCGGGAATGTCCTCGCTGCTGACATCCATCACCACATAATCCATATGCGGCAGAAGCGCATGGTGTTCGGGGCGGATGGCTGCATCCGCCTGCACCGCAAAACTGAATCCACGCGTTTTCAGTTCAGCCAGCCGGGCCAGCAGAGACGCGTCCACCGTGGCCCGGGCGTCGATGTTCAGGAGCCAGACCGTGCCGGTAGCGGGCCATTCCCCGATGAGTGGGTGGTCCAGGGTCGCCGGCGAAATCGGCACGAAAGCCAGGCGCTGTCCCAGCAGGCGCGCGATATCCATACGCTGCAGGTTGCCCAGCAGGGTTTCATCGTAGAGGCGCTGCACATCGGGCAGGTTCGGATCGGGGTGTTCGTCGGCCGTGCGGCGCAACATGAAGGTATAGCCTGCGACGCGCTGGTCGCGTCCCAGCATGGCCTCGCGACGCATGACCGACGGCGCTTTGCCGGCCGGCCTGGCTGCCGGCTGGGGCTCGACGGCCTCGACGCGCGGCGGTGGCGGCGCAACTGTATTTTCCCGATTACCCGACCACATTCCGACAAGACGATTCAGCACGCTACATTCCCCCACAACAGACTTGGACGCATCACGTGAATAATCGGCAACGCCACCCGGGACTGAAGCCTCGTCGCACAAATATTTTGGGTGGGATAGCGGGCCGGTCGTATCAACGCGCATTTCGGCCGGCCGGTCCTCTCCCACGGCTCGTAGCCCGTCGCTGCTATGCTAAGGGGACAGGATGAAATGATGGCTGCCCCCCGGCCCCGAAACCGATGAAACGCATCTCCCAGTATTTTCTACGCGGACTGCTCACTGCGCTGCCGCTCGGCCTGACGGTCTACCTGCTGTACGTCTTTCTGCACTGGAGCGAGACGCTGGCCATGCAACTGACGCGCCCCCTGATCGGCGAATATTACGTACCGGGAATGGGGCTGGGGCTGGGCGTGGCCTGTATTTTCCTGCTCGGCATCCTCGTGTCGCAGCCCGGCGTGGGCAAGCTGCTGTCGCTGGTGGAATTGCCCTTCACCAACCTGCCCGTCGTAAAGAGCATTTATTCGTCGCTCAAGGATTTTGCCGATTATTTTTCGCCCCGCCGCGATGCGGCCGCGCAGCAAACGGTCGTCGTCCTGAAGATTCCGGGACAGGCGCTCGAAGTCGTGGGGCTGATCACGCGCCAGAGCGTCGACACCTTGCCCGCCGGTTTCCTGCAGGGCGACCGCGTGGCGGTCTATCTGCCGATGGGCTACATGATCGGCGGATATACCGTCTTTGTGCCACGCGCCTGGGTGCAGCAGATCGACATGCCGGTGGAGGAAGCCATGCGCGCCTCGCTGTTCGCCTGGATGAGCACGGCAACCCACGACACGTCGACAGCACACCCGCCCTCACCTAATTGATCGCCAATCGCCGAGGAGAGTCCCCGCCCATGCAGATCGAATGCTACGCCCAGCGCCTGCTCAACCCGTTTCGCGGGGTGGTGCACACGATCCGATACCAGTCGGCCGAGGCGGTGACGACCGACGGCGTCGAGTGGGACATCTATGTGGCCAACGACGCCCTGCTCGATGGCCTGGGACGTGACGGCCGGCGCGCGCAGATTTCCGACATCCGCTATGGCCACTGGTCGGCGGAAAGAGGCCTGAAGCGCGGCCCGCTCTTTCCCTCGGACGACTTCAGGCGACTGGAGGACATGGGCGCCGTGGTCTACGAGCATCTGCTCAAGGTGCATCGCGAGGTGCCCTTCGCCTTCCGCGACCAGTTCGAGCTCTGGCTGCTCGACCGGCACGACCAGCCGCTCGCCCTGCTGCATAGCGTGCGCACCGACACCGAGACCGACACCAAGCCCCCGCTCGACTGGCGCGCCGGCATGGCGGCACAGGAACATTTCCAGAGCGCGGCGGTGGCCGGGCTCGACGAGCCCGCCGGCGTGTACCTGACGCGCCATGTGAACGGCCTCGCCAGCGGCGTGGTGCAATGGTTCCGCCGCTCGGATGACGGCGCCGGGCTGGGCCTGCATACGCTCAAGGACGGCGATCACCTGCGCGGCCGCGTGCTCGAGGCCGACGCCTTTCCGCAGCTGTTCATCTCCACTGCCGGCATGGACGAGGCGCACACCCGGCTGGTGCATGATTACCACGCGTGGCAGGCGCCGTGGATGCTGTTGCTGCCGCATCTCGACATGGCCGCGCGCGGCCAGCTCGAATCCTGCGCATTCCAGCAGGCCGAACTGATCGAGAAGCACTGCCGGCTCTATCCCATCGTGCTCGACCGCACGGCGCTGCAGGCCGCGCGCGTCGAGGCGGCGCTGATACGCAGTCAACCGCGCAAAAACCCGGAGGCCGAGGTCATGCCGATGTATTACATCGAGCTCGGCGTCAGCGCCGACGAATAATCCGGCGCCCCTCCTTTACGCAGATACAGGACTGAACCGGAACCAGGCCGGACTATCGCTGCGGCGCAAGCGCCTGCTCGATTTTCCGGCTGTCGATGTATTGCTCCAGTTCGGCCAGGCCCTGGGCCACGTTCGGGTCGGCGAACAATTCTCGGGCGGCGACCTGACCCAGTATCTGGAAACCGGTCTGCAGTGCGGTGGCGCCTTCATATTTCACGGCCTGTTGCGCCTGCGCGCGACACGATTCGGTCAGCAGCTTCACAAACAACTCCGCCGTGGACCGGGTTGACTGGGCGCGCTCTGCATCGGTGACCGATGCGATCGATTTGACCGCAGGATGCAGGGCCGCGGTGGCAAACATCCATTTGACCAGCGCATTCTTGTCGGCCGCCGTCGTCGATTCGACCAGGCATTTGGCCAGATCGTCCGAATACGGTCCCGCCTGCGCGGTCCCGGCATGCAACACCAGCGCCAGCAGGGCAGCCTGTCCGATTCGATTCGCGTGGTTTCGTCGCCCCATCGTCATCGTCCTCACATCCGTACCGGTTCAAACGTCGCGTCGAGATTCTGGTCGTCGCAATAGTCGAGAAAATCGCCGCGCAGCGTGGCGATATGGGTGTCGGCGGGAATGCCGAGCGTCATGTGGACGGCAAACATCGGGGCGCCGGTATGCGGGGCCGGATAGGTCTCGGTGTCGAGCGCCTCGATGTTGATATGCAAGCGGGCAAAGAAGTTTGCCAGGCTGTTGACGATGCCGGGCTGGTCGAGCGCGGCAACTTCCACGGTGTAGGGAATCAGCGGCTTGTCGGCGCGTGTCGGGCGGGTGCGCTGCTGGGTCAGCGCCAAGCCGAGTTCCTCGGCGACGGCAGGGAGGCGCGCCTCCAGTTTGGCCAGGGCATCCCAGTTTCCCGACACCCGCATCAGCAGCGCAAAGCGCCCGCCGAGCGCGGCCATGCGCGACTCCTCGATATTGCAGCCGCTATCCGAAATGCGTCGCGTGAACCCTTCCACCAGGCCGATTTTGTCCTCGCCGCTGGCAGTGATGACGAGTGATTCGGTGTCGTTGGACATGCTTAAATTAACTCCCTGTCGGACAGTTCTTTTTTGATGTAGGCGTAAATGATCGGCGCGGCGATGACACCCTGCACGCCGAACGCGGCATCCATCACCAGCATGGCGATCAGCAGTTCCCACGCCCGCGCCTGGATCTGCCCGCCGATGATACGGGCATTCACGAAATATTCGAGCTTGTGGATGAGGATCAGGAACGTCAGGGACGCAGCCGCCACATGCAGCGAATGGGAAAGCGAGATGATGACGATGATCGTGTTGGACACGAGGTTGCCCAGTACCGGCAGCAGGCCAACGAGGAAAGTGACGACGATCATGGTCTTGGTAAACGGCAGATGCACGCCGAAGGCGGGTAGCACCAGCAGCAGGTAAATACCGGTCAGCAGCGCATTCAGCGCCGAGATGCGAACCTGCGCGAACACCACGCGGCGGAACGCCTCGCCCAGGCGCGACACGCGCTCGCACATCGCCTGGGCCAGCGGCGCCAGCGCCTGGGTCTGGCGCGCCTCGCGCAGGGCAATGAAGCTGCCGATGATGAGGCCGATGATGAAATGCAGCAGGACGCGTCCGGCGTCGCCGCTGAATTTGCGAATATCCAGTGCATGGGTGCGCAGCCATTCGACCAGCCCCGCCCGGATGACCGATCCATCCCCCTGCGGCAACCAGGCGGCCGCCCACAGCGGCAGCAATTGGCGCGAGTTCTCGATGATCTCGGCCATTTTGGTCAGTAGCCCGGCCAGCCCGCCTTCGGTACGCAAATAGAGAATCACGCCTGCGGTGAGCCCCCCCAGCGCGCCGAGCACCGTCAGCGTGATCAGGGACACCACCAGCACCTTGGCCCAGGCATGATCGAGGCGGCCGATCACAAAACGCGGCGCCAGCATGTGCACCAGCTGAACCACCAGCAAACCGGACAGCAAGGCAGGGAGCAGGTGAAACATCAGGGTGAACGACAGACCGGCCGCCATCAGCAGCCAGGCGGCGATCTGATAACGGGTGGCGACGAAAGGCGCGGGGATGGCAGTCATGGCCGCACAGTGCCAATAAAAACGCCGCACGGCAAGCAGCCGCTTCGAGCCAGATGCCACGCGGTAACGTGGCGGCATATTTTGCGCGGTTCCGGGGCCGGCACCGCCTGTTGGCAACCCTCGCATCCGACCTATCCCATGAAAAAGCCCGACGCCGAGGTCGGGCTTGAGCACTGGCCTGCGCGGCAGCCGGGCACCCCTGAGCGGCCGGTCAGGCCCGTTTGCGCCGCATCATGCCCAGGCCGAGCAGACCCAGGCCAAGCAGACCCACAGTGGCCGGTTCCGGCACCCCGTTGCTTCGCGGTTGCACGGACAAGGTCAGCGTGTAGGCGCCCGGATCAATCGAGATCAGGTTTTCAACATGCGACACGGCACCGAATCCGGCCGGCGGCATGCCATCCATGAACCAAGCCTGGTTGCTGGCATTGATCGCGTACATTTCGTAATCGCCGATGCCGATGTAATAGGTCCCGGCACTGATGGCATAGGTCAGCATCGAATCAAGGCCACCCGAATCGTCGTTTCCGATCAGGGCCTGGGAGCCCGCATCGAACAGGGCGATGTTGGTATCCAAATTCGTCCCAATCTGGCCCGTGGCGTTGATCGTCAGCAGACCGCCGGTAGCGAAAACGAGTTCGTACACATCGCCTTCGTCGTCCTGGCCGATCGTGCCCTGGATCTGCATATCGGTTGCCAGTTGGGCTGAGGCCAGGAAATTCGAGGCGTCGCCCGATTCGATATACGTGGCATGGGCCGAGGTCATGCCCGCTGCCAGCAGGAGCGCGAGGCTCAGTTTATTCAGGTTGGTTTTCATTTTCTCCGCTTTCCGCTCGATCTGGTTTGTGCTGGCGGGCAGATTGTCCATTCCTTGCAACTGCCCGCCCGGCTAATGAGCACGGAGCATGCCAGCCCACACGTGCACCACAGAATCCAGTATTTAATTCAATGACTTACAAATATCGCGTGCGCCCACACCCCGGCTGGGCAGGCTTATTCGGGGCGATTTGTAAAATCCTTCGACAACGCGCACGCACCACGCCACCCGTGCCCCGCTTCGTTTCAGACGATGGCCTGGTAGCCCAACGCAGCGCCGGTCTGTCCGGCGGCTTTTTTCAAGGCCTCGGCCCAGCCCGGCTTGTGGCGATCGGCCGGTGCCGAGATCGACAGGCCTGCCACCAGCTTGCCTTCGGCATCGCGTATCGGCGCGCCGATGCAGGCCACACCCAGTTCGGCCTCCTCGCGGTCGCGGGCCAGTTGGTCGCGGCGGATGGTGTCCAGTTCACTCGACAGGCGTTCCAGTGTGGTCAAGGTATTCGGCGTATAGGCCGGCAGGCCGGTACGCTCGGCATAGCCCATTACCCCGCTGACGCTGTCCTCGGCGAGGAAGATCTTGCCCACCGCGGTGACGTGGAGCGGCGCATGCGCGCCCACCACCTGCACCACCTGGATCAGCGTCTGACCGCCCGACACCCGCTCGACGTAGACCGCCTCGTCGCCGCGCCGCACGATCAGGTTGACCGTCTCGCCGGTCAACTCGGCCAGTTGCTGCATGTACGGCATCGCCACCTGGCGGATATTGAGCCGTGCACGTAAGCGATTGCCCACTTCCAACCAACGTACGCCCAGGTCGTACTCGCCGGCGCCCGTCTTCTCGATCAAGCCATGCGCCATCAATGCACCGAGGATGCGGTGGGCGCTGGCGGTATGCAGACCGGCCTGCTCGGCCAACCGGGTCAGGCTGGCCGGACCCGGTGCGCGGGCGAGTACACCGACCAGCGCCATGGCGCGGTCGAGGACCTGGATGGAAGAAGCACCGTTTTTCATAAAGTGAAAATTTATCACGCAATGTGAAACTGTTGGCAGTTTACTGCTTCAATACGCTTATCGTTTCACATCATGTGAAACATTTTCATATTGTGAAAGGCATAGCCATGAGCGCCCAGATGCAGTCCACCCCCCAGACCCTCCCTGCGTTTTGCGAAGGCATCCAGTATTTCGCCGACAGCTTCCCCGAAATCGACCGCCTGGGCGCATCGCCGCTGCTGGGGCCGAACCAGCCCGCGCTGCCGGATGCATCGAGCGAGGCCGCGATCTATCAAACGCTGCTCGCCGCCGACGCGCTGCGCTACCTGACGCTGCAGGTCACCGGCAGCAAGTCCTCCGGCCACCCCGGTGGCTTCGCCTCCAGCGCCGACGCGGTCGCCGCGCTGCATCTGCTGGGCCACCGCAACATGGTGACTGAGGTCGGCCACCACGCCCCCGGCTTCTATTCGGCTATGTTCCTCGATACCTCGCTCGAGGACATGGGCATTCACACGGTGGCAGAGATGCGTACCCGCTTCCGCGAGCGCCACGGCCTCCTCGGCCACCTGTCGGGTGCGATTCCCGGCCTGCTCGCGCCCGCCGGTCCGCTCGGACAAGGCCAGCATTTCGCCATGGCCGGCGCTTATCTGCACCGCGACAAGCTGTTCCCGGTCACCATCGGCGACGGCGGGTTGGGCGAGCCCTACATCATGAGTGCGTTCCAGCATTTCGCCACCGCCTACCCCGACGTCACCAACTACCTGCCGGTGCTGGTGTGGAACGGCTATTCGCAGGAACACCACAGCATGGTGTCGCTGTGGGACAACACGCGCATGACCGACTACTGGCGCGCGCACGGCTTCGACGACGTCTATCTGATCGACGCCCGCGAATTCGCCGACACGCCCGATGCCCCGGTGTATACCGACAGCACCACCTTCGGTTTCGACGCACGCATGGCGTTCACCGGCGCGGTGCTGAAGGCATCCGACGACGCCGCACGCGGTGCACTGTCGGGCCGCCGCAGCTGCCTCATCATCAAACAGCTGAAGGGCGCAGGCGTGCACGCCACCGGCGCCAAGTCGCACAACCTCTATGCCCACCACACGCTCGACTCCGACGACGTGAAGGGCGGATTGCAGCGCCGCGCGCTGCCGATCAAGGCCTGGGAAATCACGCGGGAAAACTTCCGTCACGCTGGCGGCGGGCCCGCCGCACGCATCGCGGTGACCGAAAGCGTGCGCGAGCTGCCCAGCCTGGATGGCCTGCCGCTGACCGAATTCGCCCTCGGCGAAAACCATGTGCCCACTACCGCCTTCGGCAATGTGGTCGGCGAGGTGGGCAAGCGCGACCCGATGTTCGTGGTCACCAACGCCGACGGCAACGAGGCCTCGGGCATGGCCAACATCAACAAGGCGTTGACGATCCGCCACCCGACCGCCGACGACCTGTATTTCCAGGGTCCGTCCGGCCAGGTCTACGAACCGCTCAACGAGGACGCCTGCGCCGGCCTGGCGGTGGGCATCGCGCTGTTCGGCGGACGCAGCCTGTGGTGCAGCTACGAGTCGTTCGCGATCAACGGCCTGCCGATCTGGCAGACGGTGACGCAGGCGATGGCCGAGTTGCGCCGCCCGACGCCCGCGACGGTGTGCCTGTTCACTGCCGGTGCGCTCGAGCAGGGCCGCAACGGCTGGACCCACCAGCGCCCCGAAGTCGAAAGCTACTTCGCCGCGATGATGCGCAATGGCAACGTCTACCCGCTGTTCCCGGTCGACGCCAACATGATCCAGGCGAGCTACGGCTGGGCGCTGAAGCAGAAAAACAAGGGCATCGTCATCACCGCATCGAAGTCGCCGCTGCCGGTGCGTACCTCGCTCGCACAGGGCGATGCCGCCATCGAGCAGGGCGCGATCGTGCTGCAGGAGCATCCCGGCAAGCAGTCGGTCGTGTTCGCCGTGACCGGCGACATGGTGCTGCAGCCGGTGTTCGCCGCGGCCGAGAAACTGGCCGAATCCGGCATCGGCTCCCGCATCGTCGCCGTGGTCAACCCGCGTCGCCTGTACCGTCCGGGCGACGTGCTGTGGGGCAGCGTGTCGGAGCCCGACGGCCGCTTCATGGACGACGACACCTTCAAGGCGATGTTCCACGGCGACGTCCTGCTCGGCATCAGCGGCGGCCCGTCGGCACCGCTCGAGCCGGTTTTGCTGCGTAGCCAGGCCGCCCAGCGAGATGTGTTCTGCTGGAAACGCGGCGAAACCACCGCCAGCCCGCAGCAGCTGTTCGACTTCAACGGCATGAATGCGCAGGCCATGAGCGCACGCGCGTTGGCCATGCTGGAGCGCACGGCATCATGAGCCCCAAGATCGTCGTTCTCGACGACGACCCCACCGGCTCGCAGACGGTGCATTCCTGTCTACTGCTGACGCGCTGGGATGTCGCCACGCTGAAGACGGCGCTGGCCGATGCGGCGCCGCTGTTCTTCATTCTCACCAATACGCGCGGGATGGATGCGGAACGCGCGGCCGCCGTGACGCGCGAGGTGTGTGAAAACCTCAGGCTCGCGCTCCCCGATTTCCCCGGGCCGGTCCTGTTCGTGTCGCGCTCGGATTCCACCCTGCGCGGCCACTATCCGGTGGAGACCGACGTGATGAACGCCGTGCTCGGGCCATTCGACGCGACGCTGCTGACGCCGGCTTTCTTCGAAGGCGGCCGCATCACGCGTGACAGCACGCATTATTTGATCGTCGACGGCAAACCGGTGCCGACCCACGAGACCGAGTTCGCGCGCGACTCGGTGTTCGGCTATCGCACGGCGTATCTGCCGGACTATGTCGCCGAGAAGACAAACGGCCGCGTGGCATCCGATTCGGTACGGCGCCTGACGCTGGCCGATCTGCGCACAGGGCAGGCGGACGCCTGGCTGGCGGCGCTGCACGACAATCAGGTGGGGGTGATCGACGGCGAAACGGCGGACGACTACCGGCTGTTCGCCGACGCTGCGCTGAAGGCCGCGGCCGGCGGCAAGCGATGGCTGTTCCGCAGCGCCGCCTCGCTGCTCACCGCGTTGGCGAAGCTGCCGCCGCAGCCGGTGGCCGCCGAAGCCTTCGCCACCCTGGTGCGCGACCGTCAGCCCGGCGCGGTCGTGGTCGGCTCGCACGTCGCCAAGACCACCGCACAACTCACCGCGTTGTTGAAGGAACGCGGCGTGGTCGGCCTGCCGCTCGACGTTGCCCGCCTGCCCGACGCGCGCGCCGCGGTGGTCGACGAGCTCACCGCCGGCATCGCCCACGCCCACGCACGCGGCCTCACCCCGGTAGTGTTCACTAGCCGTAGCGAACGGCAATTCGCCAACATTGCAGAACGCCTGACGTTTGGCGAGTCGGTGTCGGGCACGCTGATGGACGTGGTGAAACGGCTGCCGGACACGCTCGGCTTCCTCATCAGCAAGGGCGGCATCACCTCCAACGACGTGCTGTCGACCGGGCTGGCACTGACCGCATCGCGCGTGCTGGGGCAGATCCTGCCCGGCGTCACCGTGGTGCAGACGCCGCCTGACCATCGTCTACCGCAATTACCCGTCGTCATCTTCCCTGGCAATGTCGGCGGCGACGGCGCGCTGGCCGAGGCCTATCGACGACTCGCACCCTCGCACGCGCAGGCAAGCCCGGCTACACTCGCAGCCTGAACGTACACATCGCTTTTCATGCTCAGCCCCGCTTTTCTGTCCCAGCTACGCAAACTGCTGCCCGACCATTGCGTGCTTCACGCGCGCGAGGATCTCGTGCCGTTCGAGAGCGACGGTCTGTCCGCGTACCGCAACACGCCCGACGTGGTGGCGCTGCCGGAAAACGAGTCGCAAGTGGCAGCGATCCTGCGGCTGTGCCATGCCAACCAGGTGGCGGTGGTGGCGCGCGGCGCCGGCACCGGTCTGGCTGCCGGCGCGCTGCCTGTCGACGGCGCGGTACTGCTGGTGCTGTCCAAGCTCAATCAGATCAGGCACATCGACCCGCTGGCCCGGACGGCGACGGTGCAGCCCGGGGTGCGCAACCTCGCAATTTCCGAAGCCGCCGCCGTACACGGCCTCTATTACGCGCCCGACCCGTCGTCACAGATCGCCTGTTCGATCGGCGGCAACGTGGCGGAAAACTCCGGCGGCGTGCACTGCCTGAAATACGGCCTCACCGTACACAACATCCTCAAACTGCGCGTCTGGACCATCGCCGGCGAACTGCTTGAAATCGGCAGCGACACGCTCGACAGTCCGGGCTACGACCTGCTGGCGTTGATGACCGGTTCCGAGGGCATGCTGGCGGTGATCACCGAGGTCACGGTCAAGCTGCTGCCGCGACCCCAGCGCGCGCAGGTGGTGCTGGCCGCGTTCGACGACGTGGCGAAAGCCGGTGCCGCGGTGGGCAACATCATCGCCGCCGGGGTCATTCCGGCCGGACTGGAGATGATGGATCGCCTCGCCATCCAGGCCGCCGAAGCCTTCGTCCACGCCGGCTACCCGCTCGACTGCGAAGCCCTGCTGCTGTGCGAGGTTGACGGCGTCAACGAGGAAGTCTCGGACGACATCTTCACCGTGCACGAAGTACTCGCGGCCTCCGGCGCGATCGAGATCCACACGGCCGAGAGCGAGGAACAGCGCCTCCGGTTCTGGGCCGGGCGCAAGGCGGCGTTCCCTGCCGTGGGACGGCTGGCGCCCGACTACTACTGCATGGACGGCACCATTCCGCGCGCCCAGCTGCCGCACGTTCTGCGCCGCATCAGCGAGATGAGCGTCGAGTTCGGTCTGGCCGTCGCCAACGTGTTCCATGCCGGCGATGGCAACCTGCACCCGCTGATCCTGTTCGACGCCAACCAGCCGGGCGAACTGCATCAGGCCGAAGCCTTCGGCAGCAAGATCCTGGAATTGTGCGTCGAGGTCGGCGGCACCATCACCGGCGAACACGGCGTCGGCCTGGAGAAGATCAACCAGATGTGCGCGCAGTTCGCCACGCCGGAACTGACGCGTTTCCACGAGGTGAAGGCCGCGTTTGATCCCGACACGCTGCTCAACCCCGGCAAGGCCGTGCCCGAGCTGCACCGCTGCGCCGAGTGGGGTGCGATGCACATCCACGGCGGCCAGCTCCCTCACCCCGAGTTGCCGAGGTTCTGATGCTGGAGACCTTCATCGACCGCATCCGCGCGGCCCACGCCGAAGACTCGCCGCTCATTCTTCAGGGTGGCGGCAGCAAGACCTTCTACGGCAACGCCGACGAAGGCGAGGTGCTCAGCACGCGCACGCTCACTGGCATCGTCGACTACCAGTCCAAGGAACTGGTGCTGACCGCCCGTGCCGGCACGCCACTGGCCGAGATCGAAACCGCGCTTGCCGAACGGAACCAGATGTTGGCGTTCGAACCGCCGCACTTCGGCGGTGCAGCCACGCTGGGTGGCAGCATCGCCACCGGCCTGTCCGGCCCGCGCCGACCGTATGCCGGTGCCGCACGCGACTTCGTGCTCGGCGTGCGCATGATCGACGGCACCGGCCAGCCGCTGCGCTTCGGCGGCCAGGTGATCAAGAATGTCGCCGGCTACGACGTGTCCCGGCTGATGGCTGGTGCGCTCGGCACGCTCGGCCTGATTACCGAGGTGTCGCTCAAGGTGCTGCCGAAACCGGCAGCGGAAACCACGCTGCAATTCGAACTCGACGAAACCACCGCGATCGAGAACATGAACCGGTGGGCGGGACAGCCGCTGCCGCTGTCGGCCACCTCATGGCATGCGGGCCTGCTGACGGTGCGGCTGTCGGGCGCGGAATCCGCGGTACATGGGGCGCAGGCCCGGCTCGGCGGCGAGTTGCTGCATGACGCCGCCGCCTTCTGGCAGCGCCTGCGCGACCAGGCCACACCTTTCTTCGACAAGCGCCCGCTCTGGCGACTGGCGGTCAAGCCGACCACGCCGCCCCTGAATCTCGGCAGCGCCGTGTGGATCGAGTGGGGCGGGGCCGTGCGCTGGCTGGCGTCCGATCTGCCTGCAGCCACTCTGCGCGACGCGGCGAAAATAGCAGGCGGGCATGCCACCCTGTTTCGCGGTTCGGCGCCCATCGACGGCGCTTTCGCCCCGCTTGCCCCGGCCCTGCGGGCCCTGCATCGCAACCTGAAGCAGCGCTTCGATCCCAAGGGCATTCTCAACCGCGGTCGCCTGTATCCGGAATTCTGAATGGATCTCGACGCAATTGATCACGTGGTGCTGACCGTACGCGACATTCCTGCCAGCGTGGCCTTCTACACACGTGTGCTGGGCATGCGCGAGGTGATTTTCGGCGAGGACCGGCGGGCACTGGCCTTTGGCCGCTGCAAATTGAACCTGCATCAGGCAGGGCGCGAATTCGAGCCGAAAGCGGCGCATCCCACGCCGGACGCGGCCGACCTCTGCCTGCTCGCGCGCACGCCCATCGCCGACATCTCGCGCCAACTCACCGCACAGGGCGTCGCCATCGAAGCCGGTCCAGTCGAACGCACCGGCGCGCAAGGTCCCCTCCTGTCAGTCTATGTGCACGACCCCGACGGCAATCTGATCGAACTTTCCAACCCGCTCTGACATGCAGACCACGCTCGCCGAACCTTATCGCAACACCCCCGAAGGCGACGTCGCCGAGCGCATCCTGCGCAATTGCGTGCATTGCGGCTTCTGCCTCGCCACCTGTCCGACCTACCAGATTCTCGGCAACGAACTCGACTCGCCACGCGGCCGCATCTATCTGATGAAGCAGGTGCTCGAAGGGGCGACGCCGACGGCCAAGACCCAGCTCCACCTCGACCGCTGCCTGACCTGCCGGAACTGCGAGACCACCTGCCCGTCGGGCGTGGAATACGGCAAGCTGCTCGACATCGGCCGCCACATCGTGGAAGACAAAGTCGGGCGCGGCATCGCCGAGTCCGTGAGGCGCACTGCGCTCAAGACCGGCCTCGGCTCATCCATGCTGTTCAACAGCGCGTTGAAGCTCGGCCAGGGGGTGCGCAGCCTCATGCCCGATTTTCTGAAGTCCCGCATTCCGCCAACGGAGACCGCAGGCGCCTGGCCCGCACCGCGCCACCCTCGCCGCATGCTGGTCTTGCAAGGCTGCGTGCAACCCGGCCTCAAGCCCAACATCAATGCCGCCACCGCGCGTGTGCTCGACCGCATCGGCATCTCGCTGATCGCCGCGGACGAGGCCGGCTGCTGCGGCGCGCTGGCGTACCACCTCAACGACACCGACGCGGGACTCGCCGCCGCGCGCCGCAACATCGACGCCTGGCTGCCGCATCTCGAGGCCGGGGCGGAAGCCGTCGTGATGACGGCCTCGGGCTGCGGCGTGATGGTGAAGGACTACGGCTGGCTGCTGCGCCACGACCCCGCCTACGCCGACAAAGCCGCGCGCATCTCCGCCGCGACACGAGATATCTCTGAAATTCTCGCCGCCGAGCGCGACGCGCTGAAACCACTCACCCCTCACCGCTCACCACTCACCCGCAAGCGCATCGCCTACCATCCGCCCTGCACCCTGCAGCACGGGCAGAAACTCGGCGGCGCCGTCGAGGCGCTGCTGATCGACGCCGGCTTTGAGCTCACGCCGGTGGCGGAGAAACACCTGTGCTGCGGCTCGGCCGGCACCTATTCGATCCTGCAGCCCGAGATCGCCGGCGCGCTCAAGACCCGCAAGCTCGGCCATCTGCAAGCCGGTGCGCCAGAGATGATCGCGACCGCCAATATCGGCTGCCTGACCCATCTGCAATCGGCCAGCCCGATCCCGGTACGGCACTGGGTGGAACTTTTGGACGAGGCGATGGCCGCATCCTGACTAGCCTTGGGAGCATGACATGATTTTCAAACAACTGTTCGAGCCCATTTCCAGTACCTACACCTATCTTCTGGGGTGCGAGGAAACCGGCCAGGCCCTTTTGATCGATCCGGTTCTGCCGGCCTGGGAACGCGACCTGGCCACGGTCAACGCACTCGGACTGAAGCTCGCGTTCACGCTGGAAACGCATATCCACGCCGACCACATCACCTCGGCCAATAAACTCAAGGCCATTGCCGGCAGCCGCATCGCCGGCCCCGCATTCGACCGGCTGCCGTGCACCGAGGTCGGCATTGCCGAAGGGACGCCGTTCAAAATGGGCTCGGTCGAACTCGTGCCGCTCCATACCCCCGGCCATACCGACAACCACTTCGCCTACCTGCATGACGGACGCCTCTACAGCGGCGACGCCCTGCTGATCGAGGGCTGCGGCCGCACCGACTTCCAGAATGGCGACGCCACCGCGCTGTATCACTCGGTGCGCGGCAAGCTGTTCGCGCTCGACGACGCTACGCTGGTCTATCCCGCCCACGATTACGAGCAGCGCCGCATCAGCACCATCGGCCAGGAAAAGGCGCGCAACCCCCGGCTCGGCGGCGACCGGACGCTGGATGATTTTGTCCGGCTGATGGACGAATTGAAGCTTGCCTACCCCAAGTTCATCGACTATGCCGTCCCCGGCAACCGCGAATGCGGCACCTGTCCGCCCGGCGTGCCGGAACATTTGCAGCAGTATTGCGCGCAGATCACGGAGAGCCGCCAAGGCTGACTGGATCTGGATCGGCCCCGTCCAAAATGGACGAGCGGGCTAGGGCTGGAGATCGTCAGGCCGATTGAGGTTGGCAAAGGCCGCCGCGTCAAATCGCACGGTGGTCGAGGACAGTTCCGCCTGCCAATGACGCACTGCGCGTTCGCCGCGTGCCAGGTAGTCGGCCAGATGCTCGCGCTGGTCGGTATGCACGAGGAAGCAGCTATGGTGTATGCGCGCGTCGTCCTCCGCCACCGCCAGCGGCACGCCTTCCAGTTGTGCCGCGCCCAGCAGGCGAAATGCCAGATCGGCAGGCAGGTGCGGCGTGTCGCACGGGACGACCAGCAGCCAGTCCGTCGTCACCGCCTGCAACGCCGCCAAGACGCCCGCCAGCGGGCCCGGATAATCGGGCAGGGTGTCCGGCAGGACGCGCCGGCCATAGGCCGCGTAACGCTCGAGATTGCGATTGGCGCTGATGACGGTCTCCCCGACCTGCGGCGCCAGCACGGCCAATACCCATTCGACCAGCGGACGGCCCTGATAGTCGACCAGCCCCTTGTCCGCGCCGCCCATGCGGCGGCCCTGCCCGCCGGCCAGAATGACGGCCGTCACGTCCTGCATGCCGGGGGTATCAGCGGTGGCCATACAGGTGAAAAAGATCCGAGCGGTCGCCGGGACGGGCACCGTCCCACACTTTGACCCAGTCGGGGGAGATATGCGGCTCGATATCGCGCTGCCGCGTCTCCACCAGCAGCCAGGCGCAGCCGATGTCGGCCGGCGCGAGCATGCGCCCGCTGTGATAGGCCAGCAGCAGACGCTGCTGGCTGCGCACCTGGTAGGTCTGGATGCATTCCGTCGGCGGCACCCGTGCCGCCAACACCGCGCCCACGCTGGCGTAGGAGAGGCGCTGGTCGAGCGGCGCCTGGAACAGCGCCATCAGCAGCCCCCAGCTGAAAGTCATGCCGGCCGTCCACACCAGGATCGGACGCAGCGGCGAACGGCGAATGCGGGCAAGGAACACGATCCACGCCAGCGTGACGGCGACGCCCAGTGCGAGCGCCCACGGACGCAGCACGCCCACGCCCGTCATGCCCAGTCGGGTCAGCCGCGCCGCCAGCCGCGCCGGACTGCCGAGGTCGTGTGCGCTCCAGTAGACCCACAGGACCAGGGCGAGAAAGCCGAACAGCATGATGCCGAACCACAACAAGGCATAGGCGGCGCCGCGTCGCAGGGTGTAGAGGCCGGACGCCCCCAGCAAGGCGAGCGGCAGCAGCAGAATGAGGCCTTGTTCCTCGCCGGGATCGGTGTCGAATACATACAGGGCGAGCAGGCCCAGCAGCACGCCCACCGGCAGCACGATGCCCGGGGTGCGCCACTGACGCCGGCCGCGATAGAGCGCCCAGGCGGCCAGCGGCCATGCCGGCCAGGCGTACCAGCCGAGAATGCTCAGGTAGAACGCCGGACGCAGAGGCGTGCCCCCTAGCCAGCGCTGCAGGTTGAGCGCCTGCCTGAGCGGAATGGCCTGCGTGGTCAGGTAGGCCAGCCATGCCGCGCTTGCCGCCAGGGCAAGGCCCACCCCCCACGCCAGCGCACGTCGTGCCGGCGGCGAACGGAAGGCTTCGAGCAGGCCCGGCAATCCCATCGCCAGCAGCAGGAACAAGGCCGCTTCCGCCGCACCGCCGGCAAGCAGCATCAGGATGGCGCCGGCGCCCAGCGCCCAGCCGCCGCGCGGCCCCTGGGGCAGAGTGGCGATGCCGTGCAGCATGATCGCGGCGGCGGCGAACTGCGCGGTTGCCGCATTGAGTTCATGGCCGCGGACCAGGAGTCCCATGCAGCCCAGCAAGGTGAGTGCGGCGGCCCATGCGGTTTCCGCGCCATACAGTGCGCGGGCCGTGCGTGCGATGAAAAACAGCGCCAGCGCGATGAACAGCCCCGAAGCCAGGCGTGCGCCATCGGCCAGGCTCAGGAAAGACGACGTCAGCCAGGCGGTGGCGGTGGCCACCCAGTAGTACAGGGGAGGCGTAGCGGATACGGACTGCGGGGCGGCACCGCTTTTCAGCAGCAGCCACAACTGCACGAAGTGCTCGCCGTCGCCGCCTTTCCAGGGCGCGTGCCCAACCAGCCCGGGCAACAGCCACGCCGCGCAGAGCAGCAACAGCCCGAGCCGGGCAAGAGGGAGCGGATGCTTATTGAACAATTTTGAGAAGCTGGCCCGATCGGGGCTCGCCATCAGGGTAGAGATCGTTCATCAGTCGCAATTGGCCTTCGGCCTCGACACCCAGGGGAGACTGCCGTGCCAGCGCGGCCATCGTCAGGCCGGGGCGGCTCGTGAGCAGTTGCAGGACATAGGGCCGGGCCGCCAGCTTCTCCGCCGGCGTGATCGCATGGAAGCTGTTGATCGCCGCCCGCAGGGCGCTGCGTTCGCGCTCATAGGTGGCCGTGTCCCGCGTCATGCCGGCAATCAGGTATTGCGTGCCGTTGAACACCACGACCGCCACCACCACCGGCCTGCCCTGCTGGGCGCCCGCGGCAAATGCGGCCGGAAAGCCGCCGAGGTGACCGGTGTCATAGCGCGCGCCCGTATCCAGCTTGACCCCTTTCTGCACGGTCTCCAGCGGATTGTCGTTCTTCGGTCCCTGTACCAGTTCGACCAGGGCATCGCCCTGGGGGCTGGTCGCCACGACCCGGTCAGGCCGGTTCTGCACGCGCCAGTCCGGCGGAAACTGGATCGCCATGCCCAGTTTTTCATGCAGCAGGGCATTGTCGCGGATCACGCCCTGATCGGGACTGTCGCCGAAATAGAGTCCCGGCAGTTTCTGCAGATAGTCGTTGCGGCCTTCGCGCGGATGGGACACGCGGAATTTGTTCGCCTCGGCCACCACCTGCCTGAGGCGCGCATCGTTGCCGGGGTGCGTATCGAAGGTCCCGTGATAGGAGGCCCGCTGCGGGTGGCCGCTGCGGGCGGCCTGTTCGGCTGAATACAATTCCTGGTTTTTCAATACGCCGATGACGTCGATCATCGCCTGGGGGTCGTAGCCGGTTTTCGCCAGATACGCTGCACCGAGCCGATCTGCTTCCAGTTCGTGCTCGCGGCCATAACCGGCGATCCAGGCTTGCGCCAGCGTTTGCAGCAGGGCGGAACCCGCCTGATTGCCCATGTCCGGCACCAGAATCGAGCCCAGCGCCGTGCCAAGGCCGGCCGGGGTGGACGCGCTTTGCAGACGCACACCGTGACGTGCGGTGACATGGCCGATTTCGTGGCCGACCACGCCCGCCAGTTCGGCTTCGGAATTCAGGTACGCCAACAGTCCGCGCGTGATATAGACATAACCGCCGGGCAGCGCAAAAGCGTTGACCTCGGGGGTGTCGACCACGGTGAAATGCCAGGGCAGGGTCGGGCGTTCGCTCTGTTTTGCCAGCCGCTGGCCCACTTCGTTGACGTACGCCTGCAGCGCGGGATTATCCAGGGCCGCATATTCCTTCAACACCGCCAGGTTGGCCTGGGCGCCCATCTGGATTTCCTGCTGTTCGGGCATCAGCACGAAGTCCCTGTCCCCGCTGACCGGATTGTGCGCACAACCGGCCAGCGCCAGCACGCCTAAGGCGGTCACTGCGATACGGCGAAACACTCGGGACGTCACATCTGCCTCTTTCTCGGGATGGCGCGCACGAAATGATACCGTCGTCGCGCCGCAAAAATGCAAAAAGCGGCCGAAGCCGCTTTGGATTGCATACGCAGTTTCGCGCAGGCCTGCTTACTTCATGCCGTAACGCTGGCGGAATTTCTCGACGCGGCCCGCCGTGTCGACGATCTTCTGCTTGCCGGTATAGAACGGGTGGCAGGACGAGCAGACTTCAACGTGCAGCTTGTCCTTGCCCAGCGTGGAGCGGGTGACGAACGTGCTGCCGCAGGAGCAGGTGACGGCGACTTCTTTGTAATTGGGGTGAATGCCGGCTTTCATGGCAATTCCTTCGGGTTGAATTCGGAGAACGCGGGAGTATAGCGGAGCGATGTCCGGCGCGCAAGCTACGGGAATCCCCTCGCCAGAGGGGTTCGCCCGCGGCGAGGCGCGACAGTTCTTCGAAATGTCAGCCGCGCCGCATCGAATCGAAGAACTCGTTGTTGTTCTTCGTCGCCCGGATCTTGTCCAGCAGGAATTCCATCGCCTCCATGTCGTCCATCGGGTACAGCAGCTTCCTGAGCACCCACACCTTTTGCAGGATGTCGTGCGGCATCAGGAGCTCTTCGCGGCGGGTGCCGGAGCGGTTGACGTTGATTGCGGGGTACTGGCGCTTCTCGGCCATCTTGCGGTCGAGGTGGATTTCCAGGTTGCCGGTGCCCTTGAATTCCTCGTAGATCACGTCGTCCATGCGGCTGCCGGTGTCGACCAGCGTGGTGGCGAGGATGGTGAGGCTGCCGCCTTCCTCGATGTTGCGCGCGGCGCCGAAGAAGCGCTTGGGTTTCTGCAGCGCGTTGGCGTCGACGCCACCGGTGAGCACCTTGCCGGAGGCCGGCTGCACGGTATTGTAGGCACGCGCCAGGCGGGTGATGGAATCGAGCAGGATCACCACGTCCTTCTTGTGCTCGACCAGGCGCTTGGCGCGCTCGATCACCATTTCCGCCACCTGCACGTGGCGGCTGGCAGGTTCGTCGAAAGTAGAAGCAACGACTTCGCCGCGCACGGTGCGGCTCATCTCGGTCACTTCCTCCGGGCGTTCATCGATCAGCAGGACGAACAGCACGACTTCCGGATGGTTGGAACTGATGGCATGCGCGATGTGCTGCAGCATCACTGTCTTGCCCGATTTCGGCGGCGCCACCAGCAGGCCGCGCTGGCCCTTGCCGATCGGGGCGACGATGTCGATCACACGGCTGGTGATGTTTTCCTCGGCCTTGATGTCGCGCTCCAGCTTGAGCGGCTTGTCCGGGTGCAGCGGGGTGAGGTTTTCAAACAGGATCTTGTTCTTGCTGGCCTCGGGCGGTTCGCCGTTGATCAGGTCGAGCTTGGTCATCGCCGAATAACGCTCGCCGTCCTTGGGGGTGCGGATCTCGCCTTCGATCTTGTCGCCGGTGTGCAGGTTGAAGCGGCGGATCTGCGACGGCGACACGTAGATGTCGTCGGTGTTGGCGAGATACGAGGACTCCGGCGAGCGCAGAAAACCGAAGCCATCCGGCAGCACTTCCAGCACCCCATCGCCGTAGATGCTCTCGCCGCGCTTGGCCAGCGTCTTCAGGATGGTGAAGATCAGTTCCTGTTTGCGGAAGCGGTTGGCATTGTCGATGCCGCTGGCGGCGGCAATTTCGAGAAGCTCGGTGATGGGTTTCTGCTTGAGTTCGGAAAGATGCATGGGGTGGGCCTGAGTGGGCTCGCTTGAAAGAGCCGGACGTGAGGGAGAAGCGAAGCCGGACGGTACTGCGAGGTGGAGGCGCGCCGATGCGCCGTCCGGTTGAAACGTGTTAGATATTGCTGTCGACGAAAGCGGTGAGTTGCGATTTGGACAGGGCGCCGACCTTGGTGGCTTCGACATTGCCGTTCTTGAAGATCATCAGGGTGGGGATGCCGCGGATGCCGAACTTGGGCGGGGTAGCCTGGTTTTCGTCGATATTGAGCTTGCACACCTTGAGCTTGCCGGAATATTCCTTGGCGACTTCGTCGAGGATCGGTGAGATCATCTTGCAGGGGCCGCACCAGTCCGCCCAGTAATCCACCAGCACGGGCACACCGGCCTGCAGGACTTCCTGTTCGAAAGAATCGTCGGATATGTAATGAACATGCTCGCTCATCGGTGAAGCTCCTAGTTTAGAAGTAGGGGTGGCCGGATACGGCCTGGGCAGTTTGGGAAGATGGTAATGCTGGAAAATTCGGTTTTGTGCCGATATGCTACATCAAAATTGCCGCCTGCAAGCATCCGGGCATTTATCAACTCATCTGGGTAATTACGAATGACATACGTTGTAGCCGACGCCTGCGTGAAGTGCAAATATACCGATTGTGTCGATGTCTGTCCGGTCGACTGCTTCCACGAAGGCCCCAACTTCCTCGTCATCGACCCTGAGGAATGCATCGACTGCACCCTGTGCGTGGCCGAATGCCCGGTCGAAGCCATTTTCGCCGAAGACGACGTTCCGGACGATCAGCGCGCCTACATCGCGCTCAACGCCGATCTTGCCAAGGTGTGGAAAGTCATCATCGAGAAGAAGGATGCGCTACCCGACGCCGACGAGTGGGCCGGCGTCAAGGACAAGCGCCAGTACCTGGAGCGCTGACGCGCTTGGAAACCCTGGGCGGTCCGGCACTGCCGCACGCCGTCGCCCGTCACCTGCTCGACCAGCATGCCGACCGCCTGCCCGATCTCTCCGGTCTGACGGTACTCGTTCCCAATCATCGCGCCGGGCTCGATGTCGCCCGTGCCCTGGCAGAGGGCGCGGGCCGGCCTGTTCTGATCCCGCCGCACCTCACTCCGCTGAAAAGCTGGGCCGAAAGCACCCTGAAGGGCGCAAGCCTGGCCGACGGTCGCGCCGAACCGCAGGCGCGAAGGCTGGCGCGGCTGCACGGTGTGCTACGACACCAGGATTGGCTAGGGGCAGTCGATAAGTGGGCGCTCGCTAATGAACTCCTGCAGCTGGCCGACGAACTGTCAGCCGCACGGCTGGGCGAAGCCATCGGATCGCGTATCCGCGCGCTGCATGGGGGTACCCTCGACCGGGAAACCGCGCTGATCGAGGCCGTGTGGCAGGCACTCAATACCGACGGCAGCGATCCGCAGGCGCGCTATGCCCGTGCACTCGACATCCTGTTCGAACAGCTTCGCGCCGCGCCACGGCCAGTCTATGGTTATGCACTCGGCATGCTCACCGCCGTCGAACGACGGTTTCTCGCGCGCTGTGCCGAGCATGTTCCGCTCACGCTGTTCGAGCAGGGCACCGGCGATGACGTGGCCTTCGCCCTGCGGCAGGCCTGGCAAGAGACCGAGCCGCCGCTGCGCGAGCGCGCCGCCCTGCTGGCACAGCACTGCCCCGCCTCGCCGCTGCAGGCTTGCATCACGTTCAGCCCGGCGCCGCACCTCGAGGCCGAGGCGCGCGCCGTCGCCACCTGGGTGGCCGGTCAGCTGCAGGCCGGCCGGCGCGGCATCGCGCTGATCGCGCTCGACCGCGAAACCGCGCGCCGGGTGCGTGCGCTGCTCGAGCGCATGGACGTGCTGGTGGCCGACGAGACCGGCTGGACGCTGTCGACCACCGCCGCCGCCGCCGTGATCGACCGCTGGCTGGAATGCGTGGCGAGCGACTTTCCGCACATCGAACTGCTGGATCTGCTGAAATCACCGTTCGTGCTGGGCGAACCCGGCGCGCGCCAGGATCAGGTGCTCGCGTTCGAACTGGCGCTGCGCCGGCACGGGGTGTCGCAAGGCATGGCCGACATGCGGCGGCTGGCGTACGGCGAGTTCGCCGCGCTTCCCGTCTGGCTGGCCACGCTGGCCGACGCCCGGCAAGGCTTCGTCCAGACCCGTGCCCCGCTGGCGGTCTGGCTTACTCGTCTCGTCGACAGCCTCGGCAAACTGGAAGCCACTGCGCCCCTCAAGGCCGACGCCGCAGGCGCCCGCGTGCTCGACACGCTCGACACCCTGCGCCACGACCTGGCGGACGACGGCGAAAAATACGGCTTCGGCGAATGGCGGCGCTGGCTCAATCTGGCGTTGGAGTCGGAAAGCTTCATCGACGCCAGCGTGGCCAGTCCCATCGTGCTGACCTCGCTGCCCGCTGCGCGGGGCCGTCTGTTCGACGCCGTGGCGGTGATCGGCACCGATGCCCGTCATCTGCCCGCCCACCCCGCTCCCGGCCTGTTCAGCCAGGCTACCCGCATGCAGCTTGGCCTGCCCACCCCAGCCGACGAAGCGCTCGCTGTTACCGCCGATCTGATGCAACTACTGACCCAGGGACCTGCCCTGCTGAGCTGGCAAGCCTGGAACAACGACGAACCCAACCCCGCTTCCCCGCTGGTGCTGCGGTTGCAGGCTCTGCACCAGGCCGCATGGGGCACGGCCCTGCGGACACAAACCATTGGCGTGCCGCCCGCCCAATGCAGTCCGCTGCCCGGCGCCTGCGTGCAGCCTGCGCCGACGGTCTCGGCCGCGCAGCTGCTGCGCCATTATTCGCCCACTTCCTACCAGACCCTGCTCGATTGCCCCTACCGTTTTTTTGCGCGCAGCGTGCTCGGCATCCGCGAACTCGACGAGGCCGACGAGGCGCTCGACAAGAGCGATTACGGTAACGCGCTGCATCGCATCCTCAAGGCCTTTCACGACGGCCATCCGCCGCTTGAACGCGACGCCGCACTGGCCCGGCTGAATGCGGTTTCGACGGCAGAATTCGCCGCGCTGCCCGCCTGGACCGCCGCCGCCTGGCGCAGCAAGTGGGAAAAAATCCAGCCGGCCTACCTCGACGCCTGGTTGGCCCACGCATGTGCAGGTTGGCGCTATGAATCCGGCGAAACCGATTTCGCGGTGCCGCACACCATTGCCGGCCTCGGCGAAGTCACCCTGCACGGCCGCGTCGACCGCGTCGATCGCCGCGTCAATTCAAGCGAAGGCGACGCCCGCTACGTGATCGACTACAAGACCAGCGCCGCGCAGAGCCTCAGGAAAAAACTCAAGACGCCGGACGAAGCCGTGCAGCTGCCGTTCTACGCTTGGCTGTGCGAAGCCGCTGCCGCCTACCTGCCGATCAACGAAGTGCCTCTCGCGCCGCTCGAACTGGACGGCGAAACCGATGTCGAGGCCATCAGCCGGCGCCTGCCCGACCTGCTCGAGGCCATCGCCGCAGGCGCCGCGCTCCCCGCCCATGGCATTGACGGCGTATGCGCATACTGCGAAGCGCGCGGGCTGTGCCGCAAGGGAATGTGGCATGAGTGAGCCGCTGGATAACGCCATCGCGCTGTCCCCCGCCCGCTCGGCGGTGGTGGAGGCCTGCGCCGGCAGCGGCAAGACCTGGCTGCTGGTGTCGCGCATGCTGCGTCTGCTGCTGGCTGGCGCGGCGCCGTCGGAACTGCTGGCGATCACCTTCACGCGCAAGGCGGCACAAGAGATGACCGATCGGCTGCATGAATGGCTACGGCTGCTGGCGCTGGAAGACGACGCGACAGTGCACGAATTTCTGCGCGCGCGCGCGGTGCCGGACGCCGAGATCGGCGCGCTGCTGCCGCGTGCGCGCAGCCTGCTGGAAACGGTGCTGACTGCGCAGCCGGGGCCAACGGTGACGACCTTTCACGGCTGGTTTCTCGATCTCTTGAAACGCGCGCCGCTGGAAGCCGGATTGCCATGGGGCGCGCCACTGCTGGAACGCGAAAGCCAGCTACTGAGCGAAGTGCGTGATCGCCAGTTCAACCGCTGGGCCGCCGCACCGGACACCGCCGAAGGCGCTGCCCTGCTGACGCTGCTGGCCGACATCGGCGAGCACAGCCTGCGCACGCTGTTGAAACACTTCGTCCAGGCGCGCGCGGAATGGTGGGCCTATACCGATGGCCAGGCCGATCCGGTGGCCTATGCGCTGAGCCAGTTGCGCCCGCTGCTGCACCCCGATCTGGACGGCGATCCGCTGGCCGCATTCTGGGCCGACGAATCGACCGTGGCGCGTGTGAAGCGGATCGGCCTAGCGCTGGAAAAAGGCAGCAAGAGCGAACAGGCGCGCGCGCCGGAAATCCAGCACAGCCTGGATCTGCCGCCCGACGACGCTCATGCCGCGCTGATGAAGCACCTGATGACCGCAGGCAAACGGCGCAAGAAGCAGGCGACCAGGGAACTGGAAAAAGCGCTGGGGGGGGAACTCGACACGTATCTGCGTGACCTCGACATGCTGGAAACCGCGCTCGAAACCCTGACTGCGATCCAGACCGACATCCGTATCTGGAATCTCAACCGCCACGGCCTGCTGCTTGGCCACATGCTACTGGCGGCCTATCAGGACGCCAAGTCGCAGCAGGGTGTGATCGACTTTGCCGACGCCGAATGGCAGGCCTGCCGCCTGCTCGCCAGCGAGGAACACGCGCCGGCACTGGCACTGAAGCTGGACGCGCGCTACCGCCATCTGCTGCTCGACGAATTCCAGGACACCAATCCGCTGCAATGGCAGGCGCTCTCGACCTGGCTGCTGGAAGCGCGCAGCGCCGACAGCGACATGACGGTATTCATGGTGGGCGACCCCAAGCAGGCGATCTACCGTTTCCGCCGCGGCGAGGCGCGGGTATTCGACGCGGCGGCGGAATTCCTGCACGCGCATTTCGGCGCACCGCGTTTCAGCACCGACATGACGCGCCGGCTGGCGCCGTCGGTGGTGGCGGCGATCAACCCGGTGTTCGCCGACGTCGCGGGGTTTGCCGCCCACACCCACGCGCCGGAGAACGCCGACCGTCCGGGCGCGCTGCGCAGCCTGCCGGTGCAGGTGGAAAAAACCGAAGCCGCCACGGTCGATGGCCTGCCCCCCACGGGGACTCCGATCCACAACGCGGCCTCCGGCCACGTATGGCGTCCTATGCGCAACCCGCTGACCACACCGCAACCGGAAGCCGACGACCGCGCCGTGCACGCGGAAGCACGGCAGTTTGCACGGGTATTGCGCGACGAAGTGCTGGACCGCTGGGGTGTGATGGATGGCGGAAGCCCGCGTGCGGCACGCCCGGGCGACGTCATGGCGCTGGTCAGAAAACGTACCCACCTGCATCTGTACGAACGCGAACTGGAAGCGGCACGTATCCCGTTCATCACCTCGCGCCGCGGCGGCCTGCTGCATGCGCTGGAAGCGCGGGATGTGATTGCGCTGCTCGAAACGCTGCTGCTGCCGCACGCCGACCTGAAGCTGGCACACGTGCTGAAAAGCCCGGTCTTCGGCTGCAGCGACGAGGACCTGCTGCGGGTGTTCGCGCCGCACCCGCCAGACGAAACACGCGGCTGGGAACGACTGGCCACCCTGATCCATCAGGCCGGCTGCCCGCCCACCCTGGCACGCGCCGCATCCCTGCTCGGTCGCTGGCGAACGCATTGCGGCACGCTGCCGGTGCACGACCTGCTCGACCGCATCTATTTCGAAGGCGACGTCGAAGCGCGCTATGCCGCCGCCGTACCGGAAGCGATGCGGCCGCAGGTCGCCGCCAACCTGCGCGCCTTCATGCAACTGGCGCTGACGCAGGACGCAGGACGCTATCCCACGCTGGCCGGCTTCATCCGCGAACTCGCCAGCCTGGTCGACGATGCCGACGCCGCACCCGGCGAAGGCTTGGCCGCCGACGGCGAGAACGCGGTGCGCCTGCTGACCATCCACGGCGCCAAGGGGCTGGAAGCGCCCATCGTCTGGCTACTGGGCGGCAGCGACCACCAGAAAGGAACGAGCCATGCCGTGCTGGCGCCATGGCCTCCCGAAGCACCGCGGCCGGTGCATTTTTCCCTGTTCGGCAGACAGGAAGAGCGCGGCGCATGTCGCGAAGCCTGGTTCGAGGAAGAAGCAGGGCTGGCGCAGCGCGAATCCGACAATTTGCTGTATGTCGCGCTCACCCGCGCCGAACAGGCGCTGATCGTGAGCGGCGACGCGGAGAAAAACGCCTGGCTGCAGCGCGTCGATGCTGCCTGGCGAAACCTGGACCTGCCGGCCGACCTGCCCCCCGCAAGCACCCGGAGAGCGGATCGCCTCCTGCCGCCGACCCGCATCGACGCCCCGGCAATCGGACAGCGCGTCGGCACGCCGATGGCGAACCCGGCCGCGGCAAGCGGCGAACTCTTTCACGCCTGCCTGGAGCACCATGCGCCACCCGGAACCCCGCGCGATCTGGCGGCGCTGGCGACGCACCTGGGACTCGAAAATCAGCTGGACGCCATCGAATCCGCCGCCCGTACGCTGCTGGCAAAGCCGCATCTGACACGTTTTTTCGACCCCGCGCAGTATCGGCGCGCGTACAACGAACTGACCCTGCTCGATGGCCACGGACGCTTGCAGCGGCTCGACCGCGTGGTGGAGCGCGACGATTCGGTGTGGCTGATCGACTATAAAACCGGCGACGACAGCCGCACGCTGTCCGACGCCGAGCTGGCCGAGCGCCACCGTACACAGCTGGCGGGATATCGCACCCTGCTGGCGGCACTGTATCCCGGCAAGCCGCTCCATGCTGCATTGCTGCTGGCAGACGGACGGCTGGTCGAACTGAACGGCGTATAACTACACCCTGCCTTCACCGTTATTAGGACCCGCAACCTTGATCGACAAGCCTTTCTCCGAGTCCTGCGTACAGAACCGCGACCCCATTCTGGCGATATTGCGCCCGCTGTTCGCCGATCGCCGCCATGTGCTCGAAATCGGCAGCGGTACCGGCCAGCATGCCGTGTATTTCGCGGCGGACCTGCCGCATCTCGTCTGGCAGACCGCCGACGTGCCCCAGCATCACCCCGGCATCCAGGCCTGGCTCGAAGAGGCTGCGCTGCCCAATGTGTTGCCGCCGCTGGCGCTCGACGTCAACGACACCGCCTGGCGCAGCGGCCGCTATGACGCGGTGTTTTCCGCCAACACCCTGCACATCATGGGCTGGCCCGAGGTGGAAAGATTCTTCGCGGGCGTGGGCGCGGTACTGGAAGCCGGCGGCATCCTGGCGGTATACGGTCCGTTCAACTACGGCGGCCGCTATACGTCGGAGAGCAATGCCCGCTTCGACGCCTGGCTGAAAGCACGCGACCCGGCCTCGGGCGTGCGCGATTTCGAGGCGGTAGATGCGCTGGCGCGTTCTCAGGGTCTGGTTCTGCAACAGGACATTGCCATGCCGGCCAACAACCGCACGCTCGTGTGGCGCATGACGGGCTGAATTCCGCTTTGCCTTGCGGGGTGCTTTGCTATAACACAACCATTGAGAAGTTGGTTGGGGAACTCGAATGCGCATCGCCGAATTGATCCAGCGCTGGGGCCAGGAGGGGCATGCGCACCCGGATGCGCGCACCTATACGGTTGATTTGCCACTGCGTGATGCCGCCCGCGTCGAAGCGCTGCGCGTGATGTATCCCGACTGCAGCGACTCCCAACTGATAGCCGATCTGATCCGGGCCGCCCTCGACGAACTTGAAGTTGCCATGCCCTACATCCCGGGCAACCGCATCATTGCCGAAGACGACTATGGCGATCCGATCTATGAGGATCTCGGTCCCACTCCGCAGTTCTACTCGCTGTCGCATGAAATCCTGCGCAAGCTGGCCGCCCCGCCCATGGACAAGTAGCTGTCGAATTAATTTACATATCGCGTCGCGCCGCGTGGGCCCAAACAATCCAGCACATTGTTTCTTATGGCGTTTATTTCCTGGCATGACGATTGCTGTCCCTCCTCTTACAACAACCCTGACTGCGAATACCATGTATCTCGGCCCGGCTTTTCTCTTCGCAGCATTTGCCAGTCTGTTTTATGTTCCCGGCTTTCTGGACATGCCACTGGGAATGCTTACTTCGCGTCAGCTCATCTCGGAATTGCTGTTTCTCGTCTTTGCGCTGATTGCGCTGGCCGCGCTGGCACGCTCGATCGAACTCGACCCCGTGTGGCCATGGCGGCCGGGATTCCGCCGCCTGCTGAACGTACTGCTGGGGCGTGCGCAGTAAGACCCGGCCATCTATTTGCAGCAAGCCCGGCATAAAATAGCGGCTTTCCTCCTGCCCCGCCGCCATGCCCGTCAACCTTACCGCTCCCGACCCTGCCTCACTGCTGCCCGTTTCCGGTGTGCGGCTCGGCATCGCCTCCGCCGGCATCAAGAAGCCGGGGCGGCGCGATATCACGCTGATCGAGCTCGCTGCCGGCAGCCAGGTCGCCGGCGTATTCACGCAAAACCGCTTCTGTGCCGCACCGGTTACGCTGTGCAAGCAGCATCTGGCGACAGGAAATATCCGCGCACTGGTGATCAACACCGGCAACGCCAACGCCGGAACCGGCGAGGAAGGCCTCGCGCGGGCCCGCCAGACCTGCGACGCCGTGGCACAGCGGATGGGGTGCGCGACCGAAAACGTGCTGCCTTTTTCCACCGGCGTCATCCTGGAACCGCTGCCGGTCGACAAGATCCTGTCGGCCCTCCCTGCCGCGCAGGCCGACCTCGCGCCGAATCACTGGAGCGAGGCCGCGCACGCGATCATGACCACCGACATCGTCGCCAAGGGCGCCTCGCGCCAGATATCGATCGGCGGCAAGGCAGTAACGGTGACCGGCATCGCCAAGGGTTCCGGCATGATCCACCCCAACATGGCGACCATGCTGGGCTTTGTCGCGACCGACGCAGCGATGGCCGCGTCCCTGATGCAACAGCTGGTCAAAGAAGTGGCCGACGTGTCGTTCAACTGCGTCACTGTCGACGGCGACACCTCCACGAATGACAGCTTCATCCTCATCGCCTCCGGCCAGGCCGGCAATACCGAAATCGCCGACGCCTCCGGCGCTGATTACGCCGCGCTGAAGACGGCATTGAGCGAGGTCGCCATCGAGCTCGCGCAGGCCATGGCGCGCGACGGCGAAGGTGCGACCAAGTTCATGACCATCGCCGTCGAGGGGGGACGCGACCGCGCCGAGTGCAAGCAGATCGCCTATGCCATCGCACGCTCGCCCCTGGTGAAGACGGCCTTCTTCGCCAGCGATCCCAACCTCGGGCGCATTCTCGCCGCCATCGGCTACGCCGGCGTGACGGACCTCGACGTCAATGCGCTGAAGGTCTGGCTCGGCGGCGTGCTGGTGGCGGAAAACGGCGGCCGCGCCGCCAGCTACACCGAGGCGCAGGGCGCGGCGGTGATGAAGGAAGCCGAGATCACCGTGCGCGTCGCACTGAATCGCGGCACCGTGAATGCCACCGTATGGACCTGCGACTTCTCCTACGATTACGTGAAAATCAACGCGGAGTACCGCACTTGATGCCATGAGTGTGCAGCTGACCGTCGAGCAGACTGCCTTTCTGCAAGGCCCATTGTCGATGAATGTCGGCGCGGTGGGCCGCGACGGTTGGCCATGCGTGTGTCGGGCTCAGGGTGTGATGGTGACGCGCGACCGGCGCGCGCTGACGGTATTGCTGTCAGCCAGCCGTGGGCGCGCGGTGATCGACGCGCTCGACGCGGGCAGCGGAATCACGCTGGTGGTCAGCCGCCCGTCCACCCATGCCACCCTGCAGCTCAAGGCATCCGCAGCCACGCGCGTGAAGACTGGCGCGGCCCAGCGCGCATGCAGCGCACACTGTGTGGCGGCGTTCGCCGACGAACTGAAGGGGCTGGGTTACGGCGCAGGGCTGGAACAGGCACTCGCCGCGCTCCTGCCCACGGACGACCTGGTGGCGTTGCGCTTCGCGCCGGAAATCGTGTTCGATCAGACGCCCGGACCCGACGCCGGGCGCGTGCTGGCGCGCACATGAACCTATCGCTCGAATCGCTACGTCCCTGCCTCGACGGCGCGATTCCTGCCGTCGTTGCCACCAGTGCCCCGGACGGCACGCCGAATGTGGCCTATGCCTCGCAGGTGCATTACGTCGACGCCGAACACGTGGCGCTGTCCTATCAGTTCTTCAGCAAGACACGCGAAAACGTGCTCGCGCATCCTTACGCGCAGGTACAGGTGGTCGAACCCGGAAGCTTCCGCCACTTCCGCCTCAAGCTGCATTACATGCGCACCGAAACCAACGGTCCGCTGTTCGAATACATGAAGGCGCAGCTCGCCGGCATCGCGGCGCAGACCCACATGGACAAGGTGTTCGTACTGCGCGGTGCGGACATCTACCGGGTGCTCGACATCGAATCCGTCGATCCCCATATCCCGCCTGCGCCACCGCCGTCCGATGCGCTTCTGAGCCTCCGGCACACGCTCGACCGCCTGGGCGAGACGACCGATCTGTCGGATCTGGCCGACCGCGGACTCGCAGCCCTGACCGCCGGCTTCGGCATCCGCCACGCGCTGCTGCTGATGCTGGACGAGGCCGGCACCGCACTCTATGCGCTGGGAAGCCTGGGTTATCCGGATTCCGGGATCGGCGCGGAAGTGAAGGTCGGCGAAGGCCTCATCGGCGTCGCCGCGCGCGAACGGATTCCCGTTCGCATCAACTACCGCACGGGCGACTACGCGTACCAGACGGCGATGCGCGCAGAGCATGCGACCGAACCGCGTATCCCGCTGCCGGTACTGGCCAATCCGCACAGCCGGATTGCCGTCCCCCTCATTCACGGCGGTCGCCTCCTTGGCGTGCTCTACGCCGAAAGCGAACACGACGCCTTCTTCAGCCATGCCGACGAGGATGCACTGGTCGTCTACGCCCGCCACCTCGCCGCGCTGGTCGCGCAGGCCGCGTGCGAGCCGGACGACGCCGAACCCGCGCATGACGAACCCGCGATGCGCCCGACCGGCGCGCCGCTGGCGGTGCGCTACTTCGCCGCCGATCACAGCGTCTTCATCGACAACGACTACCTCATCAAAGGCGTGGCCGGCAGCATCCTGTGGATGCTGCTCAACGAACACGCCCGCAACGGTCGCCACGATTTCTGCAACCGCGAACTGCGGCGCGACCCGCGCCTGCCGCTGCCCGATTTCGGCGACAACCTGGAGACGCGCCTGATTTTGCTGCAACGCCGCCTTGCCGAACGCTGCCCGACGATCGCACTGGAAAAAACCGGTCGCGGCCGCTTCCGGCTGAACATCGGCCGACCGCTGCAACTCAGCGCCTGATCCTTCATCAGGTCGTCGCAAGCGCCTCACGCACGACCACAGCGTCTCCCAGCATGCCCTGTACCGCCTCCACCACAGCTTCGGCGGTCGGCAGCGCGGCCTGTTCCAGCACCCACGAGGACGCGCCGGGCGCGTCCGGCCCGGTCAACCGCACGACCGGCGCACGCAGGGCATCGAACGCCCGGGTGACCGCCAATGCGGCCAGTTCCGCCGCCATGCCGCAAAGGCCGCTGGCTTCGGTGACGACGACAAGCCGTCCGGTCTTGCGCAGCGAGCGCAGTACCGTCGTCTCATCGAGTGGCTTCAGCGTGCGCAGATCGATCACCTCGGCAGCGATGCCTTGCGCCTGCAACTGCTCGGCGGCCTGCAGGCACACCCCGACCGTCTTGGCATAGCTCACCAGCGTCACGTCGGCGCCGACGCGGCGCACGACCGCCTGTCCGAGCGGCACGAGGTGATCGGCTCCATCAGGCACCTCGCCTTCCTGATGCAGCAGGGCAAGATCGGTGAAGAACAGCACCGGGTTGTCGTCGCGGATGGCGGCCTTGAGCAGGCCCTTGAAGTCCGCCGCAGTCGACGGCATCACCACCTTGAGGCCCGGCGCGTGCACAAACATCGCTTCCAGGTTGTGGTTGTGCTGCGCGCCGACGCACCAGCCGCTGCCGGTCATGCTCAGCGCGACCAGCGGGAAGTCGAACTGCCCGCCCGACAGGTAACGCAGCTTGCCGGCACTGTTGACCAGCGCGTCCATCGCATAGGTGAGGAAGGGCGCGAACAGCAGGTCGACCACCGGCCGCAGGCCGCTGGCGGCGGCGCCCACCGCGGTGCCGGCGATGATGGCCTCGGCCAGCGGGGTGTTGCGTACGCGTGCCGCGCCGAAATCCTGCATCAGGTCGCGGCGCTTGGTGGCGACGCCTTCGCCCATCAGGAACACTCGCTCGTCGCGCCGCATTTCCTCGGCGAGCGCCTGATGGATCGCCTGTTCGATCGTCATGCGGGTCATGAATGGGCTCCTTGTTCGGCATACACGTGATGGGTGAGGGTGCGCGGGTCGGGCCACGCGCTCGCCTGGGCGAATACCATGGCTGCCTCGATACGCGCGGCAGCCTGTTCGCGCAGCTGCGCGAATTCGTCGGCGTCGAGCGCGCCCTGCGCGAGCAGGCGGTCGGCCTGGCTTTGCAGAGGGTCGCGCGCCTGCCAGCGCGCCAGCTCGTCGGCGTCGACGTAGGCCTGGTCGTCGGGCTCGAAGTGCCCGCGCAGCCGGTAGGTAACGAGCTCGAGGAAACGCGGCCGCCCGTCCGCGCGGATCGCTGCAACCGCTTCGAGCGCGGCTGCGTGCACCGCCTCGACGTCGTTGCCGTCGACCGTCGCCACCGGCAGGCCGTGGCCCGCCGCCCAGTCGGCGATCGCGTTGTCAGGCATGGTCTCGCGGCGGTGCACGAAGGCCTGCCAGTCGTTGTTCTCGCACACGAACAGCAGCGGCAGCTGCCATTGCACGGCGAGATTGAGCGACTCGTGAAAAATGCCTTCGCAGGCCGCGCCGTCGCCGAAGAACACCGTCGTGATCCCGCCTGGTTCGCCCTGCCCCATCTTCTGCGCAAGGGCGACGCCGGGCGCCATCGACAGCTCGCCGCCGACGATGGTCGAGGTGAGCACCACGCCGAGTTCCTTCGCCGAAATGTGCAGGCTGCCGCTGCGACCGCCGCAGTAGCCATCGACGCGCCCCAGTACCTCGGCCATCAGGCGGCCGGGGTCGGCGCCACGAGCGATCAGATGCGCCGCGCTACGGTGGTTGGTGAGGATGCGGTCGCGTGACTCCAGCGCACCGACCACGCCGACAGCGCAGGCTTCCTGGCCGACGCTGGTGCAGGTGCCGGGGGCGCCGCCGCGCTGGAATTCGACGAGCGTTTCTTCGTAGGCACGGATCAGCAGCATGGCCTCCAGCCGGCAAAGGGTGTCGGTCATCCCCACCGCGCTCATTGGGCCACCTGAACCGGCAGGTTTTTCGGCGTCAGATCGAGATAGGGCGTGGCCACCTGGCCGCCCGGCGGCACATAGGCCGGCGCCGGCTGGCCCTTTGCGCCGAGACTGCGCACATAACGGTAGATCGCCTTCAGATCGGCGTCGCTCATGGCCCGCAGCGAGGGCGCCGGCATCGGCGGCCGCATCGGCTGGCGTGCCCGTTTCAGCCAGGTCTTCTCGTCCATCTGCTGGACCAGCTGCCGCAAGTTGGCCGGGTAGGTCGTGCCCCACGGCCCGTGCCAGCCCATCGCGTCGCCGGTCAGCCATTCGGATTCCGCCACCTGCCCGTCTTTTTGCATGTAGCCCGGGGTATGGCAATCGTTGCATCCGGACGTCTGGATCAGATAGCGGCCATGGCGAATTTCAGCGTCATCCCCCTGGGCCCAGGCCGCGAGGGGAATGAGGCCGGCGACGAGCGCACCTGCGATTTTCATGGATGTGTTCATGTTCTCTCCTTCCTGGTTCGCCGGCTGCACATGCATCCGGACGGAAGGGAGCTTAGGCGGATTGCCCAAGGCGCATTGATAAGTCTTTGCTAGCGGAAACCTAAATTTTTCCTAAGCCAGCGGCTAGAATCTGCGGATGACCGATCTCGCCACCCTCCTTCCCCGCATCGAGCGGCTGCTCGACCGCCTCGACAGTCCCGCCGCTGGCCATGGCCTCGACTGGAAAACCATCCGCGCCACGCGCTGGGCCGCGCAGACAGGCGAACTCAAGCCGATTCTGCACCCGCAACGCGTGGCGCTGAAGGATCTGCTGGCGATCGACGAGCAGAAGCAGCGGGTCGACGCCAACACGCGCCAGTTCGTCACCGGCAAACCCGCCAACAATGTGCTGCTGACTGGTGCGCGCGGCTGCGGCAAATCCTCGCTGGTGAAGGCCGTGCATGCCAAGTACGCGCCCAGGGGCCTGCGCCTGATCGAAGTGGACAAGGCCGGTTTGCCACATCTCCCCGATCTGTTCGACCTGCTGGCGGATGCCGATTACCGCTTCATCGTCTTCATCGACGACCTCAGCTTTGCCGAGCACGAACCGGGTTACGCCAGCCTCAAGGCCGCGCTCGACGGCTCGCTGGCCGGCCCGTCGGACAATGTGCTGATCTACGCCACCAGCAATCGCCGCCATCTGATGCCGGAATACATGGCGGAAAACCTGGAGACCCGCCACCTCGGAGGCGAGGTGCATCCGGGCGAGGCGACCGAGGAAAAGATCTCGTTGTCCGACCGCTTCGGGCTGTGGGTGCCGTTTCACAGCATGGACCAGGACACCTATCTCGCCATCGCACGGCACTGGGTGGAGACGCTGGGCGTGTCTGCCGACGATGGCTTCGAGCGCGCCGCGCTGCAATGGTCGCTCGGACGCGGCGCACGCAATGGCCGGGTGGCGTGGCAGTTCGCGCGCGACTGGGCCGGAAAAAAATGAGCCCACCCCCTATCACTGAAGTCGCCGCGGCAGTGCTCACCCAGCCCGACGGCCGCGTGCTGCTGGCGCAGCGGCCGGCGGGCAAGGCCTATGCTGGCTACTGGGAATTCCCCGGCGGCAAGGTGGAGCCGGGCGAATCGCTGGACGCCACCTTGGCGCGCGAACTGCACGAGGAACTGGGGATCGTCGTCACCCGTGCCTGCCGCTGGATCACACGCGTATTCGAATACCCCCACGCCACCGTGCGGCTGAATTTTTTCCGTGTGTTCGAATGGCAAGGTACGCCGCATCCGCACGAGGGCCAGGTATTCTCCTGGCAGTTGCCCGACGCGGTTGAGGTGACGCCGCTGCTGCCGGCCAATTTCCCGATCGTGAAGGTGCTCTCGCTACCCGCGGTGCTGGGGATTTCGCACGCCGAGTCGCTCGGCGTGGACACCTTCCTGGCCCGTCTGGATGTAGCGCTCGCCAACGGCCTGCGGCTGATCCAGTTGCGCGACAAAACGCTGCCGGACGAGGTGCGCCTGCACCTCGCGCGCGAGACCGTGCGTCGCGCGCGTTTGCATGGCGCTCGCGTGCTGGTCAACGGCCCGCTGGACCTGGTGCGCGCCGCGGGGGCCGACGGCATTCATCTCGATTCGTCCGCCGCCGTCCGGCTGACGACGCGCCCCGACTGCGAATGGGTTGGCGTGTCGTGCCACGACGGCGCCGAACTGGCGCAGGCTGCCACGCTCGGCGCCGATTTCGCGCTGCTGTCGCCGGTGTTGCCAACGTTGACGCACCCGGGCGCCACCACGCTGGGCTGGAAAGCCTTTTCGACGCTCGCCGCGGCCAGCCCCATTCCAGTGTATGGCCTGGGCGGACTGGGACGCGAGGACGTGGCGTTGGCGCAGTCGCGCGGCGCCCACGGCGTAGCGCTGCTACGCGGGGCATGGACATGAAGCGGGTGCTGCGCCAAGACCGCCCGCAGGGCGAGTACCCTGAGGGGCATAAACACCCTGAAGGGCATAAACGTCTGGCGGCGTACCCCATGCGGGTGCTGGTACCGCTGCTGTTGATCGGCGTTCTGGCAGCGATCGCAGTGGCCGGTTACTGGCTGAATCGCCCGGCCGAAGCACAGGCTGTCGCATGTACCGATCCGGTAGCAGGCTGCCGCTTCAGCCACCACGGCGCCACGGTAACGGCATATTTTTCGGCCCACCCCAAACCGCTGGAAGCGTTCCGGTTCAGCGTCAACGCGCCGGGGGCGACACGGGTGAGCGCCGAGTTCCAGATGAACGGCATGGAAATGGGGTTCAACCGCTATGACCTGCATCCGTCCGACAATGACACTTTTGTTTCAAGCGTGACATTGCCGGTATGCGTCAGCGGACGACGCGACTGGACCCTTTACCTCGAGATCGACGGGGTGCATTACGCCCTACCCTTCAGTACGCGCTGAAACCTTCCGTACATGTAAGCGTCATAATACGAAGCCTATAATGAAAAGTGGATTATTGAGGGGTCAACACGATGCCAACTGAACACACCTACAAGCAGTTTGACGCCGAGCTGGAAGCCGTGCGCGCCAACGTGTTGAAAATGGGGGGACTGGTCGAGGAACAGATCACCAACGCCATCGAGGCACTCATCCAGGGCAACATGAAGCTGGCCGACCAGGTGGACGCCAACGATCACAACGTCAATGCGCTGGAAGTGGCCATCGACGAGGATTGCACCCACATCATTGCGCGCCGCCAGCCGACGGCCTCCGACCTGCGCATGGTGATGATGGTGGTCAAGACCATCACCGATCTGGAACGCATCGGCGACGAGGCGGCGAAGATCGCCCGCATGGCCCGGCTGATCCACCAGGCCGAGCGCATCAGCCTGCCGCGCTTCTCCGAAGTCAAATACATGGCCGATCTGGTGCTCGACATGCTCCGGAAGGCGCTCGACGGCTTTGCCCGCCTGGACGCCACCAAGGCGGTCGAGATCGCGCGCCAGGACCAGTCGGTGGACGAGGAATTCCGCCTCAACCTGCGCCACCTCATCACCTTCATGATGGAAGACCCGCGCACTATTTCGGTGTTCATCGACATCCTGTTCGTCACCAAGGCGATCGAACGCATGGGCGATCATGCCAAGAACATGTCGGAATACGTGGTCTACATGGTGAAGGGCAAGGACGTGCGCCACACCTCGCTGGAAGAGATCGAGAAAGAAGTGCTCTAAACGCGCGGGATCGCATCAACAAAAACGGGCGCCTGGGCGCCCGTTTTGCTGTGCGACGACCCCTTACTTGCTGGGCGGCACGTACCCTGCCGCGGCATCGACATTCCCGCCGCCGAAGAAGTAGCGCTCCATCTGTTCCATCAAATAGGTACGTGCTTGCGGGTCGGCCAGGTTGAGGCGGTTCTCGTTGATCAGCATGGTCTGGTGGCGCTGCCAACCGCTCCAGGCTTCCTTCGACACGTTCTCGAAAATCTTCTTGCCCAACTCGCCCGGCACCGGCTGGAAGGCCAGACCTTCGGCTTCGCGCCCGAGTTTCACACAATTCACCATCCGCGTCATTTGCTGCTCCTGAAAATTCAATCGTTCGATTTTAACCCAAGCCGCTTCTCGATACGCCGGGCAAACACCGTCATTTCCTTCGCCGCCTGCTTGTCTCCACGCGCTTCGGCCACTGCGATGCCCTGCTGGTAAGCCGCCAGGGCTTCGCTCCAGGCTTCGGCGTCGGTCAGGGCCTTGCCCAGCAATTTCCAGGCGGCGGAATACTTCGGATCGAGCTCAACCGCGCGGCGCAGGTGCTCGGCAGCACTCGATGCATTCCCCTGTTTGAGATATTCGTTGCCGAGTGAAAAACGCAGCAGCGCGCTGTCGCGGCCGCTGGCCAACAGAGCAAGGAAATTTTCCAGAGGATCAGGCACGCCAGAAAGTCCGGGTAAAGACGACAAGCACGGTAAGCAACTCCAGTCGCCCCAGCAGCATGGCAATGGTGCAGATCCAGGTCTGGAAGTCCGTGAGGCTCGCGTAGGTAGTCGCGGGGCCCACCTGGTTCAGTCCGGGACCCGTGTTGTTGATGGAAGCGATCACGGCAGAAAAAGCTGTGACGAACTCCAGCCCGCTAGCGGTCATAAGAAGCGTCATGGCAATGATGGCGAACACATACATGAATGCAAAGGCCAGTACGGCATAGATAACGTTGTTGGGCACCACGTGTCCGGCCAGCTTGACCGGCAGCCGCGCTGCCGGATGAATCAGGCGGGTCAGTTCGCGTCGCCCCTGCCTAAACAGGAGTTGCGCACGCACCATTTTCATGCCGCCGCCGGTACTGCCCGAGCAGGAGGCAAAGCAGGACAGAAGCAGCATACAGAGCGGAGCAAAAATAGGCCACTGGTTGTAGTCGGTGTTGGCAAAACCGGTTGTCGTAGCAATCGAAACGGTATTGAACACCGCAAAGCGCAATGCCTGAAGAAAATCAGGGTAGACGTGCATGACGTTCAGAAAAATCGCGATCAGCAGCGAACTGCCCAGCGTCACGATCAGGAACCAGCGCACCTCGGGGTCGATTCGGTAGGCGGCCATCGATCGCTGGCGCCACGCCAGGAAGTGTGTGGAGAAATTGATCCCGGCCGCCAGCATGAACACCACCGTCACCGCCTCGATGGCCGGCGAGTTCCAGTAGCCGAAGCTGGCATCGTGCGAAGAGAATCCACCCAGTCCCATCGTACTGAAGGTGTGCATGACCGCATCGAACGGCGTCATGCCGGCCAGCCAGAACGACAGCCCGCACGCGATCGAAATGCCGACATAGACCAGATACAGTCCCTTGGCGGTTTCCGTGATGCGCGGCGTGAGCTTGGTGTCTTTCATCGGGCCTGGCGTTTCGGCCTTGTAGATCTGCATACCTCCCACGCCCAGCAAGGGCAGGATGGCGACCGCCAACACGATCAACCCCATGCCGCCCAACCATACCAGCAGGCCGCGCCACAGGTTGATGGAAAGCGGCAGCGCATCCAGGCCGGAGAGAACAGTGGAACCCGTGGTGGTAATGCCCGATACCGTTTCAAAATAGGCGTCGGTAAACGAAAGGTGGGGCAGGTAGATCAGGAGTGGCAGTGTGGCAAAGGCTGGGAGGCTGGTCCACGCCAGCAGCACCAGAAGAAAGCCGTCACGGGTCTGCAGTTCGCGCTGCGATTTCCGGGTAAAAAGCCAGGTGAGCGCCCCGGCGACGAACGTGACGATGATGGCATCGTCGTAGGCGCGCTGTGCCCCGTCGGCCACCAGCCAGGAAAGCGTCAGCGGCAGCAGAAAGGTGGCGGAGAACAGCATCACCACCTTGGACAGCACGTTCAGAACGGGGGCAATGCGGGACATCAGAAGAAACCGAAGCCGACCTGGAGCAGTTTTTCCACCTTGGGAATGATGCGTTTGTTGAGCGCAAACACGATGAGATGGTCTTCCGCTTCGATCAGCGTGTCATGGTGGGCGATGATGACGTCGTTGTTACGGATGATAGCGGCAATCGTCGCGCCGTCGGGCAGGTCGATCTCTTCGATGCGCCGGCCCACGACACGCGAGGTCTTGGCATCGCCGTGCACCACCACCTCCAGTACTTCGGCCGCGCCGCGCCGCAGCGAATGCACCGCCACCATGTCGCCGCGCCGGATCTTGGATAGCAAAGGCCCGACCGTCGCCTGCGCGGGCGAGATGGCGATGTCGATTTCGCCACCCTGCACCAGGTCGACATAGGCCGAGCGGTTGATCAGCGCAATCACGCGGTGCGCACCCATCCGCTTGGCCAGCAGCGCCGACATGATGTTGTCCTCGTCGTCGTTGGTGAGGGCACAAAACACATCCATGGAAGCGATGTTTTCCTGCTCCAGCAATTCCTCGTCGGTCGCGTCGCCTTGCAGTACCAGCGTATGGTGAAGCTGCTCGGCCAGCAGGTTGCTGACCTTCTTGTTATGGTCGATCACCTTGACGTCGTAATCGCGTTCGATCTGTGCCGCCAGCCGCCTTCCGATGTTGCCGCCGCCGGCGATCATGACCTTCTTGACCCGGCGTTCCATGCGGCGGAGTTCGCGCATGACGGAAGGAATGTCCTGTTTGCGCGCCAAGAAGAACACCTCGTCGCCCGGTTCGATCACGGTGATCCCCTTGGGTACGATGCCATGGTCGCGTCGGTAGATGGCCGGAATGCGGCATTCCAGATCCGGCATGTGGCGCTTGATCTCCTGCAGTTCGTGTCCCACCAGCGGGCCGCCGTGGTATGAGCGTACTGCGATCAGGCGCACCTTGCCGTCGGCAAAATCGAGTACCTGCAGCGCTTCCGGGTGCTCGATCAGCCGCCGCAGGGTATCGGTTACTTCCTGCTCCGGGCTGATGACGTCATCGACGCCGAATTGCTCTGCCAGAAAGCCTGGTTCAAGACCCAGGAAATCATTCGAACGGATACGCGCAATGCGCGTGGGCACATTGAACAGCGTGGATGCGATGCGACATGCCACGAGGTTGGTTTCGTCGCTTTGCGTGACCGCGACCAGCATGTCGGCATCTTCGGCACCGGCCTGCTTCAGCACCGAAGGATGCGCTGCGTGGCCGCGCACGGTGCGCAGGTCGAAGCGGTCCTGCAGCAGCGCCAGGCGTGCGGCGTCGAGGTCGATGATCGTGATGTCGTTGTTTTCGGCGACCAGGCTCTCGGCCAGATTGGCCCCGACCTGGCCCGCCCCCAGGATGATGATTTTCATGATGCGGTGAGGGGTGAGGGGAGAGGGGTGCGGTGGAAAACCGGCGCTTTGCGTCTTGCGCTGGGGATCGTGCCCCGCACATCTGACGCCTTACGCCTCACCATGTTACAGGTCTTCGTCAAGACGTCGCCCGTGCCGGATGTTCAACTGTTTCAGTTTGCGGTAGAGGTGCGTACGCTCCAGCCCCGATTTGTCGGCGACGCGGGTCATGCTGCCGCCTTCCTTCTGGATCAGGTGTTCGAAATACATGCGTTCGAAGGCGTCGCGCGCCTCGCGCAGCGGAATGTCGAGCGGAATGCCGTGCGCCACGGCAGGCGCCGACAGTTTCATCGGGGCCAGCACGCGGTTGACGTCGGCTGCATCGATCTCGCCCGACAGCGCCGTGACCGCCAGCGTGCGCACCACATTATTGAGCTGCGGCAGATTGCCCGGCCAGTCGAAGTTGCGCAACTGGTTCAGCGCCGGCGTCGTGAGCCGCCGCACCGGGCAAACGCCCGCTTCGATCAACTGCGCCAGCATGAAGTTGGCGATCTCGGGAATGTCCTCGCGATGCTCGCGCAGCGGCGGCACCTGAATGGCGAGGCTGGACAGGCGATAGAACAGGCGGCTGTCGAATTCGCCGGCTGCGACCATGGTGTCGAGACTGCGGCTGGATGCGCACACCAGACGCGCGCCGCTGCCCTCGATGCGGTCGAGCAGCAAGCCCAGGCCTTTTTGTTCCAGGCGTGCCAGTTCGCATACCTCGGGCAGGTAGAGCGTGCCGCTGCCAAGCATTTCGACGAAGCTCAGCGGATCCGATACCAGCCGCGCACGATCCTTGATTTCGACCCACGGCGTGGATGGCTGATGCAGGAAATGGGCGCAGATTTCAAAGCCGCTGCCCGGTTCGCCCATCAGCATCACGGGCGCGGTATTGCCGGCGATCTGGGAAAGGCGTTTTTTGAGTTCGAGGATCAACGGACTTTTGCCGAGCGCCGACAAATCCATGCTGGCGGCGCGCCGGGGCAGGGCGACGCCGCGCTTGATCGCCTTGTTGACGGTATCGATCAGCTTGGCGAGCGCCACCGGCTTTTCGAGGAAATCGGCTGCGCCGAGCCGGGTGGCCTCCACGGCGGTATCGATGGTGCCGTGGCCGGACATCATCACCACAGGCATGGTGAGCAGGCCGCCGCCGGCCCACTCCTTCAGCAAGGTCACCCCATCGGTATCGGGCATCCAGATGTCGAGCAACACCAGGTCGGGCCGGCGTTGGGAGCGGAAGGCACGTGCCGCCTCGGCGTTTTCCGCCAGATGCACGTCATAGCCTTCGTCGGTCAGAATTTCCGATAACAACTCACGAATGCCCACTTCGTCGTCAACGACGAGAATATGCCCGCTCACGTGTTCTCTCCGCCTGCCGCAAAAACAGGCAGCGAAATGCGGATTGCCGCGCCGCCTGTTTTGAGGTTTTCTATTTGAATTTTACCGTGATGCTCTTCGACGATCTTTTTGACAATGGCCAGGCCCAGGCCCGTCCCCTTGGCCTTGGTCGTTGCATAGGGCTCGAACAGCCGTGTCATCAGATGTTCCGGAAACCCGGCTCCATTGTCTGTTACGGATAAACAAACTGTATGTTGATTGCTGCGCAGGCGCGTACCGACCTCCACACACGGTGCGACGTGACCGGCAAGCGCATCCTGCGCATTTTGCAACAGATTATGTATCACCTGACGCAATAATGTGGCGTCGCCCACAATGTGCGGCAAATCGGCGTCGAGACTCAGCACAAGTCCGAGCGCCTTGGCATCGTACAAGGTCAGCACGTCGCGCACCAAGGCATTGAGGTCGAGTGCATCGAGTTTAGCGCGCGGCATCCGCGCATAGCCGGCAAAGGCATCCACCATGCTCTTCATGGCGGCAACCTGGTTGACGATGGTATGCGTGGCGCGCGTCAGGAATTCGGCATCGGCCGTTTCCAGGCGCCCGTCCAGCTTGCGCGCGATGCGTTCGGCCGAAAGTTGTATCGGCGTGAGCGGGTTCTTGATCTCGTGCGCGAGGCGGCGCGCCACTTCGCTCCAGGCGGCATTACGTTCGGCGTCGATCAACTTGGTCACGTCGTCGAATACCAGCACATAGCCGCGTTCGACACCCGCCGGCAAGCGGGTGCCGCGCAACAGCAGCGACTGGTTGCCACCGGGGCCCGCATAATCGACCTGCTCTTGCCACTCGCCTTCGTGCTCGCCGAAGCGGGCCACCACCGTAGCCCCGAACACATGCAATGCCTCGCCCGGCTGCCCCAGTTCTGCCAGCGGCCGGGCATCCAGAATCGAAGCGGCCACGCCCAGAATCTGCGCCGCGGCGCTGTTGGCCGTGCGCACCCGCAAAGCCTCGTCCAGCACGACCACGCCGGACGACAGGTTCGCCAGCACCCGTTCGAGAAAAGCCTTGGCCTGCTCGGTCTGCTGATGGTTCTGCGCAACCTGTTCGCGCGCGTCGGAAAGCTGGCGGGTCATTCGGTTGAACGACTGGATCAGCACGCCCAGTTCGTCGCGGCTGGATACCGACGGCATCTGCGAGAAATCGCCCTTGGCCACGGCGCGGGTCCCGCGTGCCAGCGTCCGCAGCGGCGCGCCGAGTCGTTCCGACAGCAGGTAGGCGATCACGAAGGTCATCAGCAAAGCCAGCATCAGGGTAAGGGTAAGCGCGACGCCGTAGATGCGTTTCAGGCCCAGCCGCGAGACCGAGATCTGCTGGTATTCCTGATACGCCAGCTGGACCGCCTGGGCATCGTGCGCGAGCCGGGCCGGCACCGGCTGCACCAGCTGCAGCACACGCGTCTCGCCGGTCAGCGAGCTGGTATACACCGGCACGATCACATGCATGATCAGGCCGCGTTCCGGCACCTCCTCGATGCGGCTGTAGGGCTGCTGCTGCCGGACCTGCCACAGCACATTGCGGTCGGGCAGCACCGGCAACAGGGTTTCGCGTTCGCCACTGACGTGGGCAACCACGCCACCGCGCTCGTCGAACAGCGTCAGTTCCTGCACCGAGCTTTGCTCGCGCAGCGTGGACAGGCTGGTGATGACCGAGCCCATGCCTTCGTCCGACAAGGCCAGCGCCATGCGCTGCGCCTTTTTGTTCAGATCGCGCAGCAGGTCGTCGAGCGCCGCCTGGCCGAGATTGACGCCGGAAGCCAGCGCGTTGTCCACCCGCACGTCGAACCAGGTCTCGATCGAACGATTGAGGAAGAACACCGACGCGCCGTACACCACCAGGCCGGGCAGCATGGCCACCACCCCAAACATCAGCAGTAATTTCAGCGTGAGCTTGGCGCCGAACACGCCGCGGCGGATGCGTTTCTGCAGCCACCACATGCGCCAGCCGAGCAACACCAGCAGCGCCATGCCCAGCACACCGCCACCGATGAACAGCGTCGGCAGGGTGTCGGAAAAGGCGCTGCTGCCGCCACTGGCATAGAACAGCAGCGACAGGAGCACGATACCCAGGATCAGGGCGACGACAATCAGACTGCGCATCAGGGCAAAGGGGCGGGCGGGGTCGGAACCACGGGTGCATCGAACGACCAGTCGTACCAGGGCGTGGCCAGTTCCCAACGGTCGCCCCCGACCGCGCCGATGGACAGCGGTTTGGGCAGTTGCGAGGTGTCGAGCCGCAGGCGCAGGCGCGCATCGTAGCGTTGACCGGTCTTGAGCGCACCCCGCTCCAGCACCTGCCATCCGTCCACCCGTCCCAGCATGGCGAGTGCTTCGCTCAGCGTGGCGGCGGTGCGCGTGGTATATCCAGTTTCGACCACATAGCGTCGCAGCAGCAAGTGGTAATAGATCCGCATCTTGCGAACCGGGTCGGCGATGTCTTCGTCAAACCACCAGTTACGCGGCCGGGAGAGTTCCAGTTCGAGCAGGAAGTACAGGTTGATGCCCCGGCTGAGCGCGTCTTCCAGCGTGCTGTTGAGCACGATGTTGACATCGCCGTCCAGCACGTAGCCTTGCGGGGTCGCACGGATGGCAGCCTGGCTGACCGCGCCCTTGTCGCTGGCCTGCGCGCTGCCCGCGACTGTCAGCCAGAAAACCAGCAGCAGCCCGACCCACCCGCGCAGGGTGGAATCACGTCTTGCGCAACAGGGCGTAAAAGAAACCATCATGCTCGGCATCTGGCAGCAGCGACCCGTCTGACAAAGGTTCAGGAAGCGTACAGCGTTCCGCGTCGTCTGGATGACGCGCCAGGAACGCACGCACTTGCCCGTCGTTTTCTTCATTGAATATCGAGCAGGTGGCGTAAAGCAATGTACCATCCGGGGCCAACAGCCGCCAGAGCGCCTCCAGCATAACGGCCTGTTGCGCGGCAAATTGAGCGATGTCCTCGGGGCGACGCAGCCACTTGATGTCGGGGTTGCGGCGCACCACGCCGGAGGCGCTGCACGGCACGTCGGCCAGAATGCGATCGAACGGTTGCCCGTCCCACCAGCGCTCGGGATGCACGGCATCGCCTTCGATCAGGCTGGCATGCAACTGCAGCCGATCGAGGTTTCCCTGTACGCGCAGCAGCCGTGCCGCATCGACGTCGAGCGCAGTCAGGTCCACGTCAGCGCGTTCCAGGATATGGCCGGTCTTGCCGCCGGGCGCGGCGCAGGCGTCCAACACCCGTTCGCCGGACTGCGCATCGAGCAGGCGAGCCGCCCACTGCGCGCCGGCATCCTGCACCGACACGTGGCCCGCATCGAAACCGGGCAGGTCGTGCACCGGCACCGCGCGGTCGAGGGTGACTGCGTCCGGCCCGGTTTGATGTGCGGGCAGCCCGGCCTCGTTCAGGCGGCGCAGATAGCATGCCACGTCGCCATGGCGGCCATTGACGCGCAAGGTAAACGGCGGATGCAACAGGCTCGCTTCCAGGATGCCCTGCCAACGGTGCGGATGCTCGGCCTTGAGTGTGTCGATCCACCAGTCGGGATGCGACCAGTGCGCGGATGGCTGGGCGCTGGCGATCTCGTCCAGCTCGGCGCGACGGCGCTGGAAGTTGCGCAGTACCGCGTTCGTCAGTCCGCGCCGCCAGCCCTGGCCGGCTGCAGTGACCGCGTTGTGCACCACGGCATGGGCCGGCGCGCGCGTATAGGCCAGCTGATACAGCGCCACGCGCAGCAGCCAGCCCAGTTGCGGATCGGTCAGCGGGCGTTCGAGCAGGGCCGCCAGCCAGGCGTCGAGCCGTCCCAGCTGGCGCAGGCTGCCGTAGACGATGTCCTGCAGTGCGCCGCGCTCGCCCGGTGTGTGCAGTTGTTGAAGGCCTTGCGGCAGGGCCTGATGCAGGGCCGTGCCGGCAAGCACCGTTTCCAGCACGCCGGACGCCAGCTTCTGCAGCTTACGCATGGAGGAAAAGGCCGGAGAGTGCTTGCTGATTCATCGGGGTTACGCCTGCTGCGGGGAGCGGCGGATGATAACAGGCGACGGCGTCAGGCCGTGCGTGTCATCTGCAGCAGCCGCGCGACGCGCTCCTCGGTGGCGGGGTGCGTGGAAAACAGTCCGGCCAATCCGCCACCGGACAAGGGATTGATGATCATCATCTGCGCCGTCTCCGGATGCGCTTCGGCCGTCGGCATTGGCAGGCCCTTGGCGTAGGCCTCGATCTTCCGCAATGCACTCGCGAGAGCCTGCGGATCGCCCGAGATCTCGGCCCCGCCGGCGTCGGCACCGAATTCGCGGGCGCGCGAGATCGCCATCTGGATCAGCATCGCCGCAATCGGCGCGACGATCATGATCGCGATGGCCAAGAGGGGATTGGCCGAACGTCCTTCGCTGTCGCGGCCGCCGAAAAACATGCCGAAGTTGGCCAGCGCCGAGATCGCGCCGGCGATCGACGCCGAGACAGTGGAAATCAGCGTGTCGCGGTTTTTCACATGGGTCAGCTCGTGCGCCATCACGCCACGCAGTTCGCGCTCGGAGAGCAGCTGCATGATGCCGGTGGTGGCCGCCACGGCCGCGTGCTCCGGGTTGCGGCCGGTGGCAAACGCGTTCGGTTGCGCCTCGTCGATCATATACACGCGCGGCATCGGCAGCCCGGCGCGCGCGGACAACTCCTGCACCATTGCGTAGAAACGGCCGCCACTGCCGGCGTCCACTTCGCGCGCGTGGTACATGGAGAGCACCATCCGGTCGGAATTCCAGTAGGCGAACAGGTTCATGCCGGCGCCGAACAGCAAGGCGATCAGCATCCCCTGGGCGCCGCCGATGGCCGCGCCGATGGCGCCGAACAGCGCGATGATTCCAGCGAACAGGATGGAGGTCTTGACCCAGTTACCGAACATGTAAGGCTCCTTGAGACGCGCCTGCGGGCGCGTCGACGAGCGTTAGATGGGGATCGGCCGGTCGGGTTTCAATGGCCGAGCCGGGTACCCGGTGGCAGCGGCCGCCCGGCGAGAAATGCGGCGGCGCTCATCCGCTTGCTGCCTGCCGGCTGGATCTCCCGCAAGGTCAGCGCGCCACCGCCACAGGCGACGACCAGCCCCTCCGCGTCGGTGCGCAGGACGGTACCTGGGTCGCCAGCGCCCGGTGCGGTCGCCGCCGTCCACACTTTCAGCGGCGCGCCGTCCAGCAACGTCCACGCGCCGGGCGCCGGATTGTAGGCGCGCACGGCGCGCGCCAGGACATCGGCAGACTGGCGCCAGTCGAGTTGCGCCTCGTCCTTGCTGAGCTTGGCCGCATAGGTGGCCTGCGCGTCGTCCTGTGCCGCCGGCACAAGCGTGGCGTAATTCGCCAGCGCCGCGACAATGGCAGACGCGCCCGCCGCGGCCAGCACGTCATGCAGGCTGGCGGCCGTGTCGTCGTCGCGAATCGGCACCACGGTTTTCGACAGCATCGCCCCGGTGTCGAGGCCCGCATCCATTTGCATGATGGTGATGCCGGTCTCAAGATCGCCGGCCAGAATCGCGCGCTGGATCGGCGCCGCGCCGCGCCAGCGCGGCAGCAGCGAGGCATGGATGTTGAGGCAGCCGAAGCGCGGCAGGTCCAGCACGGCTTGCGGCAGGATCAGGCCATAGGCCGCGACCACCATGACGTCGGCATCCGCCGCGCGCAGCTCGGCCTGGGCTTCGGGCGATTTCAGGCTCGGCGGCTGCGACACCGGCAAACCACGCGCCAGCGCGGCCTGCTTGACCGCACTGGGCGTGAGCTTCATGCCGCGCCCGGCCGGGCGGTCGGGCTGGGTCAGCACCAGGGCGATGTCATGCCCGGCGTCCGCCAGGGCATTGAGTGCGGCCGCCGCGAACGGCGGCGTGCCGGCAAAAATGATGCGCATGGAAAACTCAGAGCGAGGCGCGCACCGGCGCCGTGTCGGGCCGATGCTCGCGCGCCTGCTTCAGCAGCTTGGCCTTGATGCGATTGCGTTTGAGGTTGGACAGGTAGTCGACGAAGACCTTGCCCTTCAGATGATCCATTTCGTGCTGGATGCAGACCGCCAACAGGCCGTCGGCGTCGAGCTCGAACGACTTGCCGTCGCGGTCCAGCGCACGCACGGTGACGCGCTCGGCGCGCACAACCTTGTCGAAGACCCCCGGCACCGACAGGCAACCCTCCTCGCTCTCCTCGGTTCCCGACTGGGCAACGATCTCCGGATTGATGAAGACGCGCAACTGGTCGTGGGTTTCGGAAATGTCGATGACGATGACGCGCTCGTGCACATCGACCTGGGTGGCCGCCAGGCCGATGCCAGGCGCTGCGTACATGGTCTCGGCCATGTCGTCGACCAGCGTGCGGATGCGGTCGTCCACTACCTTCACCGGCTTGGCGACGGTGTGCAGGCGCGCATCGGGGTAATGCAAAATGTCGAGTCTGGCCATAACAAAGTCTAAGAATTGAATGGGCTGGGCGCGCACTTTGATGCAAAATCTGCGTTTAGTTGCGCGCAACCCTAAATATAAGGCGGCGGATAGCCGTAAGCTAAGCGCACAGTATATTTTCAACGCTGAAAATTAGACAAGGTCTAAATGGAGGGTTCCCCCGTGCGTCAACTCGTAGTTTCTCTCGCCCTGCTGTTGGCCAGCGCTCCCGTGCTGGCCGATACCCTTAAACTGCAGGACAACGCGCCGGACAAATACGTCGTGGTCAAAGGCGACACGCTGTGGGACATTTCCGGGCGTTTTCTCAAGGATCCGTGGCGCTGGCCGCAGATCTGGAAGATGAATCGCGAGGAGATCAAGAACCCGCACTGGATTTATCCCGGTGACATGATCGTGCTCGACCGCAGCGGCAAGGAGCCGCGCCTGTCGCTGGTCAAGGGCGGCAAAGACGGCATGGAGACGGTCAAGCTGTCGCCTGGCGTACGTGCAACCGAAATCCGCAATGAGGCGGTCCCGTCCATTCCCATCCGCGTGATTCACCCCTTCCTGTCGCAGCCGCGCGTGGTGGCCAAGGGCGCGCTCGACGATGCGCCCTTCATTCTGGGCAGCAACGTCGAACGGGTGGTGCTGGGCTCGGGTGACGATGCCTTTGCCACCGGTGGCAAACCCGGCGTCACCCGCTGGAACGTACTGCGCCCGGGCAAGGTGCTGAAAGATCCGGAAACCGGCGAAGTCCTGGGCTATGAAGTCGAATACCTGGGCGACGCCCGCACGCTGGTGGAAGGCGCGCCGCAAAAAATCCGCATCACCCAGTCGGTGCGTGAAATCCTGCCCAAGGACAAGCTGGTGGAGGCGGACAACAGCACTCCCTTCGAATACGTTCCGCACGCCCCGGAAGGCAAGATCCGCGGCCGCATCATCTCGGCGTACGGCGGACTCTCCGACAGCGGGCGCTACCAGACGGTCGTCATCAACCGGGGCAGCCGCGACGGCCTGGAGCCGGGCCACGTGCTGGCGGTATACCGCGAAGGTCTGGCGGTGACGCTTACCCGCGACGAAAAGGACCGCATGGCCTGGGTCAAGGAAAAATCCGCGGGCATTCCCGATGGCGGCGCCTGGCTGTACAGCGATGTGCGCTGCCTGAAGGAGGACGGCAAGGCCACGTACGATCAGATCGTCGACGTGCGCAACTCCTTCCGCAGCACCTGCCTCGGCAACAACAGCGATCGCGCAGTCAAGCTGCCCGATACCCGCAGCGGCCTGGTGATGGTCTACCGGGTGTACGACCGTGTGTCCTACGCGCTCATCATGCAGTCGGAAGGCCCGGTCTATCTGCTCGATACCGTGAAAAACCCTGATTGAACGCACTTGATCCCTGGCTGCGTCTCGCCCTCGTTCCGGGGGTGGGCAACACCAGCCTGATCCGCCTGCTCACGGCCTTCGGTTCTCCGGAGGCCGTTTTGTCGTCCGGACGCCACGCGCTGGCGGCCCACCTCACGCCTGCCCAATGCGATGCCCTGCTGGCCGAACCCGACGCCGCGCAGCTTGACGCCGCGCTGGAATGGCTCGACCAGCCCGGCAACAGCCTGATGACGCTGGCGGACGAGGACTATCCGAAGACCCTGCTCGAGATCCCGGATCCGCCTGCCATGCTGTACTGCAAAGGGACGCGCAATCTGCTCAACCGGCCCGCGCTGGGCATCGTCGGCAGCCGCAATGCCACGCCGCAAGGCGTGCGCGACGCCGAGGCCTTCGCCCATGCCCTGTCGGATGCCGGACTCACCATCGTCAGCGGGCTGGCGCTCGGCATCGACGCGGCGGCCCACCGGGGCGGACTGGCCGGCGCCGGATCCAGCGTGGCCGTCGTCGGCACCGGGCTCGACCGCATTTATCCCGCGCGCAACAAGGCGCTGGCGCATCAGCTGGTCGAAACCGGGTTGATCGTGTCGGAGTTCCCGCTCGGCACGCCGCCCCTGCCCGGCCACTTCCCGCGCCGCAACCGACTGATCAGCGGCTTGAGTCGTGGCGTGCTGGTGGTGGAAGCCGCACCCGACAGCGGTTCGCTCATCACCGCCAGGGTGGCCACCGAACAGGGACGCGAGGTGTTCGCCATTCCCGGTTCGATCCATTCCCCGCTGGCGCGCGGCTGCCATGCCCTGATCAAGCAGGGCGCCAAGCTGGTCGAGTCCGCCGCCGACATTCTCGACGAACTGGCCTGGCAGCAGCGGCTGGCCCCGCCCGGGCTACGCCAGGACCGTCCGCCGGGCGAGGGGGCCGCGGAGGATCCCGTGTCTGGACATGCCGCCGCCGCCCTGGCCGACCCGGTGCTGGACGCACTGGACGGCGCGCCCACCACGCTCGACACCCTTGCACAAAGAACCGGGTTGACGCTGGATGCGCTTTCAGCGAAGCTGTTGACGCTTGAACTGGATGGGCGAATTGCTTCCTTGCCCGGCGGGCGCTACCAAAAAATTCACTGACACTATGCTCGACATCCTGGTTTACCTGTATGAAAGCTTCCGCATGGCGGAGCTGGCGCCCGATCGCGACGCGCTGGAAAAGCGCCTGTTTGCCGCCGGGTTTGAAGAATCCGACATCAACGCCGCCCTGGACTGGTATGCCAATCTGACCGGCAGCGCCACCCATGAGCGGCTCGCACTGGCTTACGACCGTCATTACGCCGCCGAAGAGCTGGAGCGCCTCAACGAGGGCTGCCGCAGCGAACTCGCGTTCCTGGTCGGCGCCGAGATACTCGACCCCGAATCGCGCGAATGGGTGATTTCGGGTCTGATGGCCTTGGGCGGCGAGGACATCGAACCCGACCACGTGCGCTGGATGACGCTGATCGTGCTGTGGAGCCGCGGCCTGATCGAACACTTCACCCATCTGGAAGACATGTTGTTGAATCACGAGCCGGGACGTCTACATTAATTAGTCATGTCCAAACTCGTCATTGTCGAATCGCCGTCGAAATCCAAGACGCTGAAGAAATACCTGGGCGCCGACTACGAAATTCTCGCCAGCTACGGTCACGTCCGCGACCTGGAGCCGAAGACCGGTGCGGTCGACACCGAGAGCTTCGCGATGAAGTACCAGATCATCGAGCGCAACGCCAAGCACGTCGAGGCCATCGTCAAGGCCGCCAAGAAGGCCGACGAAGTGCTGCTGGCCACCGACCCGGACAGAGAAGGCGAGGCGATTTCCTGGCACATCAGCGAGATCCTCAAGGAACGCAAGGTCAAGACGCCGATGAAGCGCGTGGCCTTCTACGAGATCACCGAATCGGCCATCCAGGATGCGGTGCGCCACCCGCGCGAAATCGCCACCGACCTGGTCGACGCGCAGCAGGCCCGGCGCGCACTGGACTACCTGGTCGGCTTCAACCTGTCGCCGCTGTTGTGGCGCAAGATCAGCCCGGGGCTGAGTGCCGGCCGCGTGCAGTCGCCTGCCTTGCGCATGATCGTCGAGCGCGAGGAAGAAATCGAAGCCTTCGTTCCGCGCGAATACTGGACGCTGCACCTCGACACGCACAAAGGTGAACAGCCGTTCACCGCCAAGCTCACCCACTTCAAGGGCGAAAAGCTCGAGCAGTTCTCGGTCGAACACGAAGCGCGCAGCAAGGAATGGCTGGCGACGCTCGAGTCGAAAGACGCCCGCGTCATGCGCATCGAGAAGAAGCGCCGTGCGCGTCATCCCGGCGCACCGTTCACGACGTCGACATTGCAGCAGGCCGGGGTGCGCCAGCTCGGCATGACCACCGACCGCGTGATGCGCACTGCGCAACAGTTGTACGAAGGGATCGACCTCGGCGAAGGCCCGGTTGGCCTCATCACCTACATGCGGACCGACTCGGTCAATCTGGCGCAGGAAGCCATCACCGACATCCGCAAGTATGTGGGTGCTAACTTCGACAAGACGTTCCTGCCGCCGGCCGCCATCACCTACAAGGCCAAGACCAAGAACGCCCAGGAAGCGCACGAAGCGGTGCGCCCGACTTCGGTGACGCGCACGCCGGAAGCGGTAAAGCAATTTCTGTCGCATGACCAGGCCAAACTCTACGAGCTGATCTGGAAGCGCACCGTCGCTTGCCAGATGACGCCCGCGCAATTCGACACGGTCGCCGCCGACATCACGGTGGGCGAGGGCACCTTCCGCGCCACCGGGCAGACTCTGGCATTCGCCGGCTTCCTGGCCGTCTACCAGGACGACGAGGATGAAGAAGAGTCGAAACTGCCGGCACTGACCGAGGGCGAAACCCTGCCGGTCGACAAGCTCCATGGCGAGCAGCACTTCACCCAGCCGCCGCCGCGCTACACCGAAGCCAGCTTGGTCAAGGCATTGGAAGAGTATGGCATCGGCCGGCCGTCCACCTACGCCAGCATCATTTCCACCCTGCAGGATCGCGAATACGTGGTGCTGGAAAAGAAGCGCTTCCAGCCGACCGACATCGGCCGCCTGGTCAACTGCTTCCTGACCCGGCATTTCACCCATTACGTCGACTATGACTTCACCGCCAAGCTGGAGGACAAGCTCGACGACGTCTCCAACGGCAAGCGCGTATGGTTGCAGCTGCTGGGCGAATTCTGGAAGGGCTTCGATGGCGAACTGAAGGCCAAGCAGGACGTCGAGCGCGGCTGTCCCATCCTCGAAGCCTGTCCCAAGTGCGGCAAGCCGCTCTTCATGCAGGCAAGCAAGCGCGGCCTCTTCATCGGCTGCTCCGGCTATCCGGAATGCGATTACACGCGCCCGCTGCATGCCGCCACCGCCGAGGGCGACAACATCCTCGGCCAGGATCCGGCCAGCGGCCTCGACGTCAAGCTGCTGTCCGGCCGTTTCGGCCCCTATGTACAGATCGGCGAGATGCCCGAGGACAAGAAAGCGCCGAAGCCGCGCCGCGCCTCGTGGCCGAAGGAGATTCCGCTGGACAGCGCGACGCTCGAGCTGGCGCTGAAATTCCTCTCGCTGCCGCGCGAAGTGGGGCACCATCCGACCACCGGCCTGCCGATCGTCGCCAACAATGGCCGCTTCGGTCCGTACCTGCTGCACGACGGCAAGTTCAAGTCGATTCCCAAGACCGACAGCGTGTACGAGATCGACCTGCCACGCGCGCTCGAAGTGCTGGCGATGGAACGCGCCCCGCGCGGCGCCGACTCCACCGCCTCGGTGCTGAAGAATCTGGGCCCGCACCCGGAAGACGGCAAGGACATCACCGTGCGCAGCGGCCGCTACGGACCCTATGTGAAGCACGGCAGCACCAACGCCACGCTGCCCAAGGACATCACGCCGGAAGAGATCACGCTGGATGAGGCGCTCGGGCTGATCGCCGCGCGCGTCGCCAAGGGGCCCGTCAAGAAGCCGACGAAGAAGGCTGCCGCCAAGCCCGCGGCGAAGAAAGCCAAGGCCGCCGACGCGGACGAAGCGAAGAAACCTGCGACGAAAAAGCCAGCTGCCAAAAAGGCCACGACCAAGAAAGCGGCCAGCAAAAAAGCCCCTGCATGAGCGCACCGCCCCGGCTGCTCATGCTCAATGCCTTCATCGGCACGGCAAGCAACAAGAAGCTCTATCAGGAACTGGGTTTCAGCGTCGTCAACGAATGGTCGGAACGCAAGGCCATCAGCCTGATACGCAAAACCCCGCCTGCCGTCATCGTGGCGGACTTTTACCACCAGACGGATTTCCGCGACCGGCTGTCCAACCTCGAATCCCTGCTGGCCGCGGTGCAAAGCGCGCCCGATACGCGCATCCTGGTCTTTTACGAAACGGCTCATCAGGCCGTGCTCGACAAGGTCAGCGCACGACTGCGCATCGACGCCGCCCTGACGCTGCCGGTGCAGGAAGACCGGTTGCGTGCGACATTGCAGGGCTGGCTGGAAAATACGCCTGCATCGATTTGAAACGCGCTTAAACGCGCCGCATCTGTCTTATGTTTCGCGCCACTGGCGCAATGCACATGATCGTCCAGGGAATTTTTGGCAGCGGTATAGTCGCAACGGGTTTCACACGGCGCGTTCCAAGCCATGCGCAGCATAGATAGACGTCACTTCATCGGTCATCAGGAACGTATCCAGCTTGCTGCCCCACGACCCGCCACCATCCACCAAGCCGAAACCAAAGCGGTTGATATCGCAATGCTGGTTACCCCGGGAACCGGCTGGCCAAACTGAATCAAACAGTTCAGGAAAGATACGCTGATAACGCAGCGCCAGATGATAGAACACCACTGCCACGTCTGCGTGTCCGTCCATCAATGCCTGCGGCGCTTCGCGATGATGAATGGTATCGCCGTAAATCAAGTTGGGCGAGCCCGGATAAGCCGGTGGATTGGCGAGAAAATCCAGCGAAATTTTCTCATGCAGGGCCAGTCGCCGCAGGCAATCCGTGTATATCTGGTAGCTGACTTTTTCGTTGACGGGATTGGATAAAAACACCCTCACATCCTCTCGTAGCAAATCCCGGAGACCGCTGATGTTCTTCGGGTTACCCTTGCGTACGAGTAGCACCACACCGCGGCTATGCATGAAGGGCCGATAAGCGGGCATGCGCTTCTCCGCTATCAGTTGGTCGAGCACAGCCGATGGGCTGATGAAGACATGCGGCGTTACCGACAATCTGAGATTGCCGATATTCAGACACCCTGCCTGAAGCATTTGCAGCGCCACGCGCGGTGGGGTGGTGACATAGAAGACATCCTCCACCTCCGGGAATTTCAACAGAAAGGCACGCAATGTTTCCTGCAGCGCCATATGATGATTGCCGTCGGAAAAAACCACCAAGCGCGCGCGCATCGGATCGCCGTGAAAATCCAGGCAGATATTCGAGCCGGGCTGCGAAAAGCCCGGCTCCTCATGGTTCCTTGGCCGGGCGGTTTCGTCCGGCCAGCGCAATGGATTCATGGGCATGTCAGAACTGTTATCCGCCAGGGATGCAAGGGCATCGGGAAGGAAGGGGGTGGATATTCCCTTGGCAACCCGTTGCGCCCCGTGTGAGAGAAACCGTTCATCCATCAAAGGCGATGAACAACGCTGATGTCCATACCTTCGCATCATCGATCTGCCTCCCAAAAAAGTAAACCGGACGGTGGCCGTGCGGGCCATTATGTGGGTCGATGTTGAGCGTGCCGCTGACTTCCCGCGGTGCGGGTGAATCGCTCATGCGCTCGAAGGCGAGAAACATCTCCACCCCGGGTAGATCCTTCTTGAGCCGCGCCGCTTCAAGCAATTCCGCCCCGGTGATTTCCCACTCGAATGTCGGGCAGTGCACGAAAGGATTGCCCTTGAGCGGATCGCCGACTTTCACATAGCCGTCTATCGTGCCTTCGACGCGAATCTTCGCCGTGGCCAGGTGCGACACGTCGAGCTCGATGGCATCCACGTCGCCATAGGTATCGCTCCTGAAACCCACTGTGGTGGCGGATTCGCGCCAGCAGGTTTCTTCGAGGTGTTCGAATCCGCGGCCGGTGAAATCGTTGATCACCGCATTGGTGATGGTGACCTTGCCCTTCCAGGCAGCCCAGCGGTAACGATCCTTGACCCGCGCGCCGCCCCAGCGGAAGCGGATCTTGCGCTCGGAGTAGCCGAGTTCCTGTTGTAGATCGCGACGCCAGATCTCGCCGGTGTGATCGAACGCAATGATTTCGTCCCACCCCGCATCGCCGAGGAAACGATAATCAATCGTCGCCGGCCCCTTGTGCGCGAACTCATCGCCCATGATGTGCTCATTGCAGCGAATCAAGCCATAGCTACGCTCGCCGGTGGACGCAAAGGTGTGGCGCGCACGCAAGGCCTCTGCCACGGCCTTTCGGGAAAGCTCCGGCGCGATTACGCCGGAGATGCCGCCCTTGGTGCCAAACACCGCGGTGCCGGGCACGCCGCCGCCGCAGCGACCGCGATGTTCGTCGCCGGCCATGGACGCACCGATCTTGTAACCGCGAGTCATCGCCTCCTGATACAGCCAGCCGAAATGGCCCCAGCTGGAGCCGATCTCGATCAGCCGCTCCAGCTGGGGATGGTGCCAGTCGAGAATGCAGCGTCGACCACCCACGTGCGGAATCAGCAGGTGGCCATCCGGATCTTTCGCATAGGCCACCCATAACTCTTCCAGCGGCCAGGCACCCGGCTCGACGGTGGCCGAGCGCATGTCTTCGTTCCATTCCACCGATCGCACATGCTCGCCGGTCTTGAGGTAGGGGAATTCCGGTTCCCCGTCGTGCAGAAACACCACGTTGTGATCGCCGCCTGCGCAGCTCGATCCGCACCACTCGGTGCCCGGATAGGCCACAAAGCTGCCGTCCGTGGTGATCGAATGAATCAATTCGACCGTACTCTTCCATTTCTCCGTGGTGATATTGAAGTCGTTATGCGCAAAGGCCAGGATATCCAGACCGCTTACATCGCGACCATAGGTGAGGTTGTAGCTCGTGGTATTGGTGCCGATCGTGTCTTCGGAATGCACATGCAGATCGCAGTAGTAAATACGCGGCACCGCCAACGCCTTGTCCACTGTGACGTAAAAGACCGCCGGCTTGACCCATGGGTGTTCTGGTAGATGGGCAGTGACCGCCAATTCGCCGGCTTCCTGCGCCGGCAAATCTTCCAGCAACAACACTGCCCAGCCTTTTTCCGCCAGTGTCGCCTCTTTGCTGTACACCGGCCTACCGTTCAGCGTCGCGTTGATCTGCACCTTGTCGCCGCGATTCCAGCAGGTATTCCCCCATTGATCCTCGCTGCGCAGCCGCAGCGGAAATTTTTCATTCGCGCGCACGATGCGCGAGCCGGCCCACATCAGCTGCGCCGGCGCGCCGGGTTTGATATCGATCACCAGGTCTTCGCCGATAGAGGCGAAGCGCGAGGTGCCGAGGGGGTCGACATAGCAGCGGATGCGGAAACTCTCCTCGACGAAAGTCTGCACGCGCGTACCGGCGCCGCCAAAACGCCGGTCGCCCAGGCGGATGATGATGTGGTCGCCAGCCTTGAGGTAACCGTCGTAGGTATCGACGATTACCGCTTTCTGGAATGGCCGTTCATGGCCCTTCTGATCGAAGCGCACGCTGAGCTTCTGCACGGTCGCCGGTGACTGGCCGGGAATGGTCGGCGCGGCGTGATATTCGGCGGAGATGTAATTGGCACCGCCCGGATCGGTGTTCTGGAACAGGGCCCAGTCGGAATAGAACCGGAATGTCGCCTTGAACCAGGACCCGTCGGCCATGCCCGAGGCGCCGAGTTCGTAGTCGATGACGATTTCCTGCCAGGACCCCGCTTCCATGCGCTCGATGTTGCACGAGACCTTTCCCAGAAAGGGCATGTCCTTGGTGATCTGATACAGGCCTTGCGGTGCGATGTAGTCGCCAAGTTTTTCTTTCAGTTCGGCATCGGTCATTTTCTTCATGTTGTCTTCCTCGTTTTACTGGTACGGCCAGGCACATTCCCAGCCGAACGGAAGTCGGTTGGGGATGTATCGATCAGAGCAGATTTATTGGAAAGGCCAAGGTGCTGCGGGATCCCAGACGGGGATGCCCATGAAGGCATACCATGGCGCCATGACACAGATGCCGTAGGCGATCGCGATCAGCACCGAAACCCAGCCTACTTTCGCGTAGTCGGCCATGCTGAAGGTGCCGCTGCTGTAGGCGATGACCGCCGCCGTGATTTGCGTTGGCAGGATGTAGGCGAAGGTATCGGTGTCGGATACAAGCATGGTGAACGCCACCGGGTGCAACCCAAGCTTGGGTGCAAGCGCCAGTAGAATCGGCGCCAGCATGGTGATTGCCGCCACATTCGACAGCATGCCGAGCCGGATCACATGCGTGCCCGCCATCAGGATCAGCAGCACCATCCACCACGGGTGGCCCATCGCCAGCGGATGAATAATGTCCGACAACCACTGTGCAAGCCCGGTACTGCCCATTGCGGACGACATCGAAAGCGCGCCCGCGAGTAACAGGAAGGTGCCCCAGATCGTGCGATCCTGCAGCTCTTTCCACTTGAAGCCAAACATGCCGGGCATGAACAGAACCGCCAACCCCATCAGCGCCGCATTATGCGATTTGATGCCGTGCCAGGATTCCGTCACCCACAGCAACGCTATCACGCCGAATACCACGAGAATGAGCCATTCCGCCTGACTGGTCTTCGGCTGTTCCGCGTATTGCTTTTGCACTGCCCCATAACCTCCGTGCACACCCACGCCATGCGTCTTGAAGTAGCGCTGCATCCACCACTGGGTAATGACAAACATGCCGAGATAGGGCCATTGCAGCTTGAACCAGTCGATATAGGACAGGTGTAGCGCAAGCTCGGTTTCGAGCAAGCCGACGATCACCAGATTTGGCAGATGCGCAGTCATGATGCACATGCCGCTGATCATCGAACCATAGACCAGCGTCTGGATGACGATAGCCTTCTTGCCGGCACGTTCTTCAGGTGTATCGCCGAACATATTGGTAATGCCGTTCACCACTGGCAACAACGTCGCGGCACGTGCGTTGGCTGCAGGAATGATCAACGACAACAGCAAGTTGGCGCCGAACATCGCCCAGATCACGCCATTGACCGTTCGTACCTTGAGCTTGTGCAGCATCCCCAGTGCGATGCGTCGATCCAGACCGGCTGCCTGCATCACAGCAGCAAAAATGAATGCCGCCAGACACAGAAACACCACCGGCGTCGAAAAACCACTGGCCGCCTTGGGAAACTTGTCGATCGCACCCGTCATCACCAGCAGCATAGGGATCAACATTCCGGATACGCCGACCGGAATCGCTTCGGTAATCCACATGAGACATGCCCATACCATGACCGCCAGCGTTGCCTTGCCCGCGGTGGAAAGTCCCTCTGGAACGGGTATCACCCACAGGATCAGGAAAAATGCGATCCAGGCTGCGATGAACCCGCACGCACACTTGCCGGGCGATCGTCCGGAATCACGAATATTGCTGCCCCAGTTGGCGATAAAGCCGCCGCTCTGCACTTGTTCGCTCATAAGGCCCCCTATTGCAGACTGGCTGCGGTCAGCGACACCAACAGCACGCCGATCACATCATTGCCGCTTTTCACCGGTACGGAAATCTGCACTGATTCGATATTGGTACTGGGATCGGGTTTGGATTCACCCTGTTGCCACACTTTTCCGCTGAACGATTCCTCGAAGTTTGGCTTGCCCTTACCGATATAAATCGCCGGCATGGACGTAAAAGCGACGCGATGGCTCTTGTCGCCCGACAGCACGATTTTATTGATCCCCTTGGTGTCGGCATTCATCCACTTGGTCAGGCGTTGCCCGGCCGGATTGTCAACCAGGCCTTTGACGTTGGGATCGCTTTCCTTCAACTCGCGCCACTTGGCATTGCCCAACATGGGAATTGGGCCTTTGGCGTTGGATTCCTTAACGGCTTTTACAATGACAGGATCCATGGCCCACACGGCTGCCTGCTTTTTATAGGAATCGATCTTGGGTTGCATCTTGGGTGTCACGTCAGCCGCCCACACAGGGGTCGTGACGATCACTGCAGCCAACAGCGCCCAAATGTTGAGGAAAAGGGAAGAAGAGAAGCATCGGGCTCGAGAGTGGTAAGGCATCGTAACCTCCATCAGGGTAGGACTCCGTTATGAGGGACACAGACAATGTCCCATTCCTGTTTGTGGTTCTCCGGCTTCGGATACCAACCCCTTTACACTCCCGAAGCGGCATAAGTAGTATTCTGGCCATCTCGGGGAAAGTATGTCGGCCAACTGACATTTCCGGCATTAAAGAAAATGTCGTTTAAGGCGCGGCAATCCAACAGAGGATGCGCATGCCACTTGATCAGCAAACCGACATACTCGCCCGCATGAGCGGGGAAGACCGGGAAGCATTGATTTCCCTCGGCACGATGCAGCGTTTTTCCAAGGGCGAATTCGTGTTCCGTGCAGGGGCGCCCGGCAAGCACGTCTATTTCCTTCGCAAAGGCCGAGTCAAGATTTGCCAGCCGTCGCATACCGGCAAGGAAGTCATTCTGTGGTTCTGCTTTGCAGGTGAAATGTTTGGTCTTGCAGAAGTGGCGCAGGGAGGAGGGCGCGTGGTGCATGCGCACGTGTGCGAGGCCTCAGAGGTGCTTAAATTGTCGCAGAGCCAGTTTTCCGGGTTTCTTCGCGACCACCCTGATTCTCTGCATCTCGTCATGCAGGTGCTGTCGTGCCGTATGCGCACCCTGAGTGAAGTCATCGTCAATCTGGTCAATGACGACGTTGAGACCCGCATCATGAAGTTGATCCTACGTTTGAGTGCGCGCCATGGCGTCCACGTTGGGCAGGATATCCACCTCGACATCACGCTTACCCACCAAGAAATTGCCGATATGGTCGGCACCACACGCCAAACGGTTACGGGGATGCTCAGCAAGCTAAAGCGGAGAGGCTTTCTAAGCCTGGAAAACCGCAGAATTTATATTGAGAGTCCGGAAATGCACGCTGCGGCTTCTGGCCCGGACCACTAGGAATGATGGTGGATTGCCTTCGGCCAATCCCATGTCTGGATTTTCTTTACTTCTTCGTTACGCCAAAGAAAAGGCCAACCAGATCGGTTGGCCTTACGACGTTGCCAATTTCGGAAATTCTGTCCCGTAGAATGGTTTTTTGTGACGCTATTTCCGTTTACTCACTCTAACAGCTTGACTCAAACATCCAAGTTGCGCACCCCCAGCGCATTGGTCTCAATGAAATTCCGCCGCGGTTCGACATCGTCCCCCATCAGCGTAGTGAAAATCTGATCGGACGAGATTGCATCCTCGATCTGCACCTTCATCAGACGGCGCACTTTGGGATCCATGGTGGTTTCCCACAACTGGGCAGGGTTCATTTCGCCCAGTCCCTTGTAGCGCTGGATACTCATGCCGCGTTTGACTTCGGCGAGGAACCAGTCCATCGCTTCGCGGAAGCTCTGCACCGGGGTTTCCTTCTCGCCGCGCTTGGCGCGGGCGCCGAGGCCGATGAGATCGCGCAGCAGGTCGCCGACCTTGACCAGCTGATTGTAGTCGCCTGATTCGAGCAGGTCCGCTTCGAGGAAATTCACATACGCGTTGCCGTGTGCATGGCGGGTGATGCGCAGACGATGCGCGTCGGTTTCACTGATGTATTCGGCGGCAATCTCGAATTTCTGGGCATCCAGCGCTGCGCCGAGGCTGGCCTCCGCCATCATGGCCGCGCTGCTGTCGGCCAGGGAAAGGCGCGGGATGCGCATCAATGCCTGCAGTACGTCGTCGGGCAGCAGGCGAGCGAGGCGTTCGCTGACAGCCTCGGCGAGGAAATATTCGCGCGCCAGGATTTCCAGCGCGTCGCCGGAAATCGGCATGGCGCCGTCCATCGGGGTCAGCTCGGCGTCTTTCATCGCCTCGGCCATCAGATGCTCTTTCAGCGCGTGCTCGTCCTTGATGTAGCGCTCGGAGCGGCCATGCTTGACCTTGTACAACGGCGGCTGGGCGATGTAGATGTGGCCACGCTCGACCAGTTCGGGCATCTGACGGTAGAAGAAGGTCAGCAGCAGGGTGCGGATATGCGCACCGTCGACGTCCGCATCGGTCATGATGATGATGCGGTGGTAGCGCAGCTTGTCGGGGTTGTAATCGTCCTTGCCGATGCTGGTGCCGAGCGCGGTGATGAGCGTGGCGATTTCCTGGCTGCCGATGACCTTGTCGAAGCGCGCGCGCTCGACGTTGAGGATCTTGCCCTTGAGCGGCAGGATCGCCTGGAACTTGCGGTCGCGGCCCTGCTTGGCGGAGCCGCCTGCGGAATCGCCCTCGACCAGATAGATCTCACATAGCGCTGGGTCTTTTTCCTGGCAGTCGGCCAGCTTGCCGGGCAGGCCGAGGCCGTCCATCACGCCCTTGCGACGGGTGATTTCGCGCGCCTTGCGGGCGGCTTCGCGGGCGCGCGCGGCGTCGACGATCTTGGCGCACAGCAGCTTGGCGTCGTTGGGGTTTTCCAGCAGGAATTCGGCGAGCTTCTGGCCGACCACTTCCTGTACCACCGGCTGCACTTCGCTGGACACCAGCTTGTCCTTGGTCTGACTCGAAAACTTGGGCTCCGGCACTTTCACCGACAGCACGCAGGTGAGGCCTTCACGCATATCGTCGCCGGTGGTCTCGACCTTGGCCTTCTTGGCGACTTCGTTTTCCTCGATGTACTTGTTCAACACCCGGGTCATCGCCATGCGCAGCCCGGTGAGGTGCGTACCGCCGTCGCGCTGCGGAATGTTGTTGGTGAAGCACTGTACGGTCTCGGTATAGCTGTCGTTCCACTGCATGGCGACTTCGACGGTCATGCCATCCTTCTCGCCGATGGCGCTGAAAATCTTCGGGTGCAGCGGATTCTTAAGACGGCTCATGTATTCGACGAAGCCCTTCACCCCCCCTGAGTGCGCGAAGTTTTCGCTCTTGCCGTCGCGGTGATCGATCAGTTCGATCTTCACGCCGTTGTTGAGGAAGGACAGTTCACGGATACGTTTGGCAAGGATGTCGAAGTGGAATTCAACCTTGCCTACGCCGAAGATTTCCTCGTCGGCCAAAAAGTGCACTTCGGTACCGCGCCCTTCGGCGTCGCCGACGATCTGCATGGGCGAGACTTCGACGCCGTTCTGGATTTCGATGGGACGGTCGACGACCTTGCCCTGGTGGAAGGTCATCGCGTATTTCTTGCCGTCTCGACGCACGATCAGTTTGAGCCACTTCGACAGGCCGTTGACGCACGACACGCCAACGCCGTGCAGACCGCCCGATACCTTGTAGCTGTTCTGGTTGAACTTGCCGCCGGCATGCAGCACGGTCATGACGATTTCGGCCGCACTGCGCTTGGGCTCGTGCTTGTCGTCGAATTTGACGCCGACCGGAATGCCGCGCCCGTTGTCGGAAATCGAAATCGAGTTGTCGGGGTGGATGATGACCTTGATGTCGTCGCACCAGCCCGCCAGCGCTTCGTCGATGGCATTGTCGAGCACTTCGAACACCATGTGGTGCAGGCCGGTACCGTCGGACGTATCGCCGATGTACATGCCTGGGCGCTTGCGCACGGCTTCCAGGCCTTCCAGCTGCTGGATGCTGTCTTCGTCGTAGCCGCCGTTCATGTCGTCGGGCATCGCGTTGTCGGGCTTGTCGCTCATGGTGTTCGTGCCCCGTATGGGGCGTTCCTGTCGGTTATTGCTAGGGAAATCAGACGGGTGCCGGGCTTGGATGCGCCGTATTTAAATTCTCATCGGCATCACGACGTACTTGAAGCCGGCTTCGCCTTCGCTGGTCAGCAGCATGCTGCTGTTGGCGTCGCCCAGGGACAGCGTGATCTCGTCGGTATTGACGGCACCCAGGCCATCCAGCAGGTAGGTCACGTTGAAACCGACATCCAGCGGATCGCCGTTGTAGCTGACTTCGATCTCGTCGGCCGCTTCTTCCTGCTCGTTGTTGTTGCAAACGATGCCCAGGGTGTTCTCGCTCATCACCAGGCGGACGCCGCGGAATTTCTCGTTCGACAGGATCGCCGCGCGCTGCAGGGCCTGCATCACGCTCTGGCGGTTGGCCTTGAGGTGGCGCGGCTGGTTGGCCGGGATGACGCGCTGGTAGTCGGGAAATTTGCCGTCGACCACCTTGGTCACCAGCTCGGTGCCGGGCAGGGTGATGGTGACCTGGTTGGTGCCGATGCGCAGCTCGACCGGATCGTCCACGTCGCCCAATAGCTTGGAAAGCTCGACCACGGTCTTGCGGGGAATGATGACCTCGCGCGCTTCGGCTTCGGTTTCCAGTTGGGTTTCCGCATAGCTCAGCCGATGGCCGTCGGTGGCGACGACGCGCAACTGCTTGCCGTCCAGTACCAGCAACATGCCGTTGAGGTAATAACGGATGTCCTGGCTGGCCATAGCGAACTGCACCAGCTGCAGCAGACGCTTCAGCGTTTTTTGCGGCAGGCTGATGGCTTCCCCCAGGCCGGCACCGGTTTCCACTCGCGGAAAATCGGCAGCGGGCAGGGTTTGCAGCGTGAAGCGGGACTTGCCTGCACTGACCACGACCTGGCTGTCCTTGGAGTCGAGCTTGACCTTGGCAGAGTCGGGCAGTGCACGCACGATGTCGAACAGCTTGCGTGCCGCGATGGTGATGGCGAAATCCTCACCCGCCTGCACGTCCAGCTGCGTGCTCACCTGCAACTCCAGATCGGTCGCCAGCAGGGTCAGTTTGCTGCCCTTTTTCTCCAGCAGGAGATTGGACAGGATGGGGAGGGTATGGCGGCGTTCGACAACCCCGACAACTGCGGTGAGGGAAGCCAGGAGTGTGTTGCGTTCGCTTTGTACTAATAGCATTTATATATTCCTGAGAATCATAATAAAGGCAGCCTGAAACTGGGGGTAAGCCTTTTTACTCAATTAAAACAGAGACTTGTTGCTTGTTTTGTGGTGTGGATAACAGCGGGGAAACACGGGAGGAAAGAGGATGGATTTCCCGCTCTGCACGCATGACCCGCTTTATCCACATTTCATCCTCAGCCTGTCAGGCTTTGTAACAACACCAGATAATCGCGGCCGATGTCGGCCTCGGTCTCGCGCAACTCGGCAACTTTACGACAGGCATGGATCACCGTGGTGTGGTCGCGTCCGCCGAAGGATTCACCGATTTCCGGCAGGCTCTGGTTGGTGAGTTCCTTGGCCAGTGCCATGGCGATCTGGCGGGGACGCGCCAGGTTGCGTGTGCGTTTCTTGGAAAACATGTCGGCGACCTTGATCTTGTAGAAGTCGGCGACGGTTTTCTGGATGTTCTCGATCGAGACGATGCGCGAGGTCGAGGCGATGAGGTCGCGCAGCGCCTCTTTGACCAATTCCAGGGTGATGGGTTTTTCGTGGAAGCGAGAAAAAGCGATCACCCGTTTCAGGGCGCCTTCGAGTTCACGCACGTTGGAACGCACCTGCTTGGCGATGAAGAAGGCGACGTTCTCGTCGAGCTTGACGTTTTCCGCCTGGGCCTTGGCCAGCAGGATCGCGACCCGCATTTCCAGTTCCGGCGGCTCGACGGCCACGGTCAGGCCCCAGGCAAAGCGGGATTTCAGGCGGTCGTCGAGGCCACTGATTTCCTTGGGAAAGGTATCGCAGGTGATGACGATCTGCTTCTTGTTTTCGATCAGCGAGTTGAAGACGTAGAAAAACTCTTCCTGGGTACGGTCCTTCTTGGCGAGGAACTGGATGTCGTCGATAAGCAGCAGGTCCAGCGACATGTAGCGCCGCTTGAGGTCGTCGAACTGCTTGTTGAGATAGGCCTTGACCACGTCATCCACGTAATCGTTGGCATGGATGTAGCTGATCCGCGCGTCGGGATTGGCCTGGCGCACGGTGTTGCCGATGGCCTGCAGCAGGTGGGTCTTGCCCAGGCCCACGCCGCCGTAGACGAACAGCGGGTTGTAGGCCACACCGGGATTGTCGGCGATCTGCAATGCAGCAGCCCGTGCCAACTGGTTGGCGCGGCCGGAGACGAAATTGTCGAAGGTGAAGCCGGGGTTGATGCGCATCCCCATCTGGGCGGGGGCAGCCACACTGGCAGGCAGCGGGGCAGGCGCAGCGACGGCAGACGGGGCTGTGTGCGTACGCGGGGCACTGGGTTTTTTACCCAGGGCATAGGTGATGGAGACAGGACGCGCATAGAATTCCTGCGCCCAGCCATCGATATGTTCGGCAAATTTCTCGCGTACCCAGTCCATCACGAAATGATTGGGCGCCAGGATGCGCACCTCGCCGCCAGCATCCTCAAACACCAAGGGTTTGATCCATGTGCTGAATTGCTGCTGGGTCAGATTGGCGCGAAAGCGCTCTTGGCAAAGGTCCCAGAAGGAATCCATAGTCGAGGGGGGAGGGGCGGAAAGCAGCATGGGATTCAAACGCGAATCTTACTCCCCTTCGGCAAGGTTATCCACAGGCGGGGTACGCCGGATATTGCGGGGCGTCCTCGGCTGAACTTGACACGTCCCCGGTAGGACGGGTCTAATACGCGGTTTTTCAACAGATTTTTTGTATTCGGCTCGCCCGCCCCTGCGGGATGGGCTGATGCCTGCCAGAAAGGATAAGCCATGAAACGCACTTACCAGCCTTCCACCGTCCGCCGCAAGCGCACCCACGGTTTTCGTGCCCGCATGAAAACCAAGGCGGGCCGGGCCGTGATCAACGCGCGTCGCGCCAAGGGCCGCGCACGTCTGGCCGTCTAATCAACGCGCATCACGACTCAGCGGGTGGCGTGCGCCTCCGCGATGCGCGGCTGGTCGACAAAGCCGATTTCGATCGGGTGTTTGCCGACAATCAACGCGCACGAACGGATTATCTGATGGTGATGGCACGGCCCAACCAGGTGGGATATCCCCGGTTGGGCATGGTCGTTGCCAAGCGACTGCTTGCGCGTGCGGTGGATCGCAACCGCGTCAAGCGATGCGTTCGCGAAAGTTTTCGACAGGCTTTGCCGGAACTGCCCGCGTGCGACTTTGTCGTTCGTCTCATTGCCAAGCCGGTTCCGGGTGATGAGGCACGGGATTTGTTGCGCACGTTCGCACGTGCGGGCCATCGAGCCATGGCAAAATGGCCCGCCATGGCGTCAGGCGAACCCCTGATTGCCACTCCGGAACCCCATCCCAACTCATAGCGCCCCGTTCCATGGATAACCAGCGGCTGATTCTTTTTATTGTCTTTTCCTTCTCCCTGCTTTTGTTGTGGGAGGCCTGGCAGGACAAGCATGCGCCGCCGCCTCCGGCCGTCACGGCGGCGAACGCTCCGAGTGTCAGCGCAGGCACCCCACCCGTTCCAAGCCAGGGGCTGAACGCCCCCGCTGCCGCACCGGCCCAGACCGGATTTGCGAAGGGCGCGCGCGCGGTGGTGGAAACCGATGTGCTGCGTGCCACGATCGATGCCGATGGCGGCGATCTCCGCCAGCTTCAATTGCTGACCTATCGCGAGACGGAAACGCGCAACGAGATCTTCACGCTGTTTGAAGAGGATCCAGCGCAGCCTTACCTCGCACAGAGCGGCCTGCTCGGCAAGGATCTGCCGACGCACCGCAGCGTCTTTCAGTTGAATCCCGGCACCTACCGCCTGACCCGCGGCGCCTCGCAAGTGGAGGTCCCGCTGGTGTGGAATGATCCCGCCACGGGCGTGCGCGTCGAGAAGACCTATATCTTCAAGCGCAACAGCTATGAGATCGCCCTCAGAACCCGGGTCATCAACAATGGGACCCAGCCGGTCGACCTGACCCCGTATTACCAGTTCACCCGCCATTCCGGCGCCCCGCGTGGCGCATCCTTCTTTCTGCACACGTTTACCGGCCCGGCGTTCTACACGGACGCCAAGAAATTCCAGAAAGTCACGTTCAAAGCCATCCAGGAAGGCAAAGCCGAATTTGAAAAAACGGCCGACAACGGATGGGTGAGTTTGGTGCAGCATCACTTTGTGGCGGCCTGGCTGCCCGAGGGCAACGTCAAGCGCGAGTATTACGCACGCGCCCTGGGGCATGACCTCTACTCTGCGGGTGTCATTCTGGCGGAGGGCACACTGGCGCCGGGCCAGCAGAAAGTCTTTACCGTGCCCTTGTATGCGGGACCCCAGACGCAGAAATTGCTCGAAGCGGCCGCCCCCGGGCTGGATCTCGCGCGTGATTACGGCTGGCTTACGCCGCTGGCCTTCCCCATCTACTGGTCGCTGGCAAAAATCGAGCACTTCGTCGGCAACTGGGGATGGGCCATCATCATCCTGACCATCCTCCTCAAACTGGCGCTGTTCCCGCTATCGGCAGCCGGTTACAAGTCGATGGCCAAGATGAAGAAACTCACGCCGCGCCTGCAGAAGCTGAAGGAAACCTATGGCGACGACCGCGCCAAGCTGCATCAGGCGATGGCGGAGATGTACAAGACCGAGAAAATCAACCCGCTCGGCGGCTGCTTCCCGATCCTGATCCAGATCCCGGTATTCATCGCGCTGTACTGGGTGCTGCTGGCCGCAGTGGAAATGCGCGGCGCGCCGTGGCTGGGCTGGATCCACGACCTGACGGCGCCCGACCCCTTTTACATTCTGCCGATCATCATGGGCATCACGTCGATCCTGCAGGTCAAGCTCAATCCGCAGCCGATGGATCCGATGCAGGCCAAGATCATGATGATCATGCCGGTGGCATTCACCGTGATGTTCGTGTTCTTCCCGGCCGGCCTCGTGCTGTACTGGATCGTCAACAACATCCTGTCCATTACCCAGCAATGGGTGATCAACAAACAGGTTCAGGACGGTGGCAAGCCCGCCTCCAGCAAAGCCTGATCTGATTGCAGCCATCGCCACCGCACCCGGACGCGGTGGCGTGGGTGTAGTACGGGTGTCGGGAGCGGACATCGTCCCCCTTGCGCAAGCCATGCTTGGACGCGTGCCCGCACCGCGCCATGCGACGTTCTGCCGCTTTCTCGATCGCGATGGCGAAACCCTCGACGAGGGGATCGCCCTCCATTTTGTCGCCCCCCATTCGTTTACCGGCGAGCCCGTCCTGGAGCTGCAGGGCCACGGCGGGCCGGTGGTGCTCAATCTCATCCTGCAACGTTGCCTGGAACTCGGTGCGCGGCTGGCTGAGCCGGGTGAATTCTCTCGTCGCGCGTTTCTGAACGGCAGGCTCGATCTGGCTCAGGCCGAGGCGGTGGCCGATCTGATCGACGCGGCCTCCACCGAGGCGGCGCGCTCGGCGGTGCGTTCGCTGGCAGGTGCCTTCTCGGCGCGGATCGTGGAGCTGGTCGAAGCGCTGAAGCGCCTGCGCATGCTGGTCGAGGCTACGCTCGACTTTCCCGAAGAGGAGATCGATTTTCTCAAACAGGCCGATGCCTTCGGGCGCCTCGATGCGATCGACGCCAGCCTGGCCGCGGTGCGGTCGCAGGCGAAGCAGGGCGCGTTGCTGCGCGAGGGCCTGACCGTCGTGCTGATCGGCCAGCCGAACGTGGGCAAGTCGAGTTTGCTGAATCAACTGGCCGGATTCGAGGCCGCGATCGTCACCGAGATCGCCGGCACCACGCGCGATACCGTGCGCGAGGCAATCCAGATCGAGGGTGTGCCGTTGCATATCGTCGATACCGCCGGTCTGCGCGAAACCGACGACACAGTGGAGAAACTCGGCATCGCCCGTACCTGGGAGGCGGCGGAAAAGGCCGACGTGGCGTTGCTGCTGGTGGATGCGGCGCATGGCCTCAGCGAGCGCGAGGCGGCGATCCTGGCGCGCTTGCCGCCAGTCGTGCGGCTCATGATCCACAACAAGATCGATGTCACCGGCGAAGCGCCGCGCGTGGCGGGCGACGAGGTCTGGCTTTCCGCCCGGACCGGCGCCGGGATCGACCTCCTGCGCAGCAAGCTGCTGGCATCGGCGGGTTGGCAGGCGGCGGGCGAGGGCACATTCATGGCGCGCGCGCGCCATCTGGATGCGCTGGGCCGTGCCGCCGGCCATCTCGCCGTTGCGCGTGAATCGACCGGCCAGCTGGAATTGTTCGCCGAGGAACTGCGGCTGGCACAGGCCGCCTTGTCGGAAATCACCGGCGAGTTCACGGCTGACGACCTGTTGGGTGAGATTTTCAGCGCGTTCTGTATCGGCAAATAAACGGCCTTACCCGCTTGCCAGCTCTGCTTCGCAAGCGACACGCATTATTTGCCGGCCCCTGTGTGCCTTGGGGAACTCGGCTCGTGTTTACGCTATCCATAAGCCTTTGCTGTTTTCTGCCCTCGACCAGGAATGACCATGATTTCGCTCAAACCCTATTTGCGCGCCGCACCGTTATTGATCGGCGCCGCCCTGATGCTGGTCGGATGTGGCCCCAAGGCCGATACGCATCCCGGCCAGCCGGTGACCAAGCGCCGCGCACTGTTGCAGGAAACCCTGCGTACGTTTGAGCCGATGGGGATCATGGTGCGCGGCAAAACGCCTTATGTCGCAGCGAAATTCCTTGCGCTCGCAGACAAGCTTCAGAGCCTGAGCACCCAGCCATGGCACTATTTCCCGCCGGGCAGTACCTACGCGCCGAGTCGTGCCAAACCCGCCGTGTGGCAGCAAGCCGCGCAATTCAAACAGGCGCAGGACACTTACATCAAGGCGGTGTCGGGCCTCGCCGCGACGGCCAAGACCAGCAATCTGGACGCGATCCGCCCGGCCTACATGCACGTGAGCGACAGCTGCGCCGCCTGTCATAAAACGTTTCGGGGACCGTCGGTGTTATGACGCAGCCGTCTGCGCGGGTCAGGGTATGGGATGTGCCGGTAAGGCTGTTTCACTGGCTGCTGCTGGCCTTGTTCGGATTCTCCTGGTGGAGCGGGGAACAGGGTAACCAATGGATGGCATACCATGCCTGGTCGGGGCTTGCCATTCTTACGCTGGTGCTGTTCCGTATTGGCTGGGGGCTTGTGGGCAGCGACACGGCGCGTTTCGCGCATTTCGTGCGGGGCCCGCGCGTCAGCTACGCGTATTTTCGCAGCGTGCTACAACGCCAGCCCAAGGCTTATCTGGGGCACAACCCGCTGGGCGGATGGATGATCGTGAGCCTGTTGCTGCTGTTGCTGGTGCAGGCGATGACCGGCCTGTTCGGCAACGATGACAGCGACTACGAAGCGCCGCTTTCGCATTGGATCGACCACGACACCAGCAGCCTCATCACCACCCTGCATACCTACAACTTCGACCTGCTGCTGGGCTTGATCGGTCTGCATGTTGCGGCTGTATTGACCCATCAGCTGCTGCGCCGTGACGACATGATCAAAGCGATGTTCTCCGGCATGAAGGTTGGGATGGCGGGTGCGACGGCCGGGCGCATGGTGTCGACCTGGCGGGCATTCGTACTGTTGGGTTTGACGGCGGCGCTCGTTTACGCGCTGCTCTGGATGGGCGGCGGCGTTTCAGGTCTATAAGTCGCTTCGCGGGCGGGCCGGGTCGCAGCGCTTTTACCTGGACGCGTCCGCGCTTATGCTTGCAGCGTGTAACTTTCTTCAGGACGGCCAGTCATGCTGACATGGCGCGGCATCGCCGACGAACTCAGGATCCACCGCACGCGCCTGCTGCAGGCCAATCTCATTGCCCTGCTGGCAGTGGCGGCCGCCGTGCCGGTGCCGCTGCTGCTGCCACTGATGGTGGACGAGGTGCTGCTGCACCATCCGGGCGCTTTTGTGGGCAGGATCGGTGCGGTCTTCCCCCCGGCCTGGCACGGGCCGGTGCTGTTCATCGGCGTGGCGCTGCTGCTGACGGTCGCGCTTCGTTTGACGTCGATATTGCTCAACGTATGGCAGGGTCGGACGTTTTCCCTGCTGGCCAAGGACGTGGTCTACCGCATCCGGGTGCGGATGCTCGCCCGACTGTCGCGCATCGCGCTGTCGGAGTTCGAGACGGTAGGCGCAGGTCGGGTCACCTCGCATTTCGTCACCGACCTCAATGCCATCGACAGCTTCCTCGGCGCGTCGGTTTCGGGCCTGGTGGTGTCGGTGCTGACCCTGATCGGGGTGGCGGCGGTGCTGTTCTGGATGCACTGGCAACTGGCGCTGTTCATCCTGCTGCTGAACCCGGTGGTGATCCTGTTTTCCACCCGCCTCGGCAAACGGGTGAAGGACCTGAAGAAGCACGAAAACCGCGCTTTTGAAGTGTTCCAGGACGCCTTGTCCGAAACCCTCGACGCGCTGACCCAGATCCGGGCGATGAACCGCGAAAAGCATTATCTGATGCGGGTGACGGACAAGGCGGCCGACATTCGTCGGCACGCGGCCGCGTTTGCCTGGAAATCCGATGCGATGAGCCGGATCTCATTCTTCGTGTTCCTTGCCGGCTTCGATGCCTTCCGTGCGGGGGCGATGCTGATGGTGGTGTTTTCCAATCTCACTATCGGCGAGATGCTGGCGGTGTTCGGCTACCTGTGGTTCATGATGACGCCGGTGCAGGAACTGGTGAACCTGCAGTATTCCTGGTTCGCCGCCAATGCCGCGTTGGGCCGCATCAACGCGCTGCTCGGCCTGCACGGCGAACCGCAACACCCCGCCCAGCGTGACCCGTTCGCCGGCCAGGCCACGGTCGGCATTGCACTCGACCACGTCAGCTTTGCCTATGCGGACGGCGAGACCGTGCTGGACGACGTCAGCCTCGATGTGGCGGCGGGTGAAAAGGTGGCGCTGGTCGGGGCCTCCGGGGGCGGCAAGTCGACGCTGGTGCAGGCCTTGCTGGGGCTCTATCCGGTGAAATCCGGCCGGATCCTGTATGGGGCGGCGCCGGTCACCGAAATCGGCTGGGAAACGGTGCGCGAGCACGTCGGCGTGGTGCTGCAGCACCCGGTGCTGTTCAACGACAGCGTGCGCGCCAATCTCACGCTCGGACGCAAAGCCGATGACGCCACGCTGTGGCAGGCGCTGGAGATCGCGCAGTTGAAGGACATCATCGCCGCCCTGCCGCACGGGCTGGATACCATCGTCGGGAAACAGGGGGTGCGGTTGTCAGGCGGACAGCGGCAACGCTTGGCCATTGCACGCATGATCGTCGCCAATCCGCAGATCGTGATCCTCGACGAGGCCACCTCCGCGCTCGACACCGACACCGAACGGCGGCTGCATCAGGCGCTCGGCGGGTTCCTGGCCGGGCGCACGACGCTCATCATCGCCCACCGCCTGTCGGCCGTGAAACAGGCCGACCGCATCCTGGTGTTCGAGAACGGCCGTGTGGTGGAGGAGGGCGCGCACGCCGAGTTGATCGACCGGGGCGGGCTATATCACAAGCTTTACCACCACGCTTAGACGCCCCTGTAAATCTACTGCACGGGCGTGATCCGGGCGCGCCCGGCTGACGCCCGCTCGCTACAATTTTCAGGGGCGCTTGGAAATAATGCTGGGGAAAATCAGCGTTTCCTGATAAACTCCGCCGAGTTGTGCATACAGCAGTGGGCAGGTCAGGCTTTTGCCGCCGTGCCTCGGGACTGTTCTCACAGCCCCATCGTCTTCGACCTCTCTTTTGTGCCGCCGGGTTTCTTCATCCGGCAGTGGCAAGTCTTGTGGTTGGCGCCGATGTGATCGACGCGACCCGTTGGGCGTTTTTCAAACGCTGCTTATTTCCGGTTCGTAATTGTTGGCCTGTCTGGTTTCGAACCGGGCGCAGGCCGTGTTTGCGCATTGATGCGCACTGAAAAAGGTATTGCCATGAGCTTTTCCGAACTGGGGCTTGATCCCCTCATTCTTAAATCCGTTCTGACCGCTGGCTATGAAAACGCCACGCCCGTTCAGATGCAGGCGATTCCCGCTGCGCTGACGGGACGCGACCTGCTGGTGTCCTCGCACACCGGCAGCGGCAAGACGGCGGCTTTCCTGCTGCCCTCGATCCAGCGCATGCTGGCCGAGCCGACGGTCAAGAGCATGGGCCCGCGTGTGCTGGTGCTGACCCCGACGCGTGAGCTCGCGCTGCAGGTCGAAAAGGCCGCCATGACCTATGGCAAGGATATGCGCCGTTTCCGCACTGCCTGCCTGGTCGGCGGCGCGCCGTATGGCCTGCAGTTGAAGCGCTTGAGCCAGCCGGTGGATGTCGTGGTGGCCACGCCGGGCCGCCTGATCGATCACCTGGAGCGCGGCAAGATCGACTTCTCGCGCCTGGAAGTGCTGGTGCTGGACGAAGCCGACCGCATGCTGGACATGGGCTTTGTCGACGACATCAAGGCCATCGCCGCGCGCTGCCCGGCCGAACGCCAGACGCTGCTGTTCTCGGCCACGCTCGATGGCGTGGTCGGCAACCTGGCACGCGAACTGACCCGCGACGCGCAGCGCATCGAGATCGAGGCCGTGCCGCACAAGGAATCCAAGATCGAACAGCGTCTGCTGTTTGCCGACAACATGGACCACAAGAACCGTCTGCTCGACGCGCTGTTGCGCGACGTGGAGATGGTGCAGGCGATCGTGTTCGCCTCGACCAAGCGCAGCACTGAGGAAATTTCCGACCTGCTGGCCGACAGCGGCTTTGCCTCCGACGCGCTGCATGGCGACATGCAGCAGGGCCAGCGCAACCGCGCGCTGCAGCGCCTGCGCGAAGGTCGCACCAAGGTGCTGGTGGCGACCGACGTTGCCGCGCGCGGCATCGACGTGGCCAGCATCAGTCATGTCATCAACTTCGACCTGCCGCGTCAGGCCGAGGACTACGTCCACCGCATCGGCCGCACCGGCCGCGCCGGCCGCACCGGCATCGCGGTGAGCTTTGCCGGCATGCGCGAAGGCGGGCTGGTGAAGAACATCGAACGCTACACCGGCAACCGCATCGAGGTGCACACCCTGCCGGGGCTGGAGCCGACTCAGAAACCGTCTTCCGGGCGCCCCGCGTCGTCGGGCCGTCCGCGCAGCAACAACGGCCCGCGCAGCTTCGGCGACAAGCGGCCCGATGTGCAGAAGCGCAGCTTTGGCGAGCGCAGTGAACCGCGCAGCTACGGCGACCGTCCGCCACGTGGCGACAGCCGTGACAACCGCGATCGCGGCTACCGCGCCGACGCGCGTCCCGGTGGCGACCGTCCTGTCCGCAGCGATGCGCCGCGCGGCAACCGGTTTGAACAGGCTGCCGTGCGCGGCCCGTCCGACGTGCCCCGCATGACCGGCGATCGCCCGGCGCGCCACGAAGGTTTCCGCGGTGCTGACGTGCCGCGCGAGCCGAACGGCGAGGTCAACGGCAACAGCGTCGAATATTGGGAGAAGCGCGAGCGCGAAGCCAAGGCCAAAGCAGCGGCCGCGGCGACCCGCAGCTACGGCAATCGTGCGCCCGGCGCGCGCGCAGGCGCAGCCCAGCCACGTGGCAACGACAACCGGGGCGGCACCAGCCGCGTCGGCGTACGGGGCCGTTTCAAGGACTGATTGCGCGGACGTCCGGCCGAGAGAAAGGGGGCAGATGCCCCCTTTTTTGTTGTCTCTGGCGTATCCGGGCTGCGCCCCGGCGCAGCCGATAGAGAGGGTCCATTACGACGTGGCGGGCTGGGCCAGATCCGTGAGCCGATTGAAGTGACAGACCTGATTCCGGCCATTGTGCTTGGCCGCGTAGAGTGCCTGGTCGGCCTTGTCGAGCAGTTCGGCCAGTATTCGGCGCGTTTCGTGTTTCTGCGTTTGCGGGGTGAGCGTGGCAATACCGACGCTGGTTGTGATGCGGGTTTTCATGTTTTCGATGGCCGCCACGGCCGCGCGCAGCCGTTCGGCCGCGACCAGGCTTTCCGCTTCGCTCAATCCGAGCGCAGCCACGACAAACTCCTCGCCGCCATGTCGCGCCACGATGTCGTTTTCCCGGGCTGCGGCCTTGAGGGTGGATGCGACGGCTTGCAGGACGCGATCGCCTTCGGCATGGCCGAAGCGGTCGTTGATCTGTTTGAAATGATCCAGATCGATCATCAACAGGGTTGCGTTTTCCTGCCGGCGATGGGCGGTTTTGAGCATTTGCTCGGCGTATTCGTAAAACGCACGCCAGTTGTACAGGCCGGTCAGGCCGTCATGGTTGGCGAGCAGTTCCAGTTCCGCATGCAACCGCCGGAGCTCCGAGGTTTGTCGCGTGAGCGCATCCTGGGCAGCCTTGCGCTCGGTGATGTCGCGTACGACACAGAGGACCAGTTGGTCGCCATGAAGCATCATCGGGCTCAGCATGATGTCGACCGGAAACTCGCTGCCGTCCTTGTGCAGGGCGAAAAGCTCGGCAGTTCCGCCCATCGATCGGGTGTGTGCTTCGGTGATATAGCGGGCGCGATGGCCGGTATGGAGGGCGGCGAAGCGGGCCGGGATCAACATTTCGACAGGGTGGTTGATCAGCTCGCTTCGAGCGTAGCCGAACAGGGTCTCCGCCTGCGCGTTTGCCAGGATGACGCGCCCGGCCTGGTCGATGACGAACAGGGCGTCGGGTGTGTATTCAAAAATGTGCTGGTAGATTTCCATCGGAGGATGAGACGCGATATTCCGTCAGGCGCAGGGAAGGCCAGGGCGGTTGCAGTGCGCGCCCGGTCTCCGCGAGGGCTGGTGTTTCCGCCTTGGCGAAGCAATACTCGCCAGGAGGATGGTCGACGGGCTGCGGGTGTGTGGTGCCGCGGCTACAAGCGCCGGTGTTGCCTTTACACTGGCGTCCATCAGCATAGTGCTGCTTGCGATCCGTCGCATCATGCGAAACTCCGAAAAGGGACTTCACCCTATGGGAAAGCAGACAACCGGTCAACCTCTCGTCGCCCCTACGTGCTGGCGCTGGGTCGGCGAGCGCGGCCTGCGGGTCGAGACGGGCGCCATGACGCTGGCACGCTACGCATCATTGCTTTCGAGTAACTTGTCTGACATTGAAGACATTATTCCTGCAGATGGCAGCTTGTTATTGATATTGCGGCGGGCGGCGCGGGTGTCGCCGGAGGTGCGGGCGGCGTTGAGTGCGCCACTGGACGTTGCGCAGATGGCGGTGAAAGGGAAACGACATGAGATCGTCGTCGACTACGGCGGCGCGGCGGGGCCGGATCTGCCGGCATTGGCCAAGCGTGCGGGCATGAGTGTGGCAGCCTATATCGATTGCCACGCCGCGACGGAGTATACGGTGGCGTTTTTGGGATTCCAGCCGGGATTCCCCTATCTGCAGGGGCTGCCACCCACGCTGCAGGCGACGCGCCGGGCGTCGCCGCGGCAACAGGTCGCCGCGGGCAGCGTGGCGATCGGCGGGCCCTATACCGGGATCTACCCGGCAGGCGGGCCGGGCGGTTGGCATGTCATCGGGCGGACCGACGCGGTGTTGTTCGACCCCGAGCGCCCTGCACCGGCCTTGCTGATACCGGGCGACCGGGTACGTTTCGTTCCCGCATGATCGAGGTTCTGCGTGCAGGTCTGTGCGACCTGGTGATGGATTTGGGGCGCCCGGGCCGGCGGATGCTTGGCGTGCCGGCGGGCGGGGCGGCCGATCCGGCCGCGCTGGCGGTGGCCAACCGCCTGGTGGGCAACGACGCGGCGGCCGCCGGGCTGGAGATCGCATTGTCCGGGCCGCGGCTGCAGTTTCCGCAGGGCGGGGTGGCGGCGCTCACGGGCGCCCGTTTTGCTGCCCGTCGCAGCAGCGGCGCTCCCGTGGCGTGGAATGAGACGTTGGTGTTGGCGGCAGGCGAAGTTTTGACCTTGGATCGTCCCGAGACGGGTTGCCGCTGCTGGCTGGCACTGCGTGGCGGATTGGCGGTGCCGTCGGTGATGGGTAGCCGCAGCACCTTTCTGCCGTCGGGGTTTGGCGGACATGGCGGGCGAGCCCTGCAGGCCGGGGATGTTCTGCGCTGCGGTGTGCCGGCGAATGAAATGAAACTGCTTCGCGCCAGCCCCCCGGTCGACGAGGTGGAGGGCTGCTTGCGGGTGGTGGCGGGGCCACAGATCGGGCGGTTCGATGATGTCGGCTTGGCCGCATTTTTCGGCACGCCATACCGGGTCGATGCAGCATCGGATCGGCGGGGGTTACGCCTGGCCGGGACGCCGGTCAGCCATCGCCGGGCCGAGTTGCCGTCGCAGGGCGTGCTGCCCGGCAGCGTACAGGTCCCGCCGGACGGTCAGCCGATCATCCTGGGATGGGATGGGCCGGTGACCGGCGGCTATCCGGTGATCGCCGGCGTGATTACGGCGGACCTGCCCCGGCTGGCGCAATTGAAGCCCGGCGAGGCGGTGCGGTTCGTGACGATTGAAGTCGAGGCAGCACGCGAACGGGCGGCAGGGCAGTGGAGGTTCAAGGAGTTGGCATGATCGAGTTGAATGCGGATATCGGCGAGGGCTGCGATGACGGCGCACTGATGCCGTATCTGTCGCGCGCGTCCATCGCCTGCGGTGGGCACACCGGCGATGCCGCGAGCATGACGGCGGCGTTGCGGCTGGCGGCCGAGCATGGCGTAGCGGTAGGCGCGCATCCGAGCTATCCGGATCGCATCGGATTTGGCCGCCGCGCGCGGGTGGCCTCCGCGGAAGATATTGCGGCCTGGGTCACGCAGCAGACGGAGGCGCTGGCCGAACTGGCCGTGCGGCTGGGCTTGCGGCTGGCGCATGTGAAACCGCATGGTGCGCTTTACAACGTGGCGGCACAGGACCGCAAGGTGGCCCAGGCCATTGTGCAGGCGGTCACGGCATTCGACCCTGATCTGGTACTGATCGGGTTGGCGGGGTCGCAATTGGTCGCCGCCGGCCGGGCGGCTGGACGGATTGTGTTGAATGAAGCGTTTGCCGATCGCCGCTACCAATCCAACGGCCAGCTTGTTTCACGTGAAACCGTGGGCGCACTGGTGACCGATCCCGACGCGGCAGCGCAGCAGGCGCGTGCACTTGCGCAGGGCGCGCCCGTTATCGCACTGGATGGCGCGCCTCTCCGGATTCGGGCCGAAACCCTCTGCCTGCACAGCGACACGCCCCATGCATTAAATATTGCGCGAGCCGTCCACGCGGCCCTCAATCGCGGATAATTCCGCGCTCACCGCTCACCGCTCACCGCTCACCACCATGCCCCTCCTTACACTTGACCGACTCGAACTGGCCTATGGCCACTGGCCGTTGCTCGATGGCGCTTCGCTAGTGGTCGAGGCGGGCGAGCGGATCGGCCTGATCGGCCGCAACGGCACAGGCAAATCCAGCCTGCTGAAAATCATTGCTGGCGAGAGTCTGGCGGATGCGGGCGAGGTGTGGCGCGTGCCCGGCCTGAAGCTGGCCTATGTGCCGCAGGAGCCGCAGTTCCGGTCCGGCCACAGCGTGTTCGAGGCAGTGGCGGAGGGCATCGGTGCGGCGCAGACGCTGCTGGCCGAATACCATGCCGTGGCGTATGCCATGGCGGAAGGCGACGAAACGGTCTACGCGGACTTCGAGCGGCTGTCGCATGAGCTGGAAGTGGCCGATGCCTGGCGGCTCAACAGCCGGGTGGAAGAAACCCTGCAACGCCTGAATCTGGACGCCGACGCGGCGGTGGAAACCCTGTCCGGCGGCCTGAAAAAACGGGTCGCGCTGGCGCGCGCGCTGGTGACCGACCCCGAACTGTTGCTGCTGGACGAGCCGACCAACCACCTGGATTTTTCCGCCATCGAATGGCTGGAAACCCTGCTCAACGACTACCGCGGCGCGCTGCTCTTCATCACCCACGACCGGCGCTTCCTGGACAACGTCGCCAACCGCATCGTCGAGCTCGATCGCGGCCAGTTGCGCGAATACCAGGGCAACTTCAGCGCCTATCAGCTCAAAAAGGCAGAGCAATTGGAGGTCGAGGCGGTCCACAACCGCAAGTTCGACAAGTTCTGGAAACAGGAGGAGGCCTGGATCCGCAAGGGGGTCGAGGCGCGCCGCACTCGCAACGAAGGCCGGGTGCGGCGGCTTGAGGCGCTACGGCGCACCCGCGAGGCACGCATCGCCCATGCGGGGCAGGTGGGGTTCCAGATCGACGCCGGCGATCGTTCCGGCAAGGTGGTGGCCGAGCTCGATCACGTCACCTACGGCTTCGACAGCCGTGTGCTGATCCGCGATTTCTCCACCACCATCCTGCGCGGCGACAAGCTCGGCCTCCTGGGTCCCAACGGCGTCGGCAAGACCACGCTGATCCGGCTGATCCTGGGCGAGTTGACGCCGCAATCGGGCTGGATCAAGCAGGGGACCAAGCTCGAAGTCGCGTATTTCGACCAGTTCCGCAACCAGTTGAACGACGAGGCGACGCTGGTCGACACGATTTCGCCCGGCTCCGACTACGTTGAAATCGGCGGCCAGAAAAAGCACGTCATCAGCTATCTGGAAGATTTTTTGTTTCCCGCCGAGCGCGCCCGCGCCAAGGTGTCTGCGCTGTCCGGGGGCGAGCGCAACCGGCTGTTGCTTGCACGCCTGTTCGCTCGCCCTGCCAACCTGCTGGTGCTGGACGAGCCGACCAACGATCTCGATATCGATACCCTGGAATTGCTGGAGCAACTGCTGCAGGACTACGGCGGCACCGTCATCATCGTCTCGCACGACCGCGCGTTCCTGGACAACGTCGTCACCCAGTCGATCGCGTTCGAGGGCGAGGGCAGGCTGACCGAGATCGTCGGTGGCTATGCCGACTGGCGCGCCTGGCAGCAACGGCAGCGGGCCGCAGCCGAGGCGCCGCGCGTGGCGGCCCCCAAGGCGCCCACCCAGGCGGCGCCGGCCAGGCCCGCATCCAAAAGCAAACTCAGTTTCAAAGAGGCACGGGAGCTCGAAGCACTGCCGGCGCAGATCAAGGCGCTGGAGGCCGAGCAGGCACAGATCGCCGGGCGGCTGGCCGACCCGGCGTTATATCAATCGAGCCCGCAGGAGGCTGCGACGTTGCAGGCGCGCACAGAGGCGATCGAAGCCGAACTGCTCGAAGCCCTGGCTCGCTGGGAATCGCTGGAGGCCAAGGCTGCCGGCTGAGCGGCCGGGTTCCCGGGCGTGGCGCCCGCGGGATCGTGTTTTACATGGCCCTGTTTCACGTGAAACGGAACCCGGCAACGGGTAGAATGGCGGCCATCATGAAATACCCCGAATCCTTCGATGTCATCGTAGTCGGCGGCGGCCATGCCGGCACCGAGGCCGCGCTGGCGGCCGCCCGCATGGGCGTGAAGACGCTGCTGCTGACGCACAACATCGAAACCCTGGGCGCGATGTCGTGCAATCCGTCGATCGGCGGCATCGGCAAGGGGCATCTGGTCAAGGAAGTCGACGCGCTCGGCGGCGCGATGGCCTTGGCCACCGACGAGGCGGGCATCCAGTTCCGGACCCTCAATTCGTCCAAGGGCCCGGCGGTGCGGGCTACCCGCGCCCAGGCCGACCGCGTGCTGTACAAGGCGGCGATCCGGCGCCGCCTGGAAAACCAGGACAACCTCACGCTGTTCCAGCAGGCGGTCGACGATCTGCTGCTCGACGGCGACCGCGTCGTCGGCGTGAAAACCCAGCTCGGCATCGTGTTCAGCGGCCGCGCCGTGGTGCTCACTACCGGCACCTTCCTGGCTGGCCTGGTGCACGTGGGGCTGGAAAACTTCCAGGCTGGGCGCATGGGCGATCCGCCGGCGGTGTCGCTCGCCGCTCGCCTGCGCGAGCTCAAGCTGCCGGCCGGCCGGCTGAAGACCGGCACGCCGCCGCGCATCGACGGCCGCACCATCGATTACAGCCAGACCCAGGTGCAGCCGGGCGACGATCCGGCGCCGGTATTCTCCTTCATGGGCCACGCTTCGATGCATCCCGAGCAGCGCCCATGCTGGATCACCCACACGACGGCGCAAACGCACGAGATCATCCGCGGCGGTCTTGACCGCTCGCCGATGTACACCGGCGTCATCGAAGGGGTGGGGCCGCGCTACTGCCCGTCGATCGAGGACAAGATCACCCGCTTCGCCGACAAGGCGAGCCACCAGATATTCCTCGAACCCGAGGGGCTGACGACGCACGAAATCTACCCCAACGGCATCTCGACCTCGCTGCCGTTCGACGTCCAGCTTGCCATCGTGCGCTCGATCCCGGGACTGGAGCACGCGCACATCCTGCGCCCCGGTTACGCCATCGAGTACGACTACTACGATCCGCGCAACCTCAAGGCTTCGCTGGAGACCAAGTCGATCGCGGGGCTTTTCTTCGCCGGCCAGATCAACGGCACCACCGGTTACGAGGAGGCCGCTGCTCAGGGTCTGCTCGCCGGAATCAACGCGGGTTTGCAGGTGCAGGGGAAAGCGGCCTGGAGCCCCGGCCGACATGAGGCCTATCTCGGCGTGCTGGTCGACGATCTCATCACGCGTGGGGTGTCGGAGCCTTATCGCATGTTCACCAGTCGCGCCGAATACCGGCTGCAGTTGCGTGAGGACAATGCCGACATGCGGCTGACTGAAATCGGACGCGCCCTTGGCGTGGTGGATGATGTCCGTTGGGACGCGTTCAACCAGAAAAGGGATGCGGTTTCACGTGAAACCGCACGCCTGAAATCGGTCTGGGTCAATCCGGCCATTCTGCCTGCCGAAGCCGCCACCCGCCTGATGGGTCAACCGATCGAGCACGAATACAGCCTGTTCGAACTGCTGCGCCGGCCCAACCTGAGTTACGCGCAGGTAGTAGCCCTGCCGGGCGGCGGCATAGGGGAAGCTGACGCGCGTGTCACCGAGCAGGTCGAAATCGCCGCCAAATACCAGGGCTACATCGACCGCCAGAACGAGGAAGTCGACAAGCAGCGTGAGCAGGAAAGCCTGCGTCTGCCCGCGGATCTCGACTACAGCCTGCTGACCGGTCTGTCGATGGAGGTTCGCCAGCGCTTGCAGAAGGCGCGCCCCGAAACGCTGGGTCAGGCGTCCCGCTTGCAGGGCATTACCCCGGCAGCGATCTCGGTGCTGCTTGTGTATGCCAAGCGCGGCTTCAAGCCCGACGAGCAGAAGAAAAGCGCATGACACTCCAGACGCAACTCGCGGCGGGAATCGCCGCCCTCGGGCTGGCATTGCCTGTGGATGCCGAGGCGAAGCTGCTGGCGTATCTTGCGCTGCTGGATAAATGGAACCGCGTGTACAACCTGACCGCGGTGCGCGATACCGAGCGCATGGTCAGCCATCATCTGCTCGATTCGCTGGCAGCCGTCCCCTTTTTCCAGGGCGGGCGCGTGCTTGACGTTGGTAGTGGCGGCGGTTTGCCGGGCATTCCACTGGCGATCGCACGGCCGGATTTGCAGGTGACGCTGATCGACAGCATTGCCAAGAAGACCGCTTTCCTGCTGCAGGCCAAAACGGAACTTGGTCTGGATAATCTGGCTGTGGTGACGAATCGGGTGGAGGATTATCGGCCCGAAACGGGGTTCGACCTCATTACCTCGCGGGCATTTTCCGACCTCAGGGAGTTCGTCGCCTTGACTCGCCACCTGCTCAAGCCGGCGGGCCGCTGGCTCGCCATGAAGGGCTTATATCCGCACGAAGAGCTTGCTTTATTGCCGGCTGACGTGAAAGTAAGCGCTGACCATGTGTTGGCCGTCCCGGGTCTGGATGCGACCCGCCACTTGATTGTTCTGGAGCCTGTTGAATGAGTCGAATCCTGGCAATTGCCAATCAAAAAGGCGGCGTCGGCAAGACGACGACAGCGGTGAACCTGGCCGCGAGCCTGGCTGAACTTGGGCAGCGCGTGCTGCTGGCCGACCTCGATCCGCAGGGCAACGCGACCATGGGGGCGGGGATCGAAAAGCGCACGGCGCTGCCGACCGTCTATCAGATCCTGCTCAACCAGGTGAGCGTGCGCGAGGCGCGGATGCGCTCGGAGCCGGGGCATTTTGACGTCATTCCGGCGAACCGCGAACTTGCCGGCGCGGAAATCGATCTGGTGAATCTGGAGCAGCGCGACCTGCGGCTCAAGGTCGCCCTGGCACAAGTGGCCGACGACTACGATTTCATCCTGATGGACTGCCCGCCAACCTTGAATCTGCTGACCGTCAATGCCTTTGCTTCCGCACAATCGGTGCTGATCCCGATGCAGTGCGAGTACTACGCCCTGGAAGGGCTGACCGATCTGGTGGCGACCATCAAGAAGGTCAAGCAACGCCTGAATCCCTCGATCGAGATCGAGGGGCTGCTGCGCGTGATGTTCGATCCGCGCAGCACGCTGGCACAGCAGGTGTCGGACCAGATCAAGCAGCATTTCGGCAACAAGGTGTACGACACCGTGATTCCACGCAACGTGCGACTCGCCGAGGCACCCAGTCACGGCCTGCCCGTGCTGGCCTACGACCGCCAGTGCAAGGGGGCCAAGGCTTATATGGAGCTCGCGGAAGAAACCTTACGACGTGCAGGCATTACAGTGGGGGAGACAGCATAATGGCCAAACTCAAGGGACTCGGGCGCGGGCTCGATGCGTTGCTCGGCGGGGAAGACAATGCCGCGCCGCCGCAAGGCGATCTGCGCATGATGAAAGTGGGGCAGCTGGCGCCCGGCAAGTATCAGCCGCGTACCCAGATGGACAGCGAGTCGCTGCAGGAACTCGCCGATTCCATCCGCGCGCAGGGTCTGATGCAACCCATCTTGGTACGTGAAGTCGCCTCCGGCCATGAAATCATTGCCGGCGAACGACGCTGGCGTGCGGCGCAACTGGCCGGATTGGACGAAATCCCGGTGCTGGTGCGCGAAGTTGCCGACGATGCGGTGGCGGCGATGGCGCTGATCGAGAACATCCAGCGCGAAGACCTCAATGCCATTGACGAAGCGCATGGTCTGCAGCGCCTGATCCACGAATTCGGCATGACCCACGATGCGGCTGCACAGGCGGTCGGGAAATCGCGGGCGGCCGTGTCCAACCTGTTGCGCCTGCTGAACCTGTCGCACCCGGTGCAGGATATGCTCACCGCCGGGTTGATCGAGATGGGCCATGCGCGTGCGCTGCTGCCCTTGCATGCAGGCGCACAACGCGAGTTGGCGCACGAAATCGAAACCAAAGGCCTGTCGGTGCGCGAGGTCGAGCGCCGGGTGGCGCGGTTGAAGGATGTCGCCGCCGCGCCGGCTAGTCAGGCTGTTTCGCGCGACACGCTACGCCTGGAAGAGGCGCTGTCGGATGCCCTGGGAATGACCGCTCACGTGCGAACCAACAGCAAAGGCAGTGGCAAACTCACACTCCACTTCGCCAGCGCGGAAGAGTTGCAGGGTCTGCTGCAGCGTCTGGGAATCCAGTTGTAGCGGGCTCGCCAGCAACATCACTACGTACTGAAATTCATCATCAAGCAGCCTGATGATTGCATAGACCGCACTAATTCTAGTATCATAATTGGCTAAATGTTTAACGGCATCACTACCGGCACCCGACGGGTGGTTCGGGCGCAGTCGGTGCTCGTGTTCGTGGCCGCGCTAAGCGGCGCTGCGATTGCGGGAATGAATGCGGGGCTGGCGGCTGCGTATGGCGTGCTCGTCGCGCTGGCCGTGAGCGCGGTGCTGGTCTGGCGTGAGCGGCAGTCAATGGCTCACCCGGAATGGGATCAGCATCGATTGTTGAAGGTGTTTGTTCGCGTCAGCATCGAGCGCCTGGTCCTGCTGGTTGCCTTGTTGAGTCTGGGACTCGGCGTGTTGAAGCTTGACCCGCTGCCCTTGTTGCTAGGCTTGGTGCTGGCCCAGTTTGCCTGGCTGGCTGCTGCGGCAGGCCGGAATGGCAAATAGCCGAAGGGCGAAGTTTTGCCAAGGTTGGTTTTGAATGGGAACGCCCCGCGTGTCCATCCAAAACCCACTTATTGAAATAGATCACTATGGCTACGGAATCCCATTCCTCCGGTGAATACATCAAGCACCACCTGCAAAACCTGACTTACGGACAATTTCCTGACGGCACCTGGGGCTTCGCCCATGGCGCCGCAGAGGCCAAGTCCATGGGCTTCTGGGCGATCAACGTCGACAGCATGCTCTTCTCGATTGGCCTCGGGCTGCTCTTCCTGCTCCTGTTCCGCATGGTGGCCAAAAAGGCGACGACCGGCATCCCGTCCGGCCTGCAAAATTTCGTCGAATGGATCATCGAGTTCATTGATGGTTCCGTGCGTGGCTCTTTCTCGCACCAGAATGCGATGGTCGCTCCGCTGGCTCTCACCGTGTTCATGTGGGTGTTCCTGATGAACCTGATGGACCTGTTCCCGGTCGATTGGTTTCCCTATGCTGCGACGCTGTCGGGCGTGCCTCACCTGAAGATCGTGCCGTCGACCGACCCCAACGTCACTTTCGGCCTGTCGCTGTCGATCTTCTTCCTGGTGCTGTACTACAGCGTCAAGATGAAAGGTGCGGGTGGCTTCTTCTCCGAGCTGGCCTTCCAGCCCTTCCCCAAATTCCTGTTCCCGGTCAACCTGCTGCTCGAGGGCGTCGGCCTGATCGCCAAGCCGATCTCGCTGGCCCTGCGTCTCTTCGGCAACATGTACGCCGGCGAAATGATCTTCATCCTGATCGCGCTGATGTTCGGCGGCGGCTGGGTGCTGGCCGTGTTTGGCGGCGCATTGCAGTGGGCGTGGGCGGTGTTCCACATCCTCATTATCACGCTGCAGGCCTTCATCTTCATGACGCTGACCATCGTGTATCTGGACATGGCGCACGCCGAGCACCACTAAGCGACCCCCTGATTTCATTCGTATTTGATTTTCTGGTTTCTTGTTTTCAACTTTAATTTTTACTTCTAGGAGCAACAAATGGAAATGACTCAAGCCGTACTGTACATCGCTGGCGCCCTGATGATGGGCCTGGGCGCGCTCGGTGCAGCCGTCGGTATCGGCATCCTCGGTGGCCGCTTCCTCGAGGGCGCAGCCCGTCAGCCCGAACTGATTCCGATGCTGCGTACCCAGTTCTTCATCGTCATGGGTCTGGTCGACGCCGTGCCGATGATCGCTGTCGGTCTGGCCATGTACGTTCTGTTCGCCGTTGCCGGTTAATTCGCGGGTTGCTACGGAACTTGTCTAACCCCCGTCATTAAAAGGTGCGGATATGAACTTCAACGCAACTTTGATCGGCCAGTCCATCACGTTCATCTTCTTCGTGTGGTTCTGCATGAAGTTCGTGTGGCCGCCGATCATGAATGCGCTCGAAACGCGTAAAAAGCAGATCGCCGATGGCCTGGCTGCTGCGGATCGCGGCAAGCATGAGCTCGAACTGGCTGCCAAGAAGGCCGGCGACAACATGCGCGACGCCAAGGCACAGGCTGCCGAAGTGATCGCCCAGGCTGAAAAGCGTGCGGCGCAGATCATCGAAGAGGCAAAAGTGGCCGCCAAGGAAGAAGGCGATCGTCAACTGGCTGCTGCCCAGGCCAATATTGCACAGGAAACCAACCGTGCGCGCGAAAGCCTGCGCGAGCAGGTGGCCGGGCTGGCTGTGGCCGGCGCGGAGAAAATCCTGCGCCGCGAGGTCGATGCGCAAACCCACGCTGACCTGCTGGGCCAGCTGAAAGCCGAGCTGTAAACCATGAGCGAACTGTCTACCCTGGCTCGTCCCTACGCCGAAGCGGTGTTCCGCATGGCGCAGGGCGAAAATGACCTGGCAGGCTGGTCGAGCCGTGTCGCCACGCTGGCGGCCATCGTTTCCGATGTCCAGGTGGCACGCCTGATCACCGATCCGGCCGTTTCGGCCGAGCGGGTGGCCGGCCTCGTCATCGACGTCGCCGGTGGCGACCTCGGCGAGCGCGGCGCCAACTTCGTCAAGGTACTGGCCGAGAACGACCGCTTGTCGCTGCTGCCGGAAATCGGCACGCAATTCGAGACGCTGAAGGCCAACGCCGAAGGCACCCTCGAGGCTACCATCACCAGCGCGCAGGAGCTGACGCAGGCGCAGGTCGACGATCTGGTTGCCGGACTCAAGGCCAAATTCAACCGCTCAGTGAACGTGCAGGTTGCGGTCGATCCCGAACTGATCGGCGGCGCGGTGATCGCCATCGGCGACCAGGTGATAGACGGCTCGGTCAAGGGACGGCTGCAGCGCATGGCTTTCGCGCTGCAAGGCTAATCACGAACTCAAAATTATCGGAACCTCACGGTTCGGAGAACAGACATGCAATTGAATCCAAGCGAAATCAGCGAACTGATTAAAGCCAAGATCGAGAACCTCGGTGCGTCGAGCGAACTGCGCACCCAGGGCACGATCGTGTCCGTCACCGACGGCATCGTCCGCATTCATGGTTTGTCCGACGTGATGTCGGGTGAAATGATCGAAATGCCGGGCAACACCTTTGGCGTGGCACTCAACCTCGAGCGCGACTCGGTGGGTGCGGTGATCCTGGGCGATTACGAACACATCACGGAAGGCGACGTGGCCAAGTGCACCGGCCGCATTCTCGAAGTGCCGGTCGGCCGTGGCCTGCTCGGCCGCGTGGTGAACTCACTGGGCCAGCCGATCGACGGCAAGGGCCCCATTGCGGCAGACACCACCATGCCGATCGAGCGTATCGCCCCGGGCGTGATCGAACGTAAGTCCGTCGACCAGCCGGTGCAGACCGGCCTCAAGTCGATCGACGCCATGGTGCCGGTCGGTCGCGGGCAGCGCGAACTGATCATCGGCGACCGCCAGACCGGCAAGACCGCCGTCGCGATCGACGCCATCATCAACCAGAAGGGCACCGGCGTGAAGTGTATCTACGTCGCCATCGGCCAGAAGGCCTCGTCGGTTGCCAACGTGGTGCGCAAGCTGGAAGAGCATGGCGCAATGGACCACACCATCGTCGTCGCCGCGACCGCATCCGACGCCGCCGCCATGCAGTACATCGCACCGTACGCCGGCTGCACCATGGGCGAGTTCTTCCGCGACATCGGTGAAGACGCGCTGATCGTGTACGACGATCTGACCAAGCAGGCCTGGGCCTACCGCCAGGTCTCGCTGCTGCTGCGCCGTCCGCCGGGCCGCGAAGCCTATCCGGGCGACGTGTTCTACCTGCACTCGCGTCTGCTGGAGCGTGCCGCGCGTGTCAACGCCGACTACGTCGAAAAGATCACCAAGGGTGCCGTCAAGGGCAAGACCGGCTCGCTGACCGCGCTGCCGATCATCGAAACGCAAGCTGGCGACGTGTCCGCCTTCGTGCCGACCAACGTGATCTCGATTACCGACGGCCAGATCTTCCTGGAAACCGATCTCTTCAACGCCGGTATCCGTCCCGCGATCAACGCCGGCCTGTCGGTGTCCCGCGTCGGCGGCGCCGCGCAGACCAAGGTGATCAAGAAGCTTGGCGGCGGTGTCCGCCTGGCGCTGGCGCAGTACCGTGAACTTGCGGCCTTCGCGCAGTTTGCCTCCGATCTCGACGAAGCGACCCGCAAGCAGCTGGAGCGCGGCCGCCGCGTGACCGAACTGATGAAGCAGGCGCAGTACTCGCCGATGTCGGTCTCGCAGATGGCGCTGACCCTGTTCGCCGTCAACAAGGGCTACATGGACGACGTCGAAGTCAACAAGATCCTGCCGTTCGAAGCTGCACTGCAGGCGTTCATGAAGTCGAAGTACGCCAGCATCATGGACACCATCGAAACCAGCGGCAACCTGGATGATGCGACCGAAAAGGCGCTCACCGCCGCGGTGGACGAGTTCAAGAAAACCGGCGTCTATTGATAGACCGCGCTGATTAGTTAGGAGCCACTATGGCAGCCGGAAAAGAGATACGGACCAAGATCAAGAGCGTGGAAAACACGCGCAAGATCACCAAGGCCATGGAAATGGTCGCGGCATCCAAGATGCGCAAGGCGCAGGAGCGCATGAAGGCCGCGCGCCCCTACGCCGAGAAAATCGCCCGCGTGGCGACGCACTTGGCGTATGCGCACACGGAATACAAGCATCCTTTTGTGATTGCGCGTGAAAACGTCAAGCGCGTCGGTGTCATTGTCATCAGTTCGGACAAAGGTCTGTGCGGTGGACTCAATACCAACGCCTTTCGCGTGGTGGTGAGCCAGATGAAGCAGTGGGAAGCCGCCGGCATCGGTATCGACGTCACCGCGATCGGCAACAAGAGCCTGGGTTTCATGCAGCGCCTCGGTGCCAATGTGGTGTCGCAGCTGACCGGAATCGGCGATACGCCGCACATGGACAAGCTGATCGGACCGGTTAAGGTCATGCTCGATGCGTATCTGGAAGGCAAGATCGACGCGCTTTATATTGTCTACAACCGCTTCGTGAATACCATGAAGCAGGAACCGACGCTGACCCAATTGTTGCCGCTGAAGCAGATGGAAGACGCCGAGGAAGCCAGCCTGAAAACGCACTGGGACTACATCTACGAGCCCGATGCCAAGCCGGTCGTTGACGGCATGCTGATGCGCTACATCGAATCGCTGGTGTATCAGGGCGTGGCGGAAAACATCGCGTGCGAACAGTCCGCACGGATGGTGGCGATGAAGGCCGCGTCCGACAACGCAAAAGACGTGATCGGCGAGCTGAAACTGGTTTACAACAAGACCCGCCAGGCCGCGATTACCAAGGAACTGTCGGAAATCGTGGCGGGCGCAGCAGCGGTTTGAGCGCGCGGCATACAGAATTTAATTGATTAGGAAATCAACATGAGCAACGGAAAAATTGTTCAGATCATTGGTGCCGTGGTGGACGTGGAATTTTCACGTGATTCCATGCCCAAGGTCTTCGAAGCGCTGAAAATGCAGACGCCGGAACTGACGATGGAAGTCCAGCAGCAGCTGGGCGACGGCGTCGTTCGCGCCATTGCGATGGGCTCCACCGACGGCCTGCGCCGCGGCATGGACGTGCTCGCCACCGGCAACCCGATCATGGTGCCGGTCGGCCAGGCAACGCTCGGCCGCATCATGAACGTCCTGGGCACGCCGATCGACGAACAGGGTCCGGTCAACACCGACACCCACATGCCGATTCACCGCAAGCCGCCGGCATATGCCGACCAGGCCGCGACGGTGGAAATCCTCGAAACCGGCATCAAGGTCATCGACCTGATCATGCCGATCGCCAAGGGCGGCAAAGTCGGCCTGTTCGGCGGCGCCGGCGTGGGCAAGACCGTGACGCTGATGGAACTGATCCGCAACATCGCCGTGGCCCACTCGGGCTTCTCGGTGTTCGCCGGCGTCGGCGAGCGTACCCGCGAAGGCAACGACTTCTATCATGAGATGAAGGAAGGCGGCGTGCTGGACAAGGTCGCGCTGGTCTACGGCCAGATGAACGAACCGCCAGGCAACCGTCTGCGCGTCGCGTTGACCGGCCTGACCATGGCTGAATATTTTCGTGACGAAGGCCGCGACGTGCTGCTGTTCGTCGACAACATCTATCGTTACACCCTGGCCGGTACCGAAGTGTCCGCGCTGCTCGGCCGGATGCCGTCCGCGGTGGGCTACCAGCCGACGCTGGCCGACGAAATGGGGCGCCTGCAGGAGCGCATCACCTCCACCCGCACCGGTTCGATCACCTCGTTCCAGGCCGTTTACGTGCCGGCGGATGACTTGACCGACCCGTCGCCTGCGACCACCTTCGCCCACCTGGACGCCACTCTGGTGCTGAGCCGTCAGGTCGCCGAACTGGGTATCTACCCGGCGGTGGATCCGCTCGATTCGACGTCGCGTATTCTCGATCCGCAAGTCGTTGGCGACGAGCACTACGGCGTCGCCCGTGCGGTTCAGGGCACCCTGCAGAAGTACAAGGAACTGCGCGACATCATCGCGATTCTGGGCATGGACGAACTGTCGCCGGAAGACAAGCTGGCGGTGTCCCGCGCGCGGAAAATCCAGCGCTTCCTGTCGCAGCCCTTCTTCGTCGCCGAAGTGTTCACCGGCGCGCCCGGCAAGTACGTCACGCTGAAAGAGACCATTGCCGGCTTCAAGGCGATCGTCGAAGGCGAATACGACCATCTGCCCGAACAGGCTTTCTACATGGTCGGTGCGATCGAAGAAGCCGTCGAAAAGGCGAAGACGATTCAGTAACCGGTAAACAGTAAGCGGTAAGCGGGGAGCCGGGTGGCTTGCCGCTCATCGCTCACTGTTCACCGCTCACGAGGTTTCAAAATGGCCATGACTATCCACGTCGACATCGTCAGCGCAGAAAAATCGCTCTACTCCGGCATCGCCGAAGTGGTGATTGCCCCTGGTCAGCGTGGCGAACTCGGCATCTACCCGCGTCACACGCCGCTTCTGACCACGCTCAAGCCGGGTGCGGTGCGCATCAAAGTGCCGAACCAGGCAGAAGAAGAACTGGTCTATGTGTCCGGCGGCATTCTCGAAGTGCAGCCACACATCGTCACCATCCTGTCCGACTCTGCCATTCGCGGAGCCGACCTTGACGAGGCCAAGGCGCTCGAGGCCAAACGCGCCGCCGAGGAAGCGATGAAGGACAAGGCCGCCACGCTCGACTATGCGCAAGCGCAAGCCGAACTGGCCCAGGCCGTTGCCCAGCTGGCGGCAATCAAGAAGTTGCGCAAACTGACTTGATCCACCGGTGTTTTTGACGTAAAAAAGGGCAACCTCCGGGTTGCCCTTTTTGCTGGCAGGAACCTGCCGCCCTGCCATTTGCAGACCCGGGTGTTAGCTGTCAGTCCACACAGGAGTTATGCGTAGGCACGTCATGACACATCCCATACTAGATCCCCGGCTCGGCGTTGAGTGCACGTATGGCGATCCGGTCACGTGGCGCGAAGCGCTGGATCTGTTGTATGGCCTATTGCCGGAATATGCCGACAATCTCAAAGCGGCTCTGGAGGTGGGGGATATCGCACGCATGCACCGTGTGGCGCATGGCTTGTCGGGCGCGTCCAGCTATTGCGGGACTGTCGCCGTACACGCTTCAGCCAAGCAACTGGAGGCATTATGCCTGCACGAAAATGCCAGCGCTCTCGGTGAGGCGGTGAACACGGTACTTCACAATATCGGCCGTCTGATGCACTTGAGGCAATCGGGGCTGCCGGCGGCGGATGACGACCCCATCTATTGAATGAATCGGCAGGGTGCCGAAAGGATGCTTATTGGCAGCAACGCGTGACGGCCTCCATCACGCGCGCCGCGCTGAACGGCTTGACGATGAAGCCGTCGGCGCCGTGGACATGCGCCTTTTGTACGTTGCCTACGGTCGAGTCCGAACTGATCATGACGATGGCAAGGCCTGGTATGGCATGCCGGGCGTGCTGAAGCGTTTCAAAGCCATCCATCTCCTGCATGTTGATATCCAGAAAAAGGATATCGGGAATCTCGGCAGCACACTTTTGCAACGCTTCCTTGCCGTTGCACGCTTCACCGACGACTTCAACGTCGTGCTGGCGCAATAGCGTGCGCAGAAGATGACGGGTCACGTTGTCGTCATCGGCAATGATGGCTTTGATCGGCCGTATCTTCATGGAGTCTTTATACGGTACATAGCGCAAAATTTTAACTGCTTTTTTGACTATATTTTTACGGGTTGGCAGGGGGTCCATGTGTCGGAGCCTGCAGTCCCCCGGGCTTTGTTTGTAAGGCACGAGACGTTGTTCGTCGGCGCAACCTCCAGGATTTGATCGCCTACGCGGATGGGCGACAGGGGGCCTGCGTTGACGGAGTGTCCCCATGATAAAGTCGGGCGACTGGCCGGCAACAGAAGTCAGCGAATGCACCGGATTGATAATGTGCACGCAGGATTGGAACATGCCAGTCGCCCGATCCAGTGATGTGCATACAGGGGAATACGAAAATCACGAGCATTTTCGTTTCTGTGGTTTTTAGATAATCAAAGGAATATCAAATATGCGAACAACCCGTCTACTTCTCTGTGCCAGCGCGGCTACGCTCATGTCTGCCGGCGCGATCACGGCCCAAGCGGCCCAAGGCGTTTACTATGATCCCAGCAATGCGGCGAGTTCGACCGGGAAAACGATCGGTTACGAGCTCTACAGGACCATTGGTTGTCCGGGCAAGCAGCTTCTGGATCAGCCCTGCGCAGTGCCCAAGGAAGTCGATAGCGACGGCGACGGTGTCGTCGACAGCAAGGACAAATGCCCCGATACGCCGGCCGGCCGCAAGGTCAACGCCGATGGATGCGAACTGGACAGTGACGGCGACGGGATTGTGGATGGCGATGACAAGTGCCCCACGGTTTATGCCAAAACGGACGATGGCTGCCCGGCAGTTGTTGCCGCGCCCGTTGCGCCTGCTGCCCCGGTCGCGCCTGTTGCCGCCCCGGCTCCCAAAAAGCTGGTATTGAACGACGTCAATTTCAATTACGATAAAGCCAGCCTGCGGCCGGAAGCGCACGCCACCCTGGATGAAGCGGTAGCCAGCCTGAAGGAGTGGGGCGACGGTAAAGTGGAAATTGCAGGCCATACCGACAGTCGGGGAACCGCGGCTTACAACATGCGACTCTCGCTCCACCGCGCAGAAGCGGTACGCGATTACCTGGTCCGCAAGGGGATCGCGGCAGACCGCCTGGTGGTCAAGGCTTATGGCGAATCCCAGCCGGTCGCCGACAACAAGACGGAGGACGGCCGCTTCAAGAACCGCCGGGTCGAATTGCAGCCGCTCAATTGAGCTCGTAGCGGAAACGTGAGCCGGCTACGGGGCGCTGCCCCCGTATCGCAGGGAGACGGTTCCACGTGCGAAAACAGAAAAGGCAACCCGAAGGTTGCCTTTTCATTTTGACGGCCCAGTACAGGCTTTATACTTGGCGCGCGATTTGCTCTCATTCTGCTGATGCGATTCACACACCCGGACGACCCGAATGCATTCCAAGCTTGAAATCCTGATACTCGCGGCGGGCAAGGGCACCCGGATGCGGTCCGACCTGCCCAAGGTGCTGCACAAGCTGGCCGGCAAACCCCTGCTTGGCCATGTCGTGGATACGTCCCATGCGCTGGGTGCGTCTCAAACCTGCGTCGTCTACGGCTTTGGCGGCGAGGCCGTGCCACAGGCGATGGCTGACGACAAACTGACGTTTGTGCTACAGGCCGAACAGCATGGTACCGGCCACGCAGTGAAGCAGGCGTTGCCGCAGCTGTCCGACGACAGTGTGACGCTGGTGTTGTATGGCGACGTGCCGTTGACCCATACGCGTACCTTGCAACCGCTCGTGACCGCGGCCCAGGCAGGCAAACTGGGACTCCTCACGGTCAAGCTGGCGCAGCCCGACGGCTACGGGCGCATCGTGCGGGATGCCGACGGCCGGGTACGGCGCATCGTCGAGCACAAGGACGCGACTCCCGCCGAGCGGGCGATCCATGAAGTCAACACGGGCATCCTTGCGGTAGCGACCCGTCATCTCAGGCAGTGGATCGAAGAACTGAAGAACGACAACGCGCAGGGTGAGTACTACCTCACCGACATCATCGCACTGGCAGTGCGCGATGGCCTGACGGTGGAAACCCACCATCCGGCATGCGAATGGGAAGTGCTCGGCGTCAACAGCAAAGCCCAGTTGGCCGAACTTGAACGCATTCACCAGGGCGAGATCGCGCGGGCACTGCTCGACGCCGGCGTCACCTTGATGGATCCGGCCCGACTTGACGTGCGCGGCACGTTGACATGCGGGCGCGACGTCGTGATCGACGTCAATTGTGTATTCGAAGGCCTTGTGGAATTGGGCGACGGCGTGCAAGTGGGCGCCAACTGCGTGCTGCGAAACGTGAAGATTGCCGCCGCCACCCGCATCGACGCGTTCACGCTGGTCGACGATGCCATCATCGGCGAGGCCAACCGGCTGGGGCCGTTCTCGCGCATTCGCCCGGGTACCTCCCTGGCGCGCGACGTCCACGTCGGCAACTTCGTCGAGATCAAGAACAGCCAGATCGACGACGGCTCCAAGATCAACCACCTGTCCTACGTCGGCGACACCACCATGGGCAAGCGGGTCAACATCGGCGCGGGTACCATCACCTGCAATTACGACGGCGCCAACAAGCACCGCACGGTCATCGAGGACGATGTGTTCGTGGGATCCGACACGCAACTGGTGGCGCCCATAACCGTCGGCCAGGGCGCGACGCTGGGCGCGGGCACGACGCTGACACGGGATGCCCCCGCCGGCGAGCTGACGTTATCGCGGGCGAAGCAGCTTACCGTCAATGGCTGGAAACGGCCGGTCAAACAGAAAAAGGAAGGCTAGGTATGTGCGGCATAGTCGGCGCGGTAGCGCAGCGTAACGTTGTCCCCATTCTGCTCGAGGGCCTGCGGCGGCTGGAATACCGCGGTTACGATTCGGCCGGCCTCGTCACCATCAACGGCGGCCTCAAGCGGGTGCGTAGCGTCGGTCGCGTTGCCGGCCTGGCCGAAGCGTGCGCTGCGCAGCAGGTGCACGGCAACCTCGGCATTGCGCATACCCGCTGGGCCACGCACGGCGCGCCGTCGGAGGCCAATGCACATCCGCACGTCAGCGGCCGCCTCGCCGTGGTGCACAACGGCATCATCGAAAACCACGAAGCCTTGCGTACCCGTCTGAAGGCGGAAGGTTTCGTCTTCACGTCGGAAACTGATACCGAGGTCATCGCGCACCTGATCGAGCATTATTTCCGCCAGTCGAAGGACCTGCTGGCGGCTACCCGTGCGGCGGTGGCCGAGCTGGAAGGTGCGTATGCCATCGGCGTGGTGAGCGAGGACGCGCCCAACCGCCTGGTGTGCGCGCGTAAGGGCAGCCCGCTGCTGATCGGTCTCGGCATCGAGGAGAACTTCATCGCCTCCGACGTCTCGGCCCTGCTGCCGGTGACCCAGCGTGTGATGTACCTGGAAGAGGGCGACGTCGCCGATATCGGACTGTTGGCGGTGACGGTATACGATGCGGCGGGCAGCAAGGCCGATCGCAGCATCCATGTGTCCGAACTGTCGGCCGACATGGCCGAACTCGGCAATTACCGCCACTTCATGCAGAAGGAAATCCACGAGCAGCCGCGGGCGCTCACCGATACCCTGCTGACTGCGGTGGCACAGGATCGCGTCCAGCCCGAATGGTTCGGCTTTGATGCCGCCGACGTGTTGGGCCAGGTGAATGCGGTGACCTTCCTCGCCTGTGGCACCAGCTACCATGCCGCGAAAGTGGCCACCTACTGGCTGGAGGAGATTGCCGGCATCCCGGCCTATGCGGAAATCGCCAGCGAATACCGCTATCGCACCAGTGTGCCGAACCCTGATGCGTTGATCGTCACCATTTCGCAGTCGGGCGAAACGGCCGACACGCTGGCGGCGTTGAACCACGCCATCTCGCTTGGCCAGAACAAGACACTGACCATCTGTAACGTGGCGGAATCAGCGCTGACGCGCACCTCGCGGCTCAAGTTCCTGACGCGCGCCGGGCCGGAAATCGGCGTGGCCTCGACCAAGGCCTTCACCACCCAACTGGCGGGCCTGTTCCTGCTGACGCTGGTACTCGCCAAGCTCCGCGGCCGACTGACGCCTGAGCAGGAGATGGCCCACCTTGCCGCGTTGCGCAGCCTGCCGAACAAGCTGCAGCAGGTGCTGGCGCTGGAGCCGCAGGTCGAAGCCTGGTCGCAGCGCTTCGCCAACAAGCATCATGCGCTCTTCCTCGGCCGTGGCGTGCACTACCCGATTGCGCTCGAAGGCGCGCTGAAATTGAAGGAGATTTCCTACATTCACGCCGAAGCCTACCCGGCGGGCGAGCTCAAGCATGGCCCGCTGGCGCTGGTCGACGAAGACATGCCGGTGATCACCATCGCGCCCAACGACCAGCTGATCGAGAAGTTGAAGTCGAACATGCAGGAAGTGCGGGCGCGCGGCGGCGAATTGTATGTGTTCGCCGATGGCGATGTGCATATCGAGGAATCGGCCTTCGTCCACGTCATCCGGCTCCCGGGCGGCAGCAACGGCGTGTTGTCGCCGATCCTGCATACCGTGCCGCTGCAGCTGTTGTCGTATCATGCCGCCCTGCAAAAAGGCACGGACGTCGACAAGCCGCGGAATCTGGCGAAATCCGTGACCGTGGAGTAGGCGCGAGCCGGGCCCCCAAAAAAA
>JAIBEL010000074.1 GCA_019459285.1 Rhizobium sp. | reverse complement strand
CCCCCCCCCCACCCCCCCCGCGCCCCCCCGGGGGGGCCGGGCCGCCCCTTGGGCCCTCCTCCCGGCCCCGGGGCCCCCCACCCCCGCGCCTCCCGCCGTACCCTCGGCCGCGTCGTTGGCGGGCGTCGCGGTGCCGTGCAGGTTGATGTAGTCGATGTCGTCAGGTGCAAGCCCGGCGGAGCGCAGCGCGGCTTCCATCGCCAGCTTCGCGCCGAGGCCTTGCGGGTGCGGCGAGGACATGTGGTAGGCGTCGCTCGATTCGCCGGCGCCGAGCAGCAGCACCGAACCGGGCGCGGGATCTGCCGCGCGCTCGAGCAGCGCAAAGCCGGCGCCCTCGCCGATCGAGATGCCGTCGCGTGCCATGTCGTAGGGTCGGCAGGGCTGCGGCGAGGTCAGCTGCAGCGAGGCGAAGCCATACAGCGTGGTCAGGCACAGTGTGTCGACGCCGCCGACGATGGCTGCGTCAATCATGCCCAGCTCGAACTGGCGCGCGGCGGCGGCAAAGACCTTGGCGCTCGACGAGCAGGCGGTCGAAATGGCCATCGCCATGCCGTCGAGACCGAAATAGGCGCGGGTGAATTCGGCCAGCGAAAAGGAATTGTGCGTCGTGCGGTAGATGAAGTCGTCGGGCAGGGCACCGGTTACGGGGTCGCGGCGGCGGTAGGCGAGCTCGGTCTGCAGAATGCCGGCGGTGCTGGTGCCGAGAAACACGCCGACGCGGGCCTTGCCGTAGCGGGCGACGGCTTCTCTTACCTGGTTGCCGAAGCCGTCGGTCTCCAGCCCCATCCGGGTCAGGCGGTTGTTGCGGCAGTCGTAGTCGGCCAGGGCCGCAGGCAGTTTTTCATCGTCGACGCCGGCCACCTCGCCGACCCAGGTGTCGAGTTTCACCGTCTCGAATGCGCACGGCGCCAGGCCGCTACGGCCGCTGCGCAAGGCGTGGCGGGTGGCATCGAGGCCGCGGCCGAGGCAGCTGGTGGCGGTGAAGGCGGAAAGCAGTAGCGGGGTCAAGGCGGGCGCCCGGATTCAAGGAATCGAAAATTCTAGCAGAGCCGTGACTGCCGGCCTGACCTAATAAAGTCGAAAACGACATTCTCTGGTTTACGGGGGGCATTGCGGATGCCCTGAGACGGATGGTTTTGAAAAGCCGAAAACAATATGACTTTATCGAAAGCACTTACAACGGCCTAAACATTCAGTTCTTCTGAACCGAAGTAAATCATGGCGGACGTCCGGTTTCCTGATCTGGGAATGCGTGCTATCGACCCATTTGTGACGTTGACGGCCGACTGCTTTCTGGTATTTGTTTTGTCGTGCCAGCCGGCGCAGTTCACCGTCCCTTATAGGTCTTATGGCGAAGGAGTTCCGCAAGCTTCCTCCGCTCCTTTGTCGCAGCGTCGAGCCCTGGAATAACTTTCATCGGCTTTTCTTTGTTCGTGCACATATTGAAAGCACCGTGTGCTGCACGCGCCGTCCATATCTTAACGTCCGCTGCAGGTTGCTTCCCAACGGCCTCGGCCACATCCACGATTGACAAGCTGGACCGCGCGCCAATAATGACTTCGCGGAGTTCAATACCGCTGTTGAATGGATGGTAGTAGATGCCGTCTCGCCGATCGTTCAGGCTGACCCGCAACCGGCGCTCCTTCTCGTATTTCCAGCCACTATGTTTGACGTTCAGACACTTGGCCAACATTGCCTCATCGACACCTCCAAGCGGTTTGCTGAAATCGATCGGGCTTGGAAGTCGCGTCGATACGTAATTGATCTTCGTCAAATGGGGGCCATCTTCAATCTCAAATCCTAAACACATCCCTTTGTGCTTGTCGCCATAGTGGGCCCACATCAATGTCGACTGCCAAGACTCCGAAAAGCACAGCACGCCATGGCCCTCCGATAGAACACGCACAACCGCCTTAATATGTTCGCGAGCTTCCTTGTCTGTCTGTCTGAACGGTAACAGTTCAAAAGGGTCGTTCAAGTCGGCGTACTGGGCGATCTTCAATCGCTTCTCCCATAACGACTTCATACCCCATTGCTTCGCAGTGTAGTAGTACAAGCGCATGCGAAATCTTTACAGTAGCTAGGTTTTCGAATCGTGCCATTGCGGACATGGCATGACAACTCGGTCGGTTTTGTCCGTCACCAATGGCCGCTTTCAGACCGTCTATCGTGACTATTGAACGTCGCCCGCTGGCCGATTGCACGTATACAGCATGCCTCACTGAAAGCCGCCGCCCCCGGGGAGAACGGTTTGTCGCGACCTTGTTTAAGACTTTATTGACCTGTTTTCTACATTAATTGTTTTAAACAACTGCCGACGCTGAAAGCGTCATCAGCGAATCGGGTCATGCCACGGCATCGGCCAGCGTCACCGGCTTCAATTTCTGTTCAGCCAGGGTCCGCAGCAAGGCGGGCAGGACGGCGAGGACCACCGGCTGGCCTTGTGGCGTGAGCGCGGCGTGGCCGTCGTGCATCAGAAGGATGTCGCCGGCGGCAAGATTGTGCGTCAGGCGGCCGAGTACGACGTCGGGCCGGCCCTCGCGGGTGTCGTAGCCGCGCCGGGTCCAGGTGGCGAGCTTGAGGTCGAGCGCCGCCAGCACCGGATCGAGGAAGGGGTTGCGCAGGCCTGCGGTGGGGCGGAAGAAGCGCGGTGCCTGGCCGGTGATGTCCGCCAGGGTGGCCTGTGCTGCGGCGATGTCGGCCTTCATGCGGCCGGGGCCGAATGCGGAAAAGGCCCAGGAATGCGAATCGCCGTGGTTCTCGACGCGATGGCCGCGCGCGACGATCTCGCGGCACAGGGCGGGGTTTGTCCGCGCGCGCCAGCCGATGCAGAAGAAGCTGGCCTTGACGCCGGCGGCGTCAAGCAGGTCGAGCACGCGCGGGGTGACGTCCGCATCGGGGCCGTCGTCGAGGGTCAGCGCGATTTCGCGGCGGGCGACGGCAGCATCCGGCAGGCGGGTGAGGTTGGGGCCGAGCAGGGTCGAGCGTGGCAGCAGGCCGGCCAAGGTCAGCACGGCATGGTTGGCGGCCAGTGCGCCGAGCGCCCACGGCCAGGCGGCGGGCAGGGCCAGCGTGCCGAGCACGGCGGCGCCATGCAGGGCGAAAGTCGCCTTCAGCGTGGGAGTGGGTTTCCAGGGCTGCGGCATGGCTCAGGCGGGAATTTCACGCGAAGCGAACACCGCCGACAGCAGCAAGGCGAGGAAGGCGCCCGGTCCGACGGTGACGCCGACGGCGTGCAGCACGGGGACGGAAGAGAGCGCGAGCGTGCCGAAGCCGATCACGGTGGTCGTGGCGGCGACGGCCATCGACATCAGCGTGGCGGTGTCCAGCGTTGCGCCGCCGGCAGTGCGGTCGAAGAACAGCGCATAGTTGGAACCGACGGCGACGATCAGCAGCATGCCGACCAGATGCAGCAGGTGCAGGTGTTCGCCGGCGAGGTGCAGGCCGGCGATGACGAGGGCCACCGCCATCACCAGCGGCAGCAGTACCCTGGCCAGCCGGCGCGGCGAGCGCAGCGTGACCAGGAGCAGAACGACGATGGCGACGAAGCCGGCGGTGGACAGCCAGATGGCCTGGTGGAGGTAATCGCCGTAGAGCGCGTCGAACTGCCCCTTGGTGTCGACGAAGAGGGCGCCGCTGCCGGCCAGCGCGGTGCGCACTGTCGCGACTGGAATATCCGCCCCTTGTTTGCCGCCAGCCGGGCGCAACGGCAGCAGCGCGCTCCAGCCGCCCGGACCCTTTAGCAACAGTGAATCGACCGCGAGCGCCAGCCCGCTGCCGTCGAGCTCATGCCGGCCGAGCAGGGGCAGGCGGCGGGCGGCGTCGACGTCGGCGATAAACGGCGCGAGCTTGTTGGCCGACAGCGGCGAATCGACCAGTGCCGCCTGCAACCGGGGTTGCAGTTCGTCGGGCGACGGCAGGCTGGCGCGGCGGGTCGCCTGCGTCGCGGCACTGGGGAGGAAGCGCGCCGGACTGTCGTAACCGCCGATCACGCCGTCGGCGACCAGTGGGTCGAACCGCTGACCAACCCGTTCGGCCGCCTGCAGCGCGGCTTCGCGGTCGGGCGCGGTCACCACGACCAGGTAGCGCGCGTCGGGGGAGCTGAGGTCGGCACGCAACCGGGCATCGAGTGCCGCGTCCTCGGCGCTGACGGTGGACAGTACCGACAGGTTGGGAAGCCACAGCTGGTCACGCTGGGCGCCAAGATACGTGAAGGCGGCCAGCGCCAGGCCGATGACCGGCCAGCGCAGTGTCCGCACATGGCGCAGGCCGGCGTGCAGGGCCATGCCGACGCGCACCGGGACCTGCACCTGGATATTCGATCCGGCGAGCGGCGGCAGCACGAAGCGGGTGACGAGGGCGGCGGTCAGCACGCCGGTCAGCGAATAGAGGCCGAGTTGCGCCAGGCCGGGGAAGCCGGAAAAGAGCAGCGCGCCGAAGCCGCACACGGATGTCAGCACGCCGAGCCGGATGGTCGGCCAGAAGCGTTGCCGCCATTCAGTCACTCCGAGCCGTCCGGATTGCACGAAGTAATAGATCGAATAGTCGACCGCCTCGCCGATCAACGCCGAACCGAAGCCGACGGTGATGCCGAAGACCGTGCCGTAGGCCAGGCTGACGGCGACGATGCCGGCCAGCGCACCGCTGGCGACCGGCAACAGGCCAAGGACCAGCAGGCGAGGCGACCGATAGACGAAAAACAGCACGGCGACGATGGCGCTGAGGCTGATCAGCGACAGGCGCGTGACTTCGCGCTTGATCGTCGCGCGCGACTTGACGGCGAACAGGCCGGGGCCGGAAAGCTGCAGCGTGAGGCCCTGCATCCCGGCGCTGCGGGATGCGGCGGCGAATTGCTCGTGGATCAGCGCGATGGCCTTTTCCTGGCCGTCGGTGTCGGAGCCGAGCGCGCGGGTCTGCACCAGCAGCAGGGCGCGCTGGCCGTCGTGCGAGGCCCAGACGCCATCGCGGCTGTCGGGCTGCGCGCCGGCGTTGAGGCCGCCGAGCAGTTCGACCAGCTCGCCGGTCGGATCGCGGGTCAGATAGGGCTTGATTAGCATGCCGGCCGGCGAGGCCAGCAGGTCGATGCTGTTCGAAATGGCGGTTCTCAGGCCGTCGACCGTGAAGCGTTCCGGCGTCACTGCCGGGCTGAGCAGATAGCGATGCCTGAGCAGGAAATCGCGCGCGGCATTCTCGCTGCTCGCATCGCCGTTCTGCACCGAGACGAATTCGGGCAGGACGGCCAGCCGGTTGCGCAGTTCGCGCGACAACCCGGCGCGTTGTGCGGCATCCCCGCCTTCGACGGCGAGCATCAGCAGGCGGGAGACGGCACCTTCCTTGAGCTGGTCGACGAGGACCTGCTGCTCCACCGTCGGGTGGGCCGGCAGGAAGAAGGAGATGTCGGTCGAAAATCGGCTGTTCCAGACCACGGCCGCCCCGGCCAGCATGGCGAGCAACCACAGCAGCAGGGTGCGCCAGGCGCTTGGGGTCATCGCGGTTCGAGGGGTTCGATGGAGAGTTCCGAGCGGTCGCCGTCGGCCAGCAGGTAGTCGATGGTGTGGATCTGGTCCTTGCTGCCGCTGACCGTGATGCGCTGCAGCAGTGCCGCGATCTTCTGCTCGGTGGGCGTCAGGGTGAGCACCCAGCTGTCCTTGTTGCCGCTCAGTTGCAGCGTGTAGTTCTTCTCCAGCGCTGCCCGGTTGCCGGCCAGCGTGTTGCGGATGCTGTCGACGAAGGCCAGCGCTTCCGGCCGGCTGGCGAGGCTGATCGAGTATTTGCGCTTGTCGCGCTCGATGCTGACCTGGTCGCGGTCGAGCACCATGGTTTCTGGCTTGGGCGTCAGCGTGCGCTTTTCCAGGCGATCAGGCGGGGTGTAGGTCATCTCGCCGGTGGCGACCAGCGGCCGGTCGAGCACGGCCAGGGTGCGTTTCTCGACGAACTTCGCGCGGCCGCCCTTGTGCTGGGCGAGCTCCGCCATCAGCTGGTCCATGTTGAAGGCGGCGTGTGCGGTGGTTGCCAGGCTTGCGAGCACGAGGCCCGTGAACAGTCGTCGGATCATTTTTTCTGCCAGAAATCAAAAAAGTTGAACCAGTTGTAGGGCGCCAGCCGGCAGAAATGCGTCAGGCAGTCGGCGTAGCGCTGCATCGCGGCCGCGATCGCGGCATCCCGCTCGCTCCGCGGCGTGTCGGAAAAATCGGCCAGCGGCACGAAATGGAGCTGGTAGCGGTTGCCGCCGAGGTACAGACCGGTCATGAAGAACACGGGCCGCTGCAGCATCGCCGCCAGGCGCCACGGGCCCAGCGGGAAGGGCGCCGTTTCGCCGAGAAACGGGTAGCCCACCGTGGCATCGTCGCCGAGCGAGCGGTCGGCCAGCATGCCCACAAGATACCCCGCTTCCAGCCTGTCGCGGGCTTCGAGCATCGACTCCATGCGGCCGAGCGGGATGATGTCCTGCGTGGCCTTGGGGTTGATGGCTTCGAGCGTGGCGTTGATCTTGCGGGCGTTTTCCTCGTACATCAGCATCGCCACCTTGCGCCCCTCCTTGCCTCGTCCGACTGCGCGCAGCACCTCGAAACTGCCGAGATGGGCGCCCATCAGCAGCGCGCCCGGTTGTTTTGCGAGCGCTTCATGCAAGGCGTCGGCACCGACGATTTCGATGTCGAACAGGTCGAAGCGCTCGTTGAGCAGATAGATGCGGTCGTGGATGGTGGTGGCGAAACTGAACACGTGGCGATAGCCGTCCGCCCAGTTCGCCCAGCGGCCGAGCGCCCGCTTCAGGTAGGCGCGGCTGGCACGGCGCGCCCTGGGCGCGAACAGGGTGAAATAGAGTGCGATGCCGGAAAGCACGACGCGACCGGCGGCGCGGCCGAAGGTCAGCGAAATCCACACCATCAGCCTGAGGATGGCGAGGTTGCTGCGTTCCTGCTGGCGCATCCAGCCCGGCGTCGCCTGTTTGCTCATGTCGGGGTCAGGCTGCCGGAGGCGACGTCGCGCGTGCCGGATTTCACCGTGAAGGCGATGGAACCGCGCGGCGTGGTCTGCAGGGAAAAAACCAGAGTTTCGGCCGGACCGACCGGGCTGAGGAATTTGGCATTGCCGATTTGCCAGTGCGCGCCTGCTTTACCGAGCAGCTTCTCCGCGAACAGGATGGCCTGGTCGAGCAGCACGACGCCCGGCACGATGGGGCGTCCGGGAAAATGGCCGGGGAAGGCCGGGTGATCGGCCGGGACGACCCACTCGAATTCAGCGGCCGGCATGGCGTGTCTTCTCGGCGTAGAGGGCCTGCAGCGCGCTGCGCGGCAGCTTGCCGGTGCCGTTGCGCGGCAAGGCATCGACGAAGATCGGCGGGCGCGGCAGGAAGAGGGCGTCGATGCGTGGACGCAGCGCGGCGAGCAGCTGCCGGCTGTCCAGCGTCGGGGCGACGACGAAGGCGGTCAGGCGCGTGACGCCGCCGGCGGCTTCCTCGTCGGGCAAAAAGAAGGCGGCATCGACCACGCCCGGCACCGCGGCGATCTGGTGGTTCAGATAGGCGAGCGAGGTGCGCTTGCCGGCGATGTTGATCAGGTCGGCGTGGCGGCCGTGCAGCAGGAAACGCCGGTCCGGCAGCAGCTCGATGACGTCGGACAGCGCGACGCGGCCTTCGACGTGGCCGTCGCAGGCGGTGGTGGTGTTCGCATCCTGTTCCAGGCGGACGCCGGGCAGCAGCGTCCACGCCGCGCCATCGGTGGTGCGCCGGCTGGCCAGCTGGCCGCTTTCGGTCGAGCCGTAGATTTCGTGCAGCGGTGCGCCGGTGTGCGCTTCCGCCTCGGCGGCGAGCGCGGCCGACAGGGGGGCGGTGGCGGACAGCAACTGGTCGATGGCCGGCAGGTCGATGCCGGACGAAAGCAGCGTCGACAGGTGAAAGGGCGTGGTCACCAGCAGGCGCGGGCGTGGCACTGCATCGAGGGCAGCGGCGATGTCCTGCGGGTAGAAGGGCTTGCCCGACCAGAAGGCGCAGCCGCCGTGCAGGGCAAGCAGGAAGGTTGATTCGAAGCCGTAGCTGTGCTGCACCGGCACCGTGCCGACGAGGGTGTGCGGCGTGCGTTCGAGGCCGAGCGCCGCCGCCTCGGCACGGCCGTTGGCGACCAGCCGGCCCCAGGTCTTGCGATGCGGCTGCGGCAGGCCGGTCGAGCCGGAGGTGAACAGGATGGCGGCCACCCGGTCGGCGGGAATGCGCGGGATGTCGGTGACCTTGTGCGGGTCGGCCGTGGAAAGCGCCGGAAAATCGCAGCGCGGCAGATCGAGGGGGTCGAAGTCGCCGTCGCACAGGCAGACGACATCCGGGAAGTCGGCGCGGATGCGCGCGAGCGTTTCCGCCGACTGCGAAGCAGGCTGCAGGCTGACCTTGCCGCTGATCAGCCCGGCCGCGAAGCCGACCGCGAAGTGGTAGCGGTCGTGGCACATGTTGAGCAGCGTGGTGCCGGCCGGCAGTCGGGCGGCCAGCGCTTCAGCGTCGGCGAGGAAATCGCGTACCCGGCGCGGACCGTCCGGGCGCCAGGCGACAATGTCGTCGAGGCCGAGGCCGGTGATCAGCGGCAGCGTGTTCATGAGCCCTTGGCGGTGGTGCGCTGGCGCCAGACGCGGAAGACGTCGGCGATGCTGGGACGTTCTTCGGGCGGCAGCGCGCGCATGCGCCACAGGTGTTCGGCGGCGAACATGAGGCCGATCAGCGGCGCGGTCAGCAGGCTGGCATAGAACGACCAGACGGCATGGGGTGTCAGCGCATAGAGCAGTGCCGACAGGGTGGCGTTGGCGATGAAGAAGCCGGTCCATGCCAGCGTGGCCTGTCGGGTATAGCGGAGCTGGCGCGCGGACAGCACGCCGTTGTTGACGATGCGGGCGAACTGGGTGATCAGCGGCTCGCTGAGGCCGAACAGGGTCTTGCCGAACAGCGCAGCAAGCGCCAGGTTGGTGCCGAGGTGCTCGATGAAATAGAGCAAGGCGACGTTCTGGCGCAGCGACGGCCACAGTCCGGCCAGCGCAGCGGCCACAAGCAGGCCGCCAGCGGCCATCCCCAACGGGTGCCGTACCCGCCAGAGCAGCATGGCGAGGACGACGACGAAGGGGGCCGCGCCGACGGCCGTGTTGAAATCGGGCCTGCCCTGCCCGGTGCTGCCGAAAAATGCGGCGATGGCCCAGGCGGCCATCAGGGCGACCAGCGCCAGGCTGCGCAGCACCTGGGTCGCGCTCACGGTCATTTTGTCCGCTGGCTGGCGATGTAGGCGGTCAATGCGCGCAGCGAGGCAAAAATCCGCACGTTGTCGGCGTTGTCCGAGCGCAGCTGAAAGCCGTAGTGCTTGGAAATGACCAGCGCGATTTCCAGCACGTCGATCGAATCGAGCCCGAGCCCTTCGCCGAACAGCGGCGCATCCGGATCGATTTCTTCGGGGGCCATTTCAAGATTGAGGGATTCGACGATGAGGGCGGCGACTTCGGGCAGCAGGGCATCGACGGTTTGCGGGGGGAGGGCTTCGGGCATGGGGACTTTCCGTGGATTTAGCGGGGGACGGCGCGGAACGCGAGCACCGCGTTGCTGCCGCCGAAGGCGAAGGAATTGGACAGCGCAGTGCGCAAGGGTACGCCGTGCCGGCCGCTGAGGACGTGGTCGACGCCGCCGCAAGCGGGGTCGAGCGTATCCGGGGTCAGATTGGCAGTCGGCGGGATGGCCTGCTCGCGCAGCGCCAGCACCGTGGCGATGGCCTCGATGGCGCCGGCCGCGCCGAGGAGGTGGCCGTGCATGGATTTGGTGGCGCTGACCGGCAGCGTTTCCGCACGTTTTCCGAAAACGGCCCTGAGTGCGGCGATCTCGACCGGATCGCCCTCGGCGGTTGCCGTGCCGTGGGCGTTGACGTAGTCGATGTCGGCAGCGGTGAGCCCGGCATCGGCCAGTGTCGCATTCAATGCGCGGACCTGGCCGGCGACTTCCGGGCGGACCAGGTGACTGTGGTCGCAATTCGTGCCGTAGCCGACGATTTCGCCGTGGATGCGGGCGCCGCGGGTGACGGCACGGTCCCAGTCCTCGAGCACCAGCGCCGCGCCGCCCTCGCCCAGTACCAGGCCGCGCCGGTCGGCGGCGAAGGGGCGGCAGGCGGACGCAGCGGTGTCGGCGTCGCCGGGCGCCATCACCCGCAGGGCTTCCCACGCGCGGGCGACGCCGTAGGCCTGCGGCACGTCGGAGCCGCCGGTGAGCATCACCGGTGCCTCGCCGCTGCGCACGCGGCGGAAGGCCTCGCCGATGGCAATGGCCGACGAGGCACAGGCCACCGTATGGCTCATGCTGACGCCGCCGAGGCCGAGCTGGATCGAGATGTGGGCGTTGGCCGCATTGTTCATGCCGAGCAGGACGGTGAGCGGCGGCAGACGATCGCGGCCCTTCTGCCACAGATCCCGGTAGCCTTTTTCGTAGGCCAGCGTGCCGCCCAGCGCGGTGCCCCAGGCGACGCCCCAGCTTTCGCGCGACTCGGCGTCGGCGGCGCGCGGCAGGCCGGCATCCGTCCAGGCCGCGAAGGCGGCGGCCATGCCAAGCTGGGCGAAGCGGTCCATCATCGAGGCAAGCGGCTTGCCGAGTTCGGCATCCGGGTCGAAGGCCGGACAGCTGACGAAGGGGATGGAAAGCGGCTGCGGCTGGTCGTCGGTCGACAGGTGGCGGATGGCCGGTTCACCGGCGGTCAGGCGGGCGAAAAAATCGGTAAGATCGCCACCATACGGGCTGACCAGGCCGAGGCCGGTAATCGCCACACGCCGCTGGCTCATGATTCAGCCCTTCTGGCTGGCGATCAGCCCGTCCATCAGCGCCACCATTTCGCCGACGGTCTTCGGGCTTTTCAGGTCGTGGGGCAGCTTGATGCCGAGCCGATCCTCGAATTCGAAGATCAGTTCGAGCATCATCAGGGAGTCAACACCGAGATCAGTCAGCAACGCTTCAGGAACAACTTTTGCCGCCTCAATGTCTTGTCGGGCATTGAGAAAATTGCGTATCAGTTCAATGGATTTCATACTGCACAAATTTTACCCGATCGCCCCCCCGGCCCCAAGGCTTCCCGACGCCCTCCGGGCTGTCCAAAATTAGCGTTTCGTTTGTTCAGGTAATCGCAATCACCGATGGCGTCTTCACTCGCACCCTCCTGGCACCGTCAGATTGCTGACCGCGTGGTCTACTTGTGGCCGCTCAAGGCGTTCGGAACCATGACCTTCATGGTTTTGTTTTTCTGGGGCTATTTCACGGTTCTCCACAATCCGCTCACGCCACCCCTCGTCATGCCCGTGACCTGGCTTGACACATGGATCGGGTTTTCGCCTTCGGCATTTCCGGCCTACGTCTCGCTGTGGGTCTATGTTTCGCTGGCGCCGGCCTTGATGGGCAATCTGCGTGCCCTGCGCGGTTTCGGCCTCTGGATGGGTGGGCTGTGCGTGTTCTGCCTGGCTATTTTCTGGCTTTTTCCAACGAGCATTCCGCCGTTTCCCATAGACTTGAACGCGTACCCGGAGTTTGCAATCATCAAAGGCCTGGATGCATCGAGCAATGCCTTTCCCTCGCTGCATGTGGCAACGGCCGTATTTTCTGCCTTCTGGCTTAACCGATTGTTTGGCCAGATCAACGCGCCGAGAACCTTGCAATGGCTGAGCGCACTCCAGTGCTCGGTTATCATCTGGTCGACGATTGCCACCCGACAACATGTCGTCCTGGATGCAATTGGCGGTGTGGTCGTCGGCGCCGTATTTGCCGCCCTGTCTTTTCGCCAAACGCGGGGCGTGGTCTGATCGCCTGCGAGGCCCTGCCGCCCTGATTGCACGGGAGCGGTGTGTTTCAGGAACAACGAGAAATCGACATGCGTTATTGGCTGATGAAATCCGAACCGAGCGACGTCAGCATCGACGATCTCGCCGCCATGCCCAAGCAGAGCGTCGCCTGGTATGGCGTGCGCAACTACCAGGCACGCAACTTCATGCGCGACCAGATGAAGCCCGGCGACAAGGTGCTGTTCTATCATTCCTCGTGTGCCGAACCCGGCATCGCCGGGCTGGCCGAAGTCAGCGTGCTGGCCTATCCCGACGCCACCCAGTTCGATCCCAAGAACAAATACTTCGACCCCAAGGCCACGCCGGAAACGCCGCGTTGGTTCAACGTCGATGTGAAACTGGTGAAGAAGACGCGGCTGATGCCCTTGTCCGAAATCCGCGGCTATCCCGAACTCGCCAACATGCGCATCCTGCAGAAGGGCAACCGCCTGTCGATCACCCCCGTCGACCCGGCCGAGTACGCCTTCATCGTTAAGCACCTTTGATGGTCGAACTGGCGGCATTGGCGCCTTATGGCGGTTTGCCGCTGTTCGCCGCCTACGGCGGGCTGGGGCTGGTGGTCGGTTTCGTGGCCGGCCTGCTTGGCGTCGGCGGCGGCCTCATCATCGTGCCGGTGCTGATCATGCTGCTGCACACGCATGGCCAGGCGGTCGGAATGGAACCGCAGCTGGCGTTGGGAACCTCGCTCGCGACCATCCTGTTCACGTCCCTGTCCAGCGTTCGCGCGCACCATCGCCGCGGGGCCGTCGAATGGCCGCTGGTGCGGCGCATCGCGCCCGGCATCGTGCTCGGCACGCTGGCGGGCGCGGCCTTGGCGGCGCGAATGCCGGCCACGGTGTTGAAAATATTCTTTGTGGTCTTCCTGTTCTACGCGGCCATCCAGATGTGGCTGGATTTCAAGCCGGCGCCGCATCGCGGCCTGCCCGGACGCATGGGGACCTCGCTGACAGGCGGCGTGATCGGCGTCATGTCGAGCTGGGTCGGTATCGGCGGCGGCACCTTGTCGGTACCGTTCATGCTCTGGCACAACGTTCCGCTGCACCGGGCGATCGCCACCTCGGCCGCGATCGGCTTTCCGATCGCGTTTGCCGGCGCGGCGGGCTACGTGCTGGGCGGCTGGACGGCGAGCGGCCTGCCGGCCGGCAGCCTGGGATTCGTCTATCTGCCGGCGCTTGTCGGCATCGTGCTGGGCAGCGTGCTGACCGCCCCCCTGGGTGCGCGCACGGCCCACCGGTTGCCGGTTCGTCCCTTGAAGCGGGTTTTTGCACTGTTGCTGTTTACGCTCGCGCTGCGCATGGTATGGACATTCTAGGGATGCCCCCCACAACCTTGATCTAGCGTTCTGAGGCATGGATTCCCACTAGATATGGGGTGATGCCGCGAGGTTCAATTTCGTGCTTGAGCGGGCGCAAGCCGCGCGTTAGTCTTTGGACACATGCCGAAAATTCGTCGCATGACCGATCAATGTCCTCGTGGAGAAAGCATCATGGCGCACCTGCAAGCTGTACGGACCACTCTGCAACCACAGCAGAACGATTACAGTCAACTTACGACGTATTACGACGAGCACAATCAGGTTGCCTGGGGCTACATGAACGCCGCGCCGCGCCCCTGTTTCACGGGGACTTTGCTGCGGGAGATCGTCGATTGGTTCGGTGACGTGGCCCGGCGTGTGGACGATCCGGAATGCGCTGACGTGAATTATGTGGTGGTGGCCTCCGGCCATCCCGGGATCTACAACCTGGGAGGCGACCTCAATCTGTTTCGCCAGCTGATCGAGGCGCGTGACCGCGAAAACCTGTACAAATATGCGCAGGCCTGCATCCGCCCCTTGTTTCTGAATGCCCTGCATTTGAATCGCCCCAATCTGAAAACCATCACCCTGGTGCAGGGAGACGCATTGGGAGGCGGCTTCGAATGCGCGCTTTCGGGAAACATCCTGATCGCGGAACGCGGGACCAAAATGGGCTTTCCGGAAATACTGTTCAACCTGTTCCCCGGCATGGGCGCCATGACCCTGCTCGGCAGGAAGATCGGTTACACCAAGGCCGAGAAAGTCATTCTCAGCGGCAAGCTATATACGGCCGAGGAAATGTACGAACTGGGCGCTGTGGATGTGTTGGTCGACTCGGGCAGCGGCGAACAGGCGGTCTACGATTTCATCCGCAAGGAGGCGCGTCAGCGCAATGGCGCCCTGGCATTGCGGGCGGCGCGCGAACTGTCCCAGCCGATCGCACATGACGAGCTGATGCGGATCGCCGAAATCTGGGTGGATGCGGCGCTGCGGCTGGAGAGCAAGGATCTGCGCATGATGGAACGCCTGGTGATGAGGCAGACCGGCAAGGTCGAAACCGCAAATCCCGGGGATTCAGTTGTGCTCAGCGCGTAATTTGCTGGTTTGATAGGCCACGAGCGTGGCTTGAGCGGCCGCCAGGGCGTCCCGCACTGAATCGAGCCTGGCCTGGGCCACGGACGTCGCGAGTTCGAATGGCTTGATGCGTTCGGCTTCCGAGCAGAACTGGGCCAGCTGGTTGGCCCCGACATCGCGAGCGCCGCCCTTGAGCATGTGCAACTGGTCGTGCCACTGGCCATAATCCTGGACGGCCAGCGCGCGTTCGATGTTGCGCAATGCGCGGGCGCTGTCTTCTTCGAAGCTGACCAGCAGGTCCTCCACGAAGCCCGGCCCGCCAAGTTGGGCGAGATTGTCGAGAATCGATTCGTCCAGTTCGTCCGCTGCCTGTTGCGCGCGTGCAGGAGTCGTCGCCGTGGTCTGTGCCGACTGCCCTGCCAGCCGGGCGATCACTTCGATCAGCTCGCGGCTGTTGACCGGCTTGGTGAGGAAGGTGTCTGCGCCTGCTTCTTCGCAAGCCGTCTGTGCTTCGCCCCGCGCATCCGCGGTCAGCATGATGATGGGCAAATGGCCGGTTTCCATGAAACGCCAGCGTTGCACCACCTCGGGTCCCGACAGTTGCGGCATGTGCATGTCGATGATGGCCAGGTCGAATGGCTGCTCGCCGGATTCGAGCATGGTCAGCGCTTCTTCGCCGTCATGCGCCAGATAGGTTGTGTGCCCGGCATGTTCCAGCAGGCCGCGGATCACCCGCTGGTTGACCGGATTGTCTTCCGCCACCAGGATGTTCAGCCCCGGCGTGTGCCCCGCCTGCGCCTGCAGGTGGTTGGCCAGCGAGACCACGTTGGACGACGTGTCGTGGCTGGTGACGGCATGGATGGCGTTGAACAGCAAGGTCGTGTTGACCGGTGTGCGCAGCACAGAGGCGTAGCCTTCGCGGAGCAGATGCGCATCGCGGGACAGGGTGACGCGGGCATCGGATTCAATCAGGATGACCGGCAGGGCCGCCAGGCTGGGGTCGTCGCGCAGCAGATGCAGGAAGGCGACCGGATCGCCCGGCAAGGTGCTGCGTTCCACCACCACCGCGCCCAGGGGCGTGCCGCCCGACAGGTAGGCTGACAACTCGGCGGCTAGCCGGGTGGTGTTGTCGACCGCCACGGTATCGGCCCCCCAGTTGCGGATCACGGTCTGGATGCGGGTCGTGAGGTCGCCGCTCGCCAGGATCGCCACCCGCATCGGCGCGTCAAACTGTTCGGGCACGGGGCCGGCCTGGCTTGCCTGCAGCGCGAACGGCAATTCGAACCAGAAGGTCGTGCCTTCCCCTTCGCGGCTATGCAAGCCGATCTGGCCGCCGAGCGCTTCCACCAGCTGTTTGGCGATGGTGGTGCCCAGTCCGCTGCCGCCAAAGCGGCGCGTGATGCTCGGGTCCGCCTGGGTGAAACTGTCGAAAACGCGGGGCAGGGCGGCTTCCGAAATGCCGATGCCGGTATCGACGACCTCGAAACGCAGGCGTTGTGGATTGGCCTGTCCGATCGGGCGGACGTAGATATCCACGCGTCCGTGCTCGGTAAACTTGATGGCGTTGCCGATCAGGTTGATGAGGACGTGGCGCAGGTGGCGTACATCGCCGTGCAGCTGGAACGGTGTCTGCGGCGCGATGTGCGACGCCAGCACCAGTCCCTTGCTCTGGGCCTGGGTGGACATCATGGCGATCGTGCCGTTCACCAGGCGATGCAGGTCGAAATCCTCTTCGTTCTTGGCAATGCGGCCAGCTTCGATGCGTGAAATGTCGAGTACATTTTCGATCAGGTCCAGCAGCGTATTGGCCGATGCGCGGATGATGTGGGCGAATTCCTTCTGCTCCTTGTCGAGCCGCGTTTCTGCCAGCAGGTCGGCGACGCCGATGACGCCGTTCAACGGCGTGCGGAGCTCGTGGCTCATGTTGGCGAGGAAGCTGGATTTTGCCTGGTTGGCCTTGCGTTCGCGCTGGATAGCGGAATGGACCTGCTTCAGCAGAGACGCCGAATACAGCGGAACGGCAATCATGGACAGCAGGAAAGCGACCCCGATGGACATGTGCTGGCTCCAGTAGGGCGAAAGAGCGAGGACCAGCACAAACCCCGCGATCGCCATGGCGGTGGCGGCATACAGGTAGTTGGCGCCGTAGCGAAAGCCGTTGCCCAGGGTGACCCACAGATACACCACCAGCAGGGGGCTGCCAGCCTCCCCGGTGTAGGTCAGCAGGAATGAGCACGTCGCATAATCCAGCCCCATCGCAACGAGGCGGCGTACCGGGGAAATCTTCAGGCTGATCAGCGAAAGCGCGACGATCAGAATGGCGATCCCGGTGAACAGGATGCTGATGAACTGGGCCGGGCCGCGAATGGCGTCATCCAGAACGGCATAGTCGCTGGAGAAGTAGGCCAGAAAGATGAATCCGATCACGACGCGGATCAGGGCCTGCTGGCATTCGGTATCCGGCCGGCTACGAATCCGTTTGATCAGATAGTGCAGAAATCGGGGCGTCGAAGTGGAAAACATGGCCTTCATGCATTACGCGTGCTTGTCGCCAAGCACACGCATGATGGCGACCACGGAGTCGATGCGTCGTTCAAACGCACGGACGCAGTCGGGGTCGAAATGGTGTCCGCTCTCCGTCTGGACATACTTGAGGGCATCCTGGAACGACCAGGCGCGCTTGTAGGGCCGATCGGAGGTGAGCGCGTCAAACACGTCGGCCACGGCCACGATGCGTGCCGCGAGCGGAATGGCATCGCCCGCCAGGCCTTGCGGATAGCCGCTGCCATCGAATTTCTCGTGGTGGCCGAGCGCGATGACCGCGCCCATCTGCAGGTAACGCGACGGGCTGTCGGAGAGAATCTCGTGACCGATCAGCGGATGACGACGCATGATTTCCTGTTCTTCCGGGGTATGGCGCCCGGGCTTGAGCAGGATCACGTCGGGGATGCCGATCTTGCCGATGTCGTGCATGGGCGCCGCGGCCTCGATCTCGTCACATTCCATTGCGGTGAGCTTGAGTTCCTCGGCAATCAGGCGCGCATACTTCGACATGCGGATGATGTGGTTGCCGGTTTCCTGATCGCGGTATTCGCCTGCCTTGGCGAGTTTCATCAGGGTTTCGCGCTCGCGCGTACGTACCTCGCGGGTGGCCTGCAGAACCTGGTCCTCCAGCCATTGCGCGCGATCCGACACCATCTTCTGGCTGCGCCGCAGCGCCAGCAGGTTGAGGCAGCGGGCGCGGCATTCCTGCGGATCGATCGGGCGGGTGAGGAAATCCGTGGCGCCATTCTCCAGCGCCTGGTAGCGGATCTGGCGGTCCTCGACCACGGTGACGATGATGATGGGGACATCGGCCAGACGGCGTTCCGCGCGGATACGGCGGGTAAACTCGATGCCGTCCATGCCGGGCATGCGGTAATCGGTGATGATGAGATCGGGCGTGCCCTTGTTCAGCATGTGCGTCAGGGCTTCGAGCGGATCCGCGTAGCTTTCCACGATCACGCCCGGTTCCAGCGTACGGGCCAGGCCTTCCAGCAGGCTGCGCGCTGTGCTCCGGTCGTCGACGATGACGACGCGCGCGGCGCCGCGGGACCGCGAGTCGCGCTGCGGGGTGGAGGGTGCAGAAGAAGGCACAATGCGCAACGGCTTGGCGGTCACTTTATATTTACCTGGATGGTTGATAAAACCACGATTTCGTAGAATTATCGGGCAAATGGAGCGTTAACTTTAACTCTGCGGAGAACCGAGATGAAGCAAAACATTTGGATGGGTCTGATAGGCGGTCTGGTGGCCTTGTTCTCCGTCGTTGCGTTTGCCGAGCCGACGGCTGATTATGCGCGCGAAAAAAAATGGGCGGACGAGGTGGTGCCCGGACTGGTGGTGGGCGATCCGGTCTATTTGCAGACGCCGCGCGGCCATCACAAGTTTCTTGCGTTGTTCACGCCTGTCGAAGGGGACAAGGCGGTCATCGTCGTCCATGGCATGGGGATCCATCCCGACTGGGGCATGGTCGGCACGCTGCGCACCGAACTGGCCGATCGCGGTTTTGCCACCCTGTCGATCCAGATGCCGGTGCTCGCCGCGGATGCCCAGGGCGCAGCCTATCTCCCGACCTTCCCGGAGGCCGCCGAGCGCATCGCCCAGGCCGTCGATTTCCTCAAGGCGAAAGGCTACACGCAATTGGCCGTCGTCTCCCACAGCATGGGCTCGCGCATGAGCCGCGCCTATTTCAGCGGCCAGCCTGATGCCGCGGTGAAAGCATGGGCGAGCCTGGGACTGCAGCAGGATGACTATGCCGGGCTGAAACTGCCGGTGCTGGATATGTATGGCGACAATGACCTGCCGCCGGTGCTGACGGACGCGGCGAAGCGAAAACGCAGCCTGACGGCCGGGCATTCAAAACAGGTGGTGATCCCGCACGCCGACCATTTTTACACCGGCCACGAGGGTGAAATGGTCGAGACGGTTGCGTCGTTTCTGAACGATACCCTGAAGTAGCAGACGTTCAAGCCAGCAGCCGCGTCATGACCTCGCGGTATTTCTCGCTGGTCTTGGCCACGATCTCGGCGGGTAGCGCCGGCCCTGGCGCCTGCTTGTTCCAGCCGCTGCCTTCCAGCCAGTCGCGCACGAACTGCTTGTCGAAACTGGGCGGGCTGCTTCCCGGCTGGTATTGATCGGCCGGCCAGAAGCGCGACGAATCGGGCGTCAGCGCCTCGTCGATCCATACCAGTTTGCCGGCTTCGTCCAGCCCGAATTCGAATTTGGTGTCGGCGATGATGATTCCGCGTGTGAGCGCATACTCTGCGGCAGATTTATACAGGGCAAGGCTGGCGTCGCGTACCTGGGTGGCCAGATCCTGGCCGATCAGGGTGGCCATCTGCTCAAATGCGATGTTCTCGTCGTGCGCGCCGAGCGCCGCCTTGGTCGATGGCGTGAAGATGGGTTCCGGCAGGCGGCCGGCCTGCACAAGGCCGGCCGGAAGGGGAATGCCGCAGACCGATTGGCTGGCCTGGTATTCCTTCCAGCCGGAGCCGGCCAGATAGCCGCGCACGATCGCTTCGATCGGCAAGGCCTTCAGCTTTTTCACCACGATGGCGCGCCCGGCGACCTGATCGCGCTCGGAATCCGCCACGACCGACTCCGGTGCGATGTCGAGTGCCTGGCTCGGCACGATGGCCTTCAGCTTGTCGAACCAGAAGGCGGACACTCTGGTCAGTACCTCGCCCTTGCCGGGGATGGGGATCGGCATCACCACGTCGAAGGCCGACAGGCGGTCGGTGGTGACGATCAGCAGCTTGTCGTCGCCGACGGCGTAGATGTCGCGCACCTTGCCGCGGTGGACCAGCGGTAGCGACGCGATGTGCGATTCGAATAGGGGTGCGGACATGGTGGACGAAGCGGAATCGAAAGAGCCGGCATTATAGCTGCCGGCATAGAAGTCGCTGGCTTCGTATACACCGCGCAATTCGCGCAGCGCCACCAGCAGGATCGCCGCCAGCGGTACTGCCAGCAGCACGCCGACGAAGCCGAACAACTGGCCGAATGCCGCCAAGGCGAAGATGACCGCCACCGGGTGCAGGCCGACGCGCTTGCCGACCAGGCGCGGCGTGATGACATAGCTTTCCAATGCCTGCCCGGCGAGATAGATGCCTGCCACCCAGGCCACCCCGGTCCAGTCGGTAAATTGCAGCAGCGCCACCAGCAGCGCCAGGATCACGCCGAGGCCGAAACCGAGGAACGGCACGAAGGACAGTACGCCGGTGAGGATGCCGATCGGCAACGCGTAATCCAGTCCGGCCGCCCATAGCGCAAGGGCGTAATACAGCGACAGGGTCGCCATCACCGCCAGCTGGCCACGCAGGAACTCGCCGACGACCGCGTCCATGTCGCGGGCAACGCGGGTGACAGTCCCCAGCCAGCGACGTGGTGCCAGGGTCGCGATCCGCGCCACTATCACGTCCCAGTCCCGCAGGAGATAAAACATCACGACCGGGATCAGCAACAGATTGACCAGCACACCGACGATGGCAAGTGCGCCGGTTTGCAGGGAGGGCAGCCAGGCAGTGCCGTTCTGGGTGGCCTTCTCGGTGAGCCAGGTCTTCAGCGCAGCCAGATTGAAGTCGATGCCGATGCCGAAGGTCTGCTGCAGCCAGGGCAGGAAACGGGTCCGCAGCAGGTCGAAGGCCGCCGGCACGCGCTGGCTCAATTCGGCGAACTGTCCCTGGAACAGGGGCAGTGCCACAAGCAACAGGGCCAACACCCCCAGCCCTGCCAGCACGATGACGACGACCGTACCGGTCGTGCGCGACAGTCCGCGTGTTTCCAGCCGGTCGACCAGCGGGTCGAAGATGTAGGCCAGCAAGGCGCCCGCGAGGAACGGCGTCAGGATGGGTCCCAACAGGTAGACCAGTCCGCCCGAGACGAGCAGTACCGCGAAGGCAAGCCAGGGAGTGTTGCCGGGGAAGCCCGGGCGTCGGATCGTGTGCATAGGCGGTAAAATAGCGCACTTTTTGATTCTGGAGCCGGGCGTGTCTTCCATTTCCTATAAAGATGCCGGCGTCGATATCGACGCCGGCGATGCACTGGTCGAGCGCATCAAGCCGCTGGCCAAACGCACCATGCGTCCCGAAGTACTGGCCGGCATCGGCGGCTTCGGCGCACTGATCGAGATTTCCAAGAAATACCAGGAGCCCGTGCTGGTCTCCGGCACCGACGGCGTCGGCACCAAACTCAAACTGGCATTCGAACTCAACCGCCACGATACCGTCGGCATCGATCTTGTCGCGATGAGCGTCAACGACATCCTGGTGCAGGGCGCCGAACCGCTGTTCTTCCTCGACTACTTCGCTACCGGCAAACTTACGCTCGACACCGCCGAAGCGGTGATCGCCGGCATCGCCACCGGCTGCGAACAGGCCGGCTGTGCCCTGATCGGCGGCGAGACCGCCGAGATGCCCGGCATGTACCCCGACGGCGAATACGATCTGGCCGGCTTCGCAGTCGGTGTGGTCGAAAAGTCGAAAGTGATCGGCGGCCAGTCCATCGTGCAGGGAGACATCGTCCTGGGGCTCGCGTCCAGCGGCGCGCATTCCAACGGCTACTCGCTGATCCGCAAGCTGATCGACATCAGCCACATCGGGTTGAAATCGGACTTTCACGGACGTCCCTTTGCCGATGCGGTGATGGCGCCGACGCGGATCTACGTCAAGCCGCTGTTGGCGTTGATGGCGAAGCTCGACGTCAAGGGCATGGCGCACATCACCGGCGGCGGCATCACCGGCAACCTGCCGCGCTGCCTGCCGGAGCACGTCGCCGCGCGCGTCGATGAAACTTCATGGACGCGCCCGCCGCTGTTCGACTGGCTGCAGCAGGCTGGCAACGTCGAGCCGGGCGAAATGCTGCGCACCTTCAACTGCGGCATCGGCATGTGCGTGGTGGTCGCCGCCGCCGACGCCGCCGCGGCGAAGGCGCATCTCGAGGCGAGCGGCGAAACCGTGTGGCAGATCGGCGAGATCGTCGCCCGCCCGGACGGCGCGGAGCAGGTCATCTATCAGTGAGCTGTCGCGTCGTCGTCCTGCTGTCGGGGCGCGGCAGCAATTTCCGGGCGATCGCCGAGGCGCACTTGCCGATCGACATCGTTGCGGTCATCAGCAACCGGCCGCAGGCGGCAGGGCTGGCATATGCCCGTTCGCAAGGCATCCCCACGGTCGCGCTCGATCATACGCAGTACCCGGACCGTGTGGCCTTCGACGCCTTGCTGGCCGATGAAATCGAGCACCATCGCCCCGACCTGGTGGTGCTGGCCGGCTACATGCGCATCCTCAGCCCGGCTTTCATCGCGCGTTTCGAGGGCCGACTGCTGAATATCCATCCGTCGCTGCTGCCCATGTTTCCCGGGCTGAAGACGCACGAGCGCGCGCTCGCCGAAGGCGTGAAAATCCACGGCTGCACGGTGCATTTCGTCACCGCCGACCTGGATCACGGCCCGATTGTCGCCCAGGCGGCCGTGCCGGTGCGCGCGGACGACACGCCGGACACGCTCGCGGCGCGGGTGCTGGCACAGGAGCATCGCATCTACCCCCAAGCCATCCGCTGGTTTGCCGAGGGCCGGCTGATCAATGTGCATGGCCACGTAAACTTGAAGGACGATTTGGCGTCACAGTCTGTGTTATCACCCGGGACGTGACCATGCTCAAGACCATTCTGCTCGCTGCCGCGCTGGTTGCGGGATCTGCCCAGGCGGCAGGCCCGTCTCAGATGAACGTGGTGTACGACCTCTACCGCAACGGCATCAAGCTCGGCCAGGTGACCGATACCTTCACCCGCAACGGCACCCGCTATGTACTGACCAGCGAAACCCGCGCCAGCGGGCCGCTGAAAATGCTGTGGCCGGGCAATATCCACCTGGAAAGCACGGGGGTGGTGACACCGAAAGGCCTGCGGCCCATGCAGTTCCAGCACGCCCGCAGCGACGCCCCCAACAAGCTGGCGACGGCCCGGCTCGACTGGAAGCAGCGCAATATCACGTACCAGTACAAAGGCGAGTCGCGGCGGGTGGAGGGTTTGCAGGACGGGGCGCAGGACCAGTTGTCCCAGCTCTATCAGTTCATGTTCGCGCCCAGCCTGCCAACCGATTACATCCTGCAGGTCGTGAGCGGACGCGATCTCAACGACTACCACTATATGCGCAGCGATGGCGGGTCCATCCAGACGCCGCTGGGTGCGGTGGCGACCCAGCAGTATCAACGCATCACGCAGAAACCCGACGAAAAGTCCATTACGGTGTGGGTGGCGCCGGCACGCAACAATCTGCCGGTGCAAATCCGCGTCAGCGAGGACGGCGTCACGATCGAACAGCGCCTGGTACGCGCCAGCGTCAAAGGCTGAGCGGGTGGGGCGCCGCGTTCGCCTGTGGTGGTGGGCGCTGGCCATCTCGCTGCTGTTGCATGGCGGCCTGTTGGGCGGACTGGAATGGCGACTTCCGCACGAGTCTGCGCCTCCCGGGTCGGCGGCGATTGACGTGGAGCTGGTTCCGCCCCCTCCGCCGGTCGCTGCAGCCGTTTCGCCTTCCCCTCGCCCCCGGCCTGCGCAAAAACCGGCAGTCCCCCAGCCGGCTGCACCGCCTCCGCTTCCCGTAGCGCCCTCACCCGAACCACCTGCCGAGGCGGCTGCACCTGAAGCGCCCGCCACTTCCGTCGTTGCCGATACCGCGCCCGCTTTCACGGCGCAGCCCACGGTGCCGGGTCCGCCACCTGTCGAACCCGCGGTTGCTCCGCCTGTTCCTCTGAACCCCTTGCCGCCGCGCATCGACCTGCGGTTCGAGGTGCGCTACGGGCTGGCATCGGGCGAGCAGACCCTGGTGTGGGTGAACGACGGGGCGCACTACACGCTGACCAGCGTGGTGGGGGCGACCGGCCTGACCGGTCTGTTCTACCGGGGGCGCTTCGTGCAGACCAGCCGCGGCCGTATCACGCCGTACGGTTTGCAGCCCAGGGAGTTCTGGGATCAACGCGGCGACAAATACAGCAGCGCGCGTTTCGACCCCACGCAGGGCCAGCTCACGTTGATGCAGGAGAAGGGGGCGCCGCGCCACTTTGCCTATCAGGGCGAAGTACAGGATGTCTTGAGCCTGTTCTTCCAGTTTGCGCTGACGGCGCCGCCGCCGGACGGACAACGGCTGACTTATCAGGTGTTCAACGGCAAGAAACTGCGCGACTACACCTACGAAGTGCGCGGCGAGGACATGCTGGATACTGCGCTGGGTACGTTGCGTACGCTGCACATTGCGCGGGTGGCCGATGACGACGGCCGTTTCGAGGCCTGGCTGGCGATCGATCACCACTACCTGCCGGTGCGCGTGCTGCGTAGCGACGACGCGGGCCGCGAGATGGAACTCCGGGTGCGGTCGATCGCACCCTAGCACGCCCTATTTCGGCAAGCCATCCACCCGCATGCGCGGCGTGATCCCGCGCTTCTGGAATTCGCCCTGCCATACTTCCAGCGCATAGCGCACGTCGACGCCCGGGCAGTGCCGCGTCTCGGTGCGCGGCTGCATGTCGGCGAGGCTGGCGATGCGGCCCGTCGCGTCGATGAAGGCGATCGACAGCGGCAGCGGCGTGTCGCGCATCCAGAAGCAATAGCGTCCCGGCCGTTCGAACACGAACAGCATGCCGTTATCGGCGGGCAGGTAGGAACGCCCGGTCAGGCCCTGCGCACGCTCGCGCGGCGTGTCCGCGATTTCGATCTGGAAGGCGTGCGGGCCGATGTGCAGGGTCGGCTGCGCCGCTTCCACGGGGGGCGCGCCGCCGGCGAGCAGCAGCGCGAGCGCTTGAAGGAGGCGGGGGCCAGCAAGCGCGCTATAGCGCATCGCGCATCTGTTCGGCCAGCTTCAGCGCGGCGTCCGCATCGGCATCCAGTACGTTGAAATGGCCCATTTTGCGTCCCGGCCGGGCAGTCTGCTTGCCGTACAGGTGCAGCTTGATGTTGGGATGCGACAGCAGCGTGTTCCAGTGCGGCCCGCCGTCCTGCCAGCGGTCGCCGAGGATGTTGATCATCGCCACCGGCGACAGCAACCGGGTGTCGCCCAGCGGCAGGCCGCACAGGGCGCGTACCTGCTGCTCGAACTGGTCGGTGACGCAGGCGTCGAGCGTGTAGTGGCCGGAGTTGTGCGGGCGCGGCGCGATTTCGTTGACCATCAGGCGGCCGTCGGCGACGAAGAACTCGACCGCCATCACGCCGACGTAGCCGAGCTTGTCGGCCACGTCGCGCGCCATCTCGCATGCCTGATGCGCCAGACTTTCCGGCACGCGGGCGGGGACGATGGAGACGTCGAGAATGCCGTTCTCGTGGCGGTTTTCGGCCACCGGGAACAGTGCGCATTCGCCGGCATCGCTGCGGGCGAGTACCACCGATACCTCGCGTTCCAGCTTGACGAAGCCTTCCAGCACGCAGGGCTGGCCGTCGAATTCGCGGAACGCCGCGCGCGCTTCCTCGCGCGTGTTGACGCGGGCCTGGCCCTTGCCGTCGTAGCCGAAGCGCGCGACCTTGAGCAGGGCGGGCGCCCCTACGTCGGCCATGCCGGCATCGAGGTCCCCCTCGCTGTAGACCAGCGCGAACGGCGCGGTGGCGAAGCCGTTCTGGGCGAGCCAGGATTTCTCGTGGCTGCGGTCCTGCACGATGGCGACGGCGTCGGCGCCGGGCGATACCCGGCAATGATTCGCCAGTTCGATCAGGCTCGCGGCGGGGACATTCTCGAATTCAGTGGTGACGGCGGCGCAGGCTTTGCCAAGCTGCTTCAACGCCTCATGGTCGGCATAGTCCGCCTGTAGGTGCACATCAGCCATCTGACCAGCGGGGCTGGCAGCATCGGGGTCGAGCACCATGACCCTGTAGCCCATGGTGCGCGCGGCGATGGTGAACATGCGGCCGAGCTGGCCGCCGCCGAGAATGCCCAGCGTCGCGCCGGGCAGGATGGGCAGCGGTTTACTCGACATCGGGCAAGTCCATCGCCAGCACCGAATCGGACTGGCCGCGGCGGAAGTCGTTGAGTTGCTCGGCGAGCCCGTTGTCGTAGCGCGCGATCAGCGAGGCGGCAAACAGCGCCGCGTTGGCCGCGCCTGCCTCGCCGATGGCGAAAGTGGCGACCGGAATGCCTTTCGGCATCTGTACGATGGACAGCAGCGAATCCATGCCCTTGAGGTATTTCGACGGCACCGGTACGCCCAGCACCGGCACGATGGTCTTGGATGCGATCATGCCAGGCAGATGGGCCGCGCCGCCCGCCCCGGCGATGATGGCCTTGAGCCCGCGCGCCTCCGCGCTGGCGGCATATTCGAACAGCAGGTCCGGCGTGCGGTGCGCGGACACCACCTTGGCTTCGAAGTGGATGCCCAATTGCTTCAGCAGCATCGCCGCATGTTTCATGACTTCCCAGTCGCTGGAAGACCCCATCACCACACCCACCTGAGGCGCGTTCATCATGCTGACCCTTGCAATGCGAAAGGCCGCATTTTAACAGCCTGACGGCGTGCGGATTCCCTACAATGGCGCCGTGCGATTCCGGACGTCGATCATGCCCGCCTCTCTGCAAACCCTGATCCTGCTCACCTTTTCCAATGTCTTCATGACCTTCGCCTGGTATGCGCACCTGAAGGACATGAACAACAAGCCCTGGATGATCGCCGCGTTTGCCAGCTGGGGCATCGCGCTGTTCGAATATCTGCTGCAGGTGCCGGCCAACCGTATCGGCTACACCGTGATGAGCCTGCCGCAGCTGAAGATCATGCAGGAGGTGATTGCGCTGGCGGTATTCATGCCGTTCGCCGTGCTGTACATGAAAGTGGAACTGAAGTGGGATTTCCTGTGGGCGGCACTGTGCATGGTGGGGGCGGTGTACTTCATGTTCCGCAGCCATCCCTGAGCAGCCGTAAAAAAAGCCCCGCAGGGCGGGGCTTCTGACGGGCTGACGAGAACTTAAACGCAGCCGGTCGGTTTCGGGGTGCCGGCATAGCGGCCAGCCTGTTTGGCGGGGCCGAAGGGGAACAGGTCGAACAGGAATTTCTTCTCGCCCCATTCCGGGCCGAATTCTTCCTTCAGGCCCTTCTGCAGGAAGCGCAGGTTGGGTGCGGTGCCGTTCTGGGCGAAGAAGTCGCGCATGTAGTGGATGATCTTCCAGTGGTCTTCGCCCAGTTCCAGCTTGTCTTCCTTGGCCAGCTCGACCGCCAGTTCCTCGGACCAGTCTTCCAGGTTGACCAGATAGCCTTCGGGGTCGGTCTCGACCATTTTGCCGTTGATTTCGCGTTCCATGATGCAGTCCTTGCAGTAAATAATTAATTGCGATGACGCACAATAGAATAACCGAGCAAATTAGTCAACTACTCACTTCGAAGAGAGGGTTATTTGCGCGCGATCTTCCCGCCGGCCACCTTGTATGCCTCGAGGCCTCCCTCGATGAAGCGCGCCTTGACGCCCGCAGCCTGCAGCCGGTCGACCACGTTGTTCGACACCGCGCCGCCGCGCACGCAGTAGATCACCACGTCCTGCGTGAGCGGCAGGGCACCGATCCAGGCGTCGATCTTGTCCGGATTTTTCCACAGCGCACCCGGGATGATCTCGTTTGACGCGGCGTAATCGGCCTCGCGCCGCACGTCGAACACCAGCGTGCTGTCGGGATTAACCTTGGCAGGCTCGATCGTGCGTGGCAGGTCCGGGCATTTATCGGTCGGACTGCCGCATCCACAGCGTTTTAGGGGTTGAGCAACGGGTTCCATACGATCCTCACATGAAAAACGAATAAGCCAGCCCGAGCAGGGCGCACACGCCGATCACCGCCATGATGTCGGCCTTGTATCGCGACAGCGCGATGAACGCGGCCACGGCGACGATGACGGGGAGTCCGTCGAGACCGCCGGCGAACGGCGCGTCTGCCGTGGCGTGCGGCCAGAAGGCATGCCAGGCGAAGAATACCGCGAGGTTGAGGATGACGCCCACTACGGCCGCGGTGATGCCGGTGAGCGGCGCGGTGAAGGCCAGCTCGCCGCGGGTGGCTTCGACCAGTGGGCCGCCCACCAGGATGAACAGGAAGGACGGCAGGAAAGTGAAGAAAGTTGCGACCGCTGCGCCTGCCAGTCCGGCCGCGACCGGGTTGCCGACGACCTGGTCGGAGACGCCGCCGAGATAACCGATCCAGGTGACGATCATGATCAGCGGGCCGGGCGTGGTCTCGCCCAGTGCCAGGCCATCCATCATTTGTGGGCCGGTGAGCCAGTGGAAATGCTCGACCCCGCCCTGGTAGACGTAGGGCAGCACCGCATAGGCGCCGCCGATGGTGAGGAAGGCCGCCTTGGTGAAGAACGCGCCCATGGCCTGGAGAGCGGGCATGCCCAGGAGCGTGCCCATCGCACCCAGCCAGATCAGCACGAAGGCAGCGAGCGTGAGCACGAACCTGCGCCAGCTGAAGCGCGCGTGTGCCGGCGGCGGGGTGTCGTCGTCGAGGATCGCCGGCCCGGCCTGTGCGTGGCGGGTGCCGTGGCCGCCGCCTGTCCTGAACTTGTGTGGCGCGAGTTTGCCGCCCAGGGCGCCGAGCAGGCCGGCAGCCAGCACGATCCACGGAAATGCGACGTTGAAAACGAAAATGCCGACGAACGCCAGTGCCGCCATGCCCCACAGTAGGTCGTTCCTCAGGGCGCGGCTGCCGATGCGCCATGCGGCGAAGAGGACGATCGCCACCACCGCGGGACGGATGCCGTAGAACACCCCCTGTACCAGCGGTAGCGTGCCGTAGGCGAGATACAGGCCGGCGAGCCCTGACAGCAGCAGAAAGGACGGCAGAAAGAACAGCACGCCCGCGATCACGCCGCCGCGGATGCCGTGCATCAGCCAGCTGATGTAGATCGCCAGTTGGGTCGCCTCGGGTCCGGGTAGCAGCATGCAGTAGTTGAGGGCATGCAGATAGCGTTGCTCGGAAATCCAGCGGCGCTTGTCCACCAGTTCGTGGTGCATGATCGCGATCTGCCCGGCGGGACCGCCGAAGCTGATGAAACCGAGTTTGAGCCAGTATTTGAAGGATGTGCCCAGGGTGACGGGCGCGGGTCGGCTAACGTGTGCGGTGTCCAAGCAATAGGCTCCAGGTCAAGGGATAAGAACCAGTCTTGGACGGGACACCGTCTTGCGGATGCGAGCATCCTGACGCCGGGGGCTGGTACCCCGACTGAGGCGATTCTAGCCGAGTGTCGTTTGGACAGGTGAATTCGCCGGTCCCAGCACGAAGGTCTTGAATGCCTGCGCCACGGGCGACAGCCGCTTGTCGGTGCGATGCACGACGTACCAGTGGCGCATGATGGGAAAGCCCTCGACCGCGAGCACCGCCAGCCGTTTGAGCGCCAGTTCCATCTCCAGCGTCTGCAGCGACAGGATGCCCAGGCCGAGGCCGGCCTGCACCGCCTGCTTGATCGCTTCGTTGCTGCTCATTTCCATGCTGCTTCGGATTTCCAGCCCGCGGGCGGCGAAGAAGCGCTCCATCGCGCCGCGCGTGCCGGAACCCGCTTCGCGCACCAGGAAGGATTGGGACGCCAGGTCGCGCACGGAAATTTTCTTTTTGCCGACCAAGGGGTGGTCGGGCGGGGCGATCACGACCAGCGGGTTGTCCATGAAGCGGGTGGCTTCCAGGCCGAGTCCGTCCGGTACCTGGCCCATGATGGCGAGATCGATGCGGTTGCCGACGAGCTGGTCCAGCACGGCCGCCCGGTTGGAGACGTCCAGATGGATCGCCACCCCGGGATGGCGGCCGCGGAAGCGGGCGAGGATATCGGTGGCGACGGCGTTCACCGTCGAGGTTGCGGCCATGTTGAGACGACCCGTGTCGACGCTCCGCAGCTGCGCAAGATTGTGCTGCAGGTCGTCGAGGCGGGCAGTGATCGCCTGGCTGGCGTGCAGCACTTCGAGGCCTGCGTCGGTGAGAAAGATCTTTTTACCAAGTTGTTCGGTGAGCGGCACGCCCAGGATGGCCTCGATCCCCTTCACCTGCATGGAGACGGCGGGCTGGGACAGATGCAGTTCCTCGGCCGCCCGCGAAAACGAGAGGTGGCGGGCGACCGCTTCGAATACCCGGAATTGGCGGAGCGTCAGTCGGCGCATAGATATATAAGTCTAAATATATAGTTTTTATCAGAACTATTGAATTTTAATTATATAAGCGTGTGCGTATAGTCCGCCCCTGTCGGTTTCAGGGGCATTGGCTTCTGCAACCTTGTTCATCTACCGCAGGAGCCAAGCAATGGATCAATCCGCACGTTACGCCGACCTCAGCCTGAAAGAGGAAGACCTGATCAAGGGTGGCAGGCACATCCTCGTCGCCTACAAGATGAAGCCGAAGTCGGGCTACGGTTACCTCGAAGCGGCCGCGCACTTCGCCGCCGAATCGTCCACCGGCACCAACGTCGAAGTGTCGACTACCGACGACTTCACCAAGGGCGTCGACGCGCTGGTCTATTACATCGACGAAGCGACCGAAGACATGCGGATCGCCTATCCGATCGAGTTGTTCGACCGCAACATCACCGATGGCCGCTTCATGATCGTCTCCTTCCTGACGCTGGTGATCGGCAACAACCAGGGCATGGGCGACATCGAGCACGCCAAGATCCACGACTTCTACGTGCCCGAGCGTTGCATCCAGATGTTCGACGGCCCCGCGCGCGACATCTCCGACATGTGGCGTATCCTCGGTCGCCCGATCAAGGACGGCGGCTACATCTCGGGCACTATCATCAAGCCGAAGCTGGGCCTGCGTCCCGAGCCGTTCGCGGCTGCGGCCTACCAGTTCTGGCTTGGCGGCGACTTCATCAAGAACGACGAGCCGCAAGGCAACCAGGTGTTCTGCCCGCTGAAGAAAGTGCTGCCGCTGGTGTATGACTCGATGAAGCGCGCCCAGGACGAAACCGGCCAGGCCAAGCTGTTCTCGCTGAATATCACCGCTGACGACCACTACGAAATGATGGCGCGTGCCGATTTCGGCCTCGAGACCTTCGGCCCCGACGCCGACAAGCTGGCCTTCCTGGTCGACGGTTTCGTCGGCGGCCCCGGCATGATCACCACCGCGCGTCGTCAGTACCCGAGCCAGTACCTGCACTACCACCGTGCCGGCCACGGCATGATCACCTCGCCGTCCGCCAAGCGTGGCTACACCGCGTTCGTGCTGGCCAAGATCTCGCGTCTGCAGGGGGCCTCGGGCATCCACGTGGGCACCATGGGCTACGGCAAGATGGAAGGCGAGAACAGCGACAAGAATATCGCCTACATGATCGAGCGCGACGAGTGCCAGGGCCCGGTCTACTTCCAGAAGTGGTACGGCATGAAGCCCACCACCCCGATCATCTCCGGCGGCATGAACGCGCTGCGCCTGCCCGGCTTCTTCGAGAACCTGGGTCACGGCAACGTCATCAACACCTCCGGCGGCGGCTCCTACGGCCACATCGACAGCCCTGCGGCCGGCGCGATCTCGCTGCGCCAGTCGTACGAGTGCTGGAAATCGGGCGCCGACCCGATCGAATACGCCAAGGAGCACAAGGAATTCGCCCGCGCGTTCGAGTCCTTCCCGGGCGACGCCGACAAGCTGTATCCGGGCTGGCGTGAAAAGCTGGGCGTGCACAAATAAGCAAGCGGGGATGAAGCATCATCCCTACGCGGGATGGTTTGAAGCGGTCTCCTAGCTGCAGAGAATCGTCCCCGCGCTCCACGCCCCCGGCTTCCCGGGGGCGTTTTTTTCTTCCGCAACGAGGAATGAAAATGACGAACAAAGACCAGTACAAGCTTGAGCAGGAACCCTTCTACCAGCAGCAGAAGAACGAGGTCGCGCTCTACGAGGCCGCCTACCGCAACCGCCTGCCGGTGATGGTGAAAGGCCCCACCGGCTGCGGCAAGTCGCGCTTCGTCGAATACATGGCGTGGAAGCTCGGCAAGCCGCTGATCACCGTGGCCTGCAATGAGGATATGACCGCCAGCGACCTGGTGGGACGTTATCTGCTGGAAGCCAACGGCACCCGCTGGCTCGACGGCCCGCTCACCACCGCCGCGCGCATCGGCGCCATCTGCTACCTCGATGAAATCGTCGAAGCGCGCCAGGACACCACCGTGGTCATCCATCCGCTCACCGACCACCGCCGCACCCTGCCGCTCGACAAGAGGGGCGAGTTGATCCACGCGCATCCCGATTTCCAGCTGGTGATCTCCTACAACCCCGGCTACCAGACGCTGATGAAGGACCTCAAGCAGTCGACCAAGCAGCGCTTCACCGCCTTCGACTTCGACTATCCCGATGCCGCGCTGGAAGCGCAGATCGTGGCGAAGGAAACCGGCATGGACGCAGCCGTCGCCGCGAAGCTGGTGAAGATCGGCGGCGTCGCCCGCAGCCTCAAGGGGCACGGCCTCGACGAAGGCATCTCGACACGCCTGCTGGTGTATGCGGCGACGCTCATCAAGGATGGCGTGGACCCGACGGACGCTTGCCGCATGGCGATGGTGCGGCCGATCACCGATGACGTCGACATCCGCGAAACGCTCGATCATGCGATCGACGCAACGTTTGCCTAAGTTTCGAACGTGACCACCGAAATCGCCTACCAGCATCCCCTCATGGCTGCGTACTGGAAGCAGCTCGATACCCGCTTCCCGCAGGTGGAGGAGGTGTTCGAGGATGTCATGGCCGAGGCGCTCGCCGTGCTGACGCGCGAGGGCACCGACGCCTACCTCGAAGCCGGCCGCGTCATCGGCAAGCTGGGCCGCGGCGTCGAGCCGATGCTGGCGTTCCTGGAGGAGTGGCCGTCCACCGCCAAGGCCGTCGGCGAACCTGCGTTGCCCACGGTCATGGCGCTGATCCAGCGCCTGCAGAAGTCGCCCAACGGCAAGGCCATCACCCCCTTCCTGCAGACACTGGCGCCGGTTGCGCGCCGGCTGCAGTCGCAGGAACTATTGCAGCATTACCTCGACATCACCCTGGATCTGAAGGCGCGCACCACCGGTTCCATCCACGGCCACCACACCACGTTTCCGAGTCCGGGCCTGCCGGAGTTCTTTGCTCAGGCGCCGGCCCTGCTCGGCCAGTTGACGCTCGCCGGGCTGAAGAACTGGGTCGAATACGGCATCCGCAACTACCGCAGCCATCCCGAGCGGCAGAAAGACTACTTCAGCCTGCAGTCGGCCGATGCCCGTGCCGTCCTGCAGCGCGAGCGCCACGGCACTTTGCTGGTCGACGTCGAGCGCAAGCTGGATCTGTACTTGCGCGGCCTGTGGCAGGACAGCGACCACCTGGTGCCGTACTCCACCGCGTTCGACGAGCTCCGCAAGCCGGTGCCGTATTACGACAAGCTCGGCATCCGCCTGCCGGACGTGTACGACGATGCGCTGGTTGAAGAGGGCGTGGTCGTCTCCGGCCTGGACCGTTACCGTGCCGTGCTCGCCCACATCGTCGGCCACCGCCGCTGGTCGGTGGCGCAAGTTGCCGACAACTGGAGTCCATTCCAGCGCATGGCGGTCGAGTTCTTCGAGGACTGCCGCATCGAGACGCTCTTGATCCGCGAATACCCCGGCCTGCGCCGCCTGTTCCTCGCGCTGCATCCCAGGCCCGTGGCAGACGCCTGCGATCCGGAAACCACCTCCTGCCTGCGCCACCGCATGGCGATGCTGTCGCGCGCGCTGCTCGATCCCGATCACGGCTATCTTGACGCCGACCTCAACGATTACGTACATCGCTTCCACGCGGTCATGGCGCAGGGTGAGTCTTCCACGCGTGAAATCGCCTCGCTGGCGCTGAGTTACGTCGCCAGGACCCGCCGCCAGAGCGACCAGTTCGCCAGGGTGCATTTCGCCGACACCGTGGTCGACTACCGCGACGACAACCGCCAGCTGTGGAAATTCATCGAGGCGGGCGACGAGGAAGAAGCCTTCGACGAGAAGCGCAAGATCGAGCCGGGCGAGGAAATCCGCGGCCTGCCGCCGCGCCATTACCCCGAGTGGGATTACAGCAGCCAGACCTACCGCCCCGACTGGGCCAGCGTGTACGAGGCGCTGCACCCCGCCGGCAACGCGGCCGATATCGATCGCCTGCTCGCCAAACATGGCGCGCTCGCCAAACGGCTGAAGAAGATGCTCGACCTGCTGAAGCCGCAGGACAAGGTGCGCATCCGCTACCAGGAAGAGGGCAGCGAACTCGATCTCGACGTCGCCATCCGTTCCTTGATCGACTTCAAGGGCGGCGCCATGCCCGACCCGCGCATCAACATGAGCCACCGCACCGACGGCCGCGACATCGCCGTCATGCTGCTGCTCGACCTGTCGGAATCGCTCAACGAAAAGGCCGCGGGTAGCGATCAGACCATCCTCGATCTCTCACAGGAAGCGGTCTCGCTGCTGGCCTGGGCAATCGAGAAACTCGGCGACCCGTTCGCCATCGCCGGCTTCCATTCCAACACCCGCCACGACGTGCGCTACCTGCACATCAAGGGCTATGGCGAACACTTCAACGACGACGTGAAAGCGCGGCTGGCGGCGATGGAGGCGGGTTATTCCACCCGCATGGGCGCGGCGATGCGCCACGCCGCGCACTACCTCGGCGCGCGCCAGGCCGACAAAAAGCTCATGCTCATCCTCACCGACGGCAAGCCGTCCGACGTGGATGCCCACGACGAGCGCCTGCTTATCGAGGACGCACGGCAGGCAGTGAAGGAACTCGACCAGGACGGCATCTTCGCCTACTGCATTAGCCTCGATCCCAAGGCCGACGAATACGTCGGCGATATCTTCGGTCGCCAGTTCACCGTCATCGACCACGTCGAGCGCCTGCCGGAACGGCTGCCGCAGTTGTTCATGGCACTCACCAAATAAACCGGCTCAAGCTCGCAACCTCATACCCGGGCTTCCTGAAAATCAGTCGCCCGTACCATGTCAGATTCCGCGCGTCATCATACGTGAGCGGGCCATGAGCTCGTATGAATCAGGTAGCGGCTGCAGACCGGATCGTTTGGACTGGATACTCATCGTTGTCTTAAGTGAACGTTTCCTGGTGGTCCAGGTATCGATGATGCACGAACGGTTTTATGCAGGCTGGGCCTCGGCCTGGCGGAACGTGCCCTTGCCGTCACGTTTCGCGGCGTAAAGTGCCGCGTCGGCTTTCTTCAGCAAGGCATCCAGCGTATCGCCGTCCTCGCAGCACATGGCGATTCCCACGGATGCGCCGATGTGCGCGCTGGCCCCGCCCGTCAGCGGGATAGGTTGCCGCAGGTTGTCCACCACGCGGCGTGCCACCTCGCGCGCGGCCTCCGCATCGTCGACCTGGACCAGCACGATCACGAACTCGTCTCCGCCAAAGCGGGCGATCACGTCCGCTTCGCGAAGCAGCTGCTTCATCCGCTGGGCTGCTGTCACGAGCACCGTATCGCCTGCTGCATGCCCGTGCTGATCGTTGACGGCCTTGAAGTTGTCCAGATCGACAGCCAGCACCGCCATCTGCGTTCGCGCGCGGCGCGCGCCGGCGATCATATGCCGCGTGTTTTCCTGCAGGAAGCGCCGGTTGGCAAGCCCCGTCAGCGGGTCGCGCAGGCTGAGTTGCCGGATCGTCTGCTCGGCTTGGATGCCTGCCCGGATCAGGCGGACGGTTTCCCGGTACAGCCCGAACAATGCCAGGCCTGTCCATAATCCGGCGATTCCCAGCAGCGCCGACGACAGGCTTTCGCCGCGGACGCGTGCCGCCTCGCGCGTTTCCAGCTGATTCAGCTCCTCCCGTTCGGCTTCGATCAGGATGCGGTGGATCTGTTCGATGGCGGATTTGTCGAAGCCGCCCAGTTCCTGCCCGGGCGGCGGGGCAGCGCCCCCTGCCGCGCCTTGTTGCAGCGCGCTGAATCCGGTTTCCAAAGCGGCCTGCAGGGCCGGCAAGGGGGCCAGGCGAGCCGCCTGGGAGCCGTCGTTGCCGATCAGGGCAATCAGCTGTCCGGCACTGGGACACGATGATGGGCGGCAGATCAGGCTGGGGTCGAGATCGGTGCGGTTCTGCGAGTCGGCGTACTGGCGGACCGCATTGTCCAGGTTGAGCAGGTAGGTGCGCAGCGCATTGATGTAGGCGATGACCTGCCGCGTATGCTCCACCGAGTGAACAGCCTCGGCCGAACGCTGGTATTGATAGAACATCATGGCGAACAGGATCGTGATGATGAGCGCGAAGATCAGCAGGCCCTTCTGGAGCACCTGCCTGAAACCGGCAAAGACGGACCCCTCGATATCGGCGAGCGCGGGCAGCGTACCCGAATTCATTCCCAGTGCTGCGGCGAGGCGGGACATCAGGGCATTCTTGTTTTTGAGCATGAAAGAAATCCGGGCATGAGTGCCCATTGGGGCAGTAAGGCAATAGAAAGTTCTCGGGTAAGGGCCTGAATACTAGCGAGTCATCAGCCAGATCAACAGGTCTTCACCCGCACCGGAGCCTGTCCGCATGAAACGGCCAAGGAAACCATGCCCCCGCATACGAGGTCGAAAGAAAACCGATTCCCCAGCAGCTATGGTCAAGGATAGGATGAAACGGTGGCGGACCAGCTGGATATGCGTGCGCGCGTCGGCCGCGCATACGCATCCGGCCGGTTTCCTGAATCGAGGCAAAGGAGGTGCACCATGAATCGTCTTGTTGCTGCAGTCATCGCATCCATCCTGGGTATTGCGTGGGTGGGGTACTCGTACGCGTCGACCGCCGCACCTTTGCCCGACCCGGTCGTCGACACCCCGCTCGCCGGCGTGAGCGGCATGCAGACGGCGGTGCTGGCCGGCGGATGCTTCTGGGGCATGGAGGGTGTGTTCGAACATGTCAAGGGCGTGACCCGGGTGGTGTCGGGCTATGCCGGCGGCAATGCGGATACGGCCACATATGGCCAGGTGAGCACCGGCCGGACCGGCCATGCCGAATCGGTACACATTTTCTACGACCCGGCGCGCATCAGCTATGGGCAGCTTCTGAAAGTGTTTTTTTCCGTCGCGCACGATCCGACGGAACTGAACCGGCAGGGGCCAGACACCGGCACACAATACCGCTCGGCGATCTTCTATGCCAACGCCGATCAGAAGCGCGTGGCCGACGGCTACATCGCCCAGCTCCAGGCGGCGGGCGTGTTCAGGCGCCCCGTCGTCACCCAGGTCGTGCCGCTGAAAGGTTTCTATGATGCGGAGGCCTACCATCAGAATTATCTGGACCGCCATCCCAACCAGCCGTATATCGTCATCAACGACTTGCCGAAGATTGCCGCGCTGCGACAACAATTTCCGGCGTGGTATGTGGACAGATAGACCGGTGCGAACCGGTTCGTACGAGGTGAATCATCATGGACAGACGGACATTCATCAAACTGACGGCCAGCACGCCGGCGCTCATGCAGTTCGCCCTGCCCGGGCCGGCCTGGGCGGCGGAACGCATCGAAAGGCTGGTTCTCGGGAACGCAGAGTGGAAGCGGCGGCTTACTCCGGAACAGTACGACATCCTGCGCGAGGAGGGCACCGAGCGGCCTTTCAGCAGTCCGCTCGACCACGAAACGCGCAGCGGCCTGTACGTGTGCCGGGCCTGCCGTCTGCCGCTGTTCCCCTCCCGGTTCAAATACGACAGCGGCACCGGCTGGCCCAGCTTCTACGATGTGCTTCCCGGACACGTGGAAACCAAGACCGACCTGACCCTGCTGCTGCCGCGCACCGAATATCACTGCGCACGCTGCGGCGGCCACCATGGCCATGTGTTCAAGGACGGGCCGAAACCCACCGGCCTGCGCTACTGCAACAATGGCGCGGTACTGACGTTCATTCCCGACAAGGCATGACCGCGGCGGTCTTGCAGCATCCGGATCACGCCTGCCAAACCCCGTATCCGGCTTCGCGGAAGTCGATCGCCAGTTCAACCTCCAGGGCGCGGGCATCTTCATACGACAGCGGGCCGTAGAGCTCATAAAGCTCAGGCAACAGGCGCAGGCCGTATTCCTTGACGAATCGGTTGGACTGGATGCCGGCCTTGTGCTTGTCGAATCGCACGTCGGGATCCAGGCCCGTCATCCCGACATAGAGACAGGGCTTGCCCATGACATAGCCGGGGTTGGCTTTCTTGAACCGGCCTTCGTAAAGCACATCGTTCGACAGCTCGATCACATAGACGTGATAGTGGTTCCGGCGTCCCATTGCCTCATTCGTCGCGTTCGAACATCTCGATGCGCTCGGTCTCCGCCACCCCATCCGCCACCCATTCCTGCAGCGCCGGCAGCGCCCGTACCGCCTCCGCATAGTCGCGCGTCGTGCCGTCCAGCGCCACACCATAGGTCTGGAAGCGCAGCACCACCGGCGCATACATCGCATCGGCAATGCCAAAGCGCCCGAACAGGAAATCGCCGCCAGCGCCGAAGCGCGCGCGGCAATCCGTCCAGATCGCCAGGATGCGCTCGACATCCGCCAGGCACTCCGGCGTGCGTCCCTGCCCCGGACGCCGCGCCCGGATGTTCATCGACATGTGCTCGCGCAGCGCGGAAAAGCCCGCGTGCATCTCCGCGCTCACCGCGCGCGCCACCGCCCGCGCCGCCGCATCGGTTGGCCACAACTGCTTGTCCGGAAAACGCTCGTGCAGGTATTCGCAGATCGCCAGCGAATCCCACACCCGCAGGTCGCCGTCATGCAGCGCCGGCACCTTGCCCGAAGGCGACCAGGTCGCCAGCGCTTCAGTCGCCCCGGGTGCGTACAGCGGGATGCGTACCGCCTCGAAGGGAATGCCTGCCTGACGCAGCAGCAACCAGGGCCGCAGCGACCAGGATGAGTAGTTCTTGTTGCCGATGATGAGGGTGAGGGGGGGCATGGTGAGCAGGTCCTTGGCAAATGGGGTGAAGAGCAAAATTACGCGAGGAGCAGAGGGTGGATGGGAACGCGAAGGCCAACTGGATATGCGCAATCGTTCGATCTGAGTGGCGCTCACTCTACTTTCGCGGCAACCGCAGATCCGTCTCGAATTCCTGCGGAGCCCCAATGACGATCTTTTGAAACGACGGATGCAGCGGGTTCAGTAGGTAATTGGTCTCAGTTGGGATGACAGCACTCGGAACGGCCAACACTGCACTTGAGGCTCGCTTGATCCATCCGGCTCCAATGGCACGAAGCTTTTCGCGAGATTTTGCGCTGCGCCAGTCTTCGGGCAAATCGTTCGGGTTGACGTGCTCGATCTTCAACTTGGACGGGATCGTGGCTGGGATGACGACGTAGGTTGCGAGCAGCTTGCCATCCTGAACCAGCATCTCCAGTGTGGCGAGCGACAGGGTGCTGGCGGTGTACACCATTGGGACGCCCTGCGGGTTCCAACGGCCGCCATGCAGGCGTGCACCTTCACCCGAAAAGGCTGTAGCGGCATGTTTAGCCGTGAGCATCCGCCATACGATCGGCATCAGGCGAATACGCCGTGCTCGATGCGACCAAGCGTGTCCATTACAGCTTCGGCGCCGATCTCCGTGTCTAGTAGGGACATGGGAGTCTCGCCACCCAAGGAGGTGTTTGATGTCTTCAACCAATCACGAGCGGAATCGGGATCATCGAATACCTCCTCGGCTCGCTGGATCACGCGTGCAACCCTAACCAGCTTTGCTGATTCCTCGCTGTTCAGAAGCCCTTCGCCCTTGCGCCGGACGAGCGTGCGAACAGGGATGTCGAGCGCATCTGAGAACTCGGTTTGCGAAACGAGAAGGAATGCAGTGAGGGCGTCCACGGCTGATGATGGAATGCCCCTACGAATCGCAGAAACCCACTCCATCGACGTGAGATGAAACTTGCGCTCGTCACTCTCGAGACCGAGCAGCGACGCAGCCGAGACGGCTTGGGCTTTCTTGCGGGAGTGAACAGTACTGAAAGTCTTCAAAAGAAGGGTGTCACCGGCCGAAATGACATGACCTGCTCTCGGGTTTCGTCCCGTTCGGCTGGACTTCATTGGAGCAGCAGTTTTTGGAGGGGGAGAAGAGGCGGATTTCGCCTTGGTGGGGGCGACCTTCTTCGCCCCTGAACCGGCCTTGATGGCAGCCGCCTTGCGCTCGTCAGCAACATTCATGGTATTTTACCTCAATGCCAATTGGCTTCTATAGTAGGCAAAAATGGCGCTAATGACAATGTGGGCTGCCTCTGTGCGATTGGGACTGATGACCGGGCGTCGTGTTGATTAGTCTGGATGTCTGAAACTGGCCGAACTTAGTCGCTACCCCGCCGCGCTTTGCTACATTCTTCTGACCTTCGTGTCGGGCGCAGTATCCTCCTGCCCCAGGACGGGGAAACCCTTGAGTCGAGCACGGCGAACTGGCCGGGCCTAGTCAGCCCAGCGGGTAGGGCGGCTGCCAGATGCCATCCCAGGCGGACTGGGCCGAGATGCGCAGGCGCTCGGGAAGGCCGAGCTTGCGCTGGAAGCTGACGTGCAGGACCTGGCCGCGCCGGCAGGCGCTGCGAATGATTTCGTCGCTGGTCGCGAGTTCGTCCACCAGGCCCAGCTCCAGGGCTTTGCTGCCGAGCCAGGCTTCGCCTGTGGCGACCTTTTCCATGTCGAGTTGCGCGCGGCGGCCTTGCACGAACGCGCGGAACTGCGCGTGGATTTCCTCCAGTTCCTCGCGCAGCTTGGCGCGGCCGGTTTCGGTGTTTTCGCCGAACAGGGTGACGGTGCGCTTGAATTTGCCGGCGGTGAATTGTTCCCAGTCGATATCCCTGGCCTGCAGCCAGCGGTGGAAGTTGGGGATTTGCGCGATCACGCCGATGGAGCCGATGAGGGCGAAAGGCGAGGCGACAATCCTGTCGGCGACGGCGGCCATGAGATAACCGCCGCTGGCGGCCACCGTATCCACCATCACGGTAAGCGGCAGCTGCGCGTCGCGCAGCCTGAGCAGCTGGGCAGCGGCAAGCCCGTAGCGGTTGACCATGCCGCCCCCGCTTTCGAGCCGCAACAATACCGCGTCACCTGCCTTGGCCACGTGCAGGATGGCGCTGATTTCCTCGCGCAGGGCCATAAAGGCGGAGGCGCGGATATCGCCCTTGAAGTCCAGCAGGTAGCTGCAGGGTTCCGCTTCTGTCCTTTTTTGCTGCGCCTTGCGTTCGGCCTTGCGCTGCTTGTGCAGCATCTTGAGGGCTTTTTTGGGGAGCTGCGCGGCCTGAATCCGGTCCGCGGCCGCCTCGAACTGGCGGTTGACGTCCGTCACCTCGATCTGGCCGGCATGCTTGGCTTTGCGGCGTGACAAGGCGACAAGACCGGCGACCAGGCCAATGACGGCCAGCACGAGGGTGGCGACTTCGGCAACAAACAGGGCGTATTGCGCGGCAAGGCCGTTCATGGCGTGTGATGCGGATGTCCGGCGCTGTGGCGCATGATCCGAGCGAGGTGCGAGGCCGCTAGCGCACCGTTTTGTCCGTCTTCCGGGTGGAAATGCCGAACGGCACGTAGGTCGGACACCAGCCGATGAGGCTGGTCACCAGGAAGGCCACCGCGACGATGCCCAGAATGATCGCCACGGTCCCGCTGATCTGGCCGCTGAAATACAGGATCGCGATGACCGCGACCACGACAAGGCGGATGATTTTGTCCGCCGTACCCATGTTCGGTTTCATTTTGGCGCCCCTTTTCCGGCAACCGTTGGACTCTTCAGCGTAGCCTAGGAAAAGTGCCGGACAAGCAGCACCAGCCCCGCGATCACGGCAAGGCACAGCAGGCATGCCAGGATGAGCTTCATGTAGGTGGGCATGGGCGGGTGGTGGATTGAAACGGCCAGATCGTTTCTTTATAGCCAGGCAAATGGCATTGCCGCCGGGCCTGCTACCTCTTTCCAGCCGAAGCCGGCGCGGCCTCGCCCCGCCGGATACAGCCCGGACGAATAGTGCTTGTTGCCGATGACGAGCGTGAGAGCAGGCATGGCGGTTCAGTCATTCGTAGATGGATGAACCGCGCGCTTGCACGGAGCCGGGGCATGCGAACGCCCCGCCGGGAGCTGCAAGCCCGTTATGCAGGCCTGGCCTGGCCATCCGGCATGCGGCTCAATCCGGCCACACGCGGTCCGAAGGCGTTGGCGACGGCGCGGGTTTGGGTGCGGGCGCAGCGACCTTGCGCGGCTCGGGTTTCGAGACGGCGCTTTCCTGGTGCGTTTTCACTTTGCGCATGCCGGCAGCGAGCTTGTTTGATGTCTTGTTCATGATTGCAATAACTCCTCGATCAGGGCTTCTACTTCGCGGGTGGCCGCCTTGCCGCGGTGGCCGAGCCCGTACACACTGGTGCCTTCCACTGCGGCGCTGCGGTAAGCGGCGCGCCGTGCGAGGCCGGCGCGCAGGGTGGGAAATTCCAGTTCGGCCAGCGCTTCGTGCATGGAGCGCGAGAGTGCATTGCGGCTGTCCAGCTGGTTCAGAACGACGAAGGCCTTGAGCTGGGGATTGCGCCGGCGCGCGTTGCGTACCGCCGTGGCGATGTCAACGCTTGCCCAGAGATCCACGGGCGAGGGTTGGATCGGGATCAGCAGCACGTCCACGCTGTTCAGCACGCCACCCACCGTCGCGGTCTGCAGCGTCGGGGGGCAGTCGATTACCACGTAGTGGTGTTCGCGGCTGCCCTGTGCGATTCGCGCGGGCACATCATCCTGTGCCACGGCCTGGACGGCGGGCAGGTGTCCGGGTTCGTCGCTCATGGCCGCCCACTGGCTGATCGATGCCTGGGGGTCGGCATCCAGCACCAGTGTGCTGGCGCGTCGCTGCAGGCCAGCGGCCAGATTGAGCGCCAGCGTCGTCTTGCCCGTACCGCCTTTCTGGTTCGCGACCGCGATGCGCAGGCTGGGCATGGACGATCAGGTCGCCGGCGAGACCAGACCGTCGATCTTCTGCGCCAGCGCAACGCAGTCGGGTCCGACTTTCTTGCCGTCGGCGTCGATGGTGACGCTGACATAGGTCTTGCCGAAACTCAGGTTCGGATAAAGCCTGGCCTCTTCGGCGAGCTTGGCGATGCCGTCCAGGAAATGCCGCGTCTCCGCATAGGTCTCGAATTCGAAACGCCGGGTCAGCATCGGCGGCAGATCCTGCCGCTGCCAGTGCGGAATGGGATTGTTGTCTTCAGGCATAACGCTGTTCCTTTTGGGGCAAGTCAGCCTCCATCTTGCCGAGCTCGTCCAAATGCATCAACTCGTCGCGCAGAATGCCCGCAAACAGGCTGTGGTGGGTAAAGTTACGCACCCGCATACAGTAGGCGGAGGCTTCTTCGTACAGCCGGATCGCCTCGACTTCCAGTACGCGATCGATCGCGATCATTTCGACCAGGTTGCGGCCGAGCCGTACCGGCGGCAGTTGGATGGCGTTGGGCGCGGAACCGAGCCTCAACAGGGCGTCCATCAGGCTTTGCACATGGCCGAGTTCCTCGGTGACGTCCTGGCGAAAATGCGCGCAGTAGTCTGCCAGGTTCCACAGGTCGCAGAGCCTGGACTGGGCCATGTATTGCTGGACTGCCGCCATTTCATGGCTCAGTGCCCGGTTCAGATATCCCAATAGCCGTGGATCGATTGCCATGCAGCCTCCCTTCGCTAGGCCGCGATGCAGGTCACGTCGCCGTCACGTCCTGCGCCACCGGCGCTGGGCTGCGTCGGCAGGATGTGCTCCACCTCGCTGTGCACGCGGGCGATGATGTGGGCGGCGATCAGACCGTCGCCCACGCGCTCGCAGGCATCCGCGCCGGCACGCACCGCCGCGTTGACTGCGCCGGTTTCTCCGCGCACGAGGACGGTGACATAACCGCCGCCGACGAACTGGCGACCGATCAGCCGGACTTCGGCTGCCTTGGTCATCGCATCCGCCGCCTCGATGGCAGGGACCAGTCCGCGGGTTTCGATCATGCCCAGCGCAATGCCGGTGCTCGTGACGGCCATGACGCCTCCTTTTGCCTCGACCTTATCCACCATCATGTCCATGATGGGAGTCCGATCAGGCAGCCGCAGCGCTGGGGAGAATGTTCTCCACTTCGTTGTGGACGCGGGCGATGATGTGGGCGGCGACCAGGCCGTCACCCACGCGCTCGCAGGCGTCTGCGCCGGCGCGCACTGCCGCGTTGACCGCACCGGTCTCGCCGCGCACGAGGACGGTGACATAACCGCCGCCGACGAACTGGCGACCAATCAGCCGGACTTCGGCTGCCTTGGTCATCGCGTCAGCCGCTTCGATTGCGGGAACCAGACCGCGGGTCTCGATCATGCCCAGGGCAATGCCAGTCATTCCAGTAGCCATTTTCCTAACTCCTATCAAAAGTTGTATTCAATCCGATCAGGCGGCAGCAGCGGTGGGGAGAATGTTCTCCACCTCGTTGTGCACGCGGGCGATGATGTGGGCGGCGACCAGGCCGTCACCCACGCGCTCGCATGCATCCGCGCCCGCACGCACCGCCGCGTTGACCGCACCGGTCTCGCCGCGCACCAGCACGGTCACGTAGCCGCCGCCGACGAACTGGCGACCGATCAGCCGAACTTCGGCGGCCTTGGTCATCGCGTCGGCAGCCTCGATCGCCGGCACCAGACCGCGCGTTTCAATCATTCCCAGGGCGATGCCCGTCATTGTGTTTGCCATGATGTTTCTCCTTTACACGGTTAATGAAACTGCCTTGCTTTCTTCGCGACGTTCTTCCGTCACATTCCACTGATCGATGATCCCGAGGATCGTCAAATCGGTAAGAATCCTGTAATCGCCGGCGCCATAGCGAGCGGCCGAGCCGCCGGCGGTAAATACCCATTTCCCTTCCGGCACGCCCACCGGATCGACCGCCACCGCGAGCGCGCCTTTCTCGTCGGCCAGCACGCGCAGCGACGCGTGGAAGAGGCCGGGAATACGCCGGGTGCACACCAGATCCGACACCACGCGCATGATCTCCATCTCAGTGCTCCTGCTGCCAGTGGTCGATGATGCCGATGATGGTCAGGTCGCTCGGGAAGTCCTTCGCGCCTGCCGCCTCGCGCGCCGCCGAGCTGCCGACGCAGATCACCCAGTCGCCGGGGATGCAGCCCACTGCGTCCACCGCCACGCTGCGTGTGCTGCCGGCTTTTTCCCGCACCACCAGGAGCGGGCGGTGGCCCATTTCGCGTACGCGGTTGGTCGAGACCAATGTTTTTTCAACTTGCATGATCTTCATGAATCACCTCAATGCCCATGCGAATTGGTATCGATGTCAAAAACGTCTTCCTGCGCGCTGTCTGGCTGCTTGCCCTGCACGGTCATGCCGCAGAACAGCAAACCTTCCTTGGCCAGAGTCGGGTAGCGCGTACCGATCGCGGCCTTGATGCGGCGGCAGCGCGCCACCGCACGTTCGCGCGAACCCGGCACCTGTTCGTCGTAGCGATAATGGATCGCGATCGGGATCGGCAGGCCGTGCGTCACGTTCAGCTTGCTGAAGATCTTGATGCCGACGTCCATGTCCGCCGCGCCTTCCTCGATCGTGTGCAGATGGCCGAAGTAGGCGAGGTTGCGCAGATGCAGTACATCAAAGCTGTCGCCGATGTTGATGAAGCGCTCGGCGTGGCCGATGTCGGCGTAGCGCCCGTTGTGCTGGACGCACACGTAGTCGATCTGCGACAGGTTGTTGCTGAGCAGGCGCTCGATCAGGGCGCGCATGCCCGCCTCGGGTGCGCTGCGACCCCGCTCGCGCATGGCTTCGTCGATTGCCGCACCCAGGCGCCAGCGCGCTTCCGAGGCCGCCATGCCGGCGGTCTGGCGATACACGGCAAGGTTGTCGACGAAGCATTCCGTGTCCATTTCGCCGTTGGCGTCGGGTACATGGATCTTGATCGCGTCGTTGTCGGTATCCACGCCGATCAGCAGCGTGGCGACCGAGGCGCCGCAGCAGAAGCCGTTCTCGATCGCGGTGCGGAAGGCGGCCAGGCGGTCGAGGGCGGCCTGCGCGGCCTTCCTGTCGTCGCTGCCGTGGGCGGCGCAGCCTTCGTGCTGCGGGTCCGAACTGCTGAAGTGGTACACCGCGATCTTGAGGTAGCGCGTACCGGCGTCGGCCAGGGTCGGCAGGCCCTCGCGGAAGCGGCGCAGCTCGGTCTCGATCCACTGCTTCACGTTCAGTTCGACATCGAACATTGCGCCGGCGTAGGCCTTGCGGCGCACGGCCTGGAGCGGCAGGCGCAGCACGAACTGCAGCAGGCCCTTGAGGCGGCCGTCGGCGCAGGGGCTGATGTCCACTTCGTGGAAACCGCACTCGACGAAGAAGCGCTGCATGGCTTCCGCCTCCGCATGCCCGTTCCAGCGCGCCGTGAAGTCGCGTGCCAGCGTATGGTAGGTCTGAAGCACGCTGTGGCCATAGAGCGCGCGCATGTCGAGGGTGGTCACCCACGCGTCGGCGAGCACGGCCTCCGGCAGCTCGAAGCCGAGCCGTTCGCACGCGATCTGCTGCGCCCGTTGCTCGAAGCCGGTTTCATGTTGTTGCGCGGCGATTTCCTTGAGCGTAGGGACGATGGCATCGAAGCGTTGACGCACCGTCCGCTCATATTCGGCCAACTCCCCATTGCGCGCGGCGTCGATCAGCGGATGCGCCTGCGGCGCACACACAGTGCTCACGCACTCACCGCTACGTTCCTGCATGCCGGGGGGGCAGAAGCTCGGGCGCTCCGGCCAGCTCGGCAGCCTGCTCGCAGCCGGCGCGGTACGCATCGCCATACCGGCCGGAGCGGGTTGGCGAGCGCGCATTGCCTCGAGGCGTTGACGGGTGTTCATGCCGGATCGTCCTTACTTACCGTTCAACCCCGGGCGCCGCCGGACACGGTGATCGCCGCGCCTGCGCTGGAATTTCCGCTGCTGCCGGTGATGCGGCTGGCGGTTGGCGCTGGCGCAGGGGTCGGGGTCGCGGTTTCGGCGTCGCGGAAGGCGCGTGCGCCCATCCCGGTGCCGCGCGCATCGCCACGCAGAGTCGGATTGCGGCGGCTCGCCGGGCCTTCGGTGCCGGTCACGCGATTGCCGCGGTCCCAGGCGTCGCCGGTGATGTGGCGGTCGCCTCCTGCGCCGGTGATGCGGTCGGGCGCGGGCTCAGCCTCGGGTTGCGGAGCAGCCGGAACGGCCGCGGTAGCGGTTTCGTCGCGATAGCGGAATTCGGGTGTGCCAGACACCAGGCCGGTGGCGCGTGCCAGCGGACCGGTGATGCGGCCGCCAGCGCCATAGGCATTGCCGGTCACGCGGCGGGTCTCGCTCGACTGCGCGGCGCGCGCCGGCGACACCACGGAAAAGTCGCCCGTGCGGTTGCCGCCCTGGCCGGCGTCCATCGCGTTGCCGGTGATCGCGGCCGGTGCCTGCGAGCCCTCGGGACCGCGGCTGCGGTAGGCCTGCGCCTTCGGCGGACGGCCGCAGGCGGCCGCGGTCTGGCTTTCGCCGACGTAGGGGGTGCCGCTCACCGGCTGGCAGGCGCCGCGCTCGTTGCCGGTCATCTTGTCGTCGGGTCCCGGCTGGGTGCCGGTGAGGTCGGCGCTGCGGCCGAGACGGGCGCGGTTGATCGCTTCCGCCGCGGTACGCGCCGCGCAGAACTCGGCGTACTGGTCGGCGCCGATATAGGCGGTGCCGGTTACCGGTTTGCACGCCCCGTGCTCGTCGCCGGTCACGTGCGCTGAGCGGCCCACCTGGGTACCCGAGACATCGAGCCCCTGGAGGGTACGGGACACGCCGACCTTGGCCGGCGACTGGTAGGGTTCGGCGCGGCAGAAGGAAACGAATTCTTCCGTATTGACGTAGTCGGAACCCGTCACGCGTGCGCAGGCGCCCGGCTCATCGCCGGAAAGTTTCGGTGAACGACCCGGTAGGGTGCCGCTCACCATTGCGCCATTGCTCGTGCGACGGGTTTCCACCTTTTTTGGGCCGTTGCCCTCGGCGGATGGGCGCACCAGCGCGTCGGCGTAGGCGCTGCCGGTGATGCTGCGCGACGCGCCGGACTCGCCGCCGGTCACCTTGTTGGTGCGGGCGAGGTCGCTGCCGGACACGGCATTGCGCGCCGCCGTCATGCCCATCACCGACTTTTCCGGGCGCGGTTCGGGTGCCGTGCCGCAGAACTCGCCAGGCTGCTCGGCGGCCAGATATTCGGTGCCGGTCACGCGCTTGCAGGTGCCGCTCTCGTCGCCAGTTACCTTGCTGCTGCGACCGACTTCGGTGCCGGTCACGCGGCGGCCGCGGCTGGTGCTGGTCAGGCCGACCTTGGCCGGCGCCGGCTCGGGCAGCGTGCCGCAGAATGCGCCGAACTGCTCGGCGCCGATGTATTCGGTGCCGGTCACGGTGCGGCAGGTGCCCGCTTCGTTGCCGGTGACATGCGCGGCACGCTCGACCTGGTTGCCCGTCACGGTGCTGCCGGCGAGTGTCGTGCCCGTTTCCACCTTCGGCGGTTCAGGCTTGATGCGGCCGCAGGGGCGGCAAGGCGGCGCGTCGCCGCGGCCGCGCTGCGACTGCTTGATGCGACGCTGGCGCACGGCGGAGACCGGTGCCAGTGCCACGGGCGTAGCAGGACGTGCTTCCTCGACGCGCGCGGAAAAGGTCTCGTTGTGCTGGCAGCCGCAGCTCGGTGCTTCGGCAGGTGCCGCAGGCGTTGCGGCGGCGGTGGGGGCGGGTGCGCGGGTGCGCGCAGCCATACGGGCCTCGGTCGCGCTCTTGGGCGCAGCGGTCTGGCCGGCCTTGAGCGCACCTTTCCCGTGGAGGGAGAGCGCCTGGCGGCGGGCGATGGCCGCTTCCCGGCCGCTGAGGCGCTCGGCCGTGGCGGTTGCTGTCGCTTCACTCATAATCTGGTTTCCTTATGCTTCAGCCGTTGATCATTAGGGTCTGGCGTCGGGCAGACGTGCCCATTGCCCTTGTTGCGTACTATAAAGAGGTGATTTCATAATAAAAAATGAATAATATTTATTGTTGTCATTCACTATGGTGAATGGATAAATTTTCAGGAAAGGGGGATATATGAACGTGACGTTTCGTCAATTGCGCCTGCTGGAAGCGGTGGCGCGCCATTCCAGCTTCACCCGCGCCTCCGAGGAGTTGCATCTGACCCAGCCCGCGGTCTCGACCCAGATCAAGCAGCTCGAGGAGGAAGTCGGGATGCCGCTGTTCGAACAGATGGGCAAGAAGATCTTTCTCACCGAGGTCGGCAAGGAGGTCTATGCCTTCAGCCGCGCCATCGCCCAGCAGTTCCGCGACATCGAATCCGTGCTGGACGACATGAAGGGCGTCAAGCGCGGCACCCTGTCGCTCACCGTCACCAGCACCGGCAAGTATTTCGCGCCCTACCTGCTGGCCGCTTTCCTCAAACGCCACCCCGGCACCCAGGTGCATCTCGAGGTCACCAATCGCGAGGAGGTCGTGCAGCAGTTGCAGGACAACACGCCCGACATGGCGATCATGGGGACGCCGCCCGACAACATGGAATTGCGGTCCCAGGCCTTCATGCAGAACCCGCTGGTGATCATCGCGCCGCCAGATCATCCGCTCGTCGGCGTGAGTCGCGTGCCACTGAGCCGCCTGGTCGAGGAGAACTTCATCCTGCGCGAGCGCGGCTCCGGAACGCGCAACGCGGTCGAGCGCTTCTTCCAGCAGCGCGGCGTCAAGCTCAACACCTCGATGGAAATGAGCCGCAACGAGGCGATCAAGCATGCGGTGATGGCCGGGCTGGGGCTCGGCATCGTATCGCTGCACACGCTGGAGTTCGAACTGGCGCTGGGCCGTGTTGCCATTCTCAGCGTCGAGGGCTTCCCGATCATGAAGGAGTGGTACATGGTCCATCGCAGCGGCAAGCGCATGTCGCCCATCGCGCAGGCCTTCCACGAATTCGTGCTGAACGAGGCGGACCGCATCATGAAGCTGCCGCAGCCCAAGCCGGTGACGCGCTCGCATCGGCGCGTCACGCGGTCGTAGTCTGGCGAACGAAGCGGGATCGCCCGTTGCTTAGGCTTCCCCCGGTGTACCCGTGCCGCCTGTGCCCAGCCAGAACTCAACACGCTTGTCGAGGAACTCGCTCCACGGCATGTAGTGCGATCCATCGCAGGAAAACGTCAGGCCGACGATGCCGTTGAAGATGTTCAGCGTGCCGGAACGCAGGTAAATCGTCTCGTCCATGAACCTCAGGTCGCGGAAGGTCTGGAAGATCGCGCGCACTTTCTCCGCCGGGACCACCGCGTCGCCGGGATAGTCGCGGTGCGGGAAGGCAAGGCAGAGATCGGGATTGGTGAGTTCGGCGATGTTGTGGATGCGGAAGCGGTAGGGATCGTCCAGCAGCCACAGGGTGGCGCGCGAGCTGGAGAAGTGCAGCTTGGCGTGGAACACGCCGTGCACCGTGATCAGTTCGGTGAGCAGATCCAGGACCTCGTCGATGCGTTCATCCATCGGGCTCGCGGTCCGCGCCTGATGAAACAGCCCGGCGCGTATGGCCGGATCGCCCTTGAGCTGCACCCACTGCTGGGGCTGTTCATACAGCGCCTGGGTCGCGGGCAGTTCGCGCAGGTCGAAGTCCGCCCCGAGATAACCATGCAACTCGCCGGACGGCGTGACGGTGCGCTGCACGGCCGTCAACGAGGGGCGGCGCGCGTTGCGGCTGATGTAGGCTTCCGACAGGGAGAACGCACTTCCCGCAAGTGCTTCGGCCATGTACGGCCGGTCGCTACGGTCGCGACCGAAATGCTCCGGCAGCAAGCCGCCGCGTGAGGCGTTGGCGGTGAGCTGGTGGGCATGGCCGTCGAGGACGTAGAGATACTTGCAATATGGCAGCTCATTCAGCCCCTCCATCAGGCGCTGCTCCAGGGCCTGGCGATCGGGCCAGATCGCACGACAGCTCTCAGCGAGATGCGCCAGGGAGGACGACAACCCGTTCTTCAGGATGTTTCGCTGGCGCGCGATGCTCGCTTGCAGATCGTTTGCCATCACGGGCTCCAAATTCTGGTGGAAAGGGTTCCCCATTGTATGGGCGCGCGCGGGTGCCGCGATCAAGGGTTGCAGACATCGCAGCATCCGGGGTCGACATGGCTGGGTCCACTGAGCGGATGTGTCTCGCGATGCGCGCACTTCAGGCAGCCATGAACCCAGGCACGAGTTTCCCGCGTCGGCGCACCACAGCCCGCGCACGGCAATCCGGCCACGCGGTCGACCTGCCAGTAACCGGGCGTGCCGCAGGCGGGGCACGGCGACGCGAGCCTCACCGCCAGATCCGCTGCCGCCAGGCCGACATTCGCCATGCGCGTGGGGTTGGCATGGGCGCGGTCGTCGGTCTCGACGAAGGCCAGGCCGTTTTCCGCTGCTGCCACCGCCCAGGCCAGTGCCGCTTCCAGTTCGGCCCAGGTGTGGATGCCTTTGCGGATGCACCGGTCGTGTTCGTCGCGGGGGCGCACGACCAGCTGCTGGTGCGGAAAGCCGGCCTCCTGCGCGAAGGTCTCGAGCGCCCGCCATTCGTGGGTGAGCAGGTGGCGGAAATTGCCCCGGTCCTGCGCGATTCCGACGATCTCCAGGTTACGCAGGGAGCCGATAAACACGATCACTTCCACGTTCCACGGCGACATGCCGCTGAAAGGGTCGGTGTCGTAGCCGTCGACGTGGTGCACGCGGCAGCCCAGCGCGTCCTCCAGCGCCGGGGCGATGACGCGCTGCTTGCCGTGCCGGGTCAGCAGCGCGATCTCCGTGCCGGCGTAGATTTCCGCCCGGGCCTGCATGCTGCCGTGCCTCAGGCCCCCTGCCAGTCCGTGGCGGCCACGCGCCGGTATGCGGCACCATCGTCGCCGATGCGGAACAGATGCAGCCAGCCGTTCTCCACCAGCTGCCGCACCAGGTCGTGGCGGGCGATGATGTCGTCCATGGCCGCTTCCGGCGCCTCGATGAACACGGACAGGCGCAACGGTTCGTGCACCCAGCGCTTGCCATCGTGCAGCGACTGCAGCGGCAGGCCCACGCGCAGGTCGCCGCCGTTGCCTTCGAGCACGCCGATGGCACCGCCGACGATGTTGTGCAGCACCTTGTTGCCGCTGCCGAAGCGCGGGTTGTCCACCACCGAACCGTAGTACTGCATGTTGATCCAGTTCCCCACCACCATGGGCGCGGTCATGATCAGCTCGAGGATCTTGAAGCCCTCGTCCTTCTGCCACACGTATTCATGCAGGAAGGCGCGGCCGTCCAGGTCCATGCCGGCGGTACGCGGGCGCGGGGCGGCGATGAACGCGGCGTTGTTGGCCAGAGCCCATTCCGGCCGCACCTGCGACCAGTCCCGGCTGCGTTGGCGGACATTGGCTTCCACGCGATGGTCGGGCAGATTGCCGAGGCCGAGCATGGCGGCCCGTTTCATGCGGGCAAGGTCGCCGGCCTGCTCGAGCCACTGGCGCAGCTGGGCAAGGTCCTGGGTCAGCACCTTGGGCACGTCGTCGGTGTCATACAGGCGCAGCTCGTCCGTGGTGGTGTCGTGCAAGCCGGCCAGGAACCAGGTGTCCTCCGGAATGGCGATGCCCCGCTCGCGCAGGCCGCGGCGCACCGCCGGGTCGTTCATCAGCGCGGCCACCACCCGCGCGCTGGCCTCGCCGGTCTGGCCGGCGCAGGCGCCGCAGTCCAGGCCAGTGGCGTGGGGATTGTTCACGGTGGTGCTGCCGTGGCCGGCGAGCAGCACCAGGCGGCCGAAGTTGTCGGTCATGGCCATGGCACGCAGGATGCGCTCGGCGTGACCCAGCCGATCGTCCTGGGGAATGCCCGAGTCGGCGTGGTGCGTGCAGCATTGCGTCTGCGGCACCGCCTCCAGGGTCGGGCAGATGCGCTCGATGTCCTGCCTGGCGATACCCTGGCTGTTGGGATCGGGCACCGGCCGGGTCCAGCCGAAGCTGTCGCTGAGCAGCTTGGGGCCGTAGCTCAGACCGGCGGCCTCGACGAAGGAGAAGCAGGACGAGGCCGACAGCTTGAAGCCCTTCCACGCCTTGGACAGGCCGATGCGTTGGCGCCGCTGCTCGAGCAGGGTCGCGTCGTCGCCGCCCTTCACCCGGTCGTAGATGCGATAGCCGGGATTGAAGATCACCGGCACGTGGGTGCGGCCGGCGCTGGCGCCCAGCGGCACGTGCTCGATGAAGATGCCGAAGAAGCCGGCGAAGCCGATGGTCTGCACCGCCGGTGCCACCGTTTCCAGCGAACGGCGGAACACCTCGGAGCGCACGTCGATGCAGAAGGCTGCCTGCACCGCGGGTCGCGCAGCGGGGAGGGACAGAGCTGGATTGGCGAGTCCGGCGATCACGCTGCGTTGAAAGCCGATCTCCATCGCATCGAGCAGAATGCGGTCGATCTCGGCCGCGGCCTGGCGCTTGGCGGACGGCGGCCGCATGCTGGCCGCGAGCATCTCGCGCCAGCGCGCCACCAGCGCCGCGCTACTTTTCTCCTTGAACAGCAGCACGTCCCACATCAGGCGGATCGCCAGCAGATCGACGATCGAGTCGTCGCACTGTCCCGCGAGTTCCGCCTGCCAGCGCAGATAGCGCGCCCAGGCCGCCCAGCCGCCGATGCTCAAGAGCGCGGCGTGCAGGTAGCGCTCCACCGCCGCGTCGGGCACGCCCAGTTCGGCCACGGCCCAGGCAATGGCGGCGCGCGGCTCCGCCGGCAGTTTGACGACAGCGGCACGGAAGTCGTCCAGGCCCATCATCGCCGGGCTGCGGTCGATGGCCGCGGCCTTGCGCCAGGAGGCATACAGGGACAGATTGCGCCACGGCATGCCGACCATGGCCTGGCCCAAGTCGAAATAGGCAGCGCAGTGCAGGCTGATGCGCTCGGTGACGAAGGTGGTCCAGATGCCCCCTTCCACACGGTCGAGCACCTCGCTCACCGAGGCCATGCCCATCTTCGGCTGCGGCGCCTCGATGGCCAGCGCCCGCTCCACGGCGGTCGCGTCGAGCCGGCTGCCGCAGCGTGCGATCGCCTGCTCGATGTTCTCGTGCGTGATGCGGCCGTTCGCGAGCTGCTCCCGGAAGTAGGCGCGCGGCATGTACAGGCTGCTGCCGGTGATACGCGCCAGCGTGTCGGAGGCGTCCTGGAAGCTGTGGTCGATGAGGCCGAAGAACGGGTTGACCGCGACGAAGTGCTTCAGTGGCCACAGCGGGGCGATGCGGGCACAGGCGGCGTCGATGCGGGGATCGAGCTCGGCAGTGGATTCCTTCACGAGAATGGCGTCGGTCATGTCCATGGTCAGGCTCCCTGGTTGTGGGCGGATTGAAGGGGGGCGGGCCAGACGCGCTGCAGCAGCCGCGTGATGTACACGTCGATGTACAGGCCGTTGTAGAGGTGCAGGTACAGCGTGTCGCGCAGGTTCGAACGCGCGGCCTTGATGAACTGCTGCATCAGCAGCAGGCCGACGAACGCAGCGATGGTCAGCGGCACGAGCACGGAGTGGGACGCGCCGGCGGCATCGCGCAGCGGCAGCACGCTGCCGTGCAGGGCGTGATCGAACAGCGCGTGCAGGATGAAGTAGGCGATCGACACGACCGCGCTGAGCCCGACGGCGCGCAGCAGCGCGGCGGCGTTGCCGAGCAGGGTCGCGGTCTGCAGCATGAGCTGGCTCACCGCGATGGCCACGATGGTGCCGGCGGCGATGAGGGTGGGCTGTTGCTGCCAGGTCACGCCGAATGCCGCCCCTACGCCCACCGTCATGCCGCCGGCGATGATCAGCGCGAGCATCAGCTGGCTGAACCGGAAGCCTTTCGACTCGTAGTCGATCACCGGCGCGCGGAAGGCATCGACACCGCTGCCCGAGGCGAGGAAGGCGTGGGCCTTGTACAGCGAGTGCGCGACGAGGTGCAGCATGGCCAGGCTATAGAGGCCAAGGCCGCACTCCAGCAGCATGAAGCCCATCTGTGCCGTGGTGGACCAGGCAAGCGACACCTTGATGCTGGTCTGCGTCAGCATCACCATCGAGGCGAGGGCAAGCGTCACCAGGCCGATGATCGCCAGCGCGGCCATTGCCGTGCCGGAGTGCGACATGATCGGGCTCATGCGGATGACGAGGAAGGCACCGGCGTTCACGATGCCGGCGTGCAGCAGGGCGGACACCGGCGTGGGCGCTTCCATCACCTGGATCAGCCAGCCGTGGAACGGGAACTGGGCCGACTTGAGGGCGGCGCTCACGACGATCAGCAGGCTCGCGGCCTGCAGGCCGGCGGGCAGCGCGCCCTCTAGGGCGGCCATGCGTTCGAAGATCTCGTTGAACTCCAGGGTGTGCAGCGTCGAGCCGATCAGGAAGATCGCCAGCAGCAGGCTCGCATCGCCGATGCGACTGGCGATGAATTTCTTGTGGGCCGAGAGTACCGCGGCCGGGCGTTCGCGGTAGAACATCAGCAGCTGGTGCAGGCACAGGCTGGTGGCGATCCACGCGAGCGAGAACATGAGCAGGTTGCCGGACACGATCAGGGTCAGGATCGAGGCCAGCGTCAGCGTGAGCCACTTGTGGAAGCGGCCCTGGTTCGGATCGCCGTCGAGATAGTTCCGCGCATAGCGCGACACGATGGCGCCGACGAAGGACACCAGCAGCAGCATGATCACGGTGACGCTGTTGACGTAGGTGCCGATGGAAAAGGCGCCGATGTCGCCGGGCAGGGCGAGTGAGAACAGCGTCCAGGCGTGAGGCGTGTCGAAGAGGTGCGCGACGGCCGCCACCAGGGCGCCGGCGAACGCCAGCCACGCGGCGCCGATGTTCATCCGTACCATCAGGCGCGGTCGGGCGTTGGCGAGGCTGGCCGGCGTGAACCCGACCCCCCAGAGCAGTGCGGGCGCGAACAGGACGAGGGCGGGAATGTACGAACTCAGTGTCGGTGGCACGGCCGGACTCCTTGCGGGTTGATCGATGGGGCGCGATATGTGGACGCCTTGGCAACGAGTCTAGGGAGTACCCGACTAAAACACTAATGAATAGTTTTCATGAAAATGATAGCCTTTAGGCAATATCAAAACGGAGGGCTTATCCGATGATGCATGTCAGCCTGCGCCAGCTGCGGACCTTCGAGGCCGTGGCGCGCCTGAAGAGTTTTTCCCGCGCGGCGGAGGAGCTCCACGTCACGCAGCCGACAGTGTCGAAGCAGATCCGCCTGCTGCACGAGGAAGTCGGGCTGCCGCTGCTGGAGCAGATCGGCAAGAAGGTCTTCCTCACCGAGGCCGGCGAGCAGCTCTACGCTACCTGCGCCGACTGGCTGGGGACCTGGGGCCGCTTCGAGCAGACCGTCGCCGACCTCAAGGGCATCAAGCAGGGCCGGTTGCGAATCGCCGCAGTGACCACCACCAAGTACTTCATGCCGCGGCTGCTGGGTCCGTTCTGTGCGCAGTACCCGGGCATCGACATCGCGATGGAGGTGGTCAACCGCGACCGCCTGCTGGAACGCCTCGCGCGCAATCAGGACGATCTCTACGTCATGGGCGTGCCGCCGGATGGGCTGAACATCGAGTGCGAGCCATTCCTAGAAAATCCGCTGGTGGTGCTGGCGCCGGCGTCGCATCCTTTGGCGCGACGCAAGCGCATTCCCTTCGCGTATCTGGCCAACGAACCCTTCATCGTGCGTGAACGCGGCTCGGGCACGCGGCTCACCGTCGAGCGCGTGTTTCAGGAACGGGACGTGCCGCTGAAAATCAAGATGGAATTGGGCAGCAACGAGGCGATCAAGCAGGCGGTCGCCGGCGGCCTGGGGCTGGCGCTCTTGTCCCAGAGCACCCTGAGCCTCGATCCCAACCAGAAGGAAGTGGCGGTTCTCAATGTCGAGGGTTTCCCGATCAAACGCTACTGGTACGTGGTACGCCCGCGGGACAAGCAGCTATCGGTGGTGGCGAATGCGTTTCTGGAATTCCTGCAGGCGCATGTGCAATTGCTCAAGCCGAGGAACTAGGAAGCCGGGGGGCGGGTGCTTCCGGCAACACGCTCAGCCCGGGTTATACGACGAAGCGGAATGGCAGGACGGCGGCCCATCCGCGCAGCACAGGATGTCGCGCGCAGGACCCTGTCCCGCGCGTTCCTAGCTCTTGAACTTCACCAACCGGGTGACCTGGATGTCCGAGATGAACACGACGCCCGTGTGTTCGCTGAAAAAGGGCGCATAGCCCTCCAGGATGGGCTTCACCAGTTCCTCCGGCACGGCGACGATGATCATGATCAGCACGGCCTCCTCGTTGAACATCAGGTGGCCTTCGTGGAAGCCGTGGCGTCCCTTGCCCGACAGATTGTTGACGATGGTGTAGCCGCTCACGCCGGCCCGATCCAGCAGATCGGTGGCGAATTCCTGGTAGGCGCCCTCGAGAATGATCTCTAGTTTCTTGAGGGGGCTGAAGTTGAGGTTTTTCATGCCGCGAGCTCCTTGAATTCTTCGCTTGTGCTGTCTGTTCCCATCACGTGCTGGCGCCACCCGCCATCTTCGTACAGATGGCATATCCCGGTCTCCGGGTCCACGATGGCCATGCGAACCCAGCCGTTGTAGACAAGATTCTTGACCTTGACGACACCTTCGATGGCGCGCCTGGCCAGGTCGAAGGGCGCATCGATGAAGGTGAGCAGGCGCATGGGCTCGTGATAGGGCACGCCGTTCTTGAGGACGGTCTGTGCCGGCAGCCCGGTGCGCAGGTCGCTGAGGTTGCCGGTCATGACGCCGAAGCGTCCGGCGACGTTGTGGTAAACCTTGCTGCCGCTGCCGTAATGCTCGTTGTCCACTGTCGAGAAGTAGTGCTCCATGTTGATCCACTGTCCTACCACCAGCGCTCCGGACAGAATGTTTTCGAGAAGACGGCCCTTGGGATCGAGGCGGTAGTCGTACGACTGCAGGAAGACCCGTCCTTCCAGATTCATTTGCTCGGTGAGATGCCGGCGGCCGATGACGCATCCGGCGTTGCGCGACAAGCCCCACTCCGGTCGCACCTGAGACCAGTCCGATGCATTTCTCTGGGCGGTGCGGTAGGCCTTCGCCGGATCGACACCGTCGCTCTCCGGCTCCAAGGTCGGCATGCGCTCCGCTGCGCTGAGCCGGGTGGCGGATTGCAGGTTGCTGCTGAGCCGATCCACATAGACCAGATGGCTTGGCGGCAGCAGATCCATGTCGTGCAGCTGGATCCGGTCTGTCGTGGTGTTGTGGAATGCAGGGACGAACCAGGTGTCGTCCGGGATGTCGATGCCCTGTCCGCGCAGTCCTTCGCGTACCGCCGACTTGTTGGCGATCTGTGCGAGCACCCGTGCATTGACGATGCCGTGATTGCCGCCGCAGGCGCCGCAATCCAGTGCGGATTCGTAGGGATTGTTCTCGGACGTGCTGCCATGACCCACCAGCAGCACGAATCGCGAGAACCCTTCGATCAGGCCGATGGAGCGCAATGCCGTGCCGACGAAGTTCAATTGCTCGTCCAAGGTAAAGCCGATGCGCCCCAGCCTTTCCATCTGCATCTGCGCATAGCCGCGGTCGATACGATAGACCGTGCGCAGGCGCGCGATGAAAGTAGACTCGGCGCGGGTGTCCAGATTGAAGTGGCGTGCGAATTCGGTCGAGCTCTCGCGATTGCCCAAGGCGGTCTCCCGCAGCTCACGAATCATGCCGTCGGTGATCGCCTCCCGTTGCAGACCCAGTTCCCTCACGATGGCCTTGACGATCAGGGCGCGCTGCAGCGAACGGATGATGGAGTCCGCCTGCTCCCGACTGAGCTTGTCCAGCAATAATCGGCTATCCGATTTGTTCGGGTGCAACCGCTGGCGCCAGCGGCTGTACGCGAGCGGCGCGAGGCTCTTGCCGAACATGTCGAACCCGAACAACAAGCCGATCGCCTCCACCGTGATGAAGGGCGAAAGCACCGAAGCCTTCAGTTCGTGTAAGACCTGTTCCAGCGACGAGACGAAGGCCTGCTCATCAACGCTGCGCGCGATCGCCAGCTCCAGCACCACGTTCTTGGGGCTTGCCACCACCGGGCAGAGGTGGGTTTCGCTGCCTTTTTCCAGGCCGATGAAGCTCACCGGTATACCGAAGAAACCGGCGATACCGAAGGTCTGGCAATCCCCGATCTTTTCGAGATGGCGCCGGATGCGTTCCGAACGCACATCGATGCAGAACATGAGCTGCGCGAACGGCCGTTTTTCGCGTTGCACGGGTTGCGACAGGTCCATCCCCTGCAGCAGCCGGTCCATGGTGCGGGCTTCCAGCGCGCCCAGCCACATGCGGCCTTCCGCCTGCTCGAAGCGGGCGAGCGTCGACATGAGCCTGGCCAGGTCTTCTGGTCCCAATCGCTGTATGGCATTGGTCATTCCGGCCTTGTCCGCCAGCCTGCGCAATGCGGCGGCAAGCCCCTTTGCCTCGTGTTCGCGCTTGCGCGCCAGGTATTGCGGCAGCAGGCGCGCAATGCGCGATCCACGCGGCGCCGCGATGGCATCCTCTACGGCATGTGCCATTTCCGGCAATACATGGCCGCCATGAAACTCGCGCCGCAAATAGGCTTCTGCCGGATGGGCCTCGACGAAACGCGCAAGCCCGGTGAGGGTGTCCGGCAAGCCCTTGCGCTGTGCGTGCTCGCGCAGAAGCGCAAGCCCCAGCACGAGTCGAATGGCCAGATAGTCGACCAGATCGGCAGGATAGTGTCGGGACCAGTGGTAGTGCTTGGCGCCGGCGCGCCAGCGGATGAAGCCCGCCCAGCCATGCAGGCGGGTAAGTTCGCAGGCAAAGTGGTTTTTCCAGTCGTCTTCGGGGACCCCCAGTGCTTCCATGACATGGCTGATGATGCCTTCCGGCGTGTTGTCAGCAGCCAGGATGCGCTTGATGTGCAGCCCCCGGATGAACAGACGCAGGTTGCGTTGCGCCACTGCGGTCCAGGCGGCGAACAGGCCTTTCTCGCGTCCCGGCATCTGCCACACCGACTGCCCCTCATCGAAGAAATCGAGACAGCTCTTGATCACGAGTTCGTCCAGCGTCGCGCCGATCTCGGTGCCGAAGAGCATATCCACGATGGCATAGAGCGGCCGGCCGGGCGGCATGTCGGCGCCGACCTGTGCCGCCAGCGCGGCGTCGTCGATCTTGCGCGCCGGCAGGGCAAAGCCGGCCAGCGCGGCGTGGACGTCCGCGGCGTCGGCGAGCGAAGGCGGCACGCCGATCGGTTTCTCGATTTCCGTGAGGAGTGTCATCAGCAGACGGCGCTGGTCGAGCCCGGCGATGTCCGGCTGCGCGGCAAGGAAGCGCTCGACCTGATCCTCCAGCGCGACGAGATCGATCTTGCCTGAGGCCAGATATCCCTGCTGGATCGGGCGCGGCAGGAAGCCGCGCGCATGGAACAGGCGCTCGCCCTCGCTGACTGCCTGTTCGAACGGCAGGTGCTCCAGGCCGTAGAGCGGGTTATGGTGGATGAAGGTCCGCATGGGCCAGAAAAAGGGAATCGGTTCCCCGGCCACGTGGACCGTGGCGCGAATATTGAGGCGTCGCCCAAGTTCAAGACTCATAGACCCCCTCCCGTCGAATAGAGGCCGGCTGCAATGAAGACGCCTAGCATGCCGGCGAATGCAAGCGTCGAGGCGCGTCCGATGTCGGCGTCGGACTCCATGCGTTCGGCCCCGAAGATGAAACCCTGCATCAGCTTCGTCGCGGCCCAGCCCCAGATCAGCCAGATGGCCAGGACGGCGACGGCTCCCACCCAGTCGAGCACCTGCAGTACGTGCAGCAGGCCGAAGAAGCCGGGGAAGGGGGGCGTCGCGACCGCAGCCAGTGCCGTCACCGCCAGCACGCCGGACAGGCGCGGCAAGTGCCCGATGAGGCCGCCCTGCAGGCCCGCATACGCGGCGCCGAAGCGGCGGGTCAGGGGGTAGGCCAGCAGCGCCATCAAGGCGGGCGGCAGGCTGAACCAGAAGGCGAACAGGTGGAGATCCACCCTATCTGCACCGGCGGCCGCGAGTGCCCAGGTGAGTGCGAGACCGGACGTCGCGAGGAAGCCGGCCCACCGCCCCATGTCGCGGACGGTCAGCAGCCGCAGCGCGTAGAGACCGGATGTCAGGAGTGCCCAGGGAACGAAATAGGGCGGGATAGCGTGTTGCGCGATCTGCAGCAGCCCGATTCCCAACTGGGGCCACAGGAGCAACACCGCACCGCGTGCGGCAGGGTGACGCAGCGTCGTCAGGGCGCCGTTGAGTACGATGCTCAGCGGAAACAGCGGCAGGAACAGTGAGGCGATCAGCAATAGCGTCATGTCACACCCACCTTGACCACACGTTGAGGCGCCGCGACAGGCCGAGCGTTGCCTGGGTGAGCCAGGCGTACACGTCGGCCACGTAGAACTCGCGCGAGATCAGGGAATAGAAGGGGGGGGGGGGGGGGGGGGGGGG
>JAIBEL010000073.1 GCA_019459285.1 Rhizobium sp. | reverse complement strand
TTGGGGGGGGGGGGCGGGGCGTTTTCTTTGCTGGGGTTTGCCGGGGGGGGTGGTGGTCTACCTTCCCTTTTCCCCAATTCCCCGGCCCCCCGCTTGGGGGGGGGGCGCGGCCGACCTGCTGACGCAGGCTAGGGTATGCGCCACGCTGGCCGAGGCGCTCGCCGACTCCACGCTCGCACTCGGGGTGTCGGCACGCCGGCGCGACATCGTGTCCGAGGTGTTGACCCCGCCCGAGGCCTCGATCCGCCTGTTGACCGAAGCGCAGACCGGCCCGGTGGCGCTGGTGTTTGGCAACGAAACCAGCGGGCTGTCGAACGAGGAGTTGAGCCTGTGCCAGGGACTGGTCACGATCGCGGCCAACCCGGAATACAGCTCGCTCAACCTGGCGGCGGCGGTTCAGGTGCTGAGCTATGAAATCCGACAGGCTTGGCTGGGGCATGTGAACTGGCCCCAACCGGCGTTGGATGCAGCGACGGGTGATGAAATGGAACGCTTCTACGGCCATCTGGAAACCGCGCTGGCCGAACTGGAATTCCTCAATCCCGGTTCGCCCGGCAAGCTGATGTTGAAACTACGGCGCCTGTTTGCGCGGACCCGGCTGGCGAAGGAGGAGGTGAACATCCTGCGCGGCATCCTGACGGCGGCGCAGGAAGCCAAGCAGGGGGCAAATGGCACGCGGAACCGCGGTGCAGAATAGTTGACTAAATTACTCGGATAAAGCATTCTCAAGCGCATGAATCTGTTCAGCCAATTCAAGGAAGACATTGCCGTCGTGTTCGACAGGGACCCGGCGGCGCGTACGACCTTCGAGGTCGTCACGACCTATCCCGGCTTCCACGCCATGGTGATTCACCGCCTGGCGCACAAGCTGTGGCGCATGGAATGGAAGTGGCTGGCGCGCTTCACCTCGCACATCGGCCGCTGGCTCACCGGCATCGAGATCCACCCGGGCGCTACCATTGGCCGCCGCGTGTTCATCGACCACGGCATGGGGGTGGTGGTGGGCGAGACGGCGGAAATCGGCGACGACTGCACGCTGTATCACGGGGTGACGCTCGGCGGCACCTCATGGAATAAGGGCAAGCGCCACCCCACCCTGATGCCCGGCGTGGTGGTGGGGGCGGGCGCCAAGATCCTCGGCCCGATTACCATTGGCGCCAATGCACGGGTCGGCTCCAACGCCGTGGTGGTGAAGGATGTACCGGACAATGCCACGGCGGTGGGTATCCCGGCGCGTATTCTGGATAGTGCGGCCGAGAAACAACGCAATCAGCAGGCCGAGAAACTCGGGTTTTCCGCCTATGCCATTTCCGCCGATATGAACGACCCGGTGGTGAAGGCGATCCATGGTCTGATCGACCATTCGGCCCATATCGATCACCGGCTCGAGCTCATTCTGGCTCAGCTGCAGAAGCTCGGTGCCGAGATGCCGCTGGGACAGGACAAGCCCGACGATTTCGACCCGAACTATTTGAACAAAATAGTTGACTAAATTGCTAAGGTAAGGAATAGTTGACTGAAATGCTCGGGAATTTTATAGTTCGGGCGAAATTTCAGGAGAACGAGTCATGAGATTGACCACCAAGGGCCGTTTTGCCGTCACCGCCATGCTGGATCTGGCCTTGCGCGGCGGCAAGAATCCGGTGACGCTGGCCGGCATCAGCGAGCGCCAGGACATATCCCTGTCGTATCTGGAACAGCTTTTCAGCCGACTGCGTCGGCACGAACTGGTCGAAAGCGTTCGCGGGCCGGGCGGCGGCTATTATCTTGCCCGCTCGCTTGAAGACGTCAGCGTGGCCGACATCATTCGCGCGGTGGATGAACCCATCGATGCGACCCAGTGCGGCGGCAAGGAAAACTGCCACGATGAGCACCGCTGTCTGACGCACGACTTGTGGACCGGGCTCAACGCCCATATCTACGATTATCTGGACAACGTGACGTTGGCCACGCTGGTGGCCAAGCAGGACGAATGCAAGGACAAGGTGTTGCAGGACCGCCGCGCATCGAAAATGACGCTGGCCGCTTGAACGATTCAATCAGGGCAAAACGATGAAGACACTGTATTTCGATTACTCCGCCACCACCCCGGTCGATCCTCGTGTGGCTGAAAAAATGATCCCCTATCTGACCGAGCATTTCGGCAATCCGGCATCGCGCTCCCATCCGTTTGGCTGGGAGGCAGAGAAGGCGGTCGAAGACGCGCGTGGCCAGGTGGCTGCCCTGGTCGGTGCCGACCCCAAGGAAATCGTGTTCACGTCCGGCGCCACCGAATCGAACAACCTTGCCATCAAGGGCGCCGGCCACTTTTACTCGGCGACCAAGGGCAAGCACATCATTACCGTGCGTACCGAGCACAAGGCCGTGCTCGACACCGTGCGCGAGATGGAGCGCCAGGGTTTCGAGGCCACCTATCTGAACGTCAAGGAAAACGGCCTGCTCGACCTTGACGAATTCCGCGCTGCGATCCGCCCCGACACCGTGCTGGCCTCGGTGATGGCGGTCAACAACGAAATCGGCGTGATCCAGGACCTCGACGCGCTCGGCAAGATCTGCCGTGAAAAAGGCGTGATCTTCCACGTCGACGCGGCGCAGGCGACCGGCAAGATGCCGATCGACCTGAAGACGCTGCCGGTCGACCTGATGTCGTTCTCCGCGCACAAAACTTACGGCCCCAAGGGCATCGGCGCGCTGTACGTGCGCCGCAAGCCGCGCATCCGCCTGGAAGCGCAGATGCACGGTGGCGGCCACGAGCGCGGCATGCGTTCGGGCACGCTGGCCACGCACCAGATCGTCGGCATGGGCGAAGCCTTCCGCATCGCCCGCGAAGAAATGGCGACCGAGAACGAGCGCATCCGCATGCTGCGCGACCGCCTCTACGCCGGCCTCAAGGACATCGAGGAAGTACACCTGAACGGCGACATGGAGCAGCGCGTGCCGCACAACCTCAATGTCAGCTTCAACTTCGTCGAAGGCGAATCACTGATCATGGCAATCAAGGATCTGGCGGTATCAAGCGGTTCCGCCTGTACCTCGGCCAGCCTGGAGCCGTCCTACGTGCTGCGCGCACTGGGTCGTAGCGACGAACTGGCGCACAGTTCGATCCGCTTCTCGATCGGCCGCTTCACCACCGAGGAAGAGGTCGACTACGCCATCAAGCTTCTGCATGAAAAAATCGGCAAGCTGCGCGAACTTTCTCCGCTGTGGGAAATGTTCAAGGAAGGCGTCGATCTGAATTCCGTGCAGTGGGCTGCACATTGATTTGAAGTAAAGGAGAACTACCATGTCCTACAGCGATAAAGTACTCGACCACTATGAAAATCCCCGCAATGTCGGCTCCTTCGGCAAGGAAGACGACGGTGTCGGTACCGGCATGGTCGGCGCGCCCGCCTGCGGCGACGTGATGAAGCTGCAGATCAAGGTCGGCGCCGATGGCCGCATCGAGGACGCCAAGTTCAAGACCTACGGCTGCGGCTCGGCGATTGCCTCGTCCTCGTTGGTGACCGAATGGGTCAAGGGCAAGACGCTCGACCAGGCGATGGAAATCAAGAACACGGCCATTGCCGAGGAACTCGCATTGCCGCCGGTCAAGATCCACTGCTCGATCCTGGCTGAAGACGCGATCAAGGCCGCCGTGGCCGACTACAAACAGAAAAAAGGTCTGGAGTAAGCCATGGCGGTGACCTTGTCCGAGCGCGCAGCGCAACACGTCACCAGCTATCTTGCCAAGCGCGGCAAGGGCGTCGGCATCCGTCTCGGCGTGCGCACCACCGGCTGTTCCGGCATGGCCTACAAGCTGGAGTTCGCCGATGAGGTGCCCGAAGGCGACGAGGTGTTCTCCAGCCATGGAGTGACCGTGTTCGTCGACCCTAAGAGCCTGGCCTACATCGACGGCACCGAGCTTGACTACGCCCGTGAAGGCCTGAACGAAGGCTTCAAGTTCAACAACCCGAACGTGAAGAACGAGTGCGGCTGCGGCGAATCGTTTAACGTTTGACGTGTAGGTGAGGGGTGAAGGGTGAGGTGGAACGTCACGCCCTGCGCCTCACGCCTAACGCCTCGCCTGTCATGGATTTCACCCAGACCCATTTCGAACTTTTCGGCCTGCCTCAATCGTACGCGCTGGATCGTAATCAACTCGACGCAGCCTACCGCGAGCTGCAGAACACGGTGCACCCGGACCGGTTCGCCTCGCAGCCGGAAGCCGAACAGCGGGTGGCGATGCAGTGGGCGACGCAGGTGAACGAGGCATACCAGACGCTCCGGCACCCGGTGAATCGCGGCGTGTACCTGCTGAAATTGCAGGGAATCGATGCGCTTGATGCCAACAACACCAAAATGGCCCCGGCTTTCCTGATGCAACAGATGGAATGGCGCGAAGCGGTCGAGGATGCGCGTAGCGGGAAAAGCGTGGATGCACTGGATGCCCTGTCCGACGAGTTGCATGCTGCGCATCGCCGCATCGAAGCGCAGCTGGCCGAATTGATCGATACCGCGCACGATTACGCGGGCGCTTCCGAAGCCGTGCGTCAGCTGCGTTTCATGGACAAGCTCATCGCCGAAGTCGGCGACGTGTACGAAGAACTCGAAAGTTAAGACATGGCCCTTTTGCAGATTTCCGAACCCGGCATGTCCACCGCCCCGCATCAGCACCGGCTGGCGGTCGGTATCGATCTGGGCACGACCAATTCGCTGGTGGCCACGGTGCGTTCCGGGCTGTCTGTCGTGCTGGACGATGAAGCCGGACATTCGCTGTTGCCTTCGGTGGTGCGCTACCACGCCGACTGCCGCGTGGACGTGGGATACGCTGCTTTGTCCGCGCAGAATCTCGATCCCCACAATACGATCGTGTCGGTCAAGCGCTTCATGGGGCGCGGCCTCACCGACATCGAGGATGTCGCCAGCCTGCCGTATCGCTTTGTCGATGCGCCCGGCATGGTGCAGTTGAAAACGGTCGCCGGCGTGAAGAGCCCGGTCGAAGTGTCGGCCGAAATCCTCAAGGTGTTGCGCCAGCGTGCCGAAGCCGCCATGGGCGGCGAGCTCTTGGGTGCGGTGATCACCGTGCCGGCGTATTTCGACGATGCCCAGCGCCAGGCCACCAAGGATGCCGCGCAGCTGGCGGGACTCAATGTGCTGCGCTTGCTGAACGAGCCGACGGCGGCTGCGATCGCCTATGGCCTCGACAATGCATCGGAGGGTGTCTATGCGGTGTACGACCTCGGCGGCGGCACGTTCGATATCTCGATTCTGAAACTCTCCAAGGGCGTGTTCGAGGTGCTATCCACCAATGGCGACTCGGCGCTTGGCGGCGACGATTTCGATCAGCGCGTATTCTGCTGGATGCTCGAGCAGGGCCGTTTTTCACCGCTGTCGGCAGGCGATGCCCGGTTGCTGCTGACCAAGGCGCGTGACGCCAAGGAAGCACTGACCGAACACACCGAGGTACGCGTTACCGCAGTGCTGTCGACTGGCGAGATGATGGACGCGACGCTGACCCAGGCCGAGTTCAATGCCATGACGGCCAGCCTCGTCAGCAAGACGCTGGCTCCCACCCGCAAGGCGCTGCGCGACGCAGGGCTGACGGCAAGCGAGGTCAAGGGCGTGGTGATGGTCGGTGGGTCGACGCGGACGCCGTGCGTGCGTCAGGCGGTGGCCGATTTCTTCAAGCAGACGCCGCTTACCAATCTCGATCCCGACAAGGTCGTCGCGTTGGGCGCCGCCATGCAGGCAGACGTGCTGGCAGGCAACCGCGCCGGCGACGACTGGCTGCTGCTCGACGTTATTCCGCTGTCGTTGGGGCTCGAAACCATGGGCGGGCTGACCGAGAAAGTCATTCCGCGCAACACCACGATTCCGACTGCCCGCGCACAGGATTTCACCACCTTCAAGGACGGCCAGACAGCGATGAGCGTACACGTGCTGCAAGGCGAGCGCGAACTGGCGTCCGACTGTCGCTCGCTGGCGCGTTTCGAACTGCGCGGCATTCCCCCCATGGTGGCCGGTGCGGCGCGCATTCGCGTCACCTTCCAGGTCGACGCCGATGGTCTCCTGTCAGTGTCGGCACGCGAACAGAGCAGCGGCGTCGAAGCCAGCGTGCAGGTCAAGCCGTCATATGGCCTGGGGGACGAAGAGATCACCCGCATGCTGAAGGACGCGTTCACTCACGCCAAGGATGACATGTACGCGCGTGCACTGAACGAGCAGATCGTCGATGCGCAGGGCCTGATCGCCGCCACCCGTGCCGCCATGGCGGAAGACAGCGCGCTGCTGAACGAAACCGAGACTGCGGCAATAGAAACCGGCATCGCCGCCCTTGAAAAACTGATGGCGGGCCCCGACCATCTGGCTATCAAGCGCGGCATCGAAGCACTGAATGCGGCCACCACAGAATTCGCCCAGCGCCGCATGGATCGGAATGTGCGCCGGGCGATGGCCGGGCAGAAACTGGAAACCTTCGGCTGACCGTCAGACAACTATGTTGAATGCAGATTTCATCGATTCCCTGCGGGTAAGGCTCGAAGCGCATCCGATCTATGCGGCCGTACAGACGCTCGACGACCTGCGTGCATTCATGCAGCATCACGTCTATTCGGTGTGGGACTTCATGTCGCTGATCAAGTACCTGCAGCATCAGGTTGCGCCTGCGCGCTGGCCATGGACGCCGAGCGGCGACGCCTCGGTGCAGCGCTTCATCAACGAACTGGTTCTGGAAGAAGAAACCGATATTGCGCTTCCGGGACAGGAAGGATTTACCAGTCACTTCATGCTGTATCTCGCCGCCATGCGCGAAATCGGCGCCGACGCCGAGACACCTGGCCGCTTCGTGCAACGAGCGGGTGAGCAGGGTATCGATGCCGCTCTCGCTTCCGGCCTTGCGCCTGCACCATCCGCCGCATTCACGCGTACCACCTTCGATTTCATCGACAGTGGCAAGCCGCATGCCGTCGCTGCTGCGCTGGCGCTAGGGCGCGAACATGTCATCCCGTCGATGTTCCGTGCATTCCTGTCGCGGATGGCGGTAACCGAAACACAGGCGCCGAGCTTCCATTATTACCTCAATCGCCACGTCCATTTGGACGAGGATTTCCATGCGCCGTTGTCGCTGCGCCTGCTTGCCGCCCTGTGCGAGGGCAATGCCGACAAATGGCGCGAAGCCGAAGCTGCCGCCGAAGCTGCTGTCGCCGCACGCCTGCAATTTTGGGACGGCGTGCTCGCCGCCCTGCCTAGCCAACACTCCAAAGCTGCCTGACCGAGCCCCAGAACCCCACCATGCCCCAACTCATCGTATTGCCTCATGTCGAACTCTGCCCTGAAGGTGCCGTGATCGAAGCCAAACCTGGCGACACCATCTGCGACACGCTGCTTGCAAACGGTGTCGAGATCGAACACGCGTGCGAAAAGTCCTGCGCCTGCACCACCTGCCACGTCATCGTGCGCGAAGGCTTCAATTCGCTGGCAGCATCCACTGAAGAAGAGGATGATCTGCTCGACAAGGCCTGGGGACTGGAGCCGCAGTCGCGGCTGTCATGCCAGGCGCGTGTGAACGCCAGTGACCTGGTGATCGAAATTCCAAAATACACCATCAATATGGTGAAAGAAGGACATTGATATGAAGTGGACGGATTCCCTCGACATCGCCATCGAACTCGCCGAGGCCCACCCTGAAATCGACCCGCGCACCATCCGCTTCACCGATCTGCATAACTGGGTGATGGAGCTGCCTGATTTTGACGACGACCCCAATCATTCCGGCGAGAAGATCCTCGAAGCGATCCAGATGGCATGGATTGACGAAGTGAGTTGAGGGAAGTCCAAAGATGGCCAGCTGGAATGCACAATGAAAAGGGGGCTTGATGCCCCCTTTTCATTGTGCGGGATTGTTTCGGAAAGGCATCAGAACTTGAAGACCAGCCCGGCGGAAATCAGGTCAACGTCGGCTTCACCTGTGCCACCATTAAATGCCGGACTCCCCGCTTCAAAGTAGCGCTCCCATTCCATGCGGAGCCCCACCGATTGGGTGAAGTTGTACTGTGCACCCAGCCCGAGGGACCAAACGACGTCAGTGTCTTCCGCGTTGCCGCTGGCGCCGGCAACAGCGCCACTGACATTGGTCTTCAGAAAATTCATGCCGCCACGGGCGAGCAGGGTGAAGCTCGGGTTCAACGCATACGTTCCGAGCAACTGCATGGTCACGCCGTGGGTTTCCCGTGTGCCAGTCGGTGCGCTGTAGTCGACTGTTCCCAAATCGACGTAGCCAACTTCCATGGAAATGTATTCATTCACTTCCAGACCACCGTATGCCTTCCAGCCGATGTCCGATTTATCGCATGTGCCCGTGATGCAGGAATCCGTAGTGGATTGCCCTGCGCTTGCACCGACATAGGGAGCCAGGGTGAAATCGAAAAAGCCTGCGGACGCAGGATTGGAAAGGGCCATGGCCGAGGCGATGGCAGCGGCGAAACGCATTGTGCGCATTTTGTAACTCCTCCAGAAATAAATTTATTGTGATGTTTGACGAGCCTGTATCCGATGAAGCCCGAAACGATGGAGCTGGACAAGGCCGCTGGAAGGTTAATTGATTTTATTGGTTTTAGGTAGTCGGTAGCGCAGTGAAGAGGGATGAATCATTCGAAAAATTCGGTCCCTGCGCGCATCCGGGAATTGACTTAAACGTGACGGGATAACTACTGGAGTTTTTTGTCTTCCCGTTTGGCTTCCGCCATGGCTTCGGGCTCCAGTTCTTCGGCAGACCGATTCAGCCGGATAAAGACTCCCCAGCCAGCCAGAATGACGCCGACGGAAAACAGGATGCTTGCTGCATAAGGCAACTGTGCAGGATCCTCGTGCAGGGCTTTGAATGTTGCGACCAATCCCTCGATAGCGAGCGCGACCACGACGACGACAAAGAATCGGGATAGGAAACGCCTGACGCGGGTCGGGGCGCTGATGTGGGCGGCGCGAATGACTTCTTCTTCGGCAATGGTCTGAGAGATTTGCAGGGCGACCACGGCGGCGGCAAGCAGGCCGACTGCTTCAATGATTTCCTGGGCTGCAGACTGATCCAGTCCTGCGGTGAACGCGGTCCATCCCATGTGTGCTGCGACGATGATGAGCAGGAGTGCCGCGCAGGCAAAAAGAACGGCCATGAGTCCGTGGATGATTGCAAATGCACGCATGATGGCTTTCATCAAAACATCATGGCACATAAATCGGTCGGGCGTGAGGCCTGATCGTCGCTTCCTGTTGAGGAAGCGTGGACGGGGGTGTGCCGTGGATGTCTACGTGCCAGATCGTTCGGAGGAGGTTTGCTGGCGAATTGCGGGTGTGCGATAGCCGGATGCCGTGTTTTTCTAGCGCATCGGGAACAGGCGTGATCATGTGGAACATGATCCGGAGAGGATCTGCCGGTAGCAGTGATCACTGCCGGCAGGCTGCATCGGTTCGGCGCAGGGGCAGAGCAGCCTCACCCCTGCGCGGTGAGCGTGTTATTTTTTAAGCTGCGGCTGGTCCAGATAACGTACATCCTTTACCGAAAGCGGAACGGGGTTGATGTACTTGTATCCCTTGCCTTGGTAATAGGCCAGTTCCGGGAAGCCTGCCGGAACAACCGTGACGAATCCGTGCATGTCTTCGGCGCTGAAGCCTGCGGCCTTCATTGCGTTGTTACACATCTTGAATTCGACACCATCCTTTGCCAGTTCCGCCATCTTGTCCATGATCCCCTGATATTTGGGGTAATTTTCCTTGGCGAAGGCGCGTAACTCTGGTCCGTGCGTAACCACCACGACCTTGCCCTGGGTGATCTTTTGCGTATTCTTGATGAAGTTATAAAGAATATTCAATTTCTGCGGGTCTTCGTAGTTCACGTCAAATACCACGTCTGTGACGGGCATCGTGTGCAGGTCGACTTTGGCGGTGCCGTACGGTGCGAATTCCTCCGCATGCGCCATATAGGAAACCGGTAAAGCGAGGAACAAGGCTAAGGCCGCAATTTTGGGAGTGAACTTCATTGTTGTGTCTCCTTGAGTAGTTAGTTGAACAATCCTGGGCAAGGTTTGGATTAGCTTGCTCCGTTTGGCCGTTTCGTACGGCTTCCCACTTCACGCAGCCACCGCTTCAGATACGCGGCTTCACGCAAAATCTGCTCCGATTCGCCGAGTGCGTTGGCGATCAGACTGATTCCCTGCAAGGCTGAAATAAGGTGCAGTGCCAGTGTCTTGGCGTCGCGGCTGCATCCCATCAGGCGGAATTGGACCTCGCACCAGGCGAGCAGGAGTTGGAAAGGCCGTGCCGCCTCCGTGCTCATGGGGCCGCGTCCCTTGGCGAGTTCGTAACACAGGCTACCCACCGGGCAGCCGAACTCCGTATCGCTTTCCCGCTCGTCGACCCAGACGTGCACCAGCGCCTCAAGGCGTAACCGGGGATTCGGCTGATCGGTCTGCTTCTCCAGAAAGCCATTCAATTCGGTTACGCGGCGTTCCACGACGGCACGCGCGATGTCTTCGCGTGCCTGAAAGTAGTAGTAAATGCTGCCGAGCGGAATACCGGCCTCGGCGGCGATGTCCGCAAGCGTGGTTTTGAGAAAACCATTTCGATAGACCAGGTCGGCTGCTGTCCCGATCAGATGCTGGCGCTTGTCATGGGTACGTGTCTGCTGTTTCATGGCTCAAATAGTAAGTTATCTAACTTATAAAATATAACCTACTTTCCTACCATGAACCTCACATGGTGGGGGACTAGCCTGCGCAAGCGCCATCCTGCCGCAAGCCAGATCAACTAGAGGTTGGCGCGGCACGAGCGATTCCGTAAGAGGGAATGGCTCATGATGCAATCCGATCGGGGCGTGTCTTGTCTGCTTAGCGTTCCAACATCGATAGGCCCGTGAAGCGAAAGGGAGAGGCGCTGTACCTGTATGAAAGGCAGCCGGCCCGCAGCCTAAAAACCCTCTTCGCTTCGTGCTAGACTGCCCCAAAAGTTGAGGCAAGCATGGCCGAGGAGACAGACCTTTCCCGTACCGAACCAGCAAGTCCGCGGCGCCTGCAACTGGCTCGCAGCGCGGGCGATGTGCCGCGTTCCGCCGAACTCACGGCGTGGGCCGTGTTGTTGGCGGCGCTGGGCATGCTGGGCTGGCTGGCGCCGCGCCTGCTCAATGCCTTGCAGGTGTTGACCGAAGTGGCATTCATTCATGCCGCGCAGCCGCTTTCCCCAGTATTCATCCAGGCTGCCTGGGCGGCGTTCTGGGCCGTGCTGCCGGTACTGGGCGTCATATTTGCCGCTGCCTTGGTGGCTCCCATCCTGTTCTCGGGCTGGGTGTTCGCTCCACAGGCCGCCCAGGCCGATCTGACGCGCGCCAATCCTTTCAAACCGTTTGCTCGCCTGTTTTCCGTCGAGTCCCTGTTCGACGGATCGTTGGGGTTGTTGAAGCTGGCGCTTGCCGCTGCAGCCGTGGGCTGGGTGCTGACGAGCGGCTGGTCGGGATTGCACAGCCTGACCCGAAGCGAAATGAGCGTCGCGCTCGACGCGACGGCCGCCTGGGTGGGCCGCGGCATACTGGTATTGGCGGCGGCACTGACGTTGGCGGCGGCAGTGGATGCCGGCTGGCGTTGGTGGCGCTATCTGCGTCGCCATGCGATGACCTGGCAGGAAGTATTGGCCGAGGCCCGCGAATCCGAGGTGAGCCCCGAAGTACGGGCGCGAATGCGCGGCCGCCAGCAGCGGGCCGGCCAGCGTGTTGACGAGGTGATCGGGTGAGTGCACAGGGCGTGATGGTAATGGGCCTGCCGGCCAACCGGCTGGCGGTGCCGGCGCTGGTCATGCTGATTCTGGCGATGATGGTGCTGCCGTTGCCCACCTTCATGCTCGACGTGCTGTTCACGCTCAACATCGCGCTGGCGATGATCGTGCTGCTGGTGAGCCTGAACGCGCGGCGTCCGCTGGATTTCTCGGTCTTTCCCACGGTGCTGCTGCTGACCACGCTGCTGCGTCTGTCGCTCAACGTGGCGTCCACCCGCATCATCCTGATGCAGGGCCACACCGGGCCAGAGGCGGCGGGCAAGGTGATCGAGTCGTTCGGCAATTTCCTGGTGGGCGGCAACATCGCGGTCGGCTTCGTGGTGTTCATCATCCTCGTCATCATCAACTTCGTCGTCATCACCAAGGGTGCCGGTCGTATTGCCGAGGTGGCGGCACGCTTCACGCTGGACTCGATGCCGGGCAAGCAATTGGCAGTCGACGCCGATCTGAATGCAGGCTTCATCAACGAGGTCGAGGCGCGTGCGCGTCGCAGCGACATCGGCCGCGAATCCGACTTCTATGGTGCGATGGATGGCGCTTCCAAATTCGTGCGCGGCGACGCCATCGCCGGCATGATCATCCTCGTGGTCAACCTGATCGGCGGCATTGCGGTGGGCATGTTGCAGCACAACCTGGGTATCTCCGAAGCGCTCGGCCGCTATGCGCTGCTGACGGTGGGCGACGGGCTGGTGACGCAGATCCCCGCGCTGGTCATTTCTACCGCGGCAGGCATCGTCGTGAGCCGCGCATCGAGCGAACAGGATCTGTCGCGCGAGTTTTCCACGCAGATTTTCGGCCGCCCGCAGACCTTGTATGTGGCCGCAGCCGTGCTGGGTGCGCTGGGGGTGATTCCGGGGACACCGCATCTGGCGTTCCTGACCATTGCCGCGGTACTGGGTGGACTGGGATTCTGGTTGATGCGCCGCCAGCGTACGGCCGCGTTCGACGTCGAACCGCTGGAACTGGCTGAGGCGGATACTGCGCCGGTCGACGTCACCTGGGACGACATCCCGCCGGTCGACGTACTGGCGCTCGAAGTCGGCTACCGGCTGATCCCGCTGGTCGACCGCAATCAGGGGGGCGCGGCGCTGAGTAGGATCACCGAGGCGCGGCGCCGTTTCGCCACCGACATGGGACTGGTGGTGCCGCTCATTCGCGTGCGCGACAACCTCGATCTCAAGCCGAACACCTATCGCATCACTCTGAAGGGCGTCGATGTGGCGCACGGCGAGATGTCCCCAGGCCAGGTGCTGGCAGTCGACATGGGTGACGTGCTCGGACGCATCGATGGCGTGCCCGGATGGGATCCGTTGACCGGGCTGGCTGGGGTATGGCTGGATGCCAGCCGGGTCGAGGAGGCCGAATTGCGCGGTTTTGTCGTGCTGGCGCCTGCCGAACTGATCGCGCGCCAGGTCGAGGCCGTATTCCGCCAGCATGCCGCAGAACTGCTGGGGCGCACCGAGGTGCAGCAGCTGCTTGATACGCTGGCGCGCAGTCATCCGGGGCTGGTCGAGGACGTGACGCCGCGTCATCTGCCGCTGACCAGCGTGCAGGCCGTGCTACAGCAGTTGATTGCGGAAAACGTCTCGATCCGCGATACCCGCACCCTGTTCGAAACGCTGGCGGCACGCGCGCCAAAAAACCAGGCCATCGACGAACTGGTGGAAACCGTGCGTGCCGCGTTGGGGCGCAGCATCGTCGATCGTCTGTTCGAAGGCAGCGACACGCTGCACGTGATCGGCCTGGCTGCAGCGACTGAAACCCGCCTGCTGAACGAGATGGGAGACGAAGGCGAAGCGCTGTTGTCTCCATCCACACTGGATGCATTGAACGAGGCCGCTGAGCGCGCCCTGGCCGAACAGGAACGCGAAGACTATCCGCCCGTACTGCTGACCTCGCCCGGCCTGCGTGCGATCCTTTCGCGTTTGTTGCGGCGCAACCTGCCGCGACTTGCGGTGATTGCCTATGCCGAGGTGCCTGCCGATAAAATGGTCCAGGTAAGCACTGAACTGGCGATTGGAGCGCGTGAATGAGCGTACAGGTATTTGTCTCAACGAATGCGCGCGAAGGTCTGGCGCGCGTGCGAAAGGAACTGGGCGACGACGCCGTGGTGCTGTCCACGCGGCCGCACCCGCGGGGCGTCGAGCTGCTGGCCAGCGCCTATGGCGACCTGACGGTCCCGGCGGTCAGCGAACCCGTCGACACGGCCGGCAGTTCGCGCATTCTGGCTGAACTTTCGCGACTGCGCGGCCTGCTGCAAAACCAGCTGGCCGGTTTTGCCTGGGGGGCGGCACGACGGCGCGATCCCCCGCGCGTGGCCGTGATGCAGACCCTGTTTGCGGCCGGGTTCGGCAGTTCGCTTGCTCGTACCCTGGCGGCGCGCCTGCCGCGCGGGCTCGATACCGAGGCCGCCCAGCGCTGGCTGCGCCAGGTCTTGATACGCAATTTGCCGGTGCAAGGGCGGGAAGCCGATCTGACGACGACGGGCGGGCGCTATGCGCTGGTCGGCTCTACCGGGGCAGGCAAGACCACGACCCTCGCCAAGCTTGCCGCACGCGGCGTCGATGCCCATGGGGTCGATCAGGTGGCATTGGTGGCAGCCGATACCTACCGTATCGGCGCAACGGCGCAATTGAAGGTGTATGCCGATCTGCTGGGCGTATCGCTGCATGTGTGCGAAGACCGGGATGGACTGGCGCAGCTAATGCCGCAACTCGTCGGCAAGAAGCTGGTGCTGATCGACACTGCAGGTTTTGCGCCTTCCGATCCGCGCACCCGCGAAGGGCAGGCACTTGGCGCACTGGGGATAAGCCGTCTTGCGGTGATCGCCGCGAATCAGCAGGGGGCGGCGATCGAACAGGCGATGCTGCGTTTTGGCGAGGGGGCGGCCGCCTGCATTCTGACCAAGCTCGACGAAACGCCGCAGCCGGGTGCGGCGCTGGACAGCGTGATCCGCCATCGCCTGCCGCTGGCCTATATCGCGGGCGGGCAGCGTGTGCCGGAAGACCTCCATGTACCCAATGCCGCTTATCTTGTCGACCGCGCACTGAAAGGTGGCCAGCTTGCCACGCCGTATGCGCTCGAGGCCGAGGATTGGCCCCTGTTTGCCGGGGTCGAGGCCGAACGCGCGGAACGGCACAGCCAAAATGGCCATCCCCAGCAAGGCATGAATACCCTGAAGGGCACACGCACCCAAAAGGACATAAATGCCGGCTGATCAGGCTGCGGGATTGCGACGGCGTGTATGTCCTGCAGGGAAAGGCACGCGCCCGCCGCTACGATATATCCATTGCATTTCAGACTCCCCGGAACCGGGCATGCGCCTGGCGCGTGCGCTGCACCACCTTGGCCGGACGCCGCTCCTGATCGATACTCAGGGCCGGCTGTTTGCCTCATCCTCCCCCCGCAGCCTGTTCGACTGGAAGCACCAACTCGAGCGCAGGCAGTTGCATACGCTGCCGCAAGCTTATTGCGAAGCTTGGTATGCGCCCGGTATGCGGGCGGATGAGCCTGCCCTGCCCAACATGGTGGGCAGTTATGACGATGTGATATTCGATGCGGAATGGGAGTGTGCCGATCTTGCTTTACCGCCGGACGTGGCGCATACCGTCGTCATGGAGATACGCCGTACCGACGAATCGATGCGGAAAGCCTATGCTGTACTTAAAACGCTGGCACGTTCGGGCGTGGCATTCCGGACTGGCCTGCTGGGCGATCGACTTGCCTGCGATCATGTCCAAGCCGCAGCTTGCCACTTTCTCGGACAAGCGGTTGTACATGCCATTTTCAACGTGGCAAACGAGAATGATGCATTTGCCGCGCTAGCCGTTAGAATGGCGGGCGAGGAGCGAGCCTGACGGCTTGGCAGTTATAAAGACAGGGAAACCCTGAACATGGTAGGTAAACCATCGTCGCAAGACGAGCAGATCACCAAGTATGCGCCGCTGGTCAAGCGCATTGCATATCACATGATGGCGCGCCTGCCTGCCAGCGTCGAAGTTGACGACCTCATCCAGGTCGGACTGATCGGCCTGATGGATGCGGTAGGGCGTTTCGACGGCACCCAGGGCGCGCAGTTCGAATCCTATGCCACCCAGCGCATCCGTGGCGCCATGCTCGACGAGTTGCGCGAGGCGGACTGGCTGCCGCGTCATGTGCGGCAGAAATCCCGGCAGATCGAAGCCGCCATCCACCGGCTGGAGCAGCGCAACGGAAAATCGCCATCCGAGCAGGAAATCTCCGCCGAGCTGGGCATGCCGATCGATCAGTATCAATCCATGCTGGGCGACGTGAAGTGTTCCCAGTTGCTCTACTACGAAGACTTCTCGGATGAGGACAGCGCCAGCTTTCTGGAGCGCTATCTGGTCGACGGCAGCAATGATCCGTTGGCCGTGCTGGAGGATGAAGGTTTCCGCGACAGCCTGATCGCCGCGATCCACCACCTGCCGGAACGCGAGCGCAGCATGATGGGCATGTACTACGAACAGGACATGAATCTGAAGGAAATCGGCGCGGTGCTCGGCGTGTCCGAGTCGCGCGTGTGCCAACTGCATTCGCAGGCGGTCGCGCGTCTGCGTGCCCAACTCAAGATCTGGAAAGACTGACCCCGGGGGACGGAACGCGGATAAATCCGCGATAATGACGGCTTGTTTATCCAGCCAGCATTCTTTGCCTCATGAGCCAAGCCCCCCTCACAAAAAACGCAGCCAAGAAAAAAGCCCTCGATTACCATCGCCTGCCCAAGCCCGGCAAGCTCTCCGTCGAATCGTCCAAACCCTGCTCCACCCAGGCGGACCTGTCGCTCGCCTATACGCCGGGCGTGGCCCAGCCGGTGCTGGAGATCGCAAAAAACCCCGCCAGAGCCTACGATTACACGAACAAGGGCAATCTGGTCGCGGTGATCACCGACGGCACCGCGATCCTCGGCCTGGGTAATCGCGGCCCGCTCGCCGCGAAGCCGGTGATGGAGGGCAAGGCTGTGCTGTTCAAGCAGTTCGCCGGGATCGACGTCTACGACATCGAAGTCAACGCGAAGACACCGCAGGATTTCATCAGGGTGGTGGAGGCGATCGCCCCTACCTTCGGCGGCATCAACCTCGAAGATATCGCAGCACCGCACTGTTTCGAAATCGAGGCGGCGCTGAAGAAGAAGCTCGACATCCCGGTATTCCACGACGACCAGCATGGCACCGCCACCATCATCTGCGCGGGCCTCATCAACGCCCTGCACGTACAGGGCAAGACGCTGGAAACCGCGAGGATCGTGTGCCTCGGCGCCGGCGCGGCAGGCATCGCCTCGCTGAACCTGCTGGTCGCAATGGGCGCACAGAAGCGCAACATCCTGCTGGTCGACTCCAAGGGCGTGGTGCACAAAGGGCGCACCGATCTCAACAGCTTCAAGAAAGCCTACGCGCGTCAGACCAGGTTGCATACGCTGGACGAGGCGATGGTGGGCGCCGACGTATTCGTCGGCGTGTCGGGCGCCAATCTGGTCAGTCCGGCGATGGTCAAAAGCATGGCCGACAAGCCGGTGGTCTTCGCGCTGGCCAACCCCAACCCCGAGATCGCGCCGGAGAAAGCGAAGGCTGCACGCAGCGACCTCGTCATGGCGACCGGGCGCTCCGACTACCCCAATCAGGTCAACAACGTGCTGGGCTTCCCGTTCATCTTCCGTGGTGCGCTCGATGCGCGCGCCAAGGAAATCACCCAGGCCATGCTGATCGCCGCAGTGAACGCACTGGCCGAACTGGCGCGCGAACCGGTGCCGGCATCGGTGTTGAAAGCCTACAAGCTGAAGAAGCTGAAGTTCGGTCCGGATTACATCCTGCCCAAGCCGTTCGACCCGCGCCTGGCCCAGCGTGTGCCGCAGGCCGTGGCGAAGGCCGCGTTGAAGAAGGCGCCCAAGGCGGCGGTGAAGAAGGCCAAGAGCCGTTAACCCGGCCGACCACGCTGTGCCGTGAAACCGATCGCGCGCCCCGTTTACCTGAATCTGCTGCGCATCCATCTGCCGCTCACCGGCTGGGTGTCGATCCTGCACCGGGTGTCGGGTGTGCTGCTGTTCGCGGCCCTGCCGTTCAGCGTGTGGGCACTGTCGGTATCGCTGTCGGGTGAGGCCGGCTTTCGTCGCATGGCCGATGCGGCTGCGCATCCGCTGGCGAAGCTCGTTGTGGTTGGGCTTGTCTGGGCGTTCGCCCATCATCTGCTCGGTGGCCTGCGGCACCTGGCGCTGGATGTCCACTGGGGGACGGGCCTCAGGACCGCCCGCCAGAGCAGCCTCGTCGTCATCCTGGCGGCGGGCCTGGTGACGCTGGCCGCCGCATGGAGGCTGTTCGCGTGAAGTCATCCACCGGCGCGCACACCGGCACCGGCACTTGGTTGGTGCAACGCGCGACGGCCGTGGCGCTGGCTGTGGCCTTGCCCGGATTGACCGTCCATTTCCTGACCGCATTACCGGTCGATTTCGCCAGCTGGCAGACGCTGTTCGTGCCGCTATGGGTGCGTGTGCTGCTGCTGCTCACGATGACGGCGCTGGCGCTGCATGCCTGGGTAGGGATGCGCGATATTTTCATGGATTACATACAGCCTGTGGGCTTGCGGCTGGCCCTCTACCTGGCCGTGATCGTCACGCTGGCGGGGTGTGAAATCGTGCTGCTTATGGCGTTATGGAAATGAAGCGATCCGTCAGGAAGCGGTTTGTCGTGTGCATCAACTCAAGGAGGAAGCCATGCTGCATCGTGTGCTGATCATGTTGTTCTGTCTCTGCGTTGCGCCTGCCTCGGCCGATCCCTTGAGTACGCCCTCGGGTCTCGTCACGCAAGCCATGGTGTATGGCGAATCGAGCAAGCCGCTTGCCCTGGTGTTCATTCATGGCAAGGGTTCCGAACCGGACAAACCCGACTACAAGTCGCTGTACGCGAAACTGAATGAAGCTGGCTATCAGGTCATCGCGCCGCGTATGCCCTGGGCCGGAGAACACTGGACCGGCAGCCTGTCCCAGGCCATGGAGGTCATCGACACCGCGGTGGATCTGGCGGCAAAATCGGGCCGCAAGGTGGTGGTGGGCGGACACAGCTATGGCGGCATGGCGGCCATTCTGTACCGGCCGGCCAATCCGCCCGCTGCCATGGTGGGCAGATTCATGCTTGCCCCAGCGGGCATGATCGATCTGGCGAAGAAGAGTCAGGACGCCGTGGCGCCGGCGATCGCCGAGGCAAAACAGATGCTTGCCGAGGGGCGTTCGCAGGAAACCACGCGCTTTTCCGTGACCAATGTGGGCAAGGGCAACCGTGTCTTCACCGACACCCTGATGGCCACGCCCGAGGTCATGCTTTCCTACCATGATGTTGCCGTGTTCCCCAGTACCCGCGCCGCGCTGGCGCAAATTCGCCAGCCGGTTTTCTGGGCGGTTGGCGAGGGCGATCCCATCCCCTATAACCGCCAGCCCCTGTATGGCCTCATTCCTGTCGATGCAATGAATGTCTACCGCGAATTGCCGGGTGGCCATGTGGATATGCTCGGACAGGCAGCTGAACCACTGGTGGATTGGCTGGACAAGCTGGGATCGCGATGAACCAGCGAAACGGATGGCCATCGGATTGCGGGGTGTGCGCAGCGGAGGCGGGGGGACCGGCATGAACACGCGCCGCTTCGATGCGCTGATTGTCGGCGGCGGTGGCGCGGGCCTGCGCGCGGCACTACAGCTGGCGCGTTCCGACTACAAGGTTGCGGTGGTGTCCAAGGTCTTCCCCACGCGTTCGCACACGGTGTCGGCCCAGGGCGGAATCACCGCCGCGCTTGCCAACGTCGACGACGACCGCTGGGAATGGCACATGTACGACACGGTCAAGGGCGGCGACTGGCTCGGCGACCAGGATGCGATCGAGTTCATGTGCCGGGAGGCGGCCTCGGCGGTTTACGAACTCGAGCACATGGGGCTGCCGTTCTCGCGCCTCGACAACGGAAAGATCTATCAGCGTCCCTTCGGCGGCCAGTCGAAGAATTTTGGCGGCGATCAGGCCACGCGGACCTGTGCCGCCGCCGACCGCACCGGCCATGCGCTGTTGCATACGCTATACCAGCAAAACATCCAGCACCGCACGCAGTTCTTCGACGAGTACTTCGCGCTCGACCTGCTGCGCGACGCCGACGGCTACTGCCTCGGCGTCACCGCCATGAGCATCGAAACCGGCGAGCCGCTGCTGATCGAGGCGCGCACGACCCTGCTCGCCACCGGCGGGGCAGGGCGGGTGTTCTGGAACAGCAGCAACGCCATGATCAACACCGGCGACGGGCTCGGCATGGTGCTGCGCGCCGGCCTCCCGCTGCAGGACATGGAGTTCTGGCAGTTCCACCCCACCGGAATTGCCGGCGTCGGCTGTCTCATCACCGAAGGCGTGCGCGGCGAGGGCGGCTACCTGCTGAATAAGAATGGCGAGCGCTTCATGGAACGCTATGCGCCGCATGCGAAGGACCTCGCCGGCCGTGACGTGGTGGCGCGCGCGATCGCCATCGAAATCGCCGAGGGACGCGGCTGCGGGCCGCGTGGCGATTACGTCGACATCAAGCTCGACCACCTGGGTGAAAAAACCATTGCCGAGAAACTGCCCGGCATCCGCGAGCTGGCGATCCGCTTCGCGGGCGTCGACCCGGTCGAGAAGCCCATACCCGTCGCGCCGACTGCGCACTACATGATGGGTGGCATTCCCACCAACCTGCATGGCCAGGTCGTCGCGCCGGCGCACTTCGGTCCGGAAGAACCGGTACCGGGCCTGTATGCCGTCGGCGAGTGTGCCTGCGTGTCGGTGCATGGCGCCAACCGTCTGGGGGGCAATTCGCTGCTCGATCTCATTGTCTTCGGCCGCGCCGCCGGCAAGCACATGCTGGAATACCTGCGTGACAATCCCTATCCGCGCCCCTTGCCCGAGAATGCGGCCGAGGCCAGCCTGGCACGCCTGCAGCGCTGGGAGCAGGTGGGGAGCGAGCGCGTGGCGGCGATCAGCGACGATCTGCGGCACCTGATGCAGACGCATGCGGGCGTATTCCGGACGGATGCGGTGTTGCGTGAGGGGCTGGGAAAACTGAATGAACTGGAAGGCCGTCTGGCGCATGCCGGTTTGCAGGATACCAGCCGGGTGTTCAACACCGCACGCATCGAGGCACTGGAGCTGGAGAACCTGATGGGCGTGGCACGGGCGACACTGGTATCGGCCATCAGCCGGACCGAGAGCCGCGGCGCGCATACGCGCGAGGATTTCCCTGCGCGCGACGACGAACACTGGCTGAAGCACACGCTGTATTCGCGGGGAGGGGATCAGGTGGACGCCAAGCCGGTACGGCTGAAGCCGCTGACGGTGGAGTCGATACGGCCGAAGGAGAGGGTGTATTGATGGTTCAATTTGCTTCGCAGCGGCTTCGCTTTTCGCCTGTGGGCGAGTTACTTTCTTTTGCTTCGCCAAAAGAAAGTAACCAAAGAAAAGGCGACCCCACATCGCTGCCCTGCGGGTTCCCGATTTCGCGTGCGCGGCCGGGCGCTCCACCAACTCGCCCTGGCAAGGCACACAAAACGTGCCTTGCTGCGGAGCTCGGACACGGTTCCGCTCTCTTCCCGCCCGCACACGCCAAATCGGCAGCGCTGAAGGGGACAAAAACCCTGTACCGCTCACGCGTAACGCGTGTTCTTCGCCAAGCACCGGCGCACGCATGGGTGCCCCTTCTGGGTCGCCGAGCAGCGCAGCCGACCGAGGGAGAAAGGGGCCGGGTGTCTGAGCTCCGCAGCAGGGCACGTTTTGTGTGCCTTGCCAGGGCGAGTTCCGGCCCCGCCTCGGGTGGCGAGCAGCGCAGGGCAGCCGCAGGCCGACACAGCAGGGGTGGCTTTTTCTTTGGTTACTTTCTTTTGGCCACGCAAAAGAAAGTGACTCGCCCACAGGCGAAACGCGAAGCTCTCGCAATAGCGCAGGAATAGGCAATCATGAAATTCCGCCTCTACCGCTACAACCCCGAAACCGACGCCAAGCCCCACATGCAGGACGTCGACCTCGACATCGACCCCGCCGGCAAGATGCTGCTCGACGCATTGCTGGCGATCAAGGCGCAGGACGAAACGCTGTCCCTGCGCCGTTCCTGCCGCGAAGGCGTATGCGGCTCGGACGCGATGAACGTGAACGGCAAAAACCGGCTGGCGTGCATCACGCCCCTGGGCGAGCTCAAGGAACCGATCGAGGTCAGGCCGCTGCCGGGACTGCCGGTGATCCGCGACCTCATCGTCGACATGGAGCCGTTCTACAGGCAATACCGCTCGATCAAACCCTGGCTGATCAACGACGAACCCGAACCCGAGGTGGAGCGTCTGCAAAGCCCCGAAGACCGCGCGTTGCTCGACGGCGCCTATGAATGCATCCTGTGCGCATGCTGCACGACGGCATGTCCGTCGTTCTGGTGGAATCCCGATAAATTCGTCGGCCCGGCAGGATTGCTGCAGGCCTATCGCTTCATTGCGGATTCGCGCGACGAGGCGACGTCTGCGCGGCTCGACAACCTGGAGGATCCATACCGGCTGTATCGCTGCCGCGGCATCATGAGCTGTGTCGATGCCTGCCCAAAAGGCCTGAATCCGACCGAGGCCATCGGGCGCATCAAATCGCTCTTGGTGAAACGCCGTGTCTGACATGCTGGCCTGGCGCTGCAGACGGGGGTTGCTCGAACTCGATCTCTGGCTGAGTGGCTTTCTGGCGGCGCACCGCGCTACACTTCAGCCTTGCGAGGCCGCCGCACTGGAACGGCTGCTGGATTTGCCGGACATGGAGATAATCGACCGGCTGCAAGGCCGGTCGCCCGCGGGCGATGCCGGACTGGAAGCGCTTGTACAACGCCTGCGACACTTTCAGGCAGCAACACTTTTGGAATCACGATGAAAAAAACCGTCACCCTTACCTTCAGCGACGGCAGCCCTTCGATCGAATTGCCGATCGAGCAAGGCACCTACGGCAAGCCGGTCATCGACATCCGCGCGCTGGGTGCGCACGGCTATTTCACCCACGACCCCGGCTTCACCGCCACGTCGAGCTGCACGTCGGCCATCACCTACATCGACGGCGACGAAGGCCTGTTGTATTACCGCGGCTACCCGATCGAGGAACTGGCCTACAAGTCCGACTACATGGAAGTCAGCTATCTGCTGCTTCACGGCGAACTGCCGACCGCCGAGCAGAAAATGGCGTTCGAGCAATCGATCCGCCACCATACCCTGCTGCACGACCAGATGGAAAACGTGTTCCGCGGTTTCCGCCGCAGCGCGCATCCCATGGCGGTGATGATCGGCGTGACGGGGGCGATGTCGGCCTTCTATCACAGCGGGCTGGATAACTTCAATCCGGCGCATCGCGAGATCGTTGCCCATCGGCTGATTGCGAAGGTGCCTACTGTCGCGGCCTGGGCCTACAAGTTCAACGAAGGCCAGCCTTTCGTCTATCCGCAGAACCGCCTGAGCTATGCCGAGAACTTCATGCACATGATGTTCTCCAGTCCGTGCGAGGAGTATGTGCCGAACCCGGTTCTGGCGCGTGCGCTCGACCGCATCTTCATCCTGCACGCCGACCACGAGCAGAACGCCTCGACCTCGACCGTACGGCTGGCCGGTTCGAGTGGCGCCAACCCCTACGCCTGCATCGCCAGCGGCATGGCCTCGCTGTGGGGGCCACTGCATGGCGGCGCCAACGAGGCTGTGCTGCGCATGCTGGAGGAGATGGACGATGTCTCCAAGATTCCGGAGTTCATCAAGCGCGCCAAGGACAAGTCCGATCCGTTCCGCCTGATGGGCTTCGGCCATCGCATCTACAAGAACATGGATCCGCGGGCGGCGATCATCCGCCAGACCTGCTACGAGGTACTGGACGAACTCGATCTGCGCGACGATCCACAGTTCAAGATCGCGCTCGAGCTCGAACGCATCGCGCTGGAAGACGAGTATTTCATCGCCAAGAAGCTCTACCCCAACGTCGATTTCTACTCGGGCATCATCTTCCGCGCCATGGGCATTCCCACCAGCATGTTCACCGCGTTGTTCGCCATGGCCCGCACTGCCGGCTGGGTCGCGCAATGGCATGAGATGCTGTCCGATCCGGCGCACAAGATCGGCCGGCCGCGCCAGCTATACAGCGGCGCGGCGCGGCGCGAATTCGTACCGCTGGACCAGCGCAAGGCCTAGCAGGCCATCCGGGATCGATCGGCCCATGAGCGCGCCCGACTGGCATCCGACCTCACCGCTGTATGCAGGCAATGCGGCGTATCTGGAGCAGTTCGGCGACGCCGCCCTGGCGCCCTGGCTGACCCAGCCGTTGCCGGGCACGGCAGCCGGATCGGATGCCGCGCAGGTTGCGGTGTTGCGCCTGATCAATGCCTACCGCTACCTGGGCGTGCGGCAGGCCGACCTCGATCCCCTGCGCCGTTTCGAACCCCCGCCGACGCCCGAACTCGACCCTGCGCACTATGGCCTGACCGAGGCCGACCTGACGCGCGAATTCGAAACCGGCTCGTTGTTCGGAGTGGAGCGCACCACGCTGGGGAATATCCTGCAACGTCTGAACAACGCCTATTGCGGCCATGTCGGTGTCGAATACATGCACATCACCGATGTCGCGCGCAAACGCTGGCTGCAGGAGCGCATCGAATCAGCGCAGGGACGCTTCGGGGTGTCGATCGACCTGAAGAAGCAACTACTCAAGCGGCTGACCGATGCCGAGACGCTGGAAAAATTCCTGCATACCCGCCATGTCGGGCAGAAGCGCTTCTCGCTCGAGGGCGGCGAGAGCCTGATCCCGTTGCTCGACCAGGTGATCGCGCGTTGCGCGCGCCATGGCGCCAAGGAGATCGTGATGGGCATGGCGCACCGCGGGCGCATCAACGTACTGGCCAACATCATGGGATGCTCGCTGGAAAGCCTGTACGAAGAACCGCGCAACAGCTATCCCGATTCGCCGCTGTCGGGCGACGTCAAATACCATCAGGGTTTTTCCTCCGACATCGCCACGCCGTACGGGCCCGTGCACCTGGCGCTGGCATTCAACCCTTCGCATCTCGAAATCGTGCATCCGGTCGTCCGCGGCTCGGTGCGTGCGCGTCAGGATCGGCGCGGCGACGTGCTCGGCTACGAGGTGGTGCCGGTGATCCTGCACGGCGACGCCGCGCTGTCGGGGCAGGGCGTGGTGATGGAAAGCCTCAACATGTCGCAGACGCGCGGCTTCCGGAACGGCGGCGCGATCCATATTGTCATCAACAACCAGATCGGCTTCACCACCTCCGATCCGCGCGATGTGCGTTCTACCCTGTATTGCACCGACGTCGCCAAGATGGTCGAAGCGCCGGTGCTGCACGTCAACGGCGACGATCCCGAAGCGGTCGCCTTTGCCGTGCAGACGGCGGTGGATTTCCGCTATACCTTCCACAAGAACTGCTTCATCGACCTGGTGTGCTACCGTCGCCATGGCCACAACGAACAGGACGAACCGCTTGCCACCCAACCACTGATGTATCGCCGCATCCAGGCCCATCCCAGCACGCGCGTTCTGTACGCCCAGCGGCTGGTCGACGAAAGCGTGCTGTCCCAGGCGCAGGCGGACGATCTGGTGGACGTATGCCGCGAACGGCTGGAGCATGGAGAATCGCTGAGTTCGCCGATCCTGTCCGATTTCAAGGCGACCTATGGCGTGGACTGGGGCCGTTTCAAGCATGGCGACCCTGGCGAGGTGCCGACTGCGATATCGGCCAGCCGGCTGGATTTCCTGGGCGAGCGCATCACCACGCTGCAACATGAAATCGAATTGCATTCGCGGGTGCAGAAGGTGCTGGATGACCGTCGCAGGATGCGTGCGGGCGAGCTGCCGGTGGACTGGGGCTATGCCGAGAATCTGGCCTATGCCAGCCTGCTGGACGTCGGTTACAACGTTCGGGTGTCGGGCCAGGATTCTGCACGCGGCACCTTTTTCCACCGCCATGCCGTGTGGCACGACCAGAAACGCGAACGCCGCCAGAGCGGCGTCTATGTGCCGCTCGAACACATCCACGGCAGACAGGGCGATTTCACCATCATCGATTCGCTGTTGTCGGAAGAAGCCGTACTGGCGTTCGAGTACGGCTATGCCACGGCCGATCCCGACACGCTGGTGGTATGGGAGGCACAGTTCGGCGATTTCGCCAACGGCGCGCAGGTGGTGATAGACCAGTTCATCACCAGCGGCGAAGCCAAGTGGGGACGCCTGTGCGGCCTGACGCTGATGCTGCCGCATGGTCTGGAAGGGCAGGGACCCGAGCATTCCTCCGCCCGCCTCGAACGCTACCTGCAACTATGCGCACAGGAGAACATCCAGGTCTGCGTGCCGACCCTGCCGGCGCAGATGTTTCATCTGCTGCGACGGCAGCTCGTGCGCCCGGTCAGGAAGCCGTTGGTGATCATGAGCCCCAAGAGCCTGCTGCGCCATCCCGCCTCCACATCGTCGCTGGCAGACCTGAGCGATGGCGCATTCCTGCCGGTCATCGACGATCCGCGTACCCCGCGCGAAGCCAGACGCGTGGTGGCGTGCAGCGGGCGTGTGTGGTTCGATCTCGAGGCGGCGCGTGCGGCACGCGGGCTGGACGACATCGCGCTGGTCCGGGTGGAGCAGCTCTATCCTTTCCCTGAAACCGCCTTCCGTGCCGTCCTCGAGGCCTATCCGCAGGCCGGGACATTCGTCTGGGCACAGGAAGAACCGATGAACCAGGGCGCGTGGTACCAGACCCTGCATCACCTCAATCATTGCGCGCCCGGTGGCCGGCGCTTCCACTATGCCGGACGGCCCCCGGCCGCCGCACCGGCGTCGGGCTATGTATCCCGCCACCGGGCGGAACTGGAAACCTTGCTGAACGATGCGCTGGAGACATCCTATGAAGCTTGAGGTGCGCGTCCCGACCCTGTCCGATTCGGTCGCCAGCGGCACCCTGCTGCCCTGGCGCAAGCAGGTGGGCGAGGCAGTGACCCGCGACGAAACCCTGGTCGACCTGGAAACCGACAAGGTCATCCTGGAGATCCCGGCCCCGGCATCCGGCACGCTGGTCGAGCTGCGCCAGCCCGAAGGTGCCGTGGTCAAGGCCGACGAGGTGGTGGCGGTAATCGAGACCGGTGAGAATACGGTGCCGCCTGTTGCCGCCGAGAAACCCGTCCAGCCGGCCGTCCCTGCGGCAGCTGTGCCGACACTCGCTGCGGTGCCGCCCGCGCCCGCCATGCCGTTGCCCGCTGCGACACCGGCGGCGGCGTCAGCTACGCCGGGCACAAGCCGCCGCGAGCCCATGTCGCGCCTGCGCAGCCGCGTGGCCGAGCGTCTGGTCGCGGCACAGCACACCGCCGCCATGCTGACCACCTTCAACGAAGTGAACATGCAGCCGGTGAACGAACTGCGCCAGCGCTTCAAGGCCGAGTTCGAGGTCAAGCACGGCGTCAAGCTCGGCTACATGTCGTTCTTCGTGCGCGCGGTATGCCAGGCGTTGCAGCAGTTTCCCATCGTCAATGCCGCCATAGACGGCACCGACATCGTGTGGCAGGGCGACGCCGACATCGGCATCGCGATCTCCAGTCCGCGCGGACTGGTGGTACCGATTTTGCGCCGCGCCCAGACGTTGTCGTCCGCTGAAATCGAAGCGGCCATCGCCGACTTCGCCCGCCGCGCGCGCGAGGCGAAGCTCACCCTGGAGGAACTCAGCGGTGGCACGTTCTCCATCACCAACGGCGGCGTGTTCGGTTCGCTGCTCTCCACACCCATCCTCAACCCGCCGCAGTCGGCGATTCTGGGCATGCACACCATCCAGGAGCGTCCCGTCGCGGAAAACGGCCAAGTCGTGATCCGCCCCATGATGTACCTGGCGCTGACCTACGACCACCGACTGATCGACGGACGCGACGCGGTGCAGTTCCTGGTGGCGGTGAAAGCCGCACTGGAAGCGCCCGATGCGCTGTTGCCGGCGGTCTGATGTCTAGCCCGGAATTGGATGACATGGCGGTTGCTTTCGAACACGATGCGTCGGCTCCTCCGGCCCGTACGCTGGTCGAGGTGCGCGACCTGCATTTCTCGTACGACAACAATGCCGTGCTGAAGGGGATCAATCTTGCGATACCGAGTGGCAAAGTCGTCGCCATCCTGGGCGTCAGCGGCTGTGGCAAGACCACGCTGCTGCGCCATCTCGGCGGCCAGCTCAGGCCGTCGCGCGGCAGTGTGGTGTTCGACGGCCAGGTCGTCCATGAACTCGACAACGCAGGCCTGTATGCGATGCGGCGGAAGATGGGGATGATGTTCCAGGTCAGCGGCTTGTTCAGCGATCTGTCCGTGTTCGACAACATCGCCTATCCGATGCGCGAGCACACCGACCTTCCGGAGGATGTCATCCGCGACCTGGTGCTGATGAAGCTGCATGCCGTCGGCCTGCGTGGCGCCCACGATCTGCGCACCAGCGAACTGTCGGGCGGCATGGAACGGCGGGTGGCGCTTGCCCGGGCGATTGCGCTCGATCCCCGGCTGATCATGTACGACGAACCTTTCGCCGGCCTCGACCCGATTTCGCTCAATACCATCGCCAACCTGATCCGCCGGCTCAACGATGCGCTCGGCCTGACCTCGATCGTGGTGACCTACGACGTGTCTGAATCGCTGAAAGTGGCCGACTATGTCTATTTCATCCATAACGGCGTGGTGGTGGCCGAAGGGGAGGCTTCTGCAATGGAAGACTCGATGGATCCTTTCGTTCATCAATTCGTCCATGCGGAACCCGACGGACCGGTGGCTTTCCAGTACCCGAGCAGGCCGTATGGGGAGGAACTGGCGCTTGTCGCCCAACCGGCCGGGGTGAAATCCGCTTCCTAGCGCGTTTCCGGGCTGCCTGAGGTTCAGTTGGGCAGAAAATCGTCGTTATTCCACTCAATAAATCCATTCAATGGAAATCCAGGTGGAAAACGCTGACTATTTATGCGAAGGGGCTCGGAAGTGAGCCAGCCGCCGGCACCGGACAGCGATACCTTCATCGACTATGGCGCCCTGCGGGCGCTGGTGGTGGACGATTCGCCGGGCATGCGCAATGCCCTGCGGCTGACCCTGTCCAACTTCGGGATCACCAAGATCCAGATGGTGGCCAATGCCGCCGAGGCCATCTTCCAGATCAAGAACCGCTCCTATGATTTCATCCTGTGCGACTTCAATCTGGGCGTGGGACGCGATGGCCAGCAACTGCTGGAGGAGTTGCGTCACGGCAACCTGATCGCGCTGGAGACCGTCTTCATGATGGTCACGGCGGAATCCTATTACGAAAAAGTGGTTGCCACGGCCGAGCTGGCGCCGGATGACTACATGATCAAGCCCTTCAGTGCAGAGCTGCTGTGCAGCCGGCTTACGGGCATCCTGTTGCGCAAGCGGGCATTCCGGGACGTCTACTGGCATTTCCAGGCACAGGACCTGGAGGCCTCGATCGCGGCCTGCGACGCGCTCATACACAACAAGCCGAAATATGCAGTGGATGCCTTGCGTTTCAAGGGCGAGCTGCTGGTCGCACTCGGACGCTTCGAGGAAGCCGAAGCCTTGTATCAGCAGGTGGTGTCGATGCGTGCCATTCCCTGGGCCCGCCTGGGGCTTGCCAGGTCCCTGCATCTGCAGAAGAAGAACGAGGAAGCCGAGGAAGAACTGCGTGACGTCCTGGAGCGTGCGCCTGAAATGGTCGCCGCCTATGACCTGCTATCCGATGTCTGCCTGGAAAAGAAGGATGTGGCCGCAGCGCAGGAAGCCCTGGAAAAGGGCGTGGCCATCTCGGCCAAGACGGTCCGCAGGCAGCAGAAACTCGGGGAAGTCGCCTATGGCAACGGCGATCTCGACACCGCCCGTACGGCATTCGACAATGTGCTGGAGAAAGGGCGTCATTCCATTTTCGTGACGCCCGCCGACTTCGGCAATCTGTGCCGGGTGCAATTGGAGCAGGGCGACCTCGAGGCGGTGGCCGATACGCTCAAGAAGAACAAAAGCACGCTGCAGGCGAATCCGGAAGGGCAGCTTGTGATGGCGGTCACGCAGAGCCTCGCGCATACCCGGACCGGCAATCTGTCGGAAGCCGCCAAGGCGCTGGATGCGGTGGCAAGCCTGCGGGCCGACGGTACGCGCGGGGATGCCCAGCTGATGCTGGATCTGGCCGGTGCCTGCATGGCCAACGGCCGCAATGAGGAAGCGGATGCCGTGGTCGCCGAGGTGGCGCGCAACGCGCACGACAGCGAGGCGCTGCTGGCGAAGGCGAAGCGTCTCTACGATGAGGCTGGCCGGACGGATGCCGGCGCCAGCGTCCTGGCCTCGGCGACGGGCGATGTGCGCAAGCTGAACAACGAAGGTGTGGTGCTGGCGCAGCGCGGGGACTACAAAACCGCCGTGGAAAAATTGCTGACCGCCTGCAACGAAGCGCCCTACAACCCCCGCATCCTCATGAACGCCGTGTGGGTGATCCTCAAGTACATCGACCAGGTGGGGATGAACGAGACCATGATCGAGACCGCACGGACCCAGCTCAGGGAGGCGGAGCGCCAGGCGCCCGGCCACCCGCGTCTGGCCGGGCTGCGTCTGCAGATGAAGGATGTGGAAACCCGTTTCGGCATCCAGCGGAAGGCTGTCCGATGAAATTCGACGGCACCGATTTTTACGCGGCGCTGATCCATGAACTGAAGAACAATCTGGGCGTGCTGTCGATGACGCTCGAGCGCATCCCGCTGCTGGGCGAAGCGGAGCACGACGCCTCGGTCGATTCGGCCCGGCTGTTGTGTCAGAACGTGGTCGATCGGCTGCATCAGGCGCTGCTGATCTACAAGGCGGCCAATCAGCCGATCCATCCCGTGCTCGATGCCTATTCGCCGCATGATCTGGTTCAGGAAATCGCGGCCAGCGCAAGGGCCCTTGCACACGGTCGCCTGCATGTCGAGACGGCGATCGCCGCGGATACGCCCGTACTTTGGTTCTTCGATCGCGACCTGGTCGAAATGGCCCTGGTCAACGCCATCCATAATGCACTGGCCCATGCGCGATCGACCATCCGGATCGAGGCGGAAATGGAAGCAGACTGTTTGGCCTTGCGCGTGCGCGATGACTCGCCGGGTTATCCCGAACATATTCTCGAGAGCGTGGCCGATGGTCGGCCGTACGCCGCCACAGGAACCGGTCTGGGCCTGCAGTTTGCCAGACTGATCGCGCAAAGCCATGACAACCGGGGGCGCTCGGGCGAACTGCGGCTCGGCAATGATCCCGGTGCGGTTTTCAGCCTGCTTTTGCCTTGAGACGGGCGGGGGACAGCTCCCAGTCTGCGCGCTACTCTTCCAGCAGGGTCACCGTGGCTTCGGCGGTCGTACTGTCGATGTCGAGCCGCACCACGCAGTATTCGGTCTGCTCGTCGATGGGCGTCGGGTCGTCCGCGCAGCTGCAGCCCGCAATGATCCCCGTGTAGAAAATGCCTGCCTTGGCCCGGATCAGGCCGGCTTCTTCGTTCACGCTGATGATCAGCGCCTGGAAGGGGCGGTCCGTCACGTAGCTGCTGGACGATAAGCCCCGTTGCAGCGGGAGACATCCGGCATCCAGCTGTTCGATTTCCTGCTTGAGGACAGCCTGGAACGCGGGAGTGTTCCAGGCACGCAAGGATTGGGGAAACTGGCTCATGGACTTTGCCTTCTGCGAATAAGGGGGCGTGTGGCACGTTGCGGGCGGCCGGTCATGCACCGCACGGCGCACACGTGGAACGAGACCGTACCGGGCATGGAACAGACATTGTCCGCCCAGGACTAGTCTCCCGGCAACTGCTGCGGGTTATGGCCCGCGATGAACGCGGCGGTCTTGTCCACCGATATGGGACGGCAGAAGCAATATCCCTGGATGATGTCGCACTCGTGCGATCGCAGAAAGCCGAGCTGCTCATTGGTTTCGACGCCTTCTGCAACCACCTCGAGCCCCAGTTTATGGCCGAGTGAAATGCTGGCTTCGGCAATTGCTGAGACGTTGTCGTCTTCCCAGGAGTCCGGAATGAAGGTGCGGTCGATTTTCAGGACGTCGAGCGGAAAACGTTTCAAGTAGGCCAGCGAGGAATAGCCTGTTCCAAAATCGTCGATGGCGAGACGTACGCCCAGTGCATCGAGTGCGGCCAGGATTTCGCTCGTGGCCTGCACGTCCTGCATGGCGGTGCTTTCGGTGATCTCGAGTTCGAGATGATGCGGGGGGACGCCTTCATCGCGGAGAGCCTGCCTCACCCGGTCCAGCAGGGCCTGTTCCCTGAATTGCCGGGCCGAGACGTTGACCGATATCCGCATGGGCGTGAGGTTGGCCTCGTGGAATTTCCGGTATTGTTCGCACGCATTGCGCAGCACCCATTCCCCCACGGGAACGATCAGTCCCGTTTCTTCCAGCAAGGGGATGAAGTCGTCGGGCGACACGAGCCCGTGTTCGGGATGCTGCCAACGCAATAGCGCTTCCGCTCCGGCGATTTTCCCGGTGCGCAGATCCAGCTGGGGTTGGTAGTGCAGTACAAATTCCCTGCGATTGAGCGCGCGCCTCAGGTCCGTTTCCAGTGCCAGCAACTCCTCTCCGCGCGCATTCATTTCAGGCGCATAGAACTGATACTGGTTTCGGCCATTTGCCTTGGCACGATACATCGCCGCATCTGCATTCTTCAGCAGCGTTTCCGGATCGTGACCGTCATGGGGATAGATGGAAACCCCCATGCTGAAGGCAGCATAGACATCCTGCCCGGTGATGAGGATCGCAGTCTCGAACGCCTCGCGCACTTTATGCAGGATGGTCAATATGCCGTTTGAATTGGGCAGGTCGCTGATGAGGATGGTGAACTCGTCGCCCCCGTAACGGGCCAGGATATCGTTGGGCCGCACGCAGTTCCTGAGGCGTTGCGCCACGTGGCGTAGCAACGCGTCGCCGGCGGCATGTCCCAGGCTGTCGTTGATGCGCTTGAAATTGTCGATGTCGAGAAACAGCACCGCGGTCTGCAAGCGGTTGCGTTGGGCACGCGCCAGTTCGGTAGACAGATGCTCCTCGAGCAACAGGCGATTGGGGAGTCCGGTCAGGGCGTCGTGAGTCGCCTGGCGTTTCAGTTCGTGTTCGAAGTGTTTGCGTTCGCTGATGTCGCGGGCAATGGTGGAGAAAAATCCCGCTGCACCGTTCGAACCGCCGTGGGCGAGCACGACTTGGGAGACGGCAATCTCCTGTCCATCCGCGCCATTGACCACACTTTCCCCGTGCCACACACCTTCGCGCCGAGCCGTGGGAAACGCTTCAGTCAGAATCCGTTGGGTGGCCCATTCGGGATGGCAGTCGGCAATATGACGTGCACTGACGTCCTCGTCCCCCGGTAGCCCCAGCATGGCTCGCCCGGCCTGGTTCAGATAACGCAGGCGTCCTTCGTCATCCATGATGGCGACGAAATCCGTCGTGGCTTCGAGAATGTCCAGCAGCTGGGCCCGCTTTTCCTCCGAGCGTATCCTGTCGGTGATGTCACGGCCCGTCGAGACGAAGCTCGAAATCTGCATGGCGCTGTCGAACAGGGGGGCGATGGTTTTCTCTTCGTAGAAAAGGTCACCATCCTTGCGGCGGTTCACGAGTGTTTCCTGAAATACGCCGCCCGCAAGAATGATGTCCCACAGATTCCGGAAGAATGCCTCGTCGTGGTGTCCCGACTTGATCAGCGACGGTGAGGTGCCGATTGCTTCTTCCGCGGTGAAGCCCGTGAGCCGTTCGAAGGCTGGGTTGACGTACTGGATTTTGCCTTGCGGGTCGGTGATGAACACGCTGTCGGCGGCCTGTTCCACGACCAGCGAAAGCCGGCGCACGGCCTGTTCGGCAATGCGCCGCTCGCGCCGCACCCTGGCATCGGACAGCTCCCGGTATATCGCAGGCACCAGGCGGGCCAGATTGCCCTTCATGACATAGTCCTGCGCACCTGCCCGCATGCCAGTGACCGCAGTGTCTTCGCCGATGGTGCCGGAAACGAAAATGAAGGGAATGTCGGGATCGTGGCGCTTGACGACATCGAGTGCGCGCGCCCCACTGAAATGGGGCATCGAGTAATCCGAGAACACGATGTCCCATTTCTGCTCGAGTGCCTTCAGTAGTTCGGCCTCGGTGTCCAGGCGCTGCCATTCAAGGCAGAAGTTCGCGCGCTGCAAATATTCGACCAACAGCAGGGCATCGTCCTCTGAGTCTTCCACGATCAGGGCGCGTATCGCGACATCGCTGCTCGCTTCATTCATGATGGCTTCCCGCAGGCCCGGTTTTCATTCGCTGTTTCATGCTGATTGGTCTAGTTTCCTTGAGGCGGTGTCTGATTGAGCAATAGCCAATAAAGCCCTAGTTGGCCAGCCGCTCTTACAAAATCGTCGAAATCGACCGGCTTGCGCACATAGCTGTTGGCGCCCAGGGTATACCCTTTGATCCGGTCTTCCTCTTCGTTCGATGAGGTCAGGATCACCACCGGCTGCAAGCGCGTGGATTCGTTCGCGCGCACGCGGCGCAGCACTTCCAGACCGTCGATTTTTGGAAGCTTGAGATCCAGCAGTACCACGGACGGATGATCACACGGGTCGCGGCCGGCGTAGGGGCCGGTGCAGAACATGTAATCGAGCGCTTCCACGCCGTCGCGCGCGATGACTAGCCTGTTGCCGATGTTATTGGTTTCCAGGGCATGGACGGTCAGGGCTGCATCGTCCGGGTTGTCTTCCACTAAAAGTATGCTCTTGTCGCTCACGATGACATCTCCGGTTCCAGGGTGAAATAGAATCGCGTCCCTTTTCCGACCTCGCTTTCGGCCCATATCCTGCCGCCGTGCTTGTGAATGATTCGTTGCACGGTGGCGAGACCGATGCCCGTCCCAGGGAATTCGCTTGTATCGTGCAGGCGCTGGAATACGCCAAACAGTTTGTCGGCATAAGCCATGTCGAATCCCACCCCGTTGTCGCTGACGACATAGGTCGGGATGCCCGGGCCGTCTGCGCGTTCCAGTGCGATCCGGGCTTCGGCACGGCAACCCGTGAATTTCCAGGCGTTGCCGAGCAGATTGTCGAGCACGATGCGCAGCAGTCCCTTGTCGCCCTGCGCCAGGAGATCCGGGGCAATGACGAATTGCACTGTGCGATCCGGTGCCTGTTTGCACAAATCCGCAACGATCTCGTTGGCGAGGGCGCTTATATCCACCTGCTCGCGTTTGAGTTCGGTTCGGGTGACGCGTGACAGCTTGAGCAGGTCGTCGATCAGGGTGCCCATGTGCTGGGCGGCGCGGCGCACCCGGCCGAGGCGATCGCGTCCCGTCTCGTCGAGTTTGTCGGCATAGTCGTTCAGCAGGATATGGCTGAAGCCGTCGATCGCCCGGAGCGGCGCGCGCAAATCGTGGGAGACCGAATAGCTGAAGGCTTCGAGTTCCTGGTTGATGGCCTCCAACTCGATCGATCGACTTTTCAGTTGCTGCTCGATTTCCTTGCGCCGGGTGACGTCCTCGATGATGCCGTCGTAATAGGCCCGGCCGCTGGCTTCGCGTTTCAGGCTGGCCGTAATGGCTCCGTAGAACGGCCGCCCCTTGAGCGTGTGCAATTCGATTTCCTCGTTGACGATCCTATTCGGCTGCCCCTCGCTTTCACTGAAAAGCGGTTGACCGGAAGCGGTCTGGAAAATGGCAACCGGATGCGCCAGCAAGGCTTCGGCGGAATCGGCTTCCAGCATGTTGACCAGGGCCGGGTTCACTTCGAGGAAACGTCTTTCCGGTCCGGTGGTCTTGCGGAACACACCGACCGGCAAGTTGTTTATCAGATCCTGGTAGCGTACCTGTGCTTCGTGGCGCTGGCGCTCGGCCTGCTTGCGCGCGCTGATATCGCGGATGATGGCCGTCACGACCTTGCCCTGTGGCGTGTCCAGCGGGCTCAGACTGATTTCCAGCGGAAACGTGCTGCCGTCCTTGCGCCGGCCGAACAGCTCCATGCCTTCGCCCATGGGACGCGTGTAGGGATCCGCAGCATAGCCTGCACGGTGGCTTTCGTGACGGGGGCGCAGGGATTCCGGAACCAGGATCTCGATCGGTTGCAGCAGAAGTTCGTCGCGCGCATAACCGAAATATTTTTCCGCCTGTGCATTGACCAGCACGATGTGCCCTGCACGGTTGACGATCACGATGGCATCCGGTGCCGATTCGAGCAGGGCGCGAAAACGCGCTTCGCTTACCCCGACCGAGGCCTCGGCTGTGCGTCGTCGCATGCTGTAAAAAGCGATTGCCCAGGCCGCGAAAGTGAAAATCACCAGCAGCGCGGCAAAAACAACCCAGAGACGCTGCGACAACACGACGTTCTGTGCGGCAAGCGTGGCGGCAGGTTGGTAGGCCACGAGGATCCAGCGTTCACCCTTGGAGGTGCCCGATACGCCATCCGGACCGGGGAGAGGGGTGGCCGTCGCGTAGGTGTACAAGCCCTGGTCGGTGAGAAACTGACCCTCGCGGGCGCTGTAGTTGATTCTTTTCCAGGCCTGAGGGTCACGTATGGCCAGACGCTTGTCGGCATGGCCCGGCAGCATGAACCCCCATTCGTCATCGGCACCGGGCCCCAGCATCCAGTATCCGGCGGCGTTCAGCAGCCAGAGCTGGCTGGAAGCGTGATCCGTGGTCGAGATTTTCCGTAGATGGGCGAGGAAGTTCTCGCCCAGGTAATTCAGGATGATGATGCCGCGCTTGTGGCCCTGCCGATCGAAAATCGGCGTGCCAAAGCGCACCATGGGCTTGAGGGGCCGCTCGAGGGTCCCATGCTCGATATTGAGGTCGAGAGGCGATACATAGATTTCGCCCTGCGCCAGGGCGAGCGTTTCGCGTACATAGTAGCGACTGGATTTGTCCTGCAGCTTCTCGGGCGGAACGTTTTCGGGATGACCGTTGTTCCCGTTGACGCGGACGATCTCCCGCCCGTTTTCGTCCAGAAACCGGATCTGGTCGTATAGCGCCTTGCGCGAGGCGAACGCCACATAGCGCGCGGCAAGCGCCGCGTACGCAGGAGGCGTGGCGTGCGTTCCGTCGCTCAGGAGCGCGTATTGGTCCGCCAGATAGAGCAGGTCGGAACGAATGTTTGCGAATTCGCCCCGGTTTGTCTGGACCGCAAGCCGGATGGCTTCGTGTTCGGCAGCTTTCTGCAAGGCCAGGGCGCTTCTTGCCTGGATGAGATAGAACGCCCAGATTACCCCTGCAAGCACCAACACGACGGGCAACCAGATGGCCAGTAACCGGCGTAAAAGCAGTATTCCCCCTCGATGTCCAGGGTTATCCGGTGAGGCATCGACAGCTTTCATTGAATGCTCAGTCCTTATCCAAACCAAGGAAACTGCGCGAAGGGGACATTTCCCTTCCGCTTTGCCAATCAATCAAATTCGCCGCACTGATGAAACCGTGTCTGTATTTTTCCTTAGGGCACCCTTGGGGGAGGAATTGTTTTTCTCGATGCAGATGGAAGACAGCACCGCGGAATTGCCCGCTGCACCTGCATCACGCCCTATTGCCGCGAAAGATAGCCTACTTTTCATCACCTTGCATCATGCAGTAAAAATAAAATCGTATGCCATGCGACATTCGAATTTCGCCAGCGGTTTCAGGATTGTTTGAATGAAGATGTGGGGTATAGGTATCTTCAAGACGCTCAATGCTGGGGCGCCGTTCTGGCAATCGCCTCGAGGGTCTTCGCCATGTCGTTGAAGACCAGCTTCGAGTTCATGATGTAGGTATGGCTGGAGGGCACTTTGAGGGCTTCCGCTTCGAAACGGCCCGTGGCTTCCGACACGCTGAGAATGAAATCATTGGCTTCCATGCCGAAAGGCAGCCATGAGTTGCGCAAGCCACCGACGCCGGCATAGATCCGGGTAGGAACCTGGGGCATGGGCAGACTCGCCATGAAGGCGTCTACTGCCAGCAATTGACCCATCTCGCCCGTCAGAAGCTTGTAGAGCCAGATCCGGGAAAAGAATTTGGCGGCCTTGCAGGCAACCATCGGCGGTGCCAGAAAGAAGCAGACGGATGGCGTCCGGTTTTCCAGATGGCCAAGCGCTGTCCTGATGATGACGGTTCCGAGGGAGTGGCCGACCAGGGCATAGTGCCGGGTGTCGATCTGGCGATCGATCAGCTTCACCAGGCGGGCGGTAGCATGCTGCAGGCCTTCAAAAGTCGGGTAATAGCCAAACAGAATCGGGTTGTGCCCGGCCTGCCTCAAGCGTCGGCGCAACAGCATCATGGAAACGGGTGTCGTCCCCATTCCATGGATTAGAACCAGGTCCATCAGTTCTTCTCGGGTGGCATCAGGTTTGACATGGCCGGGTGTGAAAAAGCGGATTCCAGCCGGTGATTGCGCTTTCGATCGGGATACCCGGGGCTAGGCGGCCGTTTGGCCGAGCAGCCTTGCATAGACGTCCCTATCCGCATCGGAATGACAGCAAAAGAAGATGTCCTGCATGTCGGTGAAGACGTGCGTGGCCGCGCGAACCGTGGCAATGGCGATCCGCGCGGCGGACTCGACCGGGTAGCCGTAGGCGCCCGTGCTGATGCAGGGAAATGCGAGCGTACGGATGCCATGTTGTGCCGCGACCTTGATGGTGCGCCGGTAGCACGATGCCAGGAGGTCGGACTCTCCCTGGTCGCCGCCATGCCACACCGGACCGACGGTATGGATCACGAAGCGGGCCGGCAAGCGATAGCCTTTTGTGAGTTTGGCGTCGCCGGTCGGGCAGGCACCCAACAACCGGCATTCCGCCAGCAGCTCCGGCCCGGCCGCACGATGGATCGCCCCATCGACGCCGCTGCCGCCGAGCAGCGACGGATTGGCTGCGTTGACGATGGCATCCAGCGCGAGCGTGGTGATGTCGGCCTGGATGACGTGAAGGGTGGCGGGCATGGTCCTGGCGTCAGCGCATCGCGGGGGTGTGCGGGGTCAAGATGAAGGCCTGCCGGTCGAAGCCGAGTTCGGCTGCTCGCGCAAGCAGGGCCGTCAGCGTCGCCGCGTCGAGCTTCGGCTCGCGCGCCAGGATCCATGCGTATTGACGGCCCGGTTCACCCACCAGCACCCACCGATAGTCCGGGTCGAGATCCAGAATCCAGTAGTCGCCATAGAAGGGGCGAAAGAAGCTCACCTTCAGCCGGGCGCCCCGGCTGCCTGCCACGACCTTGGCGATACCCTTGGCCTGCTCGAGGCCGGTTGCGGTCCGGCACTGGTTCAGCACGGCGACAGTATTTCCGTCCGGACGATACGTTGCCTGGGTATCCGACACGCACATTGCCTGAAACCGGTTCGGGAGCCGTGCGATCTCATACCATCTGCCGTAATAGCGATCGAGATCAACCGACGGTACGGTCTCGAGCGGACGCGGGGTGGCCGTGCACGCAGCCAGCCAGACGGCTGCAACAGCGATTGAAAGGAAAAGGGAATAGGGCATGGTTCGACTCCCGCGCGTGATCGAGGCGATAGACAAACGACACGCGCAGGATGACATATCCCACCCCGTTTTGGCCAGATGCGCCCGGCTGCCGGTTTGAACGCTTCATTCCCGGAACATCCGAGGCTGCTTGCCTCACCCGCACGCTACAGGATGAAGCTTCTTTGTCGGCCGAGCAAGCGGTGCGCTACCAGACAGGAAACTCGAATCCCTCGTCCGCCGCAGGGCGGCCGCGCAAAGTGGTGTGGAGCGTATGGTCGTGAGGATGTGCATCGATGATATCAGGCAGCCAGGGATAGCACCCGGCGTAATCGCACGGCCGACTGTAGTCGTCAGCTTCGTCGAACGGCACATCGCCGAGTTCATGCAGGGCTTCCTCGGCCAGCCGGTCGGCCTGCCTGTCCAGTCTCTCGTCTTGCTTGTCCATGGCACTCCCCTTGTTGTTCGGAATGCCCATCCTTGCCCGGCAAAGTGATCCCTTGATGACAGTCGATGGGGCCCCGATGGCCCGAATACCCGGGAGCCTATGCCATTGGCCCGAACGTGCCATGTCGGAAGCGACGCGAGCGTCTGTGCCTGCAACATGCATGCGTGAAACTGCATCCATGTTGGAAAGCCGCACTTTTTTCGCGATTGGGGAATTTTCATGAAACGCATGCAATTCATGCTGGCGCTTGCGCTGGCGGGCTCGATGGGATCGGCCGCTGCATCGACCGTCGGCCCGGGCTATCTCGGTGATCTGGTCGGCCAGAACGTCTCGATCGCCCATGCCGTCCCCGGGCTGGGTACGCCCATCGTCGACGTGTACAGCTTCGATATCGGCTCCTTCGCGTCGGAGGCCATCGCCACGAGCGTGAAGGTGAAGCTGCAATTCGGGTCCGGCAGCACGCCCGTTTACGACATCAGCAATTTCACGATCACCCTGCAGGACACGGACGGCACGGTTTATGGAACCGACAGCACGTTCGATTCCAGCGGCGCGCTGGATCTCGGCGCCATCCTGTCTCCCTCCGCAATCGGCGCGCCCGGCTTCTATCAGTTCGTCGTGACCGGCACCACGGCCGGCACTGCAGGGGGTGTCTATGCGGGTGCCCTGAGCGCCGTGCCCGTGCCGGAACCTAGGGCATGGATGACGTTACTGGCGGGTCTTGGCCTGATCGGCATGATGGTGGAGCGCACCAAGCATCGGCCAGGATAGCGTGTCGTGTGGCCGGAAGACACCCTGTTTACCTTCCTGCAACTGGGTGTTTCCAATGTTCTCCTGTAGTACCTGACGGGCCTGATGGCCCGCATTTTTTTGAAGGGTGACCGCCGTCGACCGGTTCAGGCGGACGTCAACTCTTCCGACGCCGTGCTGGTTCCGGCAGCAGGCGTTTCCGTCACCAGCCGCCGGCCGAAGGGCATGCGACGCTGGTCGATGAACAGGCTGCTGCCGTCGATACGTTTGGCCATGCGCTTGGCTTCGGAGGCGGCACGTGCCACCTCCTGGTAATGGTGGTAATTGCTCGGATCGACCAGCACGGCGCCAATGGACAGGGTCACCAGGGCATGAAAGGCCATGACGCCGCGCCGGTCTTCGCTGCGGTAGCCGCCCGCCTCCACATGCTCGGGATTGAACAGGGCCCGGCATTCGCGATCGAAGCGGGCCAGCATGCCGTGGCAGCGGATCTCCCAGTCGAGGCTCTGGAACAGCACGACAAAATCGTCGCCGCCGATGTGACCGACAAAATCGAGTTCCGGGTTGCAGCTGTCGCGCAGGATGCGCGCCAGCAGCTGGATGATGTCGTCGCCGCGGCGGAACCCGTAGACGTCGTTGTAGGGTTTGAACTGATCGAGGTCGAAATAGGCCGTGACGAAAGTCTGTTCGTTGACAAGCAGGCGCTCGAGGTGTTCCTGGATCGGAACGTTGCCAGGCAACCCGGAGAGCGGATTGGCATAACGTGCGGCGACGATCTGCATTTCGGTGACTTCGCGCATCAGGTCGAAGCCGGATCCCAGTCCCAGATAGCGTCCCTCGGTCGTGATGATGAAGCCCTGGGTAAAGGCGGCCTTGCCTTTCTTGACGACCAGTTCGGACAGTTCGGTCATGCGCGTGGCCTTGTCGACGATGAGCGGGTCGGTGTCCATCATGTCGCAACACGGTTTGCGGCCGTGGAGCTCGCGGCCGTATAGCCCGATGAAGCGGTCGAGCAGGGCGGGGCGGTGAATGATGCCGACGGGTATCTCATTGTCCACCACGGCAACGGCATGCAGTTCGGGATATTGCATCATCAACTCGAGCACCTCCTCGCTGGGCGTGTGGGGATTGACGGAGGGAGCGGACACCACGAGTCTGTCGGCCGATACGTGCAGGCCGTCGCGCGCCTGCAGTATGGGAAAGACACTGACGATGCCGGATTGCAGGCAGGCTTCCACCTCGCGTGACAGCAGCCGGATCGGTACCGGCGAAGGGCGTCCGATCAGGTAGCCCTGGGCGTAGCGGATGCCTAGATCCTTCAACACGGCCAGTTCGGACGGGCTTTCCACGCCTTCGGCAATCACGCAGGAATGCGCACCCTCGGCCAGCATCCTGATCGATCGCACGAACTGGATCTTGTGGGGGTCCTGGTGGATCCCGGCGATGAAATGCTTGTCGATCTTGACGAAGGCAGGCTTCAGTTCGGACCACAGCCGCAGGCTGGAAAAGCCTTCGCCGAGGTCGTCCATGGCCACCTCGATGCCGATCGCGCGCAAGCCGGCAACCGCTTTGCGCAGAAAGGCGTAATCCAGCGCGGTCGCATTCTCGGTGATTTCGATCACCACCTGGCTGCTGGACAGGCCGACATCCGACAACGCCGCCAGCACCGCTTCCGGTGCAAACGTCGCGTCCAGCAGGCTGCCGGGCGACAGGTTCACGAACAGCCGTCCCGGCAGCTTCAAGTGCGCAAACGTCTTCAGGGAGGTATGGACGCAGGCCCAGTCCAGCGCGGTCAGCAGGCCATACTGTTCGGCCACGCGGAACATCGCTTGCGGAGCGTGCAGCGGGCTGTTCGACGGCCCCCGCGATAGGGCTTCGTATCCCATCACACGTCCGTTGGCGAGGTCGAGCACCGGTTGCAGCAGGGTCATCAGCCGTGCGTTGTCCAGGATGTGTACCAGATGCACGCGTAATTCGTCGTGGCTCATAAAGTGGGGACATAAGGGGAAGTCGGCCCTCGACGATAAGTGGTGTGCGTTACGCGCGTGTGAAGCCAGGGCAGGGTGGGAATGAGGTCGCGGGGGGCGCAAGACTGTGCGAGGCGGCGTAAGGTTCCTGGCGTCAAAAAAACTTCATGCCCTTGTCATGGCGCGTGCCTATTCTCTGCTCGCAACAGGGGAGTCCATGCACAATACCAACGAACTGACCGACGAAGAGTGCGGCCATCTGGCGCGCATCCTGCTCGCCTCGCGGCGGGTCACGTTGCGCCATCATTTTTTCAGCTGGATCCATGGCCCGGTGCAGTCGCTCATCCCGCACGAAATCCTGCTGTGCGGCGTGGCGGACGAGAGCGGCTACCTGCTGCACCAGCGCTTTACCGCCTGCCGCTATTTCAAGGACGACCACTATCACCGTGTGATTCACCCGGGCGATGGTCTGATCAGCCAGCTGGCACAGGAATGGCAGGCCTGCGGCGAACCGCGCCTGATCGCCGGGCAGCACGAAGACAGCGGCAACTGGACGGCTCGCCTGACCGACCTCGAACTGAAGAATGTCGCCTTTCACGGCATGGGCTGGACCAACGGCCAGATCAAGGGCTACGCCAGTTTCTCGCGCGTGCGGGTGCCGTTCGACAGCCGGCTCGAACTGTATCTCGACATCCTGCTGCCGCACCTGCTCGCCACCCTGGCCCGCATGTTGTCCCATGAATCGCGCACCGGCACGCTCAGCCGACGGCCTGCCGGGCTCATCACCGCGCGCGAGGTCGAGGTGCTGACCTGGGTACGCGACGGCAAGACCAACGACGAAATCGCCGACATCCTCGGCCTGTCCATGCTCACCGTCAAAAACCACCTGCGCCACGCCATGAAGAAACTGGTCGTCCGCACACGCGGCCAGGCGGTCGCCAAGGCCATTGCGCTTGGGCTGCTGCATGCCCACGGCGTTCGGGGCGACGGGAAATGAAGAACGTCGAGCTCGCATATGAGCCGTTCGGCTCATATTCCACGTCGCAGGATCCCACTCCATGTCATCTCCTCGTCTTAAAGTGACAGCGAGTTTGCCAAATCAACAGGGACCATCGGTGTGCCTGCCTAGGGCCGCCCTTTCCTGATAAAGAGAAATTCCCATGCGCGTACCCAATACCAAGGTCTGGCTGAAAACGGAATTTGCCCAGCGTCCCGATCTGCTGGCCAGCGGAACGACCGTCGCGGACAAGGTTCTTGGCCGTCTCAATGCGACCTGGAATCAATCGAAATCCGTGTCGTCTGAGTTCTCCGGCCGCTACCGCGAGCTGTTGCGCGTCGCCGATGCCGAAATCGGCGAGATGGCCGCCCGGGCCGGCGACATTCCCTGCCGGCTCGGCTGCACCTACTGCTGCAAGGACGAACGCATCGTCCTCACCGAAAAGGAAGCCGTGCTCGTCGTCCAGCACATCGAAGCGCAACTGGACGCGGAGCAGAAGGGCAGGGTCGTCGCATCCATCCGCGCCGCCGCGCCGACCAGCGACCAGGCCAGCGTGCCCTGCGCGTTTCTGATCGACGAGCGTTGCGCCATCTATGAAAATCGGCCCTTGGCCTGCCGCTCCTATTTTTCCCGCTCGGTGGCCTCGTGCCATGACTTCTTCCTGGATAAATCCAGGATGCCGCAGCGCTTTTCGGCGCCGAAGATGGTCGAAATCGCGGTGCACGAAGTGACCCGCGCGGCGAAGCACTCGAAGCTGTACGAAATCAATACCCTGATGCAACGCATCTACGCCGATCCCGACAAGCCCACCCAGTGGGCTGCCGAACGGATGAGCGACGAAAGCGACCTGGCCGACCCGGAGTGATGCCTTCGATCCGGCCAATTGGTCGGGTACTCCTTGGATCAGCCAGCCACCAAGGCGCTTGTCTTCCGCTCCGTGAAGCCCGAAAGCCGGGTTTTCTTCCAGCATTCGGATCAGCGAACGCACGATTCATGAACGACTTCCAAACAGGAAAACCAGCCTGCGACATGAGCCGAAAGGATTAGTTCAGCGGCCGGTCCACCCTGCATACATGTAACACGCCCCCCCTATTGTTTCGCACAGCGGGATCAGGAGATTTTCTCGTTACGCCAACCCCGTCGCGAGGCGGGTCCGGAAAGCCACGGGTCTTCAGCAAATTCGAAGAAAGCCGGGTTGCAGGCAGGGCGGCCTCTTGGGCCGACCGCGCAAACGTGGGGGCTGCCCCGACCAATGATTTCTCACCAAAAAGGAGCTTGTTTAATGAACCGCACTCTGAAATTCGCGATGGCCGCCGCCATCGCTTCGATGGGCATCGCCGGCCAGGCCCACGCCTTGACCTCCTCGACCACCAGCACCAGCGGAAGCCTCTTCCTGTATGTCTTCGAAGACCGCGTGGGCAACGAGCCTGAAGCCAACCTGCTGGCCACTAACAGCGCCGTGTTCGATCTGGGTCTGGCGTCGGGCTTCAACACCACTGCCAATAACAGCTGGGACTTCAGCAGCAACAGCGCCTGGACGACCTACGTCTCCACCATCGCCAACACCGCCAACATCCACTGGGGGGTGTTCGGTACTTCCGCCGGCATTGGCGCCAGCGCCGGCAGCACTTTGTTGATGACCAAATCGGTCGACAATAGCATTAACAACAACGCATTGGGTGCCATGGCCGTTAAAGCCAACACCCTCTCTACCGTCTACGGCGCTTCCTGCACCACCTGTGGTTTCGACGTGCAAACTACAGGCGATGCCGCCTCCGGCTCGTGGGACGATTCGGCCGGTACGGCCCTGACCTCCGTGCTGACTGCCGGCTTGGGCCAGTCGATGGACTTCTACAAGCACGTCTCAACGAACACCAAGGCCTCGATCACGTCGACCGAAACCGCCTTCGCGTTCGGCGGCGACGCTGACTACTTCACGCTGGGCAGCAACGGCGTGCTGACCTACACCGCAGCCGCGCCCGTGCCCGAAGCCGAGACCTACGCCATGATGCTCGCCGGCCTGGGCCTGGTCGGCTTCATGGTTCGCCGCCGCAAATTCGTTTAAGACATTTCCCGATTCCCGCACCCCTGGTGGAACTCCGGTTCCGCCAGCCAAATCCCTGAAAGGTTAGACATGAAATTCAATACCCTCTCCCTGGCCGTGTCCGGTGCCCTGGTCGCACTTTCCGGCTCCGCATTTGCTTACGACTTCGCCGACGGTGGATACACCGCCGCCAACACGGCAGCAATCTACATCTCCGGTTCGTCGGCCACCAACAACCAGCTCAAGGCCTGGGCCAGGGGCGTGTTCTGCGATTCGACCAAACAGGTTTCCTACGACAGCGTCGGCGGCGACAAGAACCAGTTTGCCGTGGTCTGCCAACCCAAGGCCGCTTTCGCCGGCTCGTTCGGCAAGACCAACGTCGCCATCATCAAGAACAGCAACGGTGGTTCCGGCAACGGCATCAGCCAGCTGGTCGGCACCGGCCTGCAGTTCACGAACGTGTTCCAGGCCAATCCCGTGACTGGCGCGCTGACTGCTTCCCGCGTTGCCGACATTGGCGTCTCCGACGAAGAGCCGGCGATCCTGAAGAAGGCACTTGCCTTCACGGGCGCCATTCCTGCCGGTCTGGTGGCTGCGCCGCTGAACGTCACGACCTTCGGCACCCCGGTGACCAAAGGTCTGCGCGATGCCCTACAGGACGCGCAGATCACCGCCGGCACCCTGCCTGCCAGCTGCTCCGTGGGTAGCGAGACCGAGGCCTGCATGCCGTCCCTGAGCAAGTCGCAGATCGCTTCGATCTTCTCGGGCAACCTGGTTGGCTGGAGCGAACTCGGCTTGACCAACCCGGTTGGTGACGACACCGTCTACGTTGCCCGCCGCGTTATTAGCTCTGGCACCCAGACTGCCTCGCGCATGCAATTCCTGAATGACCCCTGTACCGACGGCGTGCTGCCGTTCGTGCCCGGCGACCTTGGGGAGGCTAACACCAAGCCTAACGCCTGTAACGCTGCCAGCTACAGCGGCCGTGTGTTTGAAGGCAGCGGTGGCGGCGACGTCGAAACCTGTCTGACCAACCACGACCGCAATGGCCGCTGGGCGATCGGCATCAACTCGCTCGAACTGCCGAGCACGACCGACACCTCCGCCGAGTACGCGATCGGCGGTGGTGCCGCGACGGGCAACAATATCCTGAACAAGGACTACCAGCGCCACATCAAGATCGACGGCATCGCCCCGACCGCCTTCAACACGGCCACGGGTCGCTACACGTTCTGGTACGAGGCCACGATGAACACGATCGGTACCCCGGGCGGCGACGTCGGCGCCCTGCGCAGCGCCATGATCACTGGTTTCAACGATCCGGCCGTTCTGGTCCCGCTGAACAACACCTTCAACACCACCGCGCTGCTCGGCAAGCCCGCCGGCATCCTGGCCCCGTCCGCTTCCAGCACCCCGACCGCCACCGAGGCGTCCGAAGGGTCGGTCGCAGCCCAGCCGCTGATGTACTACACCCGCAGCATCACCGGTTCGCCGAACAGCTGCCAGCCGGCGATGAGCTACTACTCCACCAACATCAACCCCTGATCGGGTTGGTCTGCACGACCAGGGGGCGGTGCAATGCCTCTCCCGACAACCATAGAAACCTGCCCTTCTGGGCAGGTTTTTTTTGGGCCAGTCGTTGAGCGCTGTCTGAATTGATGAAAGCCGCGCCCATACAGAGATTGGCTTGCGTGATGAGCCGTATGGCTCATGTTCGGCGTGCCGTACTGAAACAGCCTTTAACTACACTCTAGTCCCTTTGGATTGCTCGCGGACATGTCCGAGATTTGCGGAAGAAAGGTGACGATGAGGGCTGGCATTGGTGTGCTGCTGCTGACGCTGGCGTGTTGGTCCGGCATGGCCGTGGGCGCTCCCGAGACCGGCACCTCGCCGAAGCTGGATCTGCTTGAGTTTCAGGTCGAAGGCAATACGGTTCTCTCCCAGATGGCCATCGAGGAGGCGGTGTATCCGCTCCTGGGGCCGGGTAAAAGCGTTGCCGATGTCGAGAAGGCACGCGCCGCGCTTGAGAAGGCCTATCACGATGCGGGCTATCTGACGGTCTATGTCAGCGTGCCGGAGCAAAAGGTGAACAATGGCGTGGTGGCACTGAAGGTGACCGAGGGCGTGATCGAGCGTACTCGTGTGACCGGCGCACAATACACCTTGCCTTCGCGCATCCGCAGCGAGGCACCCTCCACCGCGGAAGGGGCCGTTCCCAATTTCAACGATATGCAGCGCGAACTGGCGGCTGTCAGCCGCGCGCCCGGCGTGCATGTGACGCCCACGCTGGAGCCTGGGCGCAGGCCGGGCACCACAGTGCTCGAACTGAAGGTGAACGATACCCCGCCGGTGTCGGCCTGGCTGGACTACAACAATGCCCACAGCGCCAACACCTCCGACACGCGGCTGGCCGGTGGCATCAGCTACAGCAATCTGTTCCAGCGCGCCCAGACCTTGTCCCTCACGTACCAGACCGCACCTACCAATCCGTCCGAGGGGAGCGCCGTGTCGGCGTCCTACGTGATGCCGCTGGCAGATTACCGGCGTTACCTGTCGCTGTACGCCGTGCATTCCACCAGCGATGTCACCAGCTCGGCCGTCAACGTGGGCGACCAGATCCTGTTCGGCAACAACGACATCGTTGGCGCGCGCTACATCATGCCGCTGCGTCCTCGGGGAAGCCTGACGCACCAATTGACCCTGGGGCTGGACTACAAGAACTCCAGGCAGGACGCCAACGGCATCAGCACGCCTCTGCGTTACTGGACGCTGGATGCGAACTACGGCGTGGGGCTGAACGACGCCGGCGGCAACTGGCAGTTGGGGGCCGGCACGGTACTGGGCCTGCGGGGTCTAGGCACGGGAGAGGTGTCCTTCGGCAACCGGCGCTATCTCGCCCACAACAGCTTTGCCGTCTTCAAGCTCAACGCCCAACGCTTGCAGAAGCTGCCGGCCGGCTGGTCGCTGGTGGGCAGCGCGGACGCGCAGCTCTCCGACCAGGCCCTGATCAACAACGAGCAGTTCTCCGCCGGCGGGGTGGGCAGCGTGCGCGGCTATCTGCAGTCCGAGGCGGCAGGGGACCGGGGCATCCGTGCCAGCCTGGAACTGCGCGCGCCGGCCTGGGCGCCGAGCCAGTGGCCGTTACTGAAAAGCGTGCAGCCCTATGCGTTCTACGACGCGGCGTATCTGCGCGTGAACGATGCGCTGCCGGCCGAGATCGCGTCCTACACCCTGGATTCGGTAGGGCTGGGGCTCAACCTGCGTGCCGGACGCGCCTTCTCCCTCAGCCTGAGCCTGGCCCAGGCCCTGACGGACGGACCGAAGAACGATCTGAGTGTCTCCCCCCCCCGGCCTTATACCCAGGCCCACGACGTGCGCGTGCATTTTGATACGCGCCTGGATTTCTGAATCGCGAGGATGCGCCATGCCGACACGTAAACCGTCTCTCCAGCGCCGCAGCAGACAGCACACCGTTGCCGCGGCCATGCCGGCGCATCCCCAGTTCAAGATGCGCCTGCTGACCCTGGCGGTCCTGTCGGCCTGCGCCTCGTCGTCGCTGGCGGCCCCGAACCATGCGCCCGCGCCGGTCAACCCGTTGCCCACCGGCGGGGTGGTGGCGGACCCCAGCACCGCCAGCATCGTCAACAGCGCGCCCAACCTGATGCAGATCAACCAGACGGGCATGAAGACGACGATTCACTGGAACAGCTTTGACATCGGGCAGGGCTACACGGTCCGTTTCAACCAGCCCGGCAGCTCGGCCGAGGCCATGAACTACATCGGCGGGGCTAATCCCTCGGTCATCCAGGGCACCCTGTCGGCCAACGGCAAGGTCTATCTGGTCAATTCCAACGGCATCCTGTTCGACGGCTCCGCCCAGGTCAACGTCAATACGCTGATCGCCTCGTCGCTGGACATTTCCCAGAACACCTTCGACAACGGCATCACCTCGAACCTGGTCGGTAAGGCGGATCCGACTCTGGTGGCGACCATGGTGCTGAATACCGCCGGACAGGTGATCAACTACGGCACGATCAAGAGCGTGAAGGTGGATGGTGCCAGCGGCCAGGTGGCGACCGACCCGGCGACCGGCAAGCCCGTGGAAGAGGGGGGTGCCATCATGCTGTTCGCGCCTCAGGTGGAGAACCATGGCGTCATCACCGCCAACAACGGCCAGGTCATCCTGGCCGCAGGCAAGTCTGTCTATCTGAAGCTTTACAACGATCCGACCGGAAACGATTACAACCCGAACGACCTCTCGATGCGCGGCTTCCTGGTCAAGGTGACGGCCGCCCCCGAAGGTTCGCTGAACCTGAGCCAACTCATCGCCGCACAAAAGCTCAACAGTGCATCCAACCTTGGCGGCGAGATTCATACCGATCGCGGCAACACCACGCTGACGGGTCTGGTCGTCAACCAGTCCGGCCTGGTCTCGGCCAACACGGCCACCACGGTGAACGGCTCGATCTGGCTCAAGGCGGAGAACTACGATGCAGTCAGCAAGCAGACCACTTATGCCAACAGCATCCTGACCACCAGCAAGGACAGCGTGACCCAGACCCTGCCCGAGAACGACGGCACCACGCTGGCCGAATCGGATCCGTATGCCGACAACACGGTGTACAACACAGGCAGCTTTCCGCACTACCAGGCCGTGATCAAGATGACCGGCGAGACCGTCGTGCACGAGGGCCAGGCCGTTGCGCCAGGGGGGCGCATCGTCATCGGCAAGGAAAACATCAATAACGACCCCACGAGCCGTCCCTCGCAGACCGGTCGGGTCTATCTCGGCACCGACAGCGTGTTGAGCACAGCCGGCCTGTGGGTCGATCTGCCGTATGAATCGAACTACCTGACGTTCAAGCTCGGCAGCCTCGATCTCGCCGATTCGCCGCTGCAAAAGGATGGCTTCCTGATCAACCAGACAGTGACGGTCGATACGCGCAATGGCTCGCCCCCGCTGTTCAGCATCGCCGACAAGGTGGCCGCGATGCCGCGCTCGGTGAGCGAGAAAACCACCGCCGGCGGCACCATCACGGTGAACACCGGCGAATTCATCTCGGCGGGCAACGCCAGCGTCGACGTGTCGGGTGGCGGCTATCGCTATGGCGACGGCACGCGCACCACGACGTATCTGGTGTCGCATGGGCGTCTGTATGACGTCGCGACGGCGCCGACCACACTGCAATACGACGGCGTGGTCAACAAGACCGCACTGGTCAAGGGCTATGTCGAGGGTAAAAGCGCTGGCCTGCTGACCATCGACGCGCAGCAGATGGCCCTTGGGGGACACTTTGCCGGCGGGGTGACGGTTGGCCCTTATCAGCGTGCCATGAACGCGATGCCCGAGGCGGGCAGGCTGGTGCTCGGCACGCAGTCCGTGCTTGCCGGCAGCGCGCTCGATTTCAGTTCGGTCAAGGATGGCACCACGGCCAACAACCTAGACGGCCTGGGTTCTGTCTATGCTCTGCACGACGTCACGTTCGGCGAGGGCGCAGCCGCGCGCCAGCAGATCGCGGATGCCCTGGCCGGCGTCAACGCCGATCCGCTGAATGCGGCTTTCCCGACCGATCTGACGGACACGTTGCTGCTGCCGGCGAATCTGTTTGGCGGCATGGCGTCAGGCACCGCCCAATCGAACGTCAGCACCGGATTCGGCACGCTTGCCCTGCGCGCAAGCGGCACCATCACGGTGCCGCAGGACGTCACGCTGGACCTGGGCGCTGGCGGCTCGTTGATGTGGCTGGCGCCACAGATCGACGTGACGGGTACGGTCAGGGCGGCCGACGGCGCCCTGGCGTTCAACCGCACCGTGGACAATTCGCTCTACGGCACCATGCACCTGGGCGCACACGGCGCCCTGTCGGTGGCCGGCAACTGGATCAACGACAGCGCTGCCACTGGCGGTGTCGTGGTACCGAACGCCGTCGATAGCGGCACGGTGACGATCAAGGGATACGCCACGCTGGCCGCCGGCAGTACGATCGATGCTTCGGGCGGCGCGCGTCTCGATCAGGCAGGTAAGCTCGGCTACGGCAACGGCGGCACGATCGCCTTGCCGACAACCGAGCTGGACGGCGTCAACCTGCAGGCCTACGGCGGCACGCATGGGGGTACGCTGGCCCTGACCGCCGATGCGATCGACGTCGGCGGGCCTTCCGCCGACGCATTGCTGCCCGGATTCTTCACTCAGGGCGGATTCACCCAGTACACGCTGGAAGGACTCAACGAGGTCAGCTTCAGGGAGAGTCTCCATCCCGTCGCATACCAGCGCATCGCTCGCGCCAATGCGCAACTCGCGCCCACGGGCACGCCTTTCGCCACGCTCAGTTCGGTGCAGACCACGATGCCGGACTATCTGCGGTCGCCCGTCAGCCTGAATGCGAGTACCGGCGCATCGTCTTCTGGCACGTTCCAGCTCGGTGCCAACGAAACCGGCATTACGGTCGATCCGGGCGTGACCCTGCGCATGGACCCACGGGGCAGTATCAGTTTGTCGTCGGCCACGCGCATGGATGTCGGAGGCACACTGGTCGCGCCGGGCGGAGCGATCAGTCTGATGCTCGATTCGGGCAGCAAGTTCTACTACGACACCGCCACCGGCCGTTTCAATGCGCTTAACATCGGCGATCAGGCGGTGCTGTCCACCGCCGGCGTTTTCCTGGCGGATAGTGGACCGCGCGGACTGGCCACGGGCCAGGTACTGGGTGGCGGCACGATCGACATCACTGCCCGCAAGAACGACCTCGTCATCGGGGAAGGCGCGGTTATCGACGTGAGCGGCGCGAAGCATGTCGTCGATATGCATTCAGGCGCCGGCAACGCGACATATATGCGCGCTACGGTGGCGAGCGAGGGCGGCCGTGTTGCGATCAATGCAACCGAGAATGCCTATCTTGACGCCACGTTCCTGGGTGCCGGCGGCGATGCGTCGGTTGCCGGCGGCAGCTTCGCGCTCGATCTGTTTTATCACGGCGCGCTCACGAGCAATGCGATCTACGACAATCTGCTGGCCGGAGAAGCCAACAACGATGCCAAGGTGGCGACCGCACTGGCCTACTGGGACGCCGATGTGCATCAGCTCAAGCACACGATCGTCGTCAGCCAGACGGCTACACCGTTGTTGCACGATGGCTCGTTGGCCGACAGCAGCGTGATCGGCAATCTGTCCGATGGCAACGGCCGCTTCGTGTCGGCGCTGCGCGCGAACATCAGTGCCGATCAACTGGTGAACGGCGTGGAGAAGAACGGCGTGCGTGCCGGCGGCGGTTTTGACACGGTGTTGCTGAAGGCGGACAGCCAGATCCAGTTCAACGCCGGCCTGAACAACTTCGCGCCGCGTGCGCAGTTGCGCCTGGACACGCCCGAACTGCGAGCGCAGGGCACTGGTTCAATCGATATCGGCAGCGGCGCGCTGAAGGGGAACGTCTGGCAGACAGGCCAGATCGATGTCTACAACACGCAGAATGCTTTCCGCCTTTCGACCAACCTACCAGCGGACGTGGTTGCGCAATATCCGGCGCTTTCGAGTCTGCTGCCACAGATTCCGGTCGCGACGCAGGCCGGTAGTGGCGAATTCAGCCTGAACGCAGGTCAGATATCCCTTGCCGGCAATATCGCGGCCAACGGCGTTGCCGACCTGAAGCTGATCAGCAGCGGCGACATCCGGTTCGAGGGCTTCCCGCTGGGTTACCTCGACCAGAACGATCAATCCGATTCCACGCCATTGTTGAAGACTTTGCTGGCGCTGACCGGCCGTCTGTCTTCCGCAGGCAATATCACGCTGCAGTCCGATCAGATCTATCCAGCCACCGCCGTCGATTACAGCGTGGCCGTCGAGCAGGTGTCGGTCGATTCGATCACGCAGGATGCGCAAGGCAACATTGCGGCCAGTGCCAGCCGCAACCCGGTTGCCGACGGGCTCATTACCGTCAAGGGAAATGACACACACCAGCCGGCGCCGGTTCTTTCCGCGGGAGGCAGGCTCACTCTCAAGGCTGACCAGATCCTCCAGGGGGGGACGATCAAGGCACCGCTCGGCCAGATCGCGCTCGAGGGCGGAAAATCCCTGATTCTGCAGGACGGCAGTGTGACCTCGGTGTCGGCCTTGTGGCAGCATGATGGTGGTGAGACCGAACTGGTCATTCCCTACGGCGCCACCCGCAACGTCGGACAGTCGCTCTGGTACGGCAGCCGGCAGACCGAAACGGCACCCAGCAAGCAGATTTCCGCCACGGCCGACGCGGTGAGCGTCGCTTCCGGTGCAACCCTCGACATCCGTGGCGGCGGTGATTTTGCTGCCATGGAATGGATACCGGGCATCGGCGGATCGAAGGATGTGCTCGCGGCCCCCAACACCTACGCCATTATTCCCGGCGTGCTGTTCCAACCTGGCGACGGCTATCTCAATGGCCTCGCGCCCGTCGACGTGAATGCCGGCGCTCCCTACACCATGGTGCATCTCGCCGCAGGCGCCGGCCTGCCCCAAGGGGACTACGCACTGTTGCCTGCCTATTACGCCTTGTTGCCCGGTGCTTATCTGGTGAAGGCGCAAAGCGCGGCCGGCTACACGAACCTCAACTCGGGCTATGCGGCGACGCAAGTCGACGGTAGCGTGATCGTGGCTGGCAGGCTGGGGTACGCGGGCACCGGCATACGCCAGTCTGTCTGGTCGGGATTCAGCGTCCAGTCAGGCGCGGATGCGCTGACCCAGACCAGCCATCCGCAAGCCGAGTATCTCGTGACCGGCAGCCAGTATTTCGTCGACCAGGCTGCGAAGAACAACACGCCGTTGCCGGCATTGCCGCAGGACGGGGGCCGATTGAGCATCGGCGCCAGGGGGAATCTGGCGTTCGAGGGCACTCTATTGGCCAAGGCGGGGATGCGCGAGGCGCTTGGCAGATACGGCGCCAACGGCCAGGTGGATATCTATGGGGCGAAATTTGCCATCGTGGACAACGCCGCCGTGGCTCCAAGCGGCTATACCAGCCTGAAGGCTGACGACCTGTCGAGGCTGGGAGCCGACTTGCTTATCGGCGGCAAGCGCACCGATACCGCAAACGGTCAGACGCTCGACGTTGTCGCCAGCGACGTCCTCGTCGATCTCGATGGCGGCACCTTGCGCGCCCCGGAAATGTGGCTGGCCGCAACCGACACGCTGAACGTAACGGGTACGTCCACCCTGGAAGCATCAGGCACGGTGGTCAGCCGGGCCGGCACGCTCAAGGTCAACGTGAACCCCGATGGCGGACAGTACGGTGCTTTGCTGGGCCTGTCAGCTGCTGAATTGGCGCCCATCGTCAGAAGCGGCGCGCTGGACACGGATCCTGCACACGGCAATCTTGATATCGCCGCCGGCGCGAAGCTGAGCGCGAAGGGGGGATCCGTCGTCATCGATTCGACCGGCACGCCACACATGGCGGGTGTGGTGGAGAGCGATACCCTGGCGATCGGGGCGCGCCAGATCGCCCTCGGTGCCGTGCCGCAAAACAGCACGGCGCTGGCGCTGGGGAACGCCCAGCTGGCGGCGTTGAGCAGCGCCAGGAATTTTGTGCTGCGCAGCTATTCCAGCATCGACCTGTATGGCAACGTCAGTCTCGGTCAAACCGGCACCGGCAGTTTCACGTTCGACAGCGCCGGCCTGGTCGGCCACGACGTCAACGGGACGGGCGCACCGGTGGCCTTGTCCGCCGGCACGGTCACGCTGGAAAACCTGAGCGGCACCGCCCTGGCGGCGAATGCGCCCGGAACCGGCATGCTGACCCTAAACGCCGACAAGCTGGTACTGGCCGACAGCAGTCAGAATGGCGCGGGCTTCACGGTGGCCGGTTTCAACCAGGTCGATTTGAACGCGGGTGAGGTGTCGCTGCAAGGTTCGGGCACCCTGAGCGTCGCGTCGGACCTGAACATCGCAGCCGGCCGCATCGCCGCAGGCGGCCGGCTGGCCGATCAGAAGATCCAGGCCTATGACGCCGGCCAGCAGACCTGGCATGCGATTAAAGTTACCCGGCCCGCCAGCAGCCCGGATTTCACCGACGCACTCCTACCGGGCGGCAAATTGCAGATCGACGCCAGCAAGGTGGACTTCGGCGGCAACATCGTTCTGAAATCCGGCCGGCTGGCGTTCACCGCCCGTGGCGCGGCAGCCGGCGACGGCATCACGCTGGAGAATGGGGCCAGCATCGACCTGTCTTCCTATGAAAAGACGTTTGCCCAGGGCACGGCTGACATCACCGAATCGGCCTCCGCCGGCCGCTTCACGATGACCAGCGAGCAGGGCTCGGTCGACGCCCAGGCCGGGTCGAGCATCGATCTGCGGGGCGGCGCGGCGGGTAGCGACGCAGGGGTGCTGACGGCTGCGGCGGCGAACGGCACGGTGGCGCTGGACGGCACCCTGTCGGCCGGCGCGGCCCCGGGCCAGCAGTCCGGCAGTGCGAACATCGATGCCGCCAGCCTGGCCAATTTCTCCGCACTCAATTCGGCGCTGGAAACCGGCGGGTTCGGCCACACCCGTTATCTGCGTGCGCGTACCGGCGATGTGAACGTCGCGGCTACGGACAGCGTGAACGCAAAAAATATCCAGCTGGTGGCCGATGCCGGCGCCATCAACGTGAAAGGCAGCCTCGACGCCTCCGGCGCCACGGGCGGCGGCCAGGTTGAACTCGACGCCGGTCAGGGCATTCATTTGGTCGGCGGCAGCCGTATCGCGGCTAATGGCACCTCCAGCGATATCGCGCCAGACGCTGCCTATTCCGACGGCGGCAAGGTCGCGCTATATGCCCGCAATGGCCAACTCGATTTCGACAGCGGCGCGCTGATCGACGTGTCCGCCGCTGCGGCCGGCAAGTCCAGCGGCGGCGAGGTCGTGTTCTCCGCGCCGAGGACGGCGAATGGAAGTGGCCTGCAGGCCACCCTCGCCGGCCAGGTGAAGGTGGCCGGCGGCACGGTCAGCGTGCCCGGCGGACAGGTGCCTCAGGACGGCCAGGTCATCCTCGAAGGCTACCAGCGCTACAGCGGAATCACGGCGACCTCCAGCGCCGCGTCGACCTCGAGCATCGTCTACACCGACTACGACACCTTCATGAACGCTGCGGACGGAATGCATGACGCGGCGCTCTTGACGCTGCTGACCGGCGGTTCCGATGTCGCCAGCGGCAACTTGAAGGTGCGCGCCGGCGTGGAACTGGTCAGCAGCGGCGACATGACGGTCGATGCCGACTGGGATCTGACAGACGCCAGCTGGCTGCGTACCGGCGTCAACCAGACCGCAGGCCGGCTGGCCTTGCGCGCCGCCGGCAACATCGATGTGAACGCGCGGCTCGGTCTGCCGAACGAAAGCACGCTTCCGCCCGATTCGGGCTGGACCCTGGAACTGGCGGGCGGCGCGGATAACGCTGCTGCCGACGTTCTGGCGGTGACGCCCTCGACGACAGTGGGCGACGTGGTTCTGAACACTGGCGGCAAGCTCACCAGCAGCACCGGCGACATCCGGATCGCTGCGGGCCGGGATGTCAGGGTGGCCACGCCGGCGTCGGTGGTGTACACCACGGGACGCGCAGTGGCCTTGCCCATCATGGCCGCCGACCCCGCACTGAACAACAAATACTTCGCACCGGCGAGCGGCGTCAATTTCGTTGACGGCGGCAGTATTTCCATCGATGCCAAGCGTGATGTCACGGGCAGCGGCGGCTATGCCAACGTCAACGACTGGCTGCGGCGCAACACGGTCGTTCCCGGCACCACGCTCAATTCGTCGGTCAGCGTGGCGCGTGGCTACGCCTACCAGCCAGCCTACTGGTGGGTGGACCGTCTTGGCAACACGATCGCAAAAACCAAAGGGATCGAGGGGATCGCCACGCTGGGCGGCGGTAACATCGCTATTGCGGCGTCGAACACCATCAGCAATCTTTCGGTCGCTTCCGCCACTTCACGCTCGGCATCGACCAGCGCGACCCTGGTGACCGTGAATGGCCGGAATACCATTCCGAGCGCGAACGCCGTGTACGGCGGTGGCGATGTGCGCATCGATGCCGGCAGCGACCTGCTCGGCGGCCAGTATCTGATCGGCCGCGGCCGCGCCAGCTTCACGGCGGGCGGCGATATCGGCGGCCTCAACGGCGTCGCCGACAGCGCCACCGCACCGGCCTTCTGGCTGATGGGCTGGAGCGACGATCCGGCTTGGCGCGGCGCCCATGTCGACGTCGAAGCGCTGGGCGGCGTGACGCTCGGTAGCGCGGCCAACCCCACAATCACCGCGAGCCCGAAGAATGCAGGGGCCACGGTTTCGAACACGCGCCTGGGCTATCGGGGTACCCCCAGCTATTTCTTCAGCTACGCGCCCGAAGACAGTCTGTCGTTGACAGCGGTGGGCGGCAACCTGATGATCGTGCCTGTCACCGAATCGGCCAAAAACATCCTGCCGCCGCGTTTCTCCGCCGCCGCACTGGAAGGCAGCGTGAGCAGCGGTACCGGTCGGTTCGACGCCTCGAACGCCTTGATGGCTGGCGGTTCCAACGGTCTTGCCCAATTGCCGGATAGTAATGGCCTTTTCCGCCTGTTGGCCGGCGACACCGTGCACGACCTGGTATTGCGGGCGGGCGACTACGATCCCGCCAACTTGGGCACGGCCGGCAGCCCGGTACTCGGGATCAGCGACTTCATCGCTCTGGGGAAATCCTATACCTTCAATCCGCCGCTGGTCTCCGACGCCCGAATGGTCACGCCATCCGTGCTGTCCGGCTATCGCTACGCCGTGGTGGCAGGAACGGGCGACGTCAGTGACGCCGCTTTCTACTTCCCGCAAAAGTCGGCGGTCCTGGCCGGCCGTGACATCGCCAACGTGCAGCTCGACTTGCAGAATCTCGGCGACGACATCAGCCGGGTGGCGGCGGGCCGCGATGTGCTGTACTCGAACGTGCTGGACAACGGCACGCAATGGGGATTGATGCCGCACATCCAGATTGCCGGCCCCGGAAAACTCCTGGTCGAGGCGGGTCGGAACGTCAATCTTGGCGCGGTGAATGCCACCAAGTTCAGTGGCTCGGTGCTCGACTCGAACGACGTGACCCGCATCGATGCCGTTGGCAACACGACCAATAACAGCTTGCAGACCGCGGGTGCGGCCTCGTTGATTGTCATGTCCGGCGTGGACACCGGTTCGCTCAGTACCGAGCAGGTCGAGGGTCTGTTCAGCGTGCTGCGCAGTGTCGGCCAGTTTCAGGGCCTGCTCGGTCAGGTGCAGAGCGATGCGAAATCGACCGAGGCTGCCGTCGCCGAGGCGAACGCCGTGATCCAGGAGGCCAACCAGGCCATCGACGTGCTGTTTGCCGGCGCGGTCCAACCGGGTAGCCGCGCTGTGTATGAAGCGCCGATCGATCCGAATGACGCTGCCGGGAGATCAGCAACAGGCCTGATGACCGATGCCTACAATGGCGCGCTTGTCGCGGCCAACAACGCGATCGCCGCGCTATTCAAGGCTGGCCGCACGGGTGACATCACGCTATACAATGCGCGCGTCAGTACCAGCACCAACCCGGGGGCGGCAGGTGGCGACATCAACCTGCTTGCGCCTAACGGCAATATCAACGTCGGCCTGCCTACCGCCAGCAGCGGACGCAACATCGGTATCTATACGACTGCCGGCGGCGCGATCAACGCCTATCTGAGCGGCGACATGAACGTCAACCTGTCCAAGGTGGCGACCTTCCAGGGCGGTGACATCCTGCTCTACACCAGCGGCGATGGCAGCACCCTGGATGCCGGGCGGGGTTCGCGCTCCGCGAGGACCAGTTCTCCGCCTCGGCTCGTCGCCGAACTGAAGGCCGATGGCACCCCGACCGGCAAGTTGCTGTTGTTACCGCCACTGGATGTCAGCGGCAGCGGCATCCGCACCGTCAGCTACGATCCGGACGGCTTCGGGCCCCTACAGCAACCCGATCCGGGCAAAGTCTATCTGCTGGCCCCGACTGGGACGATCGACGCCGGCGAGGCGGGGGTCAGTTCCGCCAGCGGACTGGTCGTGGCCGCGCTGGTGGTCAAGAACGCCGACAATTTCTCGGCAAGTGGTAGTTCCGTAGGCGTTCCATCCGTCTCGTCGGGCGTGCCGGCAGCGCCTGTTTCCGGTGATGCCGCAGCAAGTGCCAGTAAGGCGATGGATGCGATGGCTCAGGCAAATAATGCACTGGCTTCCGAAAAGGATGCAGATATCAAGTCGTTCCGCCCTGGTTTCGTTACCGTCGAGGTACTGGGTTTTGGGGGGGAATCCGCCGAATGCGGAAAGGACGATGCGCTCTGCCGAAAACAGAAAAAGAGCGGCACGTGATCTCGTCTAAACAGGCTGCTCGAACCTGAGCCATTCGGCTCATGTCGGGTCAGGCTGTTTTCATGGCGACGCAACAGTCCGACGGCACACTCGTAGGCTTTGTTAATACCGCGAAGCCTGTCCGCCATGAACCGATTTTTGTTCCTTCTGCTGTTGATGTTGGCGGCCACCCCGGCCCATGCGTGGTGGAACGGCGACTGGTCTGCGCGCAAGGCAATCACGATCAATACGGCCGATTCGGGTGCCGCAGTGAAGGAGGCGCAGGCCAATGTGCCGGTATTGATCCGCCTGCACACGGGTAACTTCGACTTTCTGAGCGCGAATCCCAATGGCTCCGATCTGCGCTTCGTGGCGGGTGACGACAAGACGCCGCTTAATTTCCAGATCGAGAAATTCGACAGCACCGCCGAGCAGGCCCTGATCTGGGTGCAGGTTCCGAAGGTGGAAGGCGGCAAGGACAAGCAGCAGATCTGGCTGTATTACGGGAATGAGGGCGCGCCCGCGGCAGGCGACGGCAAGGCGGTCTACGACCCGACGTTCATGCTGGTCCAGCATTACGCAGAAGCCAGCGGTGCGCCACAGGACAGTACGGCGGCGGCGATCGCGTCCGGCGCCTTCACCGCCACGCGCACCCCGGGCGGGCCGATCAGCGGGGCCATCAAGTTCGACGGGACGCAAACGCTCGATATTCCCGCCGCCCCGAAACTGGTCTACGGCGCGGCGACCGGCATGACGGTCTCGCTCTGGATCAAGCCGGACACGGACGGCCAGACGGCCGAACTGCTGCATGCCGGGCAGACGCTGACGCTGGCACTGGAAGGCGGCAAGCTGGTCGCCCGTTCGGGCAGCGTCACGGTAACCGGGCCGGATGTCCCCGCAACAGGCTGGAGCCAGGTGTCGGCGACCCTTGGCGACAAGCTTCGTGTGTATCTCAATGGCGCGATGGCAGGCGAGGCGGCCGTGACGGCACCCGATGCGGCACTGGATCTGAAACTTGGCTCGGGCTTCAGGGGCGAGGTCGATGAACTGGAAGTGTCCGGCGTCGCGCGCAGCGCGGACTGGCTGCGCCTGGCTGCGATGACGCAGGGGCCGGACAGCGACAAGGTGGTGCAGGCGGGTGAGGAGGAGAGCGAGGATGGCGGCGGCGATGCATCCTACTTCGGCGTGATCCTGAAGAGCGTGACGCTGGATGGCTGGGTGGTGATCGCCGTGCTGATGGTGATGCTGGGCATCAGCGTCCTGGTGATGACGACGAAGGCGCTGCTGGTGAGCAAGATCACCCGGGCGAACAAGGAATTCCTGGAAGCCTTCCATGACCTGAAGGCGCAGGATACCGCCAGGCTGGATGCCGACGACGATCCGGCGGATGCCGACCTCAAGGGCAGCGGCATGGCGGAGATCCTGTTCGGCCACCACGACCATCACCAGAACTCGACCCTCTACCGCATCTATCACGCCGGCATCCAGCAGGTGAAGAACCGCATGGGCAAGCGTGCCAGTGTGGAACTGTCGCCGCAGGCGCTCGACGTGGTGAAGGCGAGCCTCGACGCCACGGTGGTGCGGGAGAACCAGAAGCTCAACAGCCTGATGGTGCTGCTGACCATCGCGATTTCCGGCGGTCCGTTCCTGGGCCTGCTCGGCACCGTGGTGGGGGTGATGATCACCTTCGCCGCGATCGCCGCCACCGGCGACGTCAACGTGGCGGCGATCGCGCCCGGCATCGCCGCCGCGCTGGTCGCCACCGTGGCCGGCCTGGCGGTCGCGATCCCGGCGCTGTTTGGCTACAACTACCTGGGATCGCGCATCAAGGCGATCAGCGCCGACATGCACGTGTTCGTCGACGAGTACATCGCCCGCATCGCCGAAACCTACAGCCGATAGGGGACGGACATGGCCGAGATCCGCGAAGACAACGAACCGTTCGACGACATCAACATCACGCCGATGCTCGACCTGGCGTACGTGCTGCTGGTCATTTTCATCATCATGACGACCGCTTCGGTACAGGGCATCAAGGTCAATCTGCCCAAGGCCAGCAATACGCCGAGCCTGGCCAAGCCGAAGACCAAGTCGGTCACCATCGATGCCAACGGGCAGATCTATCTGGACACCTATCCCGTCAGCATGGCCGAGCTGGAAAGCCGCCTGAAGAGCTTCAAGGCGATCACCCCCGACCTGCCGGTGGTGATCAAAGGCGATTCGAAGATCGCCTATGAAAAAGTGGTCGAGGTGATGGATCTGTGCGGTCGCCTCGACATCACCCAACTCGGGCTGGTGACGGCCAAGCAGCCGAAGTAACGATGCCTGATCGCAAGCGATCCCTGCGCAGCCGGCTGCCGCTCATTGGTGGCCTGCTGTTCATGGCGTTGTTCACGGCAGGCGTGATCTGGGGGGTGATGGGCTTCATCAATGATTCCGGCAAGCCGGAGCGGCCGAAGATCCAGACCATTTCCCTGGTCAGGCCGCCGCCCCCCAAGCCGCCGGAGGAAAAACCGCCGGAGCCGCAGAAGATCGACAAGCCGAAGGAAGAGGTCAAGCTCGACCAGCCGCAGCCGCCCCAGCCCGAGGCGCCGCCGCCACCGCCCGGCGGCATCCCCGACGGACCGGCGGGCGGGATGGCGACCGACCTGGCTGCGGGCAGCGGGATCGGCATCGGCGGTGGCGGCGACCGGGACGAACGGCGCAGCTGGTATTCGAACATGATTTCGCGCCAGCTGGAGGACGAACTGAGACGCGCCAAGGCATTGCAGGGCAAGGATTACAAGGTGGTCGCGCAGATCTGGTTCAACCCGTCGGGTGGCGTCAGCCGGGTACAGCTCGACAAGGGCACGGGCGACAGCGAACTGGACGAAGCGCTGCGCCAGGAAATTCTCCGGGTGAGCCTGCGCGACCCCTTGCCGGACGACATGCCGCAGCCGGTGCGGCTGCGCGTGGTGTCGCGCTGACATTCCGATTTTTGAACAGATTCCATTAACCAACTCATCATGAAAACTCATTACATCAAGCCCCTGGTCATGGCGTTGAGCCTGGCGTTTTCAGTGCCCGCGCACGCCGGTAGCGAACGCCAGGATGTGGAGACCCTGCGCGCGACGACGCTCGCCCTTGTGGACGCGCTGGTTAAGAAGGGCGTGCTGAGCGCCGAGGCGGCGCAGGACCTCGTCAGGCAGGCCGAAAAAAAAGGCCAGGAAGCGGCCGAGGCGAGCGCCAAGGCCGGTGCGGTATCGGAGACCGCGCCCGGCGTGGTGCGCGTGCCCTACATCCCCGAGATGGTGAAGCGCGAAATCAGCGAGCAGATCCGTCAGGAAGTGGTGGCGCAGGCCAAGACCGAGCAGTGGGGCGACGTCAATGCGGTGCCGGAGTGGGTGGGGAGGCTGAAATGGGAGGGCGATTTCCGTCTGCGCTATCAGGACGATCTGTTTGCAAACGGCAATGCACCCGGCGCTGCCTTCGTGTTTGATCCAGATGGCCTCGGCAGCTTCAGCAATCCAATCAACACAGGGGTGGATCGCCAGCGTCTGCGAGTGCGGGCCCGCCTGGGACTGACTGCAAAAGTCACGGACTATGTCTCGACCGGCTTCCGCTTCTCGACCGGCAACACCACCGACCCGTTTTCCACCAACCAGACGCTGGGCAACGATTTCAACAAGTACTCGCTTGTGCTGGATCGGGCGTATGCCAAGGTCAAGCCATGGGACTGGTTGTCGGTATCCGGCGGGCGCATTCCCAATCCGTTCTTCAGCACCGATCTGGTGTGGAACGACAACCTCAACTTCGACGGCGTGGCCGCCACGTTCACGCCCTGGGCGCGCAGCGATCGCACAGGCAAGCCATTCTTCACGATGGGGGCCTTCCCGCTGCAGGAGGTGGAAACGTCAACCGTCAATCTGGCCAAGGATAAATGGCTGCTTGCTGTACAGGGCGGCCTGGACTGGAAGATGGATGCCGATACCCGCTGGCGTTTTGGACTGGCCTATTACGACTACCGAAATATTGCCGCAGTTAAAGATCCGATCGATTTCGATACCCGATATGACTATGCCAATTCCATTTTGAAGTCACGGCAAAAGGGTAATACGATGTTCGAGGTGTCCCCCGTGGACAGCCCGAACCTTTATGGCCTGGCGGCCGACTACTCGCTTGTCAACCTGACGGCCACGCTGGACCTGGCGCACTTCGACCCCATTCATGTGATCGTCGACGGCGACGTGGTGAAGAACGTCGGTTACGACACGGCCAAGGTCAATGCGCTGCTGACGACACCCCAGGCAGCCCGGACGCTGGGATGGCAGAGCAAGGTCACGGTGGGCTGGCCTTCGATCCAGAATCGGGGCGACTGGCAGGCCTTCCTCGGCTATCGCCATCTGGAGCGCGACGCGGTGCTGGATGCCTTCGCCGATTCCGATTTCCGCCTGGGCGGCACCAACAGCAAGGGTTTCTTCATCGGCGGCTCGTACGGCATGGACCGCAATACCTGGCTGACGGCCAAGTGGCTGTCGGCCGACGCGATCGACGGCCTGCCGTTCGCCGTGGACGTGCTGCAGGTGGATTTCAATGCGAAGTTCTAAGTGGCTGCTGGCGCTGCTGCTGGTCAGCGGGCCGGTGCTGGCTTTCGACATGGAGCGCGACGACTGGCTGTTGCCGGAGCCCAAGCCTATGGCGCCCGAGGCGCGGCCGCGCTATGACCCGATCGCTTTCGCGCGCATCAAGGAAACCGGCAACGATCGCGAGCCGGTCTATGCCGAAGGCATGCAGCGCGAGCTGATCGCGGCGGCGTCACGTAATGACATCAAAGGTGTGGAAGCGCTGCTGCAACGGGGCGTCAATCCGAATGCCGTGATCGATGAATGGGGCGAAAACGCGTTGATGCATGCGGTATCGAATGGCAATGTCGAGATGACGCGCGTGTTGCTCGATGGCGGTGCCAATCCGGATCTGAAGGGGCGTGGCTTTACTCCCCTTGGCATGGCGGCCCTGCAAGGGCACGTCCGGATCGTCCGTTTGCTGCTGAAGGCCGGCGCGGACGTGGACAGGAAAAGCAATGACGGCAACACGCCCATCATCGCGGCCACCATCCTGCACCGGACCGACGTGGTGCGGGAACTGCTGGCCTATCGCCCCGACATGACGATCTGGAACCGGGAGGGCCGGGTCAGCCTGGGTATCGCGGTCGAACAGGGCGACAAGGCTGTCGTCACGATGATGCTGGCAGCCGGCGTGGACCCCAATCTCATGGATCGCAATGGCAACCGGCCGCTGTTCTGGGCGGGTGACCGCCAGGACATCGCCACCATGCTGGTGGCGCGCGGGGGGACCTCGTTTTGAAGCGCATAGGTCGCGACCTGTCTTTTCTTGTTCGGGGAATCAATCCATGAAACAGATACATCGACTATCCGAGTATGTCCGCCCGGCGCGGCTGGGCGCCTTGTCGCTGGCGCTCATGGTGTGCATGGCCGGCCTGGCGCCGCACGCCGAGGCGTCCGACAAGAAGGCCAGCCGCGAGCGCGAGGCCTTGCGGCGGGTACAGCAGCAGTTGTCCCAGGTACAGGGGCAACTCGATGCCGTGGAACAGGAAAAGGCCCGACTGGCGGCGGATCTGGAGCAGGCCCAGACATCGTCGAAAGCCGCGGAAGGCCAAGTGGTGAGCCTGCGGCACGGGCTCGGTACCAGCAAGCAGCAGCTCGTGGCGGCCAGCCGCGAGTTGACGCAGGTCAAGGAAGAACTGGCCACCACATCGCAGCGGCTGGCCGACACCCAAAAGACCCTGGCCGACACCACCCAGGCCCTGCAACAGACGCGGGCGGAAAAGCGCGACCTGGAAGCGCTCAAGACGCGCCATGAACGCGACATTGCTTCGTGCGAGCGAAAGAATCTGGCGCTCTACGAGGTGGGGCGGTCGCTGATGGACCGTTTCGAACACAAGACGTGCGGCGAGATACTGGCAGAAAAGGAACCGTTTTCCGGCCTCAAGAAGGTGGAGATGGAAAACCTGCTGGAAGAATATCGCGACAAGTTGGACGACCAGAAGCTGATCAGGCCGCCTGGCGGCTGAGATCGGGCATCGCGATGAATGGCTGGCCGTAGCCGGATCCGTCCGGATAGCGCGGTTTCATGCCCCCACGGGCTCTACATCCGAATGGGTTTCGCACGTGATACAGGACCGATCGTCCGGCGCAACCTGAGGGCTGCGCCGGACGGTGTCATGAGCCTGCCCGGACCTCTAGGCAGGGGGACGGAGCCTCAGTCGTCGTGCCGGTCGCCGTCGTGCCGGTCGCCGTCGTGCTGGGCGCGGCCCGCGATCGTCAGGTAGCCGACGGCGGCGCTGAACTTGCCGTTGTAGTTCGCCGACTCGAGCGGATCCAGCGCCGTATACACCTTGGCGTGCAGGCCGCCGATGACGTTGCCGTTTGCATCCTTGGTCAGCTCCCAGTCGCCTGGGTGCTGGAAGTTGCTCATGATGTAGCTGAAGCCGTTGACGTCGTCGACGGCATGCAGGCCAGTCGATTCCGCGCCAGACGGACAGGACAGGATGCGCGACAACTCACCGGAGTCGACGTTGTAGGCCCACAGGAAGTTGTTGACGTGGCGGCCGCTGTCCTCGCCGATGAAGAGGGTGCGCATCGTTTCCGAGAACTTCAGGTTGTCTGGGTTCGCGATCTTGTCGGGATTGGACAGGTTGCCCAGCGCATCCGGGGTTGCGAGGTCCTCGCCGATCAGCAGGGGCGAGCCGCTGATGGGGACCCACTGGCTGCGGATACGTGCGCCGGTGTCGTCGGACTGGCCGCCATCGAGTTTCCATGCGTAGACCATGCCGGCCTGGGGGCCCTGGATGGAAATGCCGCCGGAGCCATTCATCATGGCCGTCTGCACGTAGCTGATCGCGGAATAGGCGATCTTGTCGCGGGCGTTGACCGTCGTGCCCTCCATCTTGGTGAAGCCGAGGCTGCCGCCCTTGTAGGCTGCATAACGGTGCGTTTCAAGGAAGGCCGCCGCCTTTTCCTGGCCGGCGACGAACTTGACCCATTGGGTTTTGCCGCCGAACGGGATCTTGGTGTAGCCGGGGTCGGACGGATCGCTGGTCTTGACGTCGACGATGTCGGCGGCAGTCAGGCTGTCGGCCAGCGCCTTGATCTCGTCGCTGGTGGCGTGGCCCAGGCGGACCCACTCGATGTCGGCCGAGCCGCCGTTCGCTGCGGTCTTCTGGATCCACTTCGCCACGTACAGCGTACCGGCGGAAAGGTCACGGGCGCGGTCGGCGACGAACATGAAGAGGCCGCCATTGGTCGCATCGTCGCCCATCAGGACGGTGCGCTCGTCGGGCATGACTTCCACCAGTTCGTGCGAAATGCGGCCCATGCAATAGTGTTTCTTGATGCTGCCGGTGCCGTTCGGGTGCACGGTCACTTCAGGGAGATGGCCATAATGGTAGGGATTGGCCGCGTTCGGATCGCCATAGAGGTTCTGGCTGAAGGCCTTGAATTGCGCGTTGCCGGCGATGGTCACCGCGTCAGGCTCGTATTCCTCGCTCGACAGGTGCGTATTCCAGGGCGAACGGCTCGCGCCGCAGGTGATCCACAGGCCATGGACGCCACTGGTGTCGACGTTCGAGTAGCTTTCCAGCGTCAGCTTGCCGGTGCGCTCGTCCTGGTCCAGGGCGAGCACCGCGATCGGCGAGGGCAGCCGGCCGTACATCGAGGCACCGGCGACGTTCTTGGTGGCGTACTCGAACTGCACCACTGCGTACACGCGCTGGCAGCCGCGGCGGCGCGAGTGGGTTTTGGGCAGGGTCAGCAGAGACATGCCGTCCGGGCAGTCGGAGAAAAACTGGCGCTGATCCGGCGAAGTCGTATCGAGGATCGGGGCGTTGTTGATGTTGTAGTACCCGCCGGCGAGCGTCATGCCACCCTCCGCGCCTGGCACGGTTTCACCCGTCAGGAAGAAGGTTTCGTAGCCGAGCGCATAGGTCTCGAGGTGGCGTCCGACGCCCTTCGTCAGCGTCGAGGCGACATAGGTCTCTGCCATCTGGGCCGGGTTGGCCAGCGACGGGGCGGCCATCGCGCCGAACCGGTACCGAACCGGTATGCCCATCGGACCGGCTTCGGCTAAAAGGGGCAGACCGGCCAGCGACGAAGCGAGGGGCAGCATCGGCATGCCGGAAAGCAATTGAAGTGCGCGGCGACGGGAAAGGGATACAGAATCTGACATCACGAATCTCCAGGGTGGATTTGAGGAAACCGGCCGCGCCACAGGGGGCAGCCGAGAACGCGCAAAATCTAGCAAGCCGCCGTGACAATCCAATGACGCAGACATGAGCCCTTTGTGCAAATCCGGTTGGCACACACCCCGCCCGGATGAAATGATAGTAGGCCGGCCGCCGGATTCTTCCGCCAACTGGCGTTCCCCCGATTCATAGGGGTAAAAAGGGTTACACTCGGGCTGCCTGCGAAGCGGCCTGGTATCGAGAGGGGAGGCAGCGCGTTTCCTCGCCTTAATTTTCCCTCGTGCCCCAGGCGGGTTTTGGCCCTACTTCCAGCGGGCTTGAAAAATCCTTCCATCACATCAAAATAAAGCCAGTAATCTAGGCTTATTCCGGCTATGGCAACCAAGCGAGAAGGCACTACCCTACTGGAACCGTCTGCGGCGAAGGTGAAGCCGCCGCCCTTGTACAAGGTTTTGCTGCTGAACGACGACTACACCCCGATGGAATTCGTGGTGCTGGTCCTCAAGAAGTTTTTCGGCATCGACCAAGAACGGGCGACACAAATCATGCTCAAAGTGCATACTGAGGGTGTGGGTGTGTGTGGGGTATACCCAAAGGATATCGCTCACACCAAGGTCGAGCAGGTTGTGGATTTCGCGCGGCAGCATCAGCATCCGCTGCAATGTACGATGGAGGAAAGTTAGATGATTGCCCAGGAACTCGAAGTCACGCTGCACATGGCCTTCATGGATGCGCGGCAGAAACGCCACGAATTCATTTCGGTGGAGCACCTGCTGATGGCGATGCTGGACAACCCGTCGGCAGCCGAGGTGCTGCGTGCCTGCGGCGCCAATATCGAGGCGATGCGCGACCAGCTCGGCAAGTTCATCGAGGAGCACACGCCCAAGGTGGCGGGTGAGGGCGAAGTCGACACCCAGCCGACGCTCGGTTTCCAGCGCGTGATCCAGCGCGCCATCCTGCACGTCCAGTCCTCCGGCAAGAAAGAAGTGACCGGCGCCAACGTCCTGGTGGCGGTATTCGGCGAAAAAGACTCGCATGCCGTGTATTTCCTCACCCAGCAGGGCGTGACGCGGCTCGATATCGTCAATTTCATCTCCCACGGCATCACCAAGACCCCGCAGAGCGAACCGGCACGGCCGGACGAAGCCGCGGAAGTCAACGCCGAGGCGCCGACCAGTTCGCCGCTCGACAGCTTTGCACAAAATCTGAATACGCAGGCGCTGGCCGGCAAGATCGATCCCCTGATCGGGCGCGACCAGGAACTCGAACGGGTGATCCAGACGCTGTGCCGCCGCCGCAAGAACAATCCCCTGCTGGTGGGCGAAGCCGGCGTCGGCAAGACCGCGATTGCGGAAGGCCTGGCGCGCCGCATCGTCGAAAGCTCGGTGCCGGACATCCTGGCACAGAGCACGGTGTATGCGCTCGACATGGGTGCCTTGCTGGCCGGTACCAAATACCGCGGCGATTTCGAGCAGCGGCTGAAAGGGGTGCTGAAGCAGCTGGCCGACAATCCCAAGGCGATTCTGTTCATCGACGAGATCCACACCCTGATCGGCGCCGGTGCGGCGTCCGGCGGCACGCTCGACGCCTCCAATCTGCTGAAGCCGGCCTTGTCTTCCGGCCAGTTGCGTTGCATCGGCGCCACGACCTATACCGAATACCGCGGTATTTTCGAGAAAGATCATGCCTTGTCGCGGCGTTTCCAGAAGGTCGACGTGCCGGAACCTTCGGTCAACGAAACCGTGGAAATCCTGCGCGGCCTGAAATCGCGCTTCGAGGACCATCATGGCGTCAAATACACGGCGGCGGCGTTGACCACTGCAGCGCAGCTGGCTGCGCGCTACATCAATGACCGCCATCTGCCGGACAAGGCGATCGACGTCATCGACGAGGCGGGCGCCGCCCAGCGCATCCTGCCGAAATCGAAGCAGAAAAAGACGATCACCCCCCGGGAGATCGAGGACATCATCGCCAAGATCGCGCGGATTCCGCCCAAGACTGTCTCGTCCCACGACAAGAATTCGCTGAAGACGCTGGACCGCGACCTGAAGGCCGTGGTGTACGGACAGAACGCGGCGATCGACGCGCTGGCGACTGCGATCAAGATGTCGCGTAGCGGCTTGGGCAATCCGCAGAAACCGATCGGCAACTTCCTGTTCTCCGGCCCGACCGGGGTCGGCAAGACCGAGGTCGCGCGCCAGCTGGCCTACGTGCTGGGCGTCGAACTGATCCGTTTCGACATGTCGGAATACATGGAACGCCATGCCGTCTCGCGGCTGATTGGCGCGCCACCCGGCTATGTCGGTTTCGACCAGGGCGGACTGTTGACGGAAGCTGTCACGAAACACCCCTATGCCGTTGTTTTGCTTGATGAAGTCGAAAAAGCTCACCCGGATATCTTCAACGTGCTGCTACAGGTGATGGACCACGGCACGCTGACCGATACCAACGGACGCAAGGCCGATTTCCGCAACGTAGTATTGATCATGACCACCAACGCGGGCGCAGAAATGCTCAACAAGGCGACCATCGGCTTCTCCAATTCGCGCGAAAGCGGCGATGAGATGGGCGAGATCAAGCGCATGTTTACGCCGGAATTCCGCAACCGGCTGGATGCCATCATCCCGTTTGCGCCGTTGACCGAGCCCGTCATCCTGCAGGTGGTCGACAAGTTCCTGATGCAACTGGAAGAACAGCTGCACGAGAAGAAGGTCGAGGCGGTCTTTACCGATGCGCTGAAGGCCTATCTCGCCAAGCATGGTTTCGATCCGCTGATGGGGGCTCGCCCGATGGCGCGCCTGATCCAGGACACCATCCGCAAGGCGCTGGCCGACGAACTGCTGTTCGGCAAGCTGGCGCATGGCGGCCGGGTGACCATCGATATCGACGCCAGCGAGAAAGTGTCCCTGGAGTTCGAAGAGGCGGTGCCAGTGTAAGTTCGCCCTCGCGAAATTACCCATAAAGATTTTGCATGGGTGGTCGTAAGCCGTTCTAGATACAGGTGCGTCGTGGTTTGATCGTGGCCCCCCTCCGATGAGGTGGGAACCACGGCGATCAGGCGCCTGTGCACCAGTTGATCTAGAGAGGGCACGCCCATGAAGCTGTACTTCGCACCGCATATCGCCGTTCTTTCGCTGATATGTTCCCTGCCTATCAATGCCCATGCTGCCGATGCCCGGGCGGATACGCCTGTCGTGTCCGGCGAGGACTTGACCGCAGCAAGTGAACGCATCCGTCAGACCGGCGCGCAGATGCGCGAGGACCTGAAGAAGGCCCGCGCCCGCCTTGAAGCCCAGAAGGCACAGCAGGAAGCTGAACGGGCACGCCAGGAGGCCGAAAAGACACGTCTGGAAGCCGAACGTAAACGGCAGGAAGAACTGGAGCGCCAGCAGGCGCTCAAGGAGAAACAGCAGCGCGAAGCCCAACTCGCGGCGCAGGAACGGGCACGCAAGGAAGCTGCCGCACGGGCAGAACAAGCCGAGCGTCAACGTCAGGAAGCGTTGCGCGCGAAGAAACTGGAGGCCGCGAAGCGGGAAGAAGCCAAGGCGAGAGCGGCTGAAGCGCTCAAGGCGGCACGCGCATCGGTCGGCGTGCGGGCATTCGGGGGAGATGATCAGCAAGCCGCTCAAGCCGGTCAAGACAGTCAAGCCGCCGCGAAGGCCAGGGCGGCCGAAGCGCTCAAGAAAGCGCGTGCGTCGACCGGCGAGCGCGCGTTTTAAGGCCATCCGGGAACAATCGGACATCCTGCGCCGGAGAGCAGGGTGCTAATTGGCGACAGGGAGGGGCAAACAAAAAGCGGCGCCAGAGGCGCCGCGAAAAACCCGGTGTGGCAGGAGGAGGAGCGCCTGGGGAAGAACCCCTACCGGGAAAGCTACATAGTCGAATATAGGTCAATAAGCGGCGTATGCCATCGGTATATTGATCCGCTCCGACGTAGTGATTTTGAATTACGGCGTAAATCTTTCTTTCTTGAGCATATTTCGAACGCGCGCTTCCCTGGCTTGCTCAATGCGGTCGAATCCCGCACCATACCGGGCATTCAAGAATGCCGGAGTGTTGATGAAAAGCCGCCGTGTCACCCTTGCCGTCGCACTGGCCATCGCTACGCTGCTGTCTGGCTGCGAACAGCCTGCCACATCCCCCCCCGATACGGTTGCAGCCAAAGTGGGGGACGACACGATCAGCGAATTTGAGCTGGGCCGAGCGGTGGCACGTTTGGGCGGCCCCATGAGTGCGACAGACGCCGCCGAAGCCCGGGGCAAGGTGCTGGAAGCCCTTGTCGACCAGCATCTGGTCAGCGATGCTGCCAAAAACGCGAAGCTGGACAAGTTGCCGGAGGTTGAGCTGGCCATGCAGCAGGCACAACGCCAGGTGCTCGTGGAAGCCTATATGGAACGCCTGTTCAAGGATCTGCCCAAACCCTCGGACAGTGACATCCAGGATTACTACAACCGGCATCCTGAACTGTTTGCGCAGCGCAAGCTTTACCGCGTCCATGAGCTCGAATTGCAGCTGGCGGCAGGGCGGGTCGCCGAAGTGGCGGCACAGCTGAAGCAAAGCCGCAGCCTGGCCGAGTTCACCGACTGGCTGGGCACACAAGGGATTGCGGTCAAGTCCGGCGAGGCGGTCAGGCCGGCGGAAAAGATCCCGGCGACCATGCTGGCGCAACTCGCCAGGATGCAGGATGGCCAGGCGGTCGTGGTGCCGATGGACGAGGGTAGAGTCAGTGTGCTGCAATTACTGGACAGCCAGGCGCAGCCCGTGTCGCTCGAACAGGCCCGAGACGCGATCGCTCAATTGATTCTGGGCGGGAAGCGCAAAACCCTGCTGGAAGCCGAAATCCACAAGCTGCGTGGCAGCGGCAAGATCGAATATGCCAGCGGTTTTGCGCCTGCACCCACGGAGCCGGCCATGCAGCCGGGCAAGCCGTGAGCTCCGCATGATCCAGATCGCCAGGGGACTGGGCGGACGATTGCGGACGTGTCCCGGCGTCAGGAACGGAATTTGCCTCGTTTGAACGGAATTTCAATTTCAAGAGCACTCGACATGACCAGCATTCATCCCGTGATTCTCTCCGGAGGCTCCGGCACCCGCCTGTGGCCGTTGTCCCGTGCGGCGCTGCCCAAGCAGCTGCTGCCGCTTGCCAGCGACCGGAGCCTGCTGCAGGACACTGTCAGCCGATTGGCGAACATGCCGGAAATGGCTGCACCTTTGATGGTTTGCAACGTGGAGCATCGCTTCATGATTGCCGAGCAGATGCGCCAGATCGATACTGCGCCGCGTGCCATCGTGCTGGAACCGGTAGGGCGCAATACCGCCCCTGCGATTGCGGTGGCCGCATTGATGCTGTCGCGCGACGATCCGGATGCGCTGATGCTGATCCTGCCGGCCGACCACCTGATCGGCGACGTCGCGGCGTTCCACGATGCTATCCGTACCGCGGCCCGGGCGGCGCAGCATGGCCATCTCGCCACCTTCGGCATCGTCGCTGCCACGCCGGAAACCGGCTACGGCTATATCCGCAAGGGTGCGCAGTTGGCCGATACTGCCGGGGTGCACCAGGTCGCGGCCTTTGTCGAGAAGCCCGACCTGGCCACCGCGCAGCAGTATGTGGAATCGGGCGAATATTTCTGGAACAGCGGCATGTTCCTGTTCCGGGCGTCGGATTTCCTGCAGGAGCTGCAGGCTTTGCGGCCCGACATTCTGGACGCCAGCCGCGCCGCACTGGATGCCGCCACGCTCGATCTCGATTTCGTGCGGCTCGACCCGGCCGCATTCGAGGCCTGTCCGTCCGAGTCGATCGATTATGCCGTCATGGAACATACCCGTCGCGCCGCCGTGGTCCCTGCGGACATGGCCTGGAACGATATCGGCGCCTGGTCGGCGCTGTGGGACGTGGCTGAAAAGGACGGGCAGGGCAATGCGATCCGTGGCGACGTCATGCTGGAAAACGCCCGCAACAACTTCGTCCGTGCCGAAACCCGCATGGTTGCGATGCTGGGCGTATCCGACCTGGTGGTGGTCGAAACGGCCGACGTGGTCCTGGTCGCCAACAAGGACCAGGTCCAGGACGTCAAGAAGCTGGTCGACCGCCTGAAAGCCGAAAAGCGCTGCGAGCATCTGGTCCACAAGCAGGTATACCGTCCCTGGGGATGGTACGAGGGCATCGACGAGGGCGAGCGCTTCCAGGTCAAGCGCATCATGGTCAAGCCGGGCGAGAAGCTCAGCCTGCAGATGCATCATCACCGCGCCGAGCACTGGATCGTGGTGTCGGGGACGGCGAGCGTCACCTGCGGCGACGAGGTCATGCTGCTGACCGAAAACCAGTCCACCTATATTCCGCTCGGCACCACCCACCGGCTGGAAAATCCCGGCAAGATCGACCTGCACATGATCGAAGTCCAGTCGGGCACCTATCTCGGCGAGGACGACATCGTTCGGTTCGAGGATATCTACAAGCGCAGTTAAGGGCGCGCGGTCCTACGCTGCGGGCGTACCGCCCGCAACGGACTGGCGCTTTCTGATTTTATTTCATTGTTTTAATTGTATTTCCCAGGATGGCAGCAAACCGGCCAGACGGCCTTGCGCGTGATCCTGGCCCGTCGTGTAGGACAAACACCTACAACGAGGGTTGCTCATTTCCGTCTCTCAATACAGCGCTTGTCCACATTAACTTTCCCGGGTGCCGTCCGAAAACGAATTCACCACGCTGACTTAAGTGTGAGTTTGAAAAAAATTCAACGACGAAGGACAGGCAAAATGAAAATGGACGAAATGCTGGACGAAATGCGCGACGTCAATCTGAACTACCTGATGCTGGCGCAGAGCATGATCCAACACGACAAGGCGACCGCCGTCTTTCGTCTAGGCATCAGCCAGGACGTCGCCGACCTGATCGAGGCGCTGACGCCCGCACAAGTCCTCAAGCTTGCCGCGTCCGGCATGATGGTGTCGCGCTTCCGCTTCGACGACGGCGTGGTGCTCAACATGCTGACCAACTACACCAAGGATCGTGCCATCGCCCAGTCCCACGCCGCCATCCTGATGGCCGGCCAAGCTGTGGAAGCCTTTGCCTGATTCTGTCGTACCTGCAGCAAAGTCGCACAATAAAAAAGGGGAGTGGATTCATGAGCAAGAAAAGTCTGTTGACTGAAATGCGTGACACCCAGCTGGCGATCGAGTTGATCGAACTCGGCGCCCGCCCGCAGGTTCTTGAATCCGAAACCACGCTGTCGCGCGAACGCTTGCTCAAGCTGTACAAGGAAGTCAAAGGTGTGTCGCCTCCCAAGGGCATGCTGCCGTTCTCGACCGACTGGTTCCTGACCTGGCTACCCAACGTCCATTCCTCGTTGTTCATCAACATCCACCGCTACATCACGAAGAACAGCGATTGCAGCGGCATCGAGGCCGTGCTCAAGAGCTACCGCCTGTATCAGGAATACCTGCATACCAACCAGATCGAAGCCGTGCTGAGCTTCACCCGCGCGTGGACGCTGAATCGCTTCTTCGAAAGCCGCATGCTCGAAACAGCCGTGTGCAGCGGTTGCGGCGGCCACTTCGTGGTTCATCCCGACGACCTGAACAATCATTACGTGTGCGGCCTGTGCAACATGCCGGCTCGCGCAGGCAAAACCCGCAAGGCCAAGGCAGAAGCCCAGACCGAACTGACCGCCGCCGCCTGACGGGCTTCCCCGGGAGTCCGGTGATGGCGCGCCTGCCGGTCAGCCTTCAGTCGCTTGTCATCCAGTGCGCAGCCCTGCTGGCAGCCATCTTTCTGAACCATCTGCTGCAGATTTCATTCTCGTATCAAGCCGCCCTCTGGCAACTTGCATTCGCACAGGGCGGAATCGCGGCGCTCCTGAGCCGTGCATGGCGGCAGCCTGCGTGGTGGCCTCCCCTGCATCTCGGTTTTCTGCCTGCCGTACTTCTGGCCAGACAGGCTGATCTGCCTGCCTGGATCTATCTGGCCATATTCGTATTGCTGGTCCTGTTCTACTGGAGCACGTTCCGCACCCGGGTGCCGTTGTATCTGTCCGGCCATGCAGCATGGCAACCTCTGGCATCCCTGTTGCCGCAAACCCCTTTTAGCTTCATCGATCTCGGCAGCGGCCTGGGGGGCGTACCGTTCTATCTGGAAGCGAAATTTCCGCACGGCCATTTTTACGGTACTGAAATTGCACCGGCGCCCTGGCTCATCAGCCGTGTGCGCGCCAGGCTCAAAGGGAGTCGGGTGAACTTCATGCGGGACGATTACGCAAGCCTTGATCTGTCTCGATTCGATGTCGTGTTTGCCTTTCTTTCGCCTGCAGCCATGCCTGGGCTGTGGCAACAGGTGCAGGGCCAGATGCGTCCTGGCACGCTGTTCGTCAGCCTGGCGTTTCCGGTGGAAGGCCGCCCGCCAGATCACGTGGTGGCAGGGGATGCCGGCCCGCGCCACACGCTGTATGTCTGGCAAATGTAAGGCACCGCCGCGTGGAAATACTCGCGCTGCGCCATCAAGTTTCTTTTGATTTTGTCGAATCCTCCACTTGAAAGCATCAGTTTCGATGCCGCCAGACCGGGATGGAGCGAGGCCGCTCTCACTTGGTGTACCAATCAATAAGGGATAGACGGCCGTGCTAGTCATCGTTGGTTATATCGTTGTGGCGTTGAGTGTCTTCGGTGGCTTTGCGCTGGCAGGCGGCCACCTGGCTGCGCTGTTCCAGCCGGTGGAATTGCTGATGATCGGTGGGGCGGCTGGCGGTGCGTTTCTGGTCGGCAACAACAGCAAGGCCGTTAAAGCCACGCTGAAGGCGCTGCCTACCGTGTTCAAGGGATCGAAATACACGCGCGCGCTGTACATGGACATCATGGCGCTGTTGTATGAACTGCTAACCAAGATCCGCAAGGAAGGCCTGATGTCGGTGGAAGCCGACGTCGATTCGCCCGAGAGCAGCCCCTTGTTCACGAAATATCCGACCATCCTGGCGGATCATCACATCATCGAATTCCTCACCGACTATCTGCGCCTGATGGTGAGCGGCAGCATGAACGCCTTCGAAATCGAAAACCTGATGGACAACGAAATCGAAACCCACCATCACGAAGGCGAGGTCCCCGTACACGTCGTCGCCAAGCTGGGCGACGGCATGCCGGCATTCGGTATCGTGGCGGCGGTGATGGGGGTCGTGCACACGATGGAATCGGTGGGGTTGCCGCCCGCGGAACTGGGCATCCTGATCGCGCATGCGCTGGTCGGAACCTTCCTCGGCATCCTGCTGGCCTACGGTTTTGTCGGTCCGCTTTCCACCCTGCTCGAACAGAAGCTGCACGAATCGACCAAGATGTTCCAGTGCATCAAGGTGACGCTGCTGGCCAGCATCAACGGCTATGCGCCGGCGATCGCGGTCGAGTTCGGGCGCAAGGTGCTGTTCTCGACCGAACGTCCTTCCTTCAGCGAACTGGAAGAGCACGTCAAGAACGCGAAGTCGCGCTGATTTCGCGTTACTTGTCCCGATCTCCATGACGCACCCATGAGCGAACAAAAAGCCCCCATCGTCATCAAGCGCGTCAAGAAGGTGGCGGGAGGCCACCACGGCGGCGCATGGAAGATCGCCTACGCCGATTTCGTGACGGCGATGATGGCGTTCTTCCTGCTGATGTGGCTGCTGGGCTCGACCGCCAAAGGCGACCTGCAAGGGATTGCGGAATACTTCAAGACGCCGCTCAAGGTGGCGATGCAGGGCGGCTCGGGCAGCGGCGACAGCTCCAGCGTGATCAAGGGAGGCGGGACCGATATCTCGCGCAAGAGTGGACAGGTCAAGAAAGGCGAGCCCCAAGCCGAGAAGAAATCCTACAACCTGAAAGCCGCCCAGGCCGAGCTCGAACGCATCGAGGCGGCCAATCTCAAGCAGCTGAAGAAGCGCATGGAAATGGCGATCGACGCCAATCCCACCTTGAAGCAGTTCAAGCGGCAACTGCTGATCGACATCACCAGCGAAGGCCTGCGCATCCAGATCGTCGACGAGCAGAACCGTCCCATGTTCAATCTGGCGAGCGCCGAGCTGCAGTCCTATACCAAGGTCATCCTGCATGAAATCGGCAAGATGCTGAACGACGTGCCGAATCGGGTCAGCCTGTCCGGACATACGGATGCCACGCCTTACGCCAACGGCGCACGCGGCTACAGCAACTGGGAACTGTCGGCCGATCGCGCCAACGCCTCGCGCCGGGCACTGATTGCCGGCGGCATGGACGAATCGAAAATGCTGCGGGTGGTTGGCCTGGCGTCATCCGTCCCGTTCGGCCACGCGGCGCCCCACGATCCGGTCAATCGCCGCATCAGCATCATCGTGATGAACAAGCGCACCGAGGATGCCGTTACGAAGGAAGCCAGCGGCGTGAGCACGGCGGATGCCGCCGATGCTCAGGATGCGTCTGATCAGGCCAAGGTTTCTCCCGCTACAAGTGTCCCGATTCCTCCGCAGGCGCCACTTGAGGCGAAATAGCAGGCCAAATCCACCCTTATTCCCCTGATCGCCCGTACCGGACCCAGCCAATAATTCACCCTGTAGAAAGCCCGTCTCGAGCAAGAGACGGTCCCCTCTAACCAGGTGAATCAGGGATGGCTGAAGAAAGCGATCAGGAACGGACAGAAGCCCCATCGCCCCAGCGATTGGAAAAGGCGCGCGAAGAAGGCCAGGTGCCGCAATCGCGCGAGCTGGCTACGTTCGTCGTGCTGATGACCAGCGGCTCGGCCTTGTGGATGATGGCCGGCGGCCTGGGCAAGACCATGTCGCAGATCGTGCGCGGCGGTTTGCAGTTCGATCCGGCCGTTGCACGCGACAGCAACTACGTCATGACCCAGATGTCCGACCAGGTCCTGGATGCCGCGCTGGCGCTGGCCCCCTTCCTGGCACTGGTGGTGATCGCAGTACTGGCTTCGCCGCTGCTGCTGCGCGGCTGGCTTTTCAGCACCAAGGCCTTCATGCCGGATTTCAAGCGCCTGAACCCGCTGTCCGGCATCAAGCGGATGTTCTCCAGGCAGGGTCTGGTCGAACTGGTCAAATCGCTGGCCAAGGTCGGCCTGCTGGGCGTGGTAGCGGTCTGGCTGATCTGGTCCAATCTCGACGCGATTTTCTCGCTCAGCATGGAAGAGCCAACCGGCGCCATCCAGCACATGGGCGATCTCATCGGAAAGATCTTCCTGCTGGCCTCGGGCGCGATGATCTTCATCGTCGTGCTGGATCTGCCGTACCAGCTCTGGAGCTACTTCAACAAGCTCAAGATGAGCAAGGAGGAACTGCGCCAGGAAGCCAAGGAATCGGAGGGCGACCCGCACGTCAAGGCACGCATTCGCGCCCAGCAGCGCGAAATGGCACGCCGCCGCATGATGGCCGAGATCCCCACCGCCGACGTCGTGGTGACCAACCCGACCCACTTTGCGGTCGCGCTCAAATACACCGAAGGCAAGATGGGCGCGCCGCGCGTAGTGGCCAAAGGCGCCGACGCGGTGGCCGCGAAGATCCGCGAACTGGCCGCCGAGCACAAGATTCCGCTGCTGGAAGCGCCGCCGCTGGCGCGCGCGCTGTTCCGCCATACCGAACTCGGCGACGAAATCCCGGCCACCCTCTATGCAGCGGTGGCCGAAGTGCTGGCCTACGTCTTCCAGCTGCGTCATTTCCAGCAGCTGGGCGGGGCCTATCCCGAGATTCCGACCGCCTTGCCGGTCCCGCCTGAACTCGACCCGCTGCAAGCCGCCAGCATGGGAGCTAACGCATGAACGGCACCCTGAGCCTTTCCAATCTGTTCAACAGCTCCAATGCCCGCACGCTGGCGGCACCGCTGTTCATCGTCCTCATCCTGGCGATGCTGGTGCTGCCGCTGCCGCCCTTCGCCCTGGACATGCTGTTCACCTTCAACATCGCGTTGTCCATCATGGTGCTGCTGGTCGGCCTGTCGACCAAGAAGGCGCTCGATTTCGCCGCTTTCCCCACCGTGCTGCTGCTGTCGACGCTGCTGCGCCTGTCGCTCAACGTCGCCTCCACCCGTGTCGTGCTGCTGCATGGCCATACCGGTCCCGACGCGGCCGGCAAGGTGATCGAGGCCTTCGGCCATTTCCTGGTCGGCGGCAATTACGCGGTCGGCATCATCGTGTTCGTCATCCTGGTGGTGATCAACTTCATCGTCATCACCAAGGGCGCGGGACGGATCGCCGAGGTCAGCGCTCGCTTCACTCTCGACGCGATGCCGGGCAAGCAGATGGCGATCGACGCCGATCTCAACGCCGGCCTGATCGACGAGAACGAAGCGCGCCGGCGCCGTGCCGAGATTTCCCAGGAAGCCGATTTCTACGGCTCGATGGATGGTGCGTCGAAATTCGTGCGTGGCGACGCCATCGCCGGCATCCTGATCCTCTTGATCAACATCATCGGCGGCCTCGTCATCGGCCTGATGCAGCACGACCTGTCGCTGGCGGACGCCGCACAGAACTACACCCTGCTGGCGATCGGCGACGGCCTGGTCGCACAGATCCCGGCACTGGTCATCTCGATCGCCGCCGGTATCATCGTCAGCCGCGTCAGCACCGAGGAAGACATCGCCGGGCAGATGCTGTCCAACGTGTTCAACAAGACGCAGGCGCTTTACATCACGGCCGCGATCCTCGGCATGATGGGCATGATTCCGGGCATGCCGAACCTGGCGTTCCTGTTGCTGGCCGGCGGCATTGTCTGGCTGGCCTGGAAAAGGAGCCACCCGAAGGAAGAAACGCCGCCCACCGTGGAGACGGTGCCCACCGCGGCCATCGAATCCCAGGAAGCCAGTTGGGAAGACGTCGCCCCCATCGACACTCTGGGGCTGGAAGTCGGCTATCGCCTGATCCCGCTGGTCGACAACGCCGCTGATGGCGAACTGGTGCGCCGCATCAAGGGCATCCGCAAGAAATTCGCCCGCGAGATCGGCTTCCTGCCGCCGGCCGTGCACATCCGCGACAACCTCGAGATCAATCCGAACAGCTATCGCATCACCCTCAAGGGCGTGGAAATCGGCAGCGGCGAAGTGCGCACCGGCTCTTTCCTGGCCATCGATCCGGGTACCGTCGCCACGGCATTGCCGGGCGTCGCCACGCAGGATCCGGCTTTCGGTCTGCCGGCCGTGTGGATCGAATCGGATCTGCGCGAACAGGCGCAGGCCATGGGCTATACCGTGGTCGATCCCGGCACCGTGGTCGCCACGCACCTGAACCATCTGGTGACGCTGCACGCAGCCGAGCTGCTGGGACGCCAGGAAGCCCAGGCGCTGCTCGACCATCTCGGCAAGAGCGCGCCCAAGCTGGTGGAGGATCTGGTGCCGAAGATGCTGCCGCTGTCCACCGTGCAGAAAGTACTGCAGAACCTGTTGACGGAAGGCGTGGCCATTCGCGACATGCGGACCATCATCGACACGCTGCTGGAGCATGCGGCCCGCGTGCAGGACCCGCACGAACTCACCTCGCTGGTGCGGGTGGCGCTGGGCCGTTCGATCGTTCAGCAGATATACGGTTCGTCCAGCGAACTCCCGGTAATTGCCCTCGACCAGAACCTGGAGCGCCTGCTGTTGCAGACCTTGCAGGCAGGCCATGATTCCGCCGGCATGGAGCCGGGCCTCGCCGACACGCTGCTGGAACGGACCCAGGCTTCGACGCAGCGCCAGGAAGCCTTGGGCCATCCCGCCGTTCTGCTGACGCCGGCCGTGCTGCGTCCGCTACTCGCACGTTTCCTGCGGCGCACGGTGCCGCAACTCAAAGTGCTTTCGCACGCCGAAGTGCCTGAAGGCAAGCAGATCAAAGTGACTTCCCTAGTAGGAGGAGCAGCATGAACGTCAAACGTATCGTCGCCAAAACATCCCGTGAGGCCATGCGCCAATTGCGCGACGCGCTCGGACCCGATGCGGTCATCCTTTCCAATCGTGCGGTCGATGGCGGTGTGGAAGTGCTGGCCCTGCCGGCGGAAGACATCGCCGCGATGGCGCCCCCCGCGGTGGATGAGCCCGTCGTGTCGCTGTCTCATCGCGCGAGGATGCAGGAAACGCTGCCGGAACCGGAGCCGGAAGTCACCATCAAGCGCCGCCTGATCGAACGGGTCGCCGTACCGACCGAGGATAGCGCCCAGCTGGCGCAAAGCGTGATCAGCGAGATCAAGTCGATGCAGGCCCGGCTGGAAAGCCAGCTGGCGGATCTGGCCTGGCGCGATCTCCCGGGACGCGATCCGGCCGGGGCGTCGATCATGCGCGACATGCTGGCGGCCGGCTTTTCCGCCACCCTGGCGCGCGAGATGCTGGAAACCCTGCCCAAGGGCGATGCCGAACAGGCGCAGGCCTGGATGCGCAACACGCTGATGAAGCGCCTGAACGTGATGCAGAGCGAAACCGACATGCTCGACGGCGGCGGCGTGTTCGCCCTGATGGGCCCCACCGGCGCCGGCAAGACCACCACCACCGCCAAGCTGGCGGCGCGCTTCGTGGTGCGCCACGGCGCCGACAAGCTGGCGCTGCTGACCACCGACAGCTACCGGATCGGCGGCCACGAGCAGCTGCGCATCTACGGCAAGATCCTCGGCGTGACCGTGCATGCGGTGCGCGACGCCGCCGACCTGCGGCTGGCGCTGTCCGAACTGCGCAACAAGCACACGGTCCTGATCGATACCGTCGGCATGAGCCAGCGCGACCAGGCCGTCGCCGAGCAGGTCGAGATGCTGTGCCAGGCCGGCAAGCAGATCAAAAGATTATTGTTGCTGAACGCGACCAGCCACGGCGACACCCTGAACGAAGTGGTGCAGGCGTATCAGACACGCGGTCTGGACGGTTGCATCCTGTCGAAAGTCGACGAGGCGGCCAGCCTCGGCCCGGCGCTCGACTGCGCGATCCGCCACGAGCTCAACGTGCACTACCTGGCGACTGGCCAGCGCGTGCCCGAAGACCTGCATCTGGCCAACCGCCAGTACCTCATTCACCGCGCCTTCAAGACCCGCACGCTGTCCTCGCCGTGGCAGCTGGACGACAGCGAGCTGGCCTTCGCCATGAGCGGCATTCAATCCATTCAACGTGAAAGCGCGGTGGCCCTTGGATAAATTCGTCAGCGACCAGGCCGCGGGGCTGCGCCGTCTGCTGGGGCAGACCGGATTTCAGGTCATCACAGTGATGTCGGGACAGCAAGGGGCGGGCAAGACGGCCGCGACCGCCAATCTGGCCGTTGCCCTGGCCCGTTCCGGACGCGATGTCCTCATCGTCGACCAGGACCGCCACGGACGCGGGGCGTGCGCCGCGCTCGGGCTGACGCCGCGTCATGACGTGGCGGACGTGCTGGCAGGCCATTGCACGCTGGATTCGCTGATCCTCACCGGCCCCGACAACGTGCAGGTATTGCCACTGGGCGGCGGCTTCAACCGCCTGGGCCGCCTGTCCGAACGCGACCAGGAATGGCTGGCGCAGAGTTTCAACCGCCTGCAGTGCGGCGTCGACGTGGTGCTGGTGGACATGGAGGAGGCGACCGACCCGGACGCCTTGCCGCTGGGCCTGGCTGCCTCCGAGATCATGGTAGTGCTGCCGCCAGGCAACACGGCAATTACCCAGGCCTACACGCTGGTGAAGCGGCTGGCGCAGAACTTCGGCAAGCGCCAGTTCCGCCTGCTGCTCAATCGCATCGAGTCGCCCGAGCAGGCACAGGCCGTCGCACGCAACTTTGCCCATACCGCCGAACAGTATCTGAGGGTGTCGGTCGATTATCTGGGCTATATTCCGCTCGACGAGCGGCTCACGCGTGCAGGCCATTTGCGCACCTCGGTGGTGGATGCATTTCCTGTCGCGCAGTCGACCTCGCAGTTCCGCAAGCTGGCCGACGGTCTGCTGCGGTGGCCGCAGCCCGCCAGCCTGGGTAGCGTCGGCGGATTCATGCAGCGCGTGATCCAGGGTGGCCGCCTGGTGGAAGCCTGCAGAAGGGGGTAGGGGCATGTACACCGCAACCGGCAAAAGCGAGAAGAGCGAGAAGAACGACCTGCTGGCGCAATACATGCCCATGGTGAAGCGCCTTGCGCATCACATGATGGGACGGCTGCCGCCCAGCGTGGAGGAGGACGACCTGGTGCAGGCCGGCATGATCGGCCTGCTCGACGCGATCAGCCGCTACGACGAAGCGCAGAGTGCACAATTCGAGGCCTACGCCATCCAGCGCATCCGCGGCTCGATGATCGACGAGCTGCGCCAGTCCGACTGGATGCCGCGCAGCGCGCGCCAGTCGATGCGCAAGATCGAACAGGCGATCAATACATTGCAGCACAAGCTCGGCCGGCAACCCAGCGAAACCGAGATTTCGGAATCCATGAAAATCCCGCTGGCCGAATACCAGACCATGCTCGGCGACGCGCGTGGCCACCAGCTGCTGTATTTCGAGGATTTCGGCGAGTCGGACGAGGACGATTCCTTCCTCGACAAGCAGTCGGCGGACGAGGCCAGCATGCCGCTGCCGCAACTGCTCGACGCCAACCTGCGCGCCTGCATCATCGCCGGCATCGAGAACCTGCCTGAGCGCGAACAGCTGTTGATGTCTCTGTACTACGAGCAGGAGCTCAACCTGCGCGAGATCAGCGAAGTCTTCGGCGTCAGCGAGTCCCGTATCTGCCAGCTGCACGGCCAGGCCATTGCGCGACTGCGCGCCAAACTGAAGGAAGACGCATGGATCGTGGCAGCCTGATCGGGCTCGGGCTGGCTGCGGCTGCCGTACTGGGCGGCCAGGCGATGGAAGGCGGACATATCGGCCTGTTCGTGCAGCCGGCGGCCTTCCTCATCGTGGTGGGTGGCACCCTGGCTGCCGTGCTGCTGCATTACCCGCTGCCGGTTTTCATGCAGGGCATGCGCATGGCGAGATGGGTATTCCGTCCGCCCGAGCCGGAGGCCGTCACGCTCATTCGCCGTGTCGTCCAATGGTCCCACACCGCGCGTCAGGACGGCCTGCTGGCACTGGAAAGGCACGTCAACATGACGCACGACCCATTCCAGAAAACCGGGCTGCAACTGTTGATCGACGGTGCCGATGCGACCAAGCTGCGCGATACGCTCGACGTGCAGATCGTCAATTTCGAAACGAACGAACGCCAGGCTGCGCGCGTATGGGAAGCGGCCGGCGGCTATGCGCCGACGCTCGGCATTCTCGGCGCAGTCATGGGCCTGATCCATGTGATGGAAAACCTGACCGAGCCCGGCAAGCTGGGCACCGGCATCGCGGTGGCCTTCGTCGCCACCATCTATGGCGTGGGCCTGGCCAACCTGGTGTTCCTGCCCATCGCCAACAAGATCAAGTTCACCATCGCACGCCGGGTGAGCGAGCGCGAGATCGTCTGCGACGGTCTCATGGGCATTGCGCAAGGCGACAACCCGCGCATCATCGAGGCACGCCTGAAAGGTTATCTATGATCCCAGGAACCGTGGTTGACCGCTTATAAGCTCATGGGCATACCGCATGAATATTGATTTTTGTGCCTTCGATCACGATCACAGTAAAGGTGAGCCCGCTGCGCACCCGCTGGCACGCCTGACCACGCGCCTGCCTTTGTCATTCGTCGTTGCAGGCCCGAGCCTGCCGCCTCCTCATTTCGCGGCAGCCACATGCCCAGACGCACCATCAGGTGCGTCCAACCACGGTTCCTAGGATCATGCGTCGCCGCCGCCGTCGTATCGCCTCCGATCACGACAATCACGATCGCTGGCTGATCTCGTATGCGGACTTCATCACCTTGCTGTTCGCCTTTTTTGTGGTCATGTACGCCATTTCGGCCGTCAATGAGAACAAATACCGCATCCTCGCCAGTTCGCTCGGCAGCGCCTTCGGCAAGGCGGCAACGAACGACGTTCCGGTGCCTCAGTTGCCGACGGTCACCTTGCCTCCGGAAGTCAAACAGCGCACCCTGAAACAGCAGCAGGCGATCGAAGAGCAGGCGCACATGACCGAGGTGGCGAGCAGCCTGCTCGACGTCATGGCCTCGCTGGTGAAGGAAGGCCAGGTACGGGTCACGCAGAGTCGTCGCGGCGTCAGCATCGAGATCAATGCGAACGTCCTGTTTGCGCCCGGCCGCGCCGAACTCGAGCCGCAATCGCTGAAGGTGTTGCAGGCCGTGGCGGAGAAATTGAAGAATGAGCCGTTCAACCTCGAGGTTACCGGCCATACCGACAACGTGCCGATCAGCAATTCGGCGTTCGTCTCCAACTGGGAATTGTCGGCGGTGCGTGCCACCAGCGTGGTGCGCCTGCTGGCCGACAGCGGCATCGCCCCGGCCCGTTTGTCCGCCATCGGGCGGGAGGCCAGCCAGCCGATCGCGTCCAACGATACGGCGGAGGGACGCGCCCGCAACCGGCGGGTCGAACTGATGATCCTGTCGAGCATGCCGGACACGGTCGAGGAAATTCCCGTACGTCCCAGCCCACCCCGGCCTTGAAAACGAGGGGATAGGCCCGATACTTCAAGTTCCGTCGTACGGATTGAGAAGATCAGACCATGCCCAATGACCCGCTAGAAGGCGAAGTCCTCCCCGATGAACGCCAGTTGCCGACCGCGCCGGCATTGCCAGCCGAGCTGTATCTGCTGCCGCTGACCGAAAAGCCGTTTTTCCCGGCGCAAACGCTGCCGTTGCTGATGAACGAAGCCCCCTGGCTGTCGACGGTGGAAGCCATCGGCGAAACCGCGCACCACATGGTGGGGCTGGTGGTGGTCAAGCCCGACAATACCGACGATGTGAAGCGGACGGATTTCCACAGCGTGGGTACGGTGGTGCGCATCCACCACCCGGTTCGTTCCGACGGCAAGATGCAGTTCATTGCCGAGGGTTCCAAGCGGTTTCGCATTGTCGAATGGTTGTCGGACACCCCGCCCTACAAGGTCCGGGTCGATTACCCGAACGAGCCTGGCAAGCCTGAATCGGAGGAAATCCGCGCCTATTCCATCGCCATCATCAATACCATCAAGGAGTTGCTGCCGCTCAATCCGCTGTATTCGGAGGAACTGAAGTTCTTCCTCAACCGCTTCGGGCCCAACGAGCCGTCCCAGCTGACCGATTTCGCCGCCAGCCTCACCACCGCGTCGAAGCAGGAACTGCAGGACGTGCTGGAGGCCTTTGGCCTGAAGAAGCGCATGGAAAAAGTGCTGGTGCTGCTGAAGAAAGAGCTCGACGTCGCGCGGTTGCAGTCGGACATCCGCGACAAGGTGGACGAGAAGATGAGCGAGCAGCAGCGCGAATTCTTCCTGCGCCAGCAGCTGAAGGCGATCCAGAAGGAGCTCGGGCTGGCCAAGGACGACAAGACGGCCGAACTCGACACATTCAACGAGCGCATAGCCAAGCTGACTCTGCCGGAGCAGGCGAAGAAACGCATCGACGAGGAAATGCACAAACTATCGCTGCTGGAGACCGGCTCGCCCGAATACACCGTCACCCGCAACTATCTCGACTGGCTGACCGTGCTGCCGTGGGGCGTGCATACCCAGGACAAGATCGACCTCGAACGTGCGCGCAAGATACTCGACCGCGACCATGACGGGCTGGAGGACGTCAAGGACCGCATCATCGAGTTCCTCGCCGTCGGCGCGATGAAGGGCGAAATGTCGGGTTCTATCCTGCTGCTGATCGGCCCGCCCGGCGTTGGCAAGACCTCGATCGGCAAATCCGTCGCCGAGGCGCTGGGCCGCAAGTTCTATCGTTTCTCGGTCGGCGGCATGCGCGACGAAGCCGAGATCAAGGGCCACCGCCGCACCTACATCGGTGCCATGCCCGGCAAGTTCGTGCAGGCGCTGAAGGAAGTCGGTTCGGCCAACCCCATCATCATGCTCGACGAGATCGACAAGATCGGCGCCAGCTTCCAGGGCGATCCCGCGTCGGCGCTGCTGGAAGTGCTCGACCCCGAGCAGAACGCCGATTTCCTCGATCATTATCTCGACGTGCGTTTCGATCTGTCGAAGGCGTTGTTCATCTGTACCGCCAACGATTTTTCGATTCCCTCGGCGCTGCTCGATCGTATGGAAGTCATCCGCCTGTCGGGCTATATCACGGAAGAAAAAATTGCCATCGCCAAACATCACCTGTGGCCGCGTGTGCTTGAACGGGCCGGACTGAAGAAGAACCAGCTCGTCATCAGCGAAGGCGCGCTGCGCCACGTGATCGAGGGCTATGCGCGCGAGGCCGGCGTGCGCAACCTGGAAAAACAGCTGGGGCGGGTGGCGAGGAAGGCCGTGGTGAAGATCCTCGGCGGCGAGGCCACGCCGATCAAGATCGGCATCAAGGAGGTCGAGGCCTATCTCGACAAACCCGTGTTCAGCCGCGAAAAACCGATGAGCGGGGTCGGGGTGGTCACAGGGCTTGCGTGGACCGCAATGGGCGGCGCGACGCTGCCGGTCGAAGCATCGCGTATCCATACCCTGAATCGGGGCTTTAAACTCACCGGAAAACTGGGCGAGGTGATGCGGGAATCGGCCGAGATCGCCTACAGCTATGTCGCGTCGCACCTGAAGACCTACGGCGCGGACAGCACGTTTTTCGACAAGAGCTTCGTCCATTTGCATGTGCCGGAAGGCGCCACCCCCAAGGACGGCCCCAGTGCCGGCGTCACCATGGCGACGGCGCTGTTGTCGCTGGCCAAGAACAAAAAGATTCCGCGCCCGCTCGCGATGACTGGCGAACTCACACTCACGGGCCAGGTACTGCCGGTCGGCGGCATCCGTGAAAAAGTCATCGCCGCGCGCCGCGTTGGCATCACCGAGCTGATCCTGCCCGAGGCCAACCGGCGCGACTTCGACAAGCTGCCCGACCACATCCGCGCCGGGATGACGGTGCATTACGCGAAGCGGTATCAGGACGTGGCGGAGGTGGTGTTTGGGTGATGTACGAGCCCGCCCTGCCAATTCGCATTATTTGCGTAACCGGTTCATGAACAGGATTTTGAGGATGGTGCCAAGAGAGCACTGGATTCTCGGGGATAAGATCGCTTCGCGCCATGTGCGGTTGCTAGATGTTCCAACCCCTGACGCGCTTCTTACAGAAATGCTCCGCGAAGCCACTGAGGCTGCGTACGATGGGGGCATTCGCCTGATTTGGCGAGATTCTACCGATCCCGATGCGCAAGGATTCTTCAGGCTTGAAGCCTTTATCCCCCTCAGCGAGCAAGTCTTCGATCAGTTCTTTAATGGACGCTCTGGCTATCGCGCGCAGTACTACCTGTCTCCGGAGGAGGGCATACTTTTCAACCGCGATGTTATACAAGGCCTGAGGGAACCGTTGCAAGTTGCATACGCTCGCCAGACGTTGCAGGTTGACCTTGACCTCGTACTGACTTCGATTGATGGCCCCCACTCTAAAGTCTGGGTATCTGGGAATCCTTCGACGTTCAATTCTGCTCCAGAAAACTCCCTCCATCCTGATCGTTGGGTAGAAAACAATGCAAACCTCGGCTGCCGTGCGCCACTACCGGACAGTCCTGGGCTTGAATTCAAAGGGGCATTTGTACACCCGGTTACAAGACAGTTCTTCGTCGATGAGTTGAAGTTGGAGAGAGCCTGCGATCTTTTTTCGAAGGGCTACTCCTGACTGTCCCCAATAAGGAACCATCGCGGACAGAGCATGTTTTCTTCTGCCAGGGAGAGTCAGCCTATACCCGATTTGCATCGTGATTGCAGTTGGCGTCCGGGCCGCGCGCGGATAGATGTGGCGCGACCCGGGCAAAGCCCCGCTCAGATGAACAAACACACATCCGATTTCTGCGCCTGCGGCAGGAAACTCGCCGCGCCGATCCAGCCGGCGATCTCCGGAATGAACTCGTCCTGCGAATAGCCGAACAGGTCCACCGTCATCTGGCAGGCATACAGCTTGGCGTCGGCCTCGAGGCAGGCGCTGCGCAATTCGTCGATGCTGGCGACGCCTTTACTTTTCACCGTTTGCGCCATCAGCCCGGTTGCCACTTTTTCGAATCCCGGGATGCCGGCCATGACGACGTTCGGCACCTTCCAGTTGATGTCCTTGAGCCACTGCGGCCCGAAGGGCATTTTCATCGGCATGCTGGGGTTGCCGAGCGGGCTGATCTCGAGATGCAGATCCTTCTTCAGCAGTTCGAGGCCGTAGAAGGTGAAGAAGACCGAGACGTCCCAGCCCAGCGCGCCTGCGGTGGAGGCGAGAATGAAGGGCGGGTAGGCCCAGTCCATCGTGCCCTTGGTGGCGATGATCGACAGTGACGGCACGTGCGCGGCTTCGCGTTCGGCCATCTTGGCTTCGAAGCGCTGGTCGAACCACTGGTCGAGGAGGGCCGGGTCGAGGCTTTGGGCAAGCAGTTTGTCTGTGGCTCCCATGGTCGTCTCCTTATGACTTGCGAATGAGGAATTCGAACTCGCCTTGGTGCTCGCTCGACGAGACCAGTTCGTGGCCGGTCTGCTTGCAGAAGGCCTGCATGTCCTTGAGCGAGCCGGGGTCGGTCGCGGTGATGGCGAGCGTCTCGCCTTTGGCGAGGTCGGTCAGGGCCTTCTTGGTTCGCAGGATGGGCAGCGGGCAGTTCATGCCGCGGGCGTCCAGGGTCTGGGTTGCGTTCGTACTCATGGTGAAACCTCCTCTAGTAGATGACCGTCCGGTCAAGAAAATCGGCAAAAAAATTGCCGGGCGAAAAGGCGGATTGAAGTCGGCAAAGGCCGGTGAAGGGAGGGGTTGGAGCCATCGCTAGACCGGTCGGTTAACTGTGAGGCGAAAAAAAGGGCGGCCTGCATGGGGATCAGACGGCCGCTTCGACGCGCAGGGTCTTGATGGCGGGGCCGAGGCGGTAGATCACCTCGGGATCGTTTTGCGACTTGGCGAGCAGGATCACGCCTTCGAGATAGGCGAGCATGGCTTCGGCGGTCAGATCGGCGTCGAGGGGCGCGATGGTGCCGGCGGCGACGGCTTCCTCCAGAGTGTCCTTGAAGCGGGACTTCGCCCGCGAAAAGATCGCCAGCAGCTTGGCGCGCAGAATGTCGTCCTGGGTGCTGACTTCGAGCGTCAGGTTGCCGAAGATGCAGCCGAGCATGCGGCCGTGTACCTGCTTGATCGACTTCTGCCAGAAGTAGGCCGCGTCGACCAGATAGTCGATCCGTTCCATCGGCGGCAGGGCGGGGTCGAAGGCCTCGGCCACGAAGCCGTGGGCCCATTCGTCGGCGAACTCGTCGATGACGGCCATGACCAGGTCGCGCTTGGACGGAAAGAAGTGGTAGAAGCTGCCTTTCTGCACACCGGCGCTCTCGCAGATTTCCTGGATGCCTACGTTGGCGTAGCTGCGCGAGTGAAAGCGCGGCTTGGCGGCGGCGATGATGCGGGAGCGGGTGTCGGTGGCAATGTTCATGAGCCGATGCTAGTTGACCGTTCGGTAAAATGCAAGCGCGAATTGCCAGTTGGATTCAGGCCAGCCGGATGATCTGGTTCAGGCGCTCGCACACGTCGGCAAACACGGTATCAGGCAAGGTACCCAGAGGATGTGCCTTGGCGCCGCGCTGACGCCAGTCGAAGGATTTGGGCTGATGGCAGAGCACATAGCTGGTTTTGCCGGCCTTGCCACGTCCTTTGGCAAAGCCGGCTGCTACGGCGAAAGGATTGTCGGCGTTGTATTCGGCCGTGGTCATGGGCAGGCCGATTACCAGCGAGGTGCGGGCATTGAAGATGCGCGGCGACAGCACCAGAAAAGGATGGGTGTCCTTCATCTCCCGGCCGGCCTGTGGATTGCAGTCTATCCAGACGATGTCCTTGCGGTCGGGCACCCAGGCGGTGGTTTTCGATGCCGCTACCATTTCTCGGCTCCGACGGGTTCGCTGGCCATCGCCTCGCCGCCGTGCCGCTCCGGATCGAACTTCGCCAGGCGCTGTTCCAGCGTGAGCGAGGACGCATCGGCAGGACAAATCACGATTTGTCCGTCTTCTACCGACACGCGTACCCGCTGATCGGCGTGCAGATGGGCTGCGCGCGCCACGGCGGCCGGGAGTCGCACCCCCAGATTGTTGCCCCACTGCTTGATATCCAGATAGACCTCGGCCATGTCGCCTCCTTCGGAGAAAATGTTTAAACCAAGTATAAACATTGCGGCGGACGCTTGTCCATGCCGGCCTCGGGTAAAATGCCGTCATGAACGAAGCCGAGCTTCTCGATCCGCCGCCTCTGGAAATACCGTCCGTCCCCGTCATCAAGGTGCGCGGCGAACCGCTCACCGAGCTGCCGCAGGATCTTTACATTCCCCCGGACGCGCTCGAGGTGTTTCTCGACGCCTTTGAAGGCCCGCTCGATCTGCTGCTCTACCTGATCCGCAAGCAGAACCTGGACGTGCTCGACATCCCGATGGCGGCCCTGACCAAGCAGTACATGGCCTATGTCGAGGCGGCGCGTGCGACGCGGCTGGAACTGGCAGCGGAATACCTGCTGATGGCGGCGATGCTGATCGACATCAAGTCGCGCATGCTGCTGCCGCGCCGCGAGCAGGCCGAGGAGGCGAGCGAGGGCGACGACCCGCGCGCGGAACTGGTACGTCGTCTGCTGGAATACGAACAGATGAAACTCGCCGGCCAGCATCTCGATACCCTGCCGCAGGCCGGGCGCGATTTCGATACGGTCAGCGTGTTCCTGCCGGCGGCGGCGAAGCGCCTGCCGAGCCTGCATCCGGAAGAACTCGCCGCTGCCTGGCTGGCCATCCTGTCGCGCGCGAAGAACCGCACCCACCACCGCATCGGCCGCCAGGAACTGTCGATCCGCGAGCACATGAGCCGCATCCTGAAGCGGCTGACGCCGGGCGAGTTCATGGAATTCAAGGACTTGTTCCCGGAATCCTCGACCGTACATGAACTCGTGGTCACCTTCCTGGCGGTGCTCGAACTGACCAAGGAAACCCTGCTCGACGTGACCCAGGCCGAGCCGTTTGCCCCTATCTACGTAAAGCTCCATGAATCTGCAACCGAGTGACAATCCCGAAGATCTGAAGGTCGTGCTGGAAGCCGCGTTGCTGGCGGCGGTCGAGCCGCTGACGCTGGCCGAGCTCAGGCGCATGTTCGAACAGGATGCGTCCGATCAAGCTTTGTCAAACGATGTGCTGCGCCGTGTGCTCGACGAATTGCGCGCGCAGTGGCACGGCCGCGGCGTCGAACTGATCCAGGTGGCCGACGGCTGGCGCTTCCAGACGCGCGCCGAGATGCAGCCCTGGCTGTCGCGGCTGAAGAACGAGAAGCCGCCGCGCTACTCGCGTGCGGTGCTGGAAACGCTTGCCATCATCGCCTACCGCCAGCCGGTGACGCGCGGCGACATCGAGGACATCCGCGGCGTGTCGGTCAATCCCAACATCGTCAAGACGCTGGAAGAACGCGGCTGGATCGAGGCCATCGGCCATCGCGACGTGCCCGGCCGCCCGGCCCTGTTCGGCACCACCGGCCACTTCCTCAGCGACCTCGGGTTGCGCACGCTGTCCGAATTGCCGCCGCTGGAAGAGCTCGGCAATCTCGTCACCCCGGATGAAACGGCATTAATTCCTGAATTGCGCGAGGAATTGGCGGACAATGACGTCCCCCAGACGTTTGGCGCGGTGATCGAAACCGCCCGCGTCGCATCTGTCTCCGAGATTTCCTGAATATGGCCCGCCCCGCATCCCCCATCCGTCGTTCTCCCACCGCCCCGATCGGGCGCGCGGCGAGCCGCCTGCAGCAGGCCACGGCCCCCGAGGCACCGAGCGAGCGCCTGCAGAAGGCGCTGGCCTCGGCCGGCCTCGGCTCGCGGCGCGAGATGGAGGAATGGATTGCCGAGGGCCGGGTGCAGGTCAACGGCGAGACCGCCACGATCGGCAGCAAGGTCGGGCCGCGCGACATCGTCAAGGTCAGCGGCCGCCGCATCTACCTGCGCTTCGATGAAAAACGCACGCGCATCCTGATCTACCACAAGTCGGAAGGCGAGATCGTCACCCGCGAGGATCCTGCGGGGCGTGCCACCGTGTTCGACGCATTGCCCAAGCTGCGCGGCGCCAAGTGGATTTCCATCGGCCGGCTGGACTACAACACCGACGGCCTGATGATCTTCACCACCTCGGGCGAGCTGGCCAACCACCTGATGCACCCGCGCTTCGAAGTCGAGCGCGAATACGCCGTACGCGTGCTGGGCGAACTGACCGAGGACATGATCGCGCAACTGCTGGCAGGGGTGGAACTCGAGGACGGCCCGGCACAGTTGCAGAGCTGCTTCGCCGCCGGCGGCGAGGGCGCCAACCGCTGGTACAAGGTCATCATCAAAGAAGGCCGCAAGCGCGAGGTGCGCCGGCTGTTCGAACACTTCGGCCTCACGGTGTCGCGGCTGACCCGGATCCGCTTCGGCCCGATCGCGCTGCCGCCGCAGCTGCGCCGCGGCCAGAAAATGGAACTCGACGACGACCTGGTCGCACGGGTGATGGAATGGGCCGGGATGGCGCCCAGCCCGCGGCGGCAAATGCGCGGCGTGCCCGACAAACACACCCGCAAGCCGCGGATTCGCTAGCGGTATTGGCTAGCCGGACAGGCATGCCCGCCCGGGTCCGGCTTACTTCTCCGTCATCTTTTTAATCACACCCGCCGCCCACTCGCGGCCGCCCAGGCCGAACGCCAGCGCAAAGGCCAGGCCGACGGCGCCGAAGCCGATCTGGAATGCCGCAGTGAGGAGGCTGGTGCCGATCTGGAGCTGTTCGAGCGCCACGAACACCACGAAGATGATCACCGCATATTCAGACAAGGTGCTGATGGTGAGCGCGCCCTGCACGCCGATGTTGTTGAGGTAGGCGAATACCATGCGGTTGATGAAACGTGCCACCAGGATGCCGAACACCAGAACCAGAATGGCGACGATGATATTGGGAATGTAGAGGACGATCTTGTTGAACAGATCGGCCACGATATGCAGGCCGAGGCTGTTGGCCACGGTCACGACGACAATGAAAATGACAACCCAGTAGGCCAGCTTGGCCAGCAGGCGTGACAGGCTGAGTTCGAGATTGCCCTGCTTGAGGAAGGCTTCTATGCCGGTTTTCTCGGCCAGGCTATCGAAATGCAATACATCGAGCAGCTTGGTGACGCCGGTTCGAACCAGATTCGCAAACAGCCAGCCGATGAACAGCAGCAGCAGGGCAGCCAGCAATTGCGGAACAAACGCAGCCAGTTGCGTCCAGAAAGACGTCAGGGACGAAACGAATACATCGAGTTGTTGCTGCATGACTCACTCCTTCATTCATTACTGCGTAAATGGCGCATTATAACGAACGGTGCAAGACGGCCTTCCGGGCCCGTGACGCTGTCGCAGTGGCATACACTATTTGTTCTGCCTGCGATTTTATGCATACACTGTAAAAAACCAAGCGGAGGCGTCCGGCCCATGCTTTCTTCCCAATCCGACCGTGCTGGATTTCTGCCGCTTGCGCAGTTGCCTTCGTTGCTGGCCCAGCTCAGGGAGCGGGGTTATCAATGCCTGGGACCCACGGTGGAGCAGGGTGCCATCGTCATGCGTGAAATCGAGCCGCCGGAGGACTTGCCGCGCGGGATACAGGCCGAACAAACGCCGGGCCGCTATCGGCTCACGTCCGATCCCCTCAACCGCTATTTCGCCTGGTCCAGCGGACCGCAGGCAATCAAGCCGCACACCTTCGCGCCGAAGGAATCGCTGTGGCGCGTCGAACGCGACGAGACGGGCAGCCTGCAGTTTGCGGCCGTCCACCCGCCGGTTGTCCGGCAGGCCATCATCGGCGTGCGCGCTTGCGACCTGGCGGCGCTGGCCTTGCAGGATGCGCATTTCCTGCGCGAAGGACGGCGCGACGCGCATTACGCGCAACGGCGCGACCACCTGTTCCTGATCGCCGTGCAATGTGCCCAGCCGGCGTCGACGTGTTTTTGCGCGTCGACCGGCGATGGCCCGACCCCGACCGCCGGTTACGATCTTGCGTTGGCAGAGCTGGCGGATGGCTTTGTCGCCGTGGCAGGCAGCGACCAGGGACAAGCGGTGCTGGATGACCTGAACCTGGCATGGGCCACCTCGCAACAGATCGAGGCGGCCCGCCAACAGGGCGCATCCGCCGCCGCCGCCCAGACCCGCAGCCTGCCGGGCCGTCATCTGCGCGACAGCCTCATGAGCCGGCTGGAACATCCGCGCTGGGACGAGGTGGCGGCGCGTTGCCTTGCCTGCGGCAATTGCACGGCGGTGTGCCCCACCTGTTTCTGCCATGCCGAAGCCGACACCCCGGCGCTCGACGGCGCAGCCAGCGAGCATGAGCGGATATGGGATTCCTGCTTTGGCGAGGCGCACGGCCATCTGCATGGGTTCAACGTGCGGGCCGACATCCGCGGCCGCTATCGCCAGTGGCTGACCCACAAGCTGGCCACCTGGCATGACCAGTTCGGCCGCAGCGGCTGTGTCGGCTGCGGTCGCTGCATCGCCTGGTGTCCGGTCGGCATCGACCTGACCGAGGAAGTCGCCGCCCTCACCGAAGGACAGCCATGAACGCGTCGAACCGTCTCGATGCCGGACCCCCGCATGCCGCCACCGTACTGGCCCGTATCCAGGAGTCGCCGACCATCTTCACACTGCAGTTGCGGCTCGACGACGCAGCCGCGCAGGCGGCTTACCGTTTTGCACCCGGCCAGTTCAACATGCTGTATCTCTACGGCGTCGGCGAAGTCCCGATTTCCGTCATGTCGGATCCGGAAGAGCGCGACCTCATCGGCCATACCATCCGTGCACTGGGACGCGTCACCCGGGGGCTGGCCGCGCTCAAACCGGGCGATCGGGTGGGATTGCGCGGGCCGTTCGGACGCGGCTGGCCGCTGCAGGAAGTCGGCGGATGCGATGTCGTGCTCGTGACAGGGGGCCTCGGCTGCGCGCCTGTCGTGTCGGTGATTCATTATGTGCTGCGGCGGCGCGAACGCTTCGGCAAGCTCGTCATCATCCAGGGCGTGAAGCATGCCGAAGACCTGATCTGGCGCGAGCAATACGACCGCTGGGCGAAACTGCCGGATACCCAGGTGTTGGTGGCGGCCAGCGAAGGGGCTCCGTTGTGGCCCTGGCATGTCGGGCGGGTGACGGAATTGTTCAGCCTGGCCAACTTCGATCCGGGCTGTGCCGTGGCCATGATGTGCGGGCCGGAAGGCATGATGCGCAGCGCGGCGGATGCCCTGCTGGCACGCGGCCTGCCCGAGTCGCGCCTGTATCTCAGCATGGAGCGCAACATGCAATGCGCGGTCGGCCGCTGCGGCCACTGCCAGTTTGGGGGGGCGTTCGTTTGCCGCGATGGCCCGGTGTTCAACTGGGGCGAGGTCAAGCCCCTGCTCGCGCACAAGGGGTTCTGATGAGCCTGCAGACAGCCCACCCCGGCAAACCGCGCGTGGCCGTGCACAAGTTCAGTTCCTGCGACGGCTGCCAGTTGTCTTTCCTCAATCTCGGCGAGGCGCTGCTGACGCTCGCCGAGCGGATCGATCTGGTGCACTTTGCCGAAGCGGGTCCGCTCGATCCGGATACCGGTGTGGACGTGGCGTTCGTCGAGGGCAGCGTGTCGACGCCGGAAGATCTCGAACGCATCCAGCACATCCGTGCCCATAGTGGCCTGCTGATCGCCATTGGCGCCTGTGCCACCTCGGGGGGCATCCAGGGTTTGCGTAACCAGGCCAAGGGCGCGGAATGGGTGGCGCAGATCTACAGCCATCCCGAGGCGATCGCCAGCCTGGAGCGCTCGACGCCGATTTCCAGCCACGTGAAAGTGGATTTCGAGCTATGGGGCTGCCCGGTCAGCGGGCCGCAGATGCTGGCGGTGGTCAATGCCCGCCTGCTCGGCGTGGCACCGCGCGACAACGTCGACAAGGTATGTACCGAATGCAAGCGCCAGGGCTATCCCTGCGTGATGGTGACCCACGGCATCGCCTGCATGGGACAGGTGACACGGGCAGGGTGCGGCGCGCTGTGCCCCAGCCTCGGCCGCGACTGCTATGGCTGTTATGGTCCGGCAGAAAATGCCAACACCGATGCGCTGGCCATGCAGTTCGGCCATCTGGGACTGACGCCTGAGGCCATCGTGCGGCGTTTCCAGTCGATCAACAGCCAGGCGCCGGTGTTTCTCGCGGCCGCCAACAAACTGAGGACGGGTTCGCATGACTGAACGACGCAGCGTGGCGATCCATGTTCCGGTGCTTGCCCGGGTGGAAGGCGAGGGCGCGCTCGATTTGCGCATCGAGGATGGCGACATCGCCGAACTGCGCCTGCGTATTTTCGAGCCGCCGCGCTTCTTCGAAAAATTCCTGGAGGGCCGCCACTACACCGAAATTCCCGACATGGTGGCGCGCATCTGCGGCATCTGCCCGGTAGCGTATCAGGTCACCGCGGCGCAGGCGCTGGAAGACCTCTTCGGCGTCGAACTCGATCCCTGGGCACGCGCCATGCGCCGGGTGTTCTACTGCGGCGAATGGATACAGAGCCACAGTCTGCACATCCACCTGCTGGCCGCGCCGGATTTCTTCGGTTGCGGCAACGCCATCGAACTGGCGCGCATCGCGCCGGACGAGGTGCGTCGCGGGTTACGCATCCAGGGTCTGGGCAACGAGCTGATGGACCTGTTCGGTGCGCGCTCGGTGCATCCGGTCGGAGTACGCATCGGCGGCTTCCATGGCGCGCCCTCGCTGGCGCGCATCCGCGACATGCGGGACAAGCTGCGCGCCGCACTGCCTGAGGCCGAAGCGCTGATTCGCTGGGCTGCCGCCATACCGGTGCCGCAGGACGACCAGGTTTTCGTGTCGGTGGCGACACGACACCCGACTGACTACGCCATCGAGCGCGGCGACATCGGGGCCAGCGACGGCTTGCGCATCGGGGCGGATGCCTTTGACGCGCATTTCATCGAGCGGCACGAACCGCATTCCACCGCGCTGTTCAGCACCTATCACCAGCAGCCTTACCTGGTCGGGCCGCTGGCGCGCCTCAACCTCAACCACGAGTACCTGCCCGGCGCGATCCGGGCTCTGCTTGCCGATATCGGCTTCGTGCTGCCTAGCCGCAACCTGTTTCACAGCCTGCTGGCACGTGCGGTGGAAATCTGGCTCGCACTATATGAAGCGCTACGGCTGCTCGACGGCTATCGCGTGCCGGACTCGCCCTGGGTGCCGGCCACGCCGCGTGCCGGCGTGGCGATTGGCTGCACCGAAGCGCCGCGCGGCCTGTTGTGGCATCGCTATGAAATGGACGACGCGGGTTGCGTGGTCAACGCGCGCATCGTGCCGCCGACCAGCCAGAACCAGGCGCGCATCGAGGAAGACCTGCGGCTGTCATTGCTGAATTTCGGTCTCGACCATCCGGACGACGCACTGCGGCTGCATTGCGAAAAGGTCATCCGCAACTATGATCCCTGCATTTCCTGCGCCACGCATTTTCTGCGCCTGAACGTCGAGCGATGAGCAGGGTACGTATCCTCGGCATCGGCTCGCCGTCGGGCGACGACCAGGCCGGTTGGCTGGCCGTCGATACCTTGCTGGCCTGCGGCATGCAGGCCCATCGTGAAATTATCGTTAAAAAGCTGGATCGTCCAGGCGCCAGCCTGATTCCCTTACTCGAAAACGCGTCCTGGGTCATCCTGATCGACGCCATGCAAAGCGATGGCCAGGCTGGCCGGATACAGCGTTTTAGTCAGAAGGACTGGCCCGACTACAATCAGGGCCTGTCCAGCCACGGTTTTGGTGTGCTGGCTGCACTGTCGCTCGCGCAGGCCATGGCGAGCCTGCCGGCCAGGCTGGATCTGTATGGAATCGAAACCGGCTCGACGGCGCACGGCGACCAACCGGGGATCGAGGTTCGATCTGCCGCGCGACGATTGGCCTGTGCCGTGGCTGCTGAACTGAATGTTTCCCTATCGTTTTGAGGGATTCGTCCCGGCATCCTGAATCCCTTCCACCCGGCCTTCCGAACAGATGGGAGGCTCGGCGGTCAATAGGCCGCAAGGGGAAAACCGATGCCGAGCGCTACAGAGCATGACGAAGGAACGTAGAGCACCGTCGACGCGGCATTCGTCTATTCTTGATTGATCGAAGGGACCCCTCATGCCCGATCAACGCGATCAACTATGCATCGACACGCTGCGCTTCCTGTCCGTCGACATGGTGCAGCACGCCAACAGCGGCCATCCGGGCCTGCCGCTCGGCGCCGCGCCGATGGCCTATGCACTGTGGACGCGCCAGCTCAAGCATCACCCGGCCAATCCGGACTGGGTTGATCGTGATCGGTTCGTGCTGTCGGCCGGACACGGCTCGGCACTCCTGTACAGCCTGCTGTACGTGACCGGCTACGGCCTGTCGCTGGATGACATCAAGCAATTCCGTCAATGGGGCAGCAAGGCGCTGGGACATCCCGAGCGCGGCCACACGCCCGGCGTCGAAGTGACCACCGGCCCGCTCGGGCAAGGCCTGGCGAACGCGGTCGGCATGGCGATCGGCGAAGCGAATCTGGCCGCGCGCTACAACCGCGACGGCCACACGCCGATCGACCACCATACCTGGGCCATCGTCAGCGACGGCGACCTGATGGAGGGGGTCGCCTCCGAGGCTGCCTCGCTGGCCGGACACCTCAAGCTGGGCAAACTGATCTGTCTGTACGACGACAATTACGTCACGCTATCGGCCGGCACCGACATCACCTTTTCCGAAGATCGCGCCAAACGCTTCGAAGCCTATGGCTGGCAGACCCTCAGCGTGGCCGACGGCAATGACGTGGCCGCGATCAGCGCCGCGCTGGAGCTTGCCCGCGCCGACACGTCCCGGCCATCGCTGATCCTGGTGCGCTCGCACATCGGCTTCGGCTCGCCCGAGCAGGACAGCTACAAGGCGCACGGCTCGCCGCTCGGCGTGGAGGATGTGAAAAAGACCAAGGAGAAGCTGGGCTGGCCGGTCGATCCGCCGTTTCTGGTGCCCGAACCTGCGCTGGCGCATTTTCGCGAGGCCCTGGAGCGTGGCGCCAGGGCGGAAGCCGAATGGAATGGACGGCTGGACGCCTATGCCAAGGCGTTTCCCGAGCTGGCAGAAGAGCTGCAAGGCCGCCTGCGCGGCGAGTTGCCATCGGGTTGGGACGCCGATATCCCGGTCTTTCCCGCCGACGCCAAGGGCATGGCCACCCGCGTCGCCAGCGGCAAAATCATGAATGCGTTCGCGCCGAAACTGCCAGCGCTTGGCGGCGGGTCGGCCGATCTGGACCCGTCGACCCACACCGCGCTGAAGGGGCTGGGCGACTTCAACCCGCCCCTGGCATCCGGCGAGGACACCGAAGGGTCCGACGGCGGCGGCTGGAGTTACGCCGGCCGCAACCTGCACTTCGGCGTGCGCGAGCATGCGATGGGTGCCATCGTCAACGGATTGGCCGCGCATGGCGGATTCGTCCCGTACGGCGCCACCTTCCTGATCTTCTCCGACTACATGCGCCCGGCGATCCGCCTTGCCGCGTTGATGGGCCTGCATGTGGTGCACGTGTTCACCCACGACAGCATCGCGCTTGGCGAAGACGGCCCCACCCACCAGCCCGTGGAACAGCTGGCCAGCCTGCGCGCGATTCCCAAGCTCACCGTCATTCGGCCTGCCGACGCCAACGAAACTGCGGTGGCGTGGAAGGTGGCCGTGGAAACCCGCGACCGCCCGGTGCTGCTGGCGCTGACCCGGCAGGACGTCCCCACGCTTGACCGCAGCCGCTATGCCAGCGCCGACGGCCTGCGCCGTGGCTCGTATGTGCTGAGCGATGCGAAAGATCACACCCCTGCGCTGATCCTGATCGCCAGCGGCTCCGAAGTCGGCCTGATCCTCGCCGCTGCCGAGCGCCTGCAAGACGAAGGCATCGCTGTGCGCTGCGTGTCGATGCCGAGCTGGGAATTGTTCGACGCCCAGCCTCAGGCTTATCGCGATCAGGTGCTGCCACCGAACGTACCGGCGCGATTGGCGGTCGAACTGGGCGTGTCCCAGGGTTGGTGCCGCTACGTCGGCGCCCACGGCGACATGCTCGGCGTCGAACATTTCGGCGCCTCGGCCCCGGCCGATGTTTTGCTGCGCGAATACGGCTTCACCGTCGACAACGTGGTTGCGCGCGCCAGGGCGCTGTTGGCGCGATGATGACGGTCGATGGTCGAGGCAGCGCGGCGCGGGTCAGGCCATCAACGGAGATCAAGACCATGAGCCATCCATTCAAAGTCGGCGACCACGTGCGCTGGAACTCGGAAGCCGGCATGGTGAGCGGCAGGATCATCAAGGTTCATACGCGCGACACCGCCTACAAAGGTCACATGCGCCGCTGCAGCCCGGAGGATCCGCAGTACGAGATCCAGAGCGACAAGACCGATCACATCGCCATGCACAAAGGCGCTGCGCTGCACAGGATCACCTGAGCGATGCCATCTAAGCACAGCGCCACGGTAGCAACGATCTGGACGATCGGCCACTCGACTCGCACGCTAGAGGCGTTTCTCGGCTTGCTGGCCGACTACCGCATCGAGGCGGTCGCCGATGTTCGGCGCTTTCCCGGCTCGCGGCGCTATCCACACTTCGCGCGGGATGCACTGGGCGAAACGCTGCCGTCGCACGGCATCGCGTATCAGTGGTTGCCGAAGCTCGGCGGCCGGCGCCCGGTACAGCCCGATTCACCGAACGATGCCTGGCGCAATGCATCGTTCCGCGGCTACGCCGACTATCTCGCCTGTGCGGAGTTTGCCGACGGCCTGGACGCACTGCTGACACTGGCCGGGCAGCGACGCACCGCGATGATGTGTGCCGAAGCGGTGTGGTGGCGCTGTCATCGCTCGCTGATCGCCGACGTGTTGCGCCTGCGCGGCATCGAAGTGATCCACATTCTTGATGCCACGCATAGCACGGTGCATCCCTACACCTCGCCGGCGCGCATTGTCGAGGGCCGGTTGACCTACGCGTTGGCGTAAAACGTTCGCTTTGATGGACCGCCAGGAATCGGAGGTGATCTCTGGCAAGAGCAGGAGAACAATATGACCTACGTGGTAACCGAGAGTTGTATCAAGTGCAAATACACCGACTGTGTCGCCGTGTGCCCGACTGACGCGTTTCGCGAAGGCCCCAATTTTCTGGCCATCGATCCGGATGATTGCATCGACTGCACATTGTGTGTCGCGGAATGTCCGGTGGATGCAATTTTTGCTGACGCGGATGTCCCGAAAGACCAGGCACGCTTTATCGCGCTCAATGTGGAGCTGGCTAAAACCTGGAAGCCGATCGTCGAGAAGAAAGACCCTCTACCCGACGCGGACGAATGGGGCAAGGTGAAAGACAAGTTCGATCTGCTGGAGCGCTAGCAGCGCGGACGCAGGGTCTTGCTGCTCATCCCCGCCGCGTAGGAGCCCGCTCTCACTTGGATTCCAAACATTTCCATGCTCATGCAGCAAGTCGGTTTCGCTGCGGCATGCAACAGATGGAGAACGAAGCGATAGAGAATCCGGGAGGGGGCCGGATAAACGCTGACAATTTCGGCACTACCAGTAGCTTTCGACACTGACGTTCCCGGGATCGCGTCGGCGATTTTTCTTGAGGCCGCGCTCGATCAGCAATTGCTGTGTCTCTTTCAGCATCTGCGGATTGCCGCACAGCATGACCTGACTATCGGCGGCGTCGAACTCGATGCCCGCGCGGGCTTCCAGTTGCCCATTTTCGATGGCTTGGGGAATGCGCCCGGGTATGGCGAAATCAGTGGCTTCCCGGCTGACGAGCGGGACAAATGCAAATTGGCCCGCATGCGCTTCCGCGAATTGGCTGATCGTGTGCCGATACATGAGTTCGCTCGTCAGGCGCGCCGCCTGCACCAGGACGATTCGCTCGAAACGTTGCCACGGCTCGGTGGTTTTTAGAATGGACAGAAATGGGCCGATTCCGGTGCCACTGGCGATCAGCCAGAGATGGCGGCCGTCCGGGATCTCGCCAAGGGTCAAAAAACCGCTGGCATGGGGCGCGACAAATACAGCGTCTCCCGCATTCAGCGCCGCCAGTCGCCCGCTTAGCGGGCCATCCGGGACCACGGAAAAGCAGAATTCGAGCGGGCGCTCGTCCTGTGCATTGATGAGCGAGTAAGGTCGGCCGACAGTTTCGGCGCCGATCTCCAACCCGAGCTTGAGGAATTGGCCGGCTTCGAACGGCGCGATCTCGGCATCCACCTGCAGCGAAACGAGTCGCTCTGTCCACACGGTTTTTCCGACGACGCGGCCTTGCACCCATTGCACCATGACGCCTCCAATCAGAACAACGATCAAATTACACAGCGTTACATCCGCGAGCAATGACATCGTGCCGGCCCCAACGACCGGGCAGACCTCCAACTGCTTTTAACTGGGGCCAGAAGCGGCGGTTTCAAGCATGCGAAGCCGATGTTCTTCCGAGCTCATTCCGGCCGCTTGCGCCGGCAGCGGATGCGGCAGGTCTGGCGCGGGCCATGTCGAACTTGTCGCTTTGGCGACAGGGACTTAGCGACCGGGCATGTCTTCGCGCCGCAGCATGAACACGTACTGGTCGCCGCTCTCGGTGTCGAGCCAGGTGAAGGGCAGGGCGGGATAGGCGGCTTCGAGCGCATCGCGGTTGTGGCCGATTTCGACCACCAGCAGGCCGCCGGGATTGAGATGGGCCTTGGCGCCAGCCAGAATCTTTCGCGTGGCGTCCAGGCCGTCCTCGCCCGAACCCAGCGCCAGTGCGGGCTCCGCCTGGTATTCCGGCGGCAGCGCGGCGACCGATTCGGCGTTCACATAGGGCGGGTTGCTGACGATGACGTCGTAGGTCCGCCCCGCCAGCGCCGCAAACAGATCCGATTCGACCAGTTCGATACGGTCCGTGAGATCGTAATCGGCGACGTTCCTTGCGGCGACGTCGAGCGCATCCCTTGAAAGATCGACGGCATCGACCTGCGCATCGGGAAAGGCCAGTGCAGCCAGAATCGCGAGGCAGCCGGAGCCGGTACAGAGGTCGAGTGCGCGCGTCACCCCGTCCGGATTTTCCACCCACGGCGCCAGCTGTTCGTGCAGCAACTCGGCGATGAAGGAGCGTGGCACGATCACGCGCTCGTCCACATAGAAACGGTGCGCGCCGAGCCAGGCCTCGTGCGTGAGGTAGGCGGCGGGCAGTCGCTCGCGCACCCGGCGCTCGATCACCGCCTGTACCTGTTCGGATTCGCTGTGCGTCAGGCTGGCATCGAGGAAGGGCTCCAGACGGTCGAGCGGCAGGTGCAGGGTATGCAGGATCAGGTAGGCCGCTTCGTCGAAGGCGTTGTCCGAGCCGTGGCCGAAAAACAGCCTGGCTTCGTTGAAGCGCGACACCGCGAAGCGCAGCCAGTCGCGCACGGTGATCAGGGATTCGGTGTCTTCGAAATGTTTCATGGGGTAAGCGGTGAGCAGTAAGGGGTGAGGGGTGGGCGGACGACCGGATTCGACCATCCGAAAAAATCACCCCAGCAGTTTTTCCAGCGTCTTCTGGTAGACCGCCGCCAGCTGCTCGATGTTCTCCACCGCGACGTGCTCGTTCAGCTTGTGGATGCTCATGTTGAGTGGGCCGAACTCGACGACTTCGCGGCAGATGTCGGCGATGAAGCGCCCGTCCGAGGTGCCGCCGGTCGTCGACAGTTCGGGCGTGAGACCGGTGACTTCGTGGATGGCTTCACTCAGGTGATCGCACAGGGGACCGCGCGGGGTGAGAAAAGGCTTGCCTGACAGGCTCCAGTCGATTTCGTAATCGAGGCCGTGACTGTCGAGGATTTCATTCACCGCGTCCATCAAGCCTTCTGCAGTACTGGCGGTGGAAAAACGGAAGTTGAACTGGATCTCGACCATGCCGGGGATGACGTTGGTGGCGCCGGTGCCGGCGTGGATATTGGAAATCTGCCAGGTGGTCGGCGGGAAGTAGGCGTTGCCTTCGTCCCACATGGTGTCGGCGAGCTCGGCGATCGCCGGCGCCGCGAGATGGATCGGATTCTTGGCCAGGTGCGGGTAGGCGATGTGGCCCTGTACGCCCTTGATGCGCAGCGTGCCGGACAGCGAACCGCGGCGGCCGTTCTTGATGGTGTCGCCGAATTCGGCGGCACTGGTGGGCTCGCCGACGATGCAGTAGTCGAGCGTCTCGCCACGCGTCTTCAGCGCTTCGACGACCTTCACCGTGCCGTCGGTGGCGGGGCCTTCCTCGTCGGAGGTGAGCAGGAAGGCGATCGAGCCGCTGTGTCCGGGATGCGCGGCGACGAAACGCTCGGTGGCGGTGACGAACGCGGCGTCAGAGGTTTTCATGTCGGCGGCGCCGCGTGCGTACAGTTTGCCGTCGCGTATGGTCGGCTCGAAAGGGTCGGATAGCCATTGCTCAAGCGGGCCGGTGGGCACCACGTCGGTATGTCCGGCAAAGCAGACCACCGGTGCGGTCGTACCCTTGCGTGCCCATAGATTGTCGACGCCATTGTGGCAATGGCGCTCGATGTGGAAACCGAGTTTCTGCAGACGTGCGGCAATGAGGTCGTGGCAGCCGGCATCGTCGGGCGTCAGCGATTTGCGTTTGAGCAGTTCGATCGCAAGCGCCAAGGTTTCATTGGCAAGGATTCCATTCTCGGGCGTTTCATTGGCCATGCAGTTTCATTCTCCGAACAAGGCTTGATATTGTTCTTCGGCAAAGCCGAGATGGTATTTTCCGTTGCGCTCCAGCACCGGCCGCTTGATCACGCTGGGATGGGCCTGCATCAGCGCGATCGCGCTGGCGTCGTCGATGACCGCCGCCTTTTCCGCATCGGTGAGTTTGCGCCAGGTCGTGCCGCGCGTATTCACCAGTGCCTGCCAGCCGGTCTGCGCGACGACCTTGCGCAGCCAGGCCGCGTCGACGCCCTGTTTCTTGAAATCGTGGAAGGCGACGTCGCATGCGTGACCGTCGAGCCAGGCGCGCGCTTTTTTCACCGTGGTGCAGTTGGGAATGCCGTAGAGCTTCATGTCAATCGTGGCGCTTCATGCTGTTCTGTCGTCGCGTGCCGGAATTGCCACGCATGGACGTAAAATCCTGAAATACAAACACGATTCTACCTGACCTGATGCATCCCGCCGTTCATTCCCATGCCGCTCCGCCGCCGCCCGGCGACCCCAGCCTGCGCTCGATCGGCCGCCTGTTTCCCTATTTATGGGAATTCCGCGGCCGCGTATTGCTGGCGCTGGCGCTGCTGGTCGGCGCTAAGCTGGCCTCGGTGGCGGTGCCGCTGGTCCTGAAGGAGATCATCGATTCGCTCGACAGCTCGCGACACGAGCTGGTGCTGCCGCTGGCCTTCATCCTCAGCTACGGCCTGCTGCGCTTTGCCAGTACCACTTTTTCCGACCTGCGCGACGTGGTGTTCGCCAAGGTCACGCAACGCGCCATGCGACGCATCAGCATGGCGGTGTTCCAGCACCTGCATGCCTTGTCGCTGCGCTTTCATCTCGAAAGACAGACCGGCGGCATCACCCGCGACATCGAGCGCGGCTCCAAGGCGCTCTCCAGCCTGGTCGGCTACCTGCTGTTCCGTATCACCCCGACCGTGCTGGAAATCCTCATGGTGGCGGGCATTCTGTTCGTCAAGCTCGACTGGGTATTCGGCGTGATCACGCTCATCACGCTGGCGGCCTATATCGGCTTTACCGTGACCATCACCGAATGGCGCACCCAGTTCGTGCGGCGTGCCAACACCCTCGATTCCGAGGCCTACGGACGTGCCATCGACAGCCTGCTGAACTACGAAACGGTCAAATACTTCGGCAACGAGAAATACGAGGCGGCGCGCTACGACAAAAGCCTGATCGAATGGGAAGACATGGCGCTGAAGTCGCAGCGCTCGCTGGGCATGCTGAATGCCGCCCAGGCCGGGACCATCGCGATCGGGGTGACGCTGATGGTATTGCGCGCCGCCAACGGCGTGGTGCACGGCACGCTGACGCTGGGCGATCTGGTGATGGTCAACGCCTTCCTGTTGCAGATGTTCCAGCCGCTGAGCTTTCTCGGGGTGATGTATCGCCAGATCAAGGAGTCGATCACGGACGTCGAGCGCATGTTCGCCTTGCTGCAGAGGCCACGCGAGGTGGAGGATGCGCCCGATGCGCGTGACCTCGACGTGGTGGCGGGCGAGGTGAGGTTCGAGCATGTGAACTTCGCCTACAACGCCGACCGTCCGATCCTGCATGATGTCAGCTTCACCATCCCCGCCGGCAGGACTGTGGCGGCGGTAGGGTCCAGCGGCGCCGGCAAGTCGACGCTCGCCCGGTTGCTGTTCCGCTTCTACGATGTCGGCGCGGGCAGCATCCGCATCGACGGCCAGGACATCCGCCACGTCACGCAGGACAGCCTGCGTTCCGCCATCGGCGTGGTGCCGCAGGATACCGTGCTGTTCAACGACAGCATCTACTACAACATCGCCTACGGCCGGCCCGAGGCCAGCCGCGACGAGGTGCTCGAAGCCGCGCGCGCCGCGCACATCCTGCATTTCATCGAAGCCCTGCCGCAGGGCTGGGACACGGAGGTGGGCGAGCGCGGACTGAAGCTCTCGGGCGGCGAGAAGCAGCGCGTGGCGATCGCGCGCACCTTGCTGAAAAATCCCGCCATCCTGATTCTCGACGAGGCCACCTCGGCGCTCGACACCAAGACCGAAAAGGCCATCCAGGCCGAGTTGCTGGAAATCGCGCGCAGCCACACCAGCCTCATCATCGCGCATCGCCTTTCCACCGTGGTCGAAGCCGACGAGATCCTGGTGATGGAAGGCGGCCGCATCGTCGAGCGCGGACGGCACACCGATCTGCTGGCGAAAGCGGGCGTCTATGCCCACATGTGGGCATTGCAGCAGCAGGCCGAAGAGGAGGTCGCCTGATGGCCGGCCCTTCGACCGGGCTCAGGACAGGCATGCTGCAGCCCGGCGTACGCCGACGCGAAGTCTGGGCATGGGCGATGTACGACTTCGCCAATTCGGGCTATACGACGGTCGTCATCACGGCTGTGTTCAGCGCCTATTTCGTCGCGGCCGTGGCCGGCAACGCGCCGTGGGCGACGTTCGTCTGGACGCTCGCGCTGTCGGTCTCCTATGCATTGGTGATGTTCACCGCACCGCTGATCGGCGCGTATGCCGATGCCCATGCCAACAAGAAAAGGCTGCTGTGGCTGACCACGCTGGGTTGCGTCGGCTTTACCGCGCTGCTGTATTTCGCCGCACCTGGCGCACTGACGCTGGCCATCGTGGGGCTGGTGCTGTCCAATTATTTCTTCGGCACCGGCGAAAACCTGATCGCGGCATTCCTCAACGAGCTCGCGCGTCCGCGTGCGCTGGGCCGGGTGTCCGGCTGGGGCTGGTCGCTCGGCTACGTGGGCGGGCTGGTGTCGCTGGGGGCAAGCCTGGCCTACATCAGCTGGGCGCAGGCGCACGGTCAGGGCGCAGCGGCTTTCGTCCCGGTCTCCATGCTGATCACCGCCGCGCTGTTCCTGCTGGCGAGTTTGCCGACGCTGTTGATGTTGCGCGAGCGCGCCCAGCCGCAAACCGGGCGCACGGCGCGCAACGCCTGGGCCCAGGTACGGCACACGCTGGGGCATCTCGAACGCCTGCCCGACCTCAAGCGCTTTCTCGTCTGCACCGTGTTGTATCAGGCCGGCATCCAGGCTGTCATCACGCTGGCGGCGATCTATGCCAACCAGGCATTTCACTTCAGCACCCAGCAAACCATCCTGCTGGTGCTGGTGGTCAACATCACGGCGGCGGTCGGCGCCTTCGTCTTCGGCCACGTGCAGGACCGGGTCGGCCATGTGCGCCTGATTGCGTTCACCCTGGTCGGCTGGATCGTGATGGTGCTGCTGGCCTGGGCCGCACCCGACGAGCGCATGTTCTGGGTAGCGGCCAATCTGGCCGGGCTGTGCATGGGGGCCTCGCAATCGGCCGGGCGGGCCATGGTGGGATTGCTGGCACCACCGGCGCAGGAGGCCGAATTCTTCGGCTTGTGGGGGCTGGCGGTCAAGCTGGCGTCGATCATTGGCCCGCTGACCTATGGTATTGCGAGCTGGATCACACAGGGCGATCACCGCCAGTCGCTGCTCATCACCGGCTGTTATTTCGTCGCCGGGTTGTGGATGCTGGTCGGCGTGAAAGCGGCGCGCGGCCATCGTGCCGCCCGGCGGTTCGCCCGCATCGGCGTTTGACGATGGCGAGCTTTACGATTGGAGAAACCGACTGGGCTCGTGATGCTGCCCGCCTCGGCGCCGTGCGCCGTGCCGTGTTCATCGACGAGCAGGGGGTCCCGGAAGCGCTGGAGTGGGACGAATACGATGCCGTCTCGACGCATTGGCTCGCCCTGGCCGAGGATGGGTCGCCCATCGGCTGCGCCCGCCTGCTGCCCGACGGACACATTGGCCGCATGGCCGTGCTGCCGGCCTGGCGCGGGCGCGGGGTGGGCCGGGCCTTGCTGGATCGGATTCTGTCCGCTGCACGGGCGCGCGGACAGACCGCGCTCAGGCTCAGCGCGCAAACCCATGCCGCGGGGTTCTACGCCCGCGCAGGGTTTGTCGCCGTCGGTGCCAAATACGAGGAAGCCGGCATTCCGCATGTGGCCATGCAGAGGGTGTTGGCCTGAACGCGCTAGCCTCAGTTTGAACAGGGTTTTTGAATCGGCATTTAAGAATTTGCTGATACAGTTCGATATGGAACGGGAATAGCGCGCGGCCATGCGCCGCGCCATTTTCACGGCGATACGGGAGATCGCCGCATGGTCATATACAAGGATGGAGAGGCATGACAAAACTGAGGGCAGGCATTGTTGGGGCAGGGATTGCGGGTGCAAGCTGTGCGGGCACACTCGCCGCGGCAGGCTGGGAGGTCGACGTGTTCGACAAGGCGCGCGGCGCGGGCGGACGCCTGTCGACCCGGCGTACGGAACAGGGCTGGGCCACGCTGGGCACTCCGTTCATTTCGGCCAAGCGCGAGCCCTTCCGCAGCCAGCTGCGTGACTGGGTACGTCAGGGCTGGGTCGCACCGGTACGGGGCAACGTCTGGCAGGGGCGCGCCACCATCTCGTGGGGCGAAGCGCAGTTGCAAAACCATTTCCGTCCCACCATCGAACCGTCGCAACTGGTTCGCAAACTGCTCGGCGGTGCCCGTCTGCACACCCAGTCACGCGTGGCGACCCTGCAGCCGCGAACGATCATCCTCGAGAATGGCGAGGTGCGCGGCGACTATGACTGCGTGATATGCAGTGTGCCCACGCCGCAGGCCATTCCCATGCTCGATGCGCTGCCGCTGTTGCGCGAACGCCTGGGCGAGGTGCGCTATCGTCCGATCTGGTCGTTCCTGATGCGCTGGGAGGGCGGCCCTGGGGCGGACGTCATCAAGTTTGACGACCATCTGTTGAATCTGGCGGTACGCCAGACTGCCGACGGCCCCGGCCTGTGGGCGGTGCACAGCAGCCATGAATTCGCCGAAACCTACCTGGAGGCCTCCGAAATGGAGGCAAGCAACCGCGCAGCCTCGGCGCTGATGGGCCTGTTGGGACTGCCGTGGCCGGTCGAGATCGAAGCCTCGCACCTGTGGCGTCATGCGCGTCCGCAAACCTCGGTCGGCGGCTTCTGGGTCAGCGACCGCGAGAGCCGGGTCGCCCTGATCGGCGACGGCATTGCCGGCGTCGGCGTCGAACGTGCGTGGGAAAGCGGCGTGCGGCTGGCGCAGGCACTGGTTCAGGCCCGGGAAGAACTCCTGATCTAGCGGCCCCTTGCAGGGGCGGCCTGCCGGGTCAGCGCCCGCAGCGTATCCATTTCCTCCAGCAGATCGGCCATCAGGGCGGCAAGTTCCGGCACGGCTTCGAAGTCGCGCTCCAGTTGCCGCATGCGCCGCGCGCGCAGCAGGCTCGCGCCGGAAAACCGCCAGGTGCCTGCCACGCTTTCGGCATGCGGGAAAAGGCCTTCCTCAATATGGCGGATGAGCCAGACCGGCTCCACGCTACAGGCAGCGGCCACCTGTTCCAGCGTCAGCCAGGAATCCTCCATCAGGCAGCCGATCAGAATATCGTCGTCTTGCATGGCTCAATCCTTTTCCTGCGCGCGCGGATCGAACGCGAGTTCGCGCGCCATCGTTTCATACAGTTCCCGCGCCCTCGGCGTGGTGGCCGGCGGCAGCACCACCAGGAGATCGAGCAGCAGGTCGCCGGGTGGCTGTCCGGGTATGCCATGGCCGCGCACGCGCAACTGCCGCCCGCTCTGGGCGCCCTCGGGGATCCGTACCTTGACGCTGCCTTGCGGCAGATCCACTGCGACGATGGCACCGAGGGCGGCTTCCCACGGCGTCACCGGCAAGGTCCGGTGCAGATCGCGACCTTCCGCCCGAAAGCGCGGATGCGGCTTGAACTGCACTTCCAGCAGCAGGTCGCCGGCCGGGGCCCCGCCCATCCCCGGGGCGCCCTGGCCAGCAAGGCGGATGACCTGGCCGGCGTGCACGCCTTTGGGAATCTTCACGTTGAGCGTACGGGTTTCCAGTTGAACCCGGCCCTGGGCATCCACTTTGGGCGCCCGCAGCGAAATCTGGCGGGTGGCGCCGCTGAAGCTGTCTTCCAGGTCGAGCAGCACCTTGGCGTGGTGATCCTCGCCCTGTGCCCGGAAGCCGGCGCGGGTATGGCTGGCCCCTGCGTGCGCGCCGCCCATGTGGCCGAACAGTTCGGCAAAGAAATCGCTGAAATCGGCGGTTTCGCCGGGCGCGTAGCCTTGGCCGGTAAATTCGAAACCGGCGTCCCAGTCCGGCGGCGGGCGAAAGGTCTCGCCCGGCCGGTGGCCGCGCCCCAGCTGATCGTAGGCGGCGCGCTTTTCCGGATCCGAGAGCACGGCATGGGCTTCGTTCACCTCCTGCATGCGCAACTCGGCATCCGCCTCCTTGGACACGTCGGGATGATATTTGCGCGCGAGCTTGCGGAAGGCTTTCTTGATTTCGTCCGCCGTGGCATCGCGCTTCACGCCCAGCGTCTGGTAGTAATCCTTGAATTCCATCCGGTTTCCCCGTGGTTCCGACAGGCTGGTTTATTTATAGATGATGGCTCGCGGGAATCGGAGGCGCATCGCCTGATCGCGGAGCGGCGGGGCCGTCAGGATTCGGCGATGACGTACCGGTTGCGGCCGTTGCTTTTTCCTTCGTAGAGCGCCTGATCGGCCCGCTCGATGACGTTCGCCAGATCCTCGCGCTCGCCGGCCAGCGCGAGCCCAAGGGTCACGGTCAGCCGCAGGATTTCATCGTTCTCGATGGGCACCGGAGTGGTGCCCACGATTGCGAGGACACGCCGCGCCGACTGTCTGGCCTCGGTGGCCGACTTGCATTTCAGAAGCCAGAGAAACTCTTCTCCGCCGTAGCGATAAAGCGGCTCGTCGTCGCGCAGGCTGCGTTTCAGCGTGTCGGCCAGATGGCGCAAGACGCGGTCGCCTACGGGATGACCGTAGGTGTCGTTGATCGGCTTGAAATGATCCACGTCGATGATGACCACGTACAGCAGGGTGCGATTGCGCCGGGCTTCCTTCTGGTACAGGGCGAAATCGTGCTCGATACCGTAACGCAGCGGCAATTGGGTGAGCGGGTCGCGGCGCACCGCCGTCGAAAGGATCAGCGTCTTGAAGCGGGCCAGCAGACCGAGCAGCTCGGATTGCGACTGTTCGAAGGCTTCCAGATCGGCCTCGCGCCCTGGCTGGCCGGTCAGGATCTCGCGGCAGATCGAGCGAATGGCGTCGTGCATGGTCTGGTGCACCGCCTCCACGCGACCGGCGGATTGGGCATCCAGTATCTCGAAATGGCTTCGGTTCGCCATGAACCAGCCGCCGAAATGGCACAAGGTGTGCGCCTGGAGGTCGAGCACATCCTCGCCGGGCGTCGAGCGCAGGACAGCGCAACGTAAAATGCGGCGTGTCCAGTTCATGTGCGCTTCGACGGCCGCATCGAGCTCGGCGATGAAGCGATCGGTATCTGCGGGCAGCTCAGGCATGGCGGCATTCCCTCCCTGGCGTTGCACGGGCAGTGTTTCTCAATCCGGGTACTCCGTTATGGCGTGCGTACAGCGTAGCCGCCCTAAATCTCGCGCACGACGCGGAAACCCAGATTGAGGTCCAGCTCGTTCTCCAACCGGCGGCGGCGTGCGGCAGCCCGGCAGTCCTCGGGACCATCGAACCAGGAGCCGCCCTTGGTGACCACGGCTTGCGGCTTGCCGGGCAGGGGACGCTCGGGGAGGCTGGCGTGATCGCGTGTCCAGGGACTGGCTGTGAATTCCCATACATTGCCCGCCATGTCGTGCAGGCCCCAGCGGTTGGCGCGCAGCTTGCCGGCCTCCATCGCGCCGCAACGGACAAAGCAGCGCGACAACAAGCGCGGCCGCTTGGGGCGCGCGGCGTCATAGCCCTGACTCGCGTTATAGAGCGCATCCGCCGGCGTGATGCGGTCGCCTTGCGGATAGGCACTCGACGCGCCGGCGCGATAGGCGTACTCCCATTCCTGTTCGGTGGGCAGACGGTAGCGCTGACTGGTCTGCTGGCTCAGCCAGGCGCAGTAATCGCGTGCCTCGGTCTGCCGCACGTTGATGACCGGCTTGCGACCGGACAGCCAGACCAGTTCCGCACGCCGCCGCCAGCCGGTGGCGCGGCCGTAGGCCTCGAATTCCTCTGTCGTGACGGGCAGCACGCCGATGGCAAAGTCCCGTTCGATCAGGGCGGCACGGCGCGGGCGATCCTGCGCCGGTGCCGCTTCCTGCGGCGCGGCGCCGTATTCGAACGCACCTGCAGGGATGACGGCCAGCGCGGGGGCCGCGGTGCCGTCGGCCAGGCCATCCCGGAAATGGGTGTCGGACAGGCCGAGCGCATGCGCGGCCTTCACTTGCAGCGCGATCAGTTCGCCTTCGTGCAGGGCAAACGTATCGGGTAGGGAGGGGGCAATACGCTCGGGATCCATCGTGGCTGGAAGATGCATGAGACCTGATTATTATGCCACTTTCGCGTTGACCGGATGACGGATGGGGCGGCATGGCCACCACGCGGTTTGGCGAGCCGCGCGCCCTAAGGACGTGAATGAGGGCAAAATCGTGGAAAGACACTAAAATGTCATCCATTCGGACAACAATGGGCACGCTGGGAACACCCGAACAATCCAGTGCCTCACCCTACAACATGCTTTACATCGACCTCTTCAAATCTCTCGAACGTGCCCGCTGGAACATGGAAACCGACATTCCGTGGGACAGTTTCGATGCCGCCAAGCTGACAGACGAACAGGCATTGACCATCAAGATGAATGCCATTACCGAGTGGGCGGCGCTGCCGGCCACCGAGATGTTCCTGCGCGACTTCGTACACGACAGCGATTTTTCCGCCTTCATGTCGATCTGGTTCTATGAGGAGCAGAAACACGCGCTGGTGCTGATGGAGTACCTGCGTCGCTTCAAACCCGACTTTGCGCCCACCGAGGACGAACTGCACGCCATCCGCTTCCCGTTCGATCCGGCACCGCCGATGGAAACCCTGATGCTGCACTTCTGCGGCGAAGTCCGTCTCACGCAGTGGTACAAGCGCGCCTCGGAATGGCATACCGAGCCGGTCATCAAATATATCTACGAAACCATCTCGCGCGATGAAGGCCGCCACGGCGGCGCCTATCTCCAATACATGAAGCGCGCGCTGAAGGAGGGCGGCCAGAGCGTTGCCGCAGCCTTCGCCAAGATCGGTTTCCTGATGGCGTCCAGCAAGCGTTCCGACAAGGCGCTGCACCCCACCAATCTGCATGTCAACGAAACCTTGTTCCCCAAGGACACCATCCAGTCGCGCTTGCCCAATCCGGAATGGCTGGAGCACTGGCTCGACGAGCAGATTCGTTTCGACGATGCTTGGGAAAGCAAGGTCGTCGGCGGCATTCTCCGCAACCTGTCGAGCCTGCTGGGCCAGACATTCGAGAACGTGCGCGACCTGAACAAATACCGGAAGCAGGCGTTAGCGTCAGTTTGAGCGCTGCGGGTTTCGTGCCTATTCGCGTCGGGAGAATTCACTCGCGCTTTCTCGCAACGGACGATGCAGATCCTGCCGGACATGGGGTTGCGCATGGCCCGATAATGCCAGTGCAATGCCGACTTCCCACTTGTGAGTGGGGAAATAGCCGGACCAGGAAGGGCTGAAAGCCAGCAGCAGGAAGGCGCCCGCGACGCCGGCCACGCCCTGGACAGCACGCCGGTGCCGCATCACCTTGTAGGCGGCCAGGCTGATTGCCAGCCCGAGGAGCCAGCCCGCCATCACTTCGCTCGGGCTGTGCGCCCCCAATGCCAGCCTTGACACCCCCACCGCGGCACCGATCGCCAGGCCCAGGGATACGCCGGAAAGACTGAAGCGACGGTCCGGCTCCGCCAGCAGCCGACCGATCCAGACGGAAAGAATGGACGTGGCCAACATGGTGTGGCCGCTGATCCCAGTAAAGTTCAGGGATGCGCTTCCCCACCCCCAGCCGATGAAAGCGATCTTGCTGGCGAGCACGATCACCCCACCTGCCGACATCGCCAGCATCCAGGCCAGAAGGTCGGGTTTCTGGCCAGCGAACCACAACTCGGCCGTGATGAGCAGGAACAGCGGCAGCATGATGCCGGCTGCACCGAGATGGGTGATTACCAACCAGATTGCTGCAGGCGAGGGAAGCATCGTCGTCTATGGCTTTGACATTACGGGGCACAGCCTACCATCAACCGACTAATAGGATCGCCGAGTCCGCGTTCCGAATTCCCCGGCCCTGCACCGTCCCTCGGCGCATTCCTCAAGGCGCTTACGGGGGAATCAGACCATTCTTACACCGCTGAAAATCGTGGCTGGACGATGATATCCAAGAGAAAAAGCGGTTTCGTGTGGATGCACCCGAGTACATGAGCACATCCGCATTGCGCAACAGAAGCAGAGCTTTCCGTCGCGCACAAGACACGCATGACCAAAGGGAATGGAACATTAAAAAAAGCACGAAAGAATCCGATAGCCGTTCAGCTGCGGAGTCGCCAGCCAAGGCCTTGCCCCTGCAGCGGTTCAGCACCATCCTGGATCGAGAGGCGATCGCCTGGATCGTGCTCGGGATTACGGTGATCCTGACGATTGGCTTGTGGCGCTATTCCGAGACGGAATTTGCCAGGCGTGCAAACGAAAGTTTTGAAAACGACGCCAGAAAACAGGAAGCCCTCCTGCTCGGCCGCATGCAGGATTACGAGCAGGCGCTGCGCGGCGGTGCCGCCCTTTTTGCCGCGAAAGACCGGGTTAGCCGCGCGGAATGGCACGCCTATGTCGAGATGCTCCACCTCGACAACGCCCTCCCCGGCATCCAGGGCACCGGCTTTTCACTCATGATCCCCAAGGGAGCGAAGCAACGACACGAACGCAGCGTGCGTGCGGAAGGGTTCCCCGCCTACACGATCCATCCGGCGGGCGATCGCACGATTGACAGCAGCATTCTTTATCTCGAACCCTTCAGCGGGCGGAATTTGCGCGCGTTCGGCTATGACATGTATTCCGATCCCGTTCGCCGCGAGGCCATGGAACGTGCACGCGATAGCGACAAAGCGGCACTGTCGGAAAAGGTCACGCTCGTCCAGGAAACGGGGCGGCATGAACAAACCGGTTTCCTGATGTATCTCCCGGTCTATCGCAACGGTATGCCGCACAACACCGTGGCAGCGCGACGGCGTGCACTGCTCGGCTTCGTGTATAGCCCGTTCCGGGTGGCCGATCTGTTGACCAAGGTATTCAACGACCCAGCGCGGGAAGTTGAAATCGATCTGTTCGACGATCAGCCGATGCCGGAAAATTTGCTCTTCGCCTCCACCGGTTCTGCGCATGTTTCACGCTATGTGGCCGACAAGGTTTTGCAGATGGGCGGTCATCGCTGGACTGCGCGCTTCAAAAGCAATCCTGTATTCGAATCGAGAACGGAAAGCGCCCAGCCCCGGATGATTCTTTTCGGCGGTCTTGCGCTCGACCTGCTGTTTTTCTCAGTCCTCTATATGAATGCGCGCCATCGCCGGGCGATGCGCAATGTGGTGGAAAAACTCGAAACCAGCCTCGACAGCTTCAGGGCCCTCGTCGAAAATGTCCCCGGAGCCGTGTTCCGGTCTGAAGTCGGGGCCTCCTCGCCGGTTCAGCAACTCAGCCACGGCATCCTGGCGCTCACGGGCGTGCCGCCGGAACGTTATGTTTCCGGGGCGGTTTCCTATGTCGATTTCATCCATCCGGACGACAGGCTCATGGTGGGCCAGACGATTTCTGAAGCGATCGCCAAACGGAGCATTTACAACATCGAATACCGCATCAGAACCGTCGACGGACTCCTGCGCTGGGTCAGCGAACGGGGGCGCGTCACGTCAGACCATGCCGGCCGGGCGCGATGGCTGGACGGCCTGATACTCGACATCACCGAACGCAAGGCCGCCGAAATCATGATTCGCGACCTTGCCTACAACGATCCGCTGACCGGACTGCCCAACCGCCGTCTTTTGCTAGACCGTCTCGAGCATCAACTCGCAGCCAGTAGCCGCAGCGGCAGATACGGAGCACTCCTGTTCATCGACATGGACAATTTCAAAACCATCAACGACACGCTCGGCCACGAGGCCGGCGATCAGGTACTGAGAGAGGTTGCGCGGCGCCTGCTCGCCAGCGTCAGGGAAAGCGACACCGTGTCGCGCTTGGGTGGCGACGAATTCGTCATCATCCTCGATAATCTGGGCGACACGGCAGCCCCGGCCGCCGGGGAGGCGGGCGAGCTGGGCCACAAGATCCTGAGCAAGCTCGCGCGGCCCTACCGGCTGGGCGAACATCTCTGCATTAGCACGCCGAGCATCGGCGTCGCCACGTTCTGCGGTCATGCAACAAGCGCAGACCAGTTGCTCAGGCGGGCCGACGAAGCCATGTACCAGGCCAAATCGGCCGGGCGCAACCGGTTGCATTTCCATGCAGATACGCCCAGTGCAGCCGCGCGTACCGGCTAATGCCCGTGACCTCCGCCTTCCGGCGCGTCATAGGACAGATCGGGCTCGGGCGATTCGTCGCATTGGGGAGGCGAGGGAAGAAGTTAGAACCAATGCGAGCCGTATAGCCGCAGGCTTGCCTTGAAGTCTTTCTCGTTCTCCAGCGGGATCGCGACATAGGGCTGGCCCTGCTCGTCGGTCTTTCCGTTCGCCGGTGTCGTCTTCGCGCCCGACCATCCGCTGTCGGCGAGGACGAAGCCGACCTGCCAGGATGCGGCCGGGTCTGCCGGCGGAATGGCGCTGATCACGATGGTGTCGCGGAACAGGTATTCGCCGGGCACATAGTGGTCGTCACGCGAAGTATCCTCGCCGGTATAGGTGATCATCGATACGGCGAGCTGGATCGTGAACATCATTTCCGGGCTGTCAGACGGCCGCTTCGACAGGTCGAGGAAAGTGGAGAAGAGATGCGGATGGCGCGCATCCGCCTTCAGCGTGCCGTCGTCCTCGAAGAGCTCGCCGCGCGAACGCAATATGGCGCTGTTGTTGGCCACCGTGCGGCGGGTGAGATCGAAATCGAGCGCCCCTCGGGTGGCGACCGCCACCTCGAAGTAGTAGCCGACCTTTTTTCCAAACAGCTTCTGCAGCCGGTTCGCCGGTGGAAGCGGCAGGTTTTCGATTTCCAGCAGGCCATTGACGCTGACGTCGCCGAACAGGAAGCGGGTGAGATTCTGGAAGCCTTCCTCAGAATTCACGATGCCGTACGGACCGCTGTGACTGCGGTGGACGTGGGCACGCGGCGCACCCGAAACATAAGCGTTCTCGATGCGCACCAACCCATCGCTCAGTTCGCCGGCAAGCAGCCGGGAGGTGCCGCGTGCCACGTCGTAGTCCTTGCTGTTCGTGCCGACCAGGCAGAAGAATCGGCTCGGGTCGAATTTTCCGTCGAGCGAATTGACCCCGATGTTCTTGTCCTGGATGTCGAGATACTTTCTCATCTCGTCGCGGTTGAAGTTGTTCATGTCCCACAGGCCGAAGAAATCCGGAACGTTCATCCCGGCCATCTCGATGCCGTTGTGTGGCGTGGCGAACGTGAACACCTTGTCGACGAGCTTGCGTGCCGTGTCGCTGCCGGCCGCGCCGTTCTGGAGGAAGCAGCGGCAGACCAGGCCGCCCATCGAGTGCGCCACCAGATACACCCTGAAGTCCTCGGGCTTCATGCGGCCGTCGAGGCAGACCTGGTCGCGCACGCGCAGGATCAGGTCGCTCAGTCCTTTCGCGGCATCGATGATCGTGGGTATCTTGCCTGACCCGAAATCCGGATCGGCCACATCGTAGTAGCGATGGATGATGATGCTCTGCAGCGGGATCGGTCCGGATTCGATCTGCAGGCCGTCCCGGTAGATGTCGCTGTAGCCTTCTTTCAGCAATCGCACGATAGGCGACTCGAAGAAGACCTTGCGCACCGCGCCATCCCAGGCCTGGCGCGCCTTGGTCGAGCCAAGCTCGAGGCCCATGTAAGGCGTCGAGGTGGTTTCGGTGATTTCCGACTTCGTCATCGCGTAGCCGCGGACGTAGATGATGGGATAACGCGTGGTATCGGACATGCCGTCCACTCCTGTTGCGGTTGGTATCGAGGGTATTCTAGGCGGCCTAGCCCTAGCGCCCCAAGGTTTGAATTAAGTACAGCCCCAGGAAAGCAGAGACCCGCATGTTTGCCGCGTAGTGAACCCAGGTCTTCTCGCCTTCGTGTCTGGCCATGACCTCGAAGAATTCGAGGAGATCGGTGTGGGTAGGCGCCGAGAGCTGGACAGGAATATGCACATAGCGCATACCAAGCGATCCAACAACGCCAGCCCCATCAGGCGGCGAGTAACGCGGATCGTCATGCAGGCCAGATTGGCAGCAAGGGTAAACCCAGCCTCTACGATCTCGCGCGACGGGTCCACAGAAGGTTGCCCGGAGATGCCAGCCGATCATCAACAGCGCTGTAGTTGCGGATACGGCTGAAAATGGAGTGGTCCATGTCAGGGTATGGGTGACCTAAGGGGTGTGCTTTAGCCTGTCGCGCTTGAATGTATCGTTAAACAGCTCCACCCGGATCGCCTTTGTGTATCTCATAGCGCAACTCAGCCATGCCAGCACTCATCTGATGAACTGACATCAGGTGCAGAACTGGGCTGAGCAGTCTGCGAGGGAAAAGTGGCTTGCCCTTGCCTAGGGTGACCGAACCAACCTGGATGATCAGTTCGTCCAGTAAGCCAGCGTCGTAGAACTGGCCCGCGAGATCCCCGCCTCCAACTATCCAGATGTTTTTGGTGCCTGCAGCAGCTTGCATTTCAGCGTGGACGTCACGTACATCTCCATTGACGAATCTGATGTTTGCCCCTTCGATGATTGGAAGCCTGCGACTGGAGAATATCCAGGCTGGCTGCGTGTACGGCTCATACTGAGCCGGTCTCAGAGGCAAGCTTTTCAGCGTTGCGCACCATCCATTCGTAAGTTGCTGATCCCATTGCCAATACACCTACATCAGCAATGAACGCTGGATAGCTGGAGTTATTCAGGTCGCCAAGTGGAAACAGCCAGTCAAGTGAGTCATTCTCTGTAGCAATAAAGCCATCGAGACTTGTAGCTGCGTAATATTGCGTTTTCATTCTTGTGTCCTGAATATGATTTCATGCGCCTAGATGATGCCCACACGCTACCTGGTTACAGGGCCGGGGGTCTCGTTCGTCAACTTGAAGGCGCTTGCCCGCTCGCTTTCGACAGGTCGAATCTCGAATGTAAGTCCGCAGGCCAGGCAAGGATTCTGGGATGCCAGAGCGACGGCTTCCTGCAGGTCGGCAGCACGGAAAAACCAGTAGCCCCCAATGACCTCCTTTGCCTCTGCATAGGGGCCATCCGTCACACCCGAGCGCGAAACCAGCTTGGCTTGCGTGGCAAGCCTCTGGCCCGGCTTGAGCCTGCCTTCTTGTACAAGACGATCGTGCCAGACGTAGAAGGCGTCGATGGCGTGCTGGATCTCTTCCGGGGACTTGTCAGCGTCCCACTTTCCGCGTGAAAGAACCAAGAAATCGGGGAGGGGAGATAAATCGGACATCAGCTTCTCCAGATGAGCTGTGATGCAAACACCGTCAATTTAGCGCATGCCATGGTCTCGCTTCAATTGTGCCGCCCGGTTCGCCCCTGTTTACGTAGCTTAGGCGCTGACATTTGGTCGGCTTTCGATCACGGCAGTTCGCAGCCCTCGTAAACGCGCGTGCTTGAGCGTCAGCCGCGCCGGGCCGCTTCGATTGCCGCGATATCGATCTTGCTCATCTGCATCATCGCCTCGAACGCGCGCTTGGCTGCGGCGCGATCGGGATCGGCGATTGCGGCAGTGAGCGCGCGCGGCGTGATCTGCCAAGACAGCCCCCACTTGTCCTTGCACCAGCCGCAGGCGCTCTCCTGGCCGCCGTTGTCCACGATCGCACGCCACAAGCGGTCGGTTTCGGCCTGGTCGTCAGTCGCAACCTGGAACGAAAAAGCCTCGTTGTGTTTGAACGCCGGACCGCCATTCAGGCCGAGACAAGAGATGCCCATCACGGTGAACTCCACCGTCAAAATGTCGCCCAGTTCGCCCGCGGGATAGTCGCCGGGCGCACGACAGACCGTTCCCACTGCGCTGTCCGGGAAGGTCTCGGCATAGAACTTCGCGGCGTCCAGGGCGGTGCCGTCATACCAAAGACAGATCGTGTTCTTGGAAACCATATCCATTCTCCATTCGTAACATCAAAGGTAACGGACGACGGAACACTCGGCGAGGCTCGACTGTTTTGGCATCCTGGCTGGCCAATGCTAGGCCTTGTTTTGCTGTAGCCAAGCGACGACATTGGCCGCGTTTTCGTTTGGTGGAAAAACCGGATAGAAAACTTTGCGTATTACGCCATTTTCGATAATGAGCGTGAGTCTCTTGATGAGACGCAAGGCGTTATATTCGAACGTGGGAAGCCTCAATGCGCTTGCCAATTCAAACTTGCTGTCGCTCAATAACTCAAAGGGCAAATGGAGGCGTTGAACAGCTTCTTTCTGGTCTTCCGAAGATTGCAAACTCACACCGTATACCTTGGCTCCTAAACCTAGCAAATCAGAGTGATGGTCACGAAAAGAACAGGATTGAGGTGTGCATCCCCGTGCTCCAGGAATCTCGTTCCAGCCAACCATGGGCGGCGCGTCTGGCCTTCCTGTCATGGGGTAGAAGTAGACAGCCAGCATTCCATCTTCGAGCCCAGGATTTACTTTTGATCCTGAAGTGCTTGCTAGAGCGATGGCAGGCATATTCGTCCCTTCCAAATGGACGCATGCACCATCATCTTCAGGGACTGGCAAATTATCCGGCAGGACGAGAAGATTCTTTGTGTTCATTGGGTTTCATTGAGTTTGTATGCTGCCTAACGTCCGAACTCAGCCGCTGCTGAGTCATGTGGCGGTTTGCAGCCGGCCATATCGGATTGTCATGCGGCAATTGGCGTCCCTTGATGATAGACAACTCGCCAGTTATCCCCATTACGACGCCAGATTGTCGAACGCCGGCTTAGCCGGCCTTCTTGGTCAAGTTGATATGTCGCCAAGTAGAGGTTGGGAGAAAGCTCCTGGCACAAAAAATCCGTTACCAAGTAAGACTCAGTAACCGGTTGGGAATGTCTGGCCTCCAGTGTTTCAAGGACAGATTCCTTGGAGTATTTGCGACCGGAAGCGCCGACTTCCCAAAACTCCGGCGCGGTCATTGCTTCAAAATCCATACGAGACGTGCCGAACTCCGGACGGTGAAAGATCGGTTCCCGTGCAGCGAGAATTCGAGTGACTTCGTCAATGGAAAGGTCGGAGTCTTTCATGGGTCTAACGAATGAAAGGGACTTCCGCGTCGCGTGGCTGTGGCGAAGTTTCCGCATTCGACATCGAAAGTGCCATGATCGAATTTCTCGATCTCATCAACACCTCTGGAGGGGAAGTCATGAGCATTATCGTCATTGGAATTGATCTGGCCAAGTCCATCCTGAGTAAAGATGTGGCCGTGAATCGTCTCCGCCTTCATCGAGTGAAAGAAGGTTTCCATGAAAGCATTGTCAGTGACCTTGCGCGCTGGCCAACAAGCTGGCGCGCATCTGCTTTGCGGTGCTGAGGGAGCATGAGCCTTACGGCAAACTGAGTGTCCGGGAGTCGAACCGCAAGACTAATCGCATGGCGAACGCCGTGGCGGTTTGAGCAAGGAAATCTCCACCTGCGTTTGCCAAGAGACTGATCGCCCATCATGGCTCAAACGATTGCCTCATCACGGACTGGCGCCGGTAACTCTTCCGGCACCCAAGCTGCCGCTTGTACCGATTGGCGCGCCGTGAGCAGATTCCATGTCGGCACGGGTCACACAAAACCCACTCAAGATGCCGGATATACGACTGCACGCAATTCCGAACAGCCACAACTATCGAACTAGTTTCTTGCTATTGGGGGCGTCCACATATGAATTGTTAGGCCGCACTTTCTGCGCCATTTCTATGCCGCCCTCAGGACTGAGGATCGAACCCGAAGACGCGTAGCTCTTGGTCACAACGACAGGCCTTCGCGATGCGCGCGGCCCACGCGACAGCCTCCTCGCGTGAAGGTAGTTCGAGTACAGTGAAGCCGCCGTCAAGCGGGGGCGCCCATGGGTAACCACCCTCGGCCACTGCTCCATCTGCTGCGACGAGAACTGGTGGCACGCCTTCGTCGATGCCGCCGCCGAAGACGTAGACGCCGGCGGCTTTCGCTTTATCGATCACGGCGTGCGCGTCGCGACCCACCGCCTCCCACTCGCCTTCGGGCACGACCATCGCAGCGCTGGGAAAGGAGATTAGGTACTTGGTCATGGTGCTGTTTCCTTTGGAGATTGATGTCGGTCGTGGGGCGAGTGTGCGGCTTAACGTTGAAGGTAAGGGGCTGGCAGTAAAGGTTGCCCGCGATGGAGCGTAACTATGAACACTCCAAAAGAGCAGAACGAAGCGGCTGACGGCCAGTTCCGCTTGACCGTATTGTTGGGCGGTTTACTCGTCACCAATTGCACCGAAGAACTGGGGTTTGGAACGCACAAACTCGAACAGCAACTCTGTGAGATTGTCAGGGTAGGAGAAGAACTCCTGATCTAAGGACTCTAGGGCCTCCTGTGCTTGTTGATTGAGATCATTGATGATTTGTACCCGAGTCGTTTGTTCATCCGGAAGAGCACCTGATGTGGCGGTACGGAGCGCACGAGCCACAATGTCGGCACACCTGCTAGCGCCGATACGTTTGAGGGCTGCCACAGCGAAGTGTGCGGTGTGTCCGTCAGCACTGCTGAAGTACTGAGCAAAGCCACCATTGTTGACTTGGCTTTCAAGTTCCCAGATTGCAGAGAACACCTGTTGTTCTTCGCTTTGTTCTCGGAGATCGATCCGCCCAAAAGATGTTTGGCCACCTTCCGATAGTTCGATGAGATATGCGTTCTTATCCACGGTTAGCTATCCGCCCAACGTAGAGCTAACCGGCGGCGCTTTAGCGCCGTCCAGCGACCGAAGGGAGCGAGGTTGAGCGCCATGTTAGACCGGGGTAGCTGAGCGACGACGAGCATACCAAATGTTTGACGCAGGTCTGAAAAGCAACACGATAGCAATACATCGGGAAATAAAGACGATTGGCTCAACGTATAGGAAGATTCCAAGCTGTCCGTGAAGTTGAGACCATTCTTTGAATTTGACTAACAAGGAAAAAAACATAAGCGTCAAAGCGATCGCTAACAACCATCTGATCCAGCCATAGCCCTGCGCAAGCGCGAGGAGGAGCATGATATTTAAAGGGTAAGCCCAAAGGATTTGTATCCACCAATCGGCCGGTTGGTCTGAAATTACGGCCCAGTTGTTCACGAACATTGGAATTAAGCTGGCTGCGCCAGCAAAAAGCGCTATCCAAAGAAGCATTAGCGCGACTTTTATCTCTCGCGGCGGAATCTGAAATGTCGTTGTGTTCATATACCTGGCGTAGGGCTAACCGGCGGCGCTTTAGCGCCGTCCAGCGACCGGAGGGAGCGAGGTTGAGCGCCGTGTTAGGAGATTGTTTGGGCACGAGAATGCTCTTCGAAGCCCAGCAAACGACTCAACTCGAAGGTGATAAGGCCAAGAAAACCGATTCCGCCGAGCATCGCCAGGTACATTCCAACGACGAAAAACTCAATTCCATTCTCGCTTCTATGGGTAATGAGCGCAGCCATGAGCGGCCTTGAAACAAGATTCAATACCCCAACCAATGCGCCAAAATAGAGCGCGAACACTCCGATTTTCCGCAACACATTCACGAAACCTTTTACGGGGTAAGAGTGCAATGCCTGTGGGTTTCGATACACTGTTACTACTCGGTATATGCCCAGTACAAGAAACAAAATTGGTCCAATGTATGGGATTGCAGCTCCGCCACGGCCTGCAGCGAGAGCGACCCATCCCGAGCTGGCAAGCCCTATTGGGACAACCGCAGTTAAAACCACTATGGCATAGGCGATTTTTAAAGATCTTGAAGCAGTGAAATACATAGTTGTATCTCCTAACGTGTGCTCAGACGAGGCGTTAGGCGCAGATGGCCATGCATCCGCTGGACTGGTTCGGGTCACGTTTTTCTCCTCCCTTTTTTGGGGTGTTTCGATGGAAAAACGTCCTCCGCAATTTTTGTTATGTGACGCGAAGCGTAACACGACCCCTTGCCTGCTGGTTAGCATCAGGCCTGATTGGTTACACTGCTCATGGTCAGTGATTTTCAAGCATTCAGGACTGTGAATGGCGATTCCATCATCATCCCCCGCGGTTACTCCTCAGCAGGATGCTGAAGATGTCCGCTTCATGCGCGCCGCGCTCGAACTGGCGCGCCAGGGGTGGGATACCGGCGAGGTGCCGGTGGGCGCGCTGGTGGTGTGCGGCGGCGAGATCGTCGGGCGTGGATTCAACCGGCCGATTTCCAGCCACGACCCCACGGCGCATGCCGAGGTGATGGCGCTGCGCGACGCGGCGGGGCGGCTGGGCAATTACCGGCTGGTGGGCTGCACGCTCTATGTGACGATGGAGCCGTGCGTGATGTGCGCGGGAGCGATCCTGCATTCAAGGGTGGCGCGGGTGGTGTACGGCGCGCGCGAATACAAGACCGGTGCGCACGGCAGCATAATTGACGTCTTTGCCGAACCGCGCCTGAACTATCATTGCGACATCACCGGCGGGGTGCTGGCGGACGAGTGCGCGGCGATGATCTCGGGGTTCTTCGAATCGCGCCGACAGCAGAAAAGGGAGACGGCGCAATGAGCGAACTGGTCATCGAAGTGGACATGCGCCTGCAGCAGCTGTACCTGTGGGAACCCTTTCCGGACGGCGATCTGCTCATCCGGCAGTACCCGGTTTCCACCGCAACCAACGGGGCGGGGGAGCAGAATGGGAGCTTCTGCACGCCGCGCGGGCGTCATCGCATCGCGGACAAGATCGGCGCCGGCGCGCCGCTGTGCGCCGCATTCAAGTCACGCGAGCCCACCGGCGAAATCTGGACGCCGGAACTGGATGCCGCGAACCCCGGGCGCGACTGGATACTCACTCGCATCCTGTGGCTGGACGGCCTGGAGCCAGGCAGGAACAAGGGCGGTACGGTGGACACCCATAACCGCTACATCTATATCCACGGCACCCACGAGGAACACCGGATCGGCACGCCGGCGTCGCACGGTTGCATCCGCATGAGGAATGCGGACGTGGCGGAACTGTTCGATCTGGTGAAGGTGGGGACGGAGGTGCGGATTTCGTAGGGTTGGGGGCGGGCAGCCCTTCGACAAGCTCAGGGCGAACGGGCTGAAAGTTGGGTGCTTGGCTGAATCCATTGGTAAGCCTGGATTAGGCTACTGGCCTTTGTTTCGTTCGTGGTGAACCTGTCGAACCACCTCTCAGCGCAGTACTTAATCCTGTTTCCGGGAAGTGCTCTTTGCCAACCTTGAAATCTCCCCCCAGTCGCCGCATATCAACGCCTCTTTCTTCGCACGGCTCCAGCCCTTGATCTGTCGCTCGAAACTCAAGGCTTCGATTCGCGTTGAACATTCCTGACTCCAAACCAATTCAACCGGCAACCGGGTCGCGGTATACCCACCACAGACATCGGCCACATGTTCGCCCATGCGTTTCTCGAGATCGTCGGTATGGCCCGCATAGTACGAGCCATCCGCGCAGCGCAGCAGATAGGCCCAGAATGCCATGCCTACAACGGCATCGGCTTGCCGTCGTTGAGGTTGAGCCAGCCCTTGGCGATGCGGTAGATGAACCAGATGCAGGCGACGCCAAGGACGACCCAGCCGATCAGGATGATCCAGGTGAGCCCGCCGAGGACGAACCACACCAGGCCCCACCAGAAGGTACGAATCTGCCAGCGGAAATGGCTTTCCAGCCAGGTGCCCCTGGCGTCGTCGAGCTTGATGTAGTTCAGCACGATGGCGACGATGGCAGTGACGCCGGAAAACAGCGACAGCGCGTACAGCGCATAAATGACGGTACTCAGGGTTTTGAGGCTGGCAAGTTTGTCGTCGGTCGGGGTGTCCATCAGTTACGGGCTTTCTCGTAAATCGGCATCATCTTCGGCACCAGCGCATTGAGCGCCTGGATGCGGTTGGTTGGCGCCGGGTGGGTGCTGAGGAATTGCGGCGGGCCGTTGCCGCTGGCCTGGCTCATCTTTTCCCACAGCTTGATGGCGGCGTGCGGATCGTAGCCTGCGCGAGCGGCAAGCTCGATGCCGTAGCGGTCCGCCTCGCTCTCGCTCTCGCGGCTGTTGGGCAGGGTCAGCGCAATGTCGGCCACCGGCGCCAGCACGGTGAGGTCGCGCCCGGCAAGGATGGAGCCGATTTGCAGACCGCCCTGCGTGGCCATCGCGCGCGACATGCGCTCGCGGCCGTGTCCCAGCAGCGCGTGGGAGATTTCGTGGCCCATGACCTGGGCGATCTCGTCGTCGGAGAGGTTCAGCTTGCGGATGATCCCGGTGTAGATCGCCATCTTGCCGCCGGGCATGCACCAGGCATTGAGCGTGGGCTCGTCGATCACCGCGACCGACCATTTCCAGTTGCGGCTGGGTGGGTACATGGTGCCCGCCTGCACGATCAGCCGGTCGGTGATGCGCTTGACCCGGGCGTTCAGCGCCGCGTCGGTGCTGAGCTTGCCCTTCTGCTGCGCCTCGTTGACCGTTTGCGCATAGGCCTGCGCGGACGAGGCCTGCGCCTGCTCTTCCGAGACCAGCACCAGTTGCGAGCGGCCCGAGACGGGGTTGGTCTGGCAGCCCGCCAGGCCGACGGCGAGCAGGGCAGTCAACAGCAGTGGGATTTTCATCGCAGCTCCTTTTCGTGGGCAGAATGAATCGGGATCAGATCCCGCGCAGCAGTTCGTTGATGCCGACCTTGGACAGCGTCTTCTCGTCGACCTTCTTCACGATCACCGCGCAATACAGACTATAGCTGCCATCCTTCGACGGCAGGTTGCCGGACACCACCACCGAGCCGGCGGGGATGCGGCCATAGGTCACTTCACCGGTTTCGCGGTCGTAGATCTTGGTCGACTGGCCGATGTAGACGCCCATCGAGATCACGCTGTTGTCCTCGACGATGACGCCTTCGACCACTTCGGAACGCGCGCCGACAAAGCAGTTGTCGCCGATGATGGTGGGGTTGGCCTGCACCGGCTCGAGCACGCCGCCGATGCCGACGCCGCCGGAGAGGTGAACGTTCTTGCCGATCTGCGCGCAGGAGCCGACGGTCGCCCACGTATCCACCATCGTGCCTTCGCCGACGTAAGCGCCGATGTTGACGTAGGAGGGCATCAGCACCACGTTTTTGCCGATGTAGGAACCCTTGCGCGCGGCCGCCGGCGGCACCACGCGGAAGCCGCCTTCGCGGAAGTCCTTGGAGTTGAAGTCGGCGAACTTGGAGGGCACCTTGTCGTAATAGTTGGTGAAGCCGCCCTTGATGAAGGCGTTGTCTTCCAGGCGGAACGACAGCAGAACGGCTTTTTTCAGCCACTGGTGCGTCACCCAGTTTTGACCATCGGCGCGCTCGGCGACGCGCAGTTCGCCCATGTCGAGCAGGTCGATCACGGCCATGACCGCGTCCTTGACCTGGGGCTCCACGTTGCGCGGGGTGATGTCGGCGCGGCGTTCGAAGGCGTCTTCAATGATTTTCTGCAGGTCTTGCATGATGGCTTCCTGTGGTTGAAGTTGAAATGAAGGGATGAAGAATTATTGAGACTTGCGTAAATCATGACAGATCTCAACAACCGTTCGGGCTGAGCTTGTCGAAGCCTGTCCGGAATGAATAATGGCCAGCGTCTTCACGCAGCCTCGCCGACGAAGCGGCCAATGCGCCGGGCAGCCTCGACGCAGGCGTCCAGGCTGTCGACCAGCGCGATGCGGACGAAGCCCTTGCCGGGATTGACGTTGGCGGCGTCGCGCGCGAGGTAGCTGCCCGGCAGCACGGTGACGTGCTGTTTCTCGTACAGGCCACGCGCAAAGGCGGCATCGTCGCCGCCCGGCACGCGCGCCCACAGATAGAAGGCGGCATCCGGCGCGTCGAATTGCAACACGTCCTGCAGCATGGGCATCACGGCGGCGAACTTCTCGGCGTACTGGCGGCGGTTCTCGATCACGTGCGCTTCGTCGTTCCATGCCGCGACGCTGGCGGCCTGCACCGCCGGGCTCATCGCACTGCCGTGATAGGTGCGGTAGAGCAGGAATTTCTTCATCACCTCGGCGTCGCCCGCCACCATGCCGGAGCGCAGGCCGGGCACGTTGGAGCGCTTGGACAGCGAGTTGAACACGATGAGATTTTTAAGGCTCCGGCCGAGCTGCTGCGCCGCGGTGAGCGCACCCAAGGGCGGCTTGCCTTCCTCGAAATAGATTTCCGAATAGCATTCGTCGGCCGCGATGACGAAGCCATGCGCATCGGACAGCTCGAACAATTCCGTCCAGTCGGCCAGCGACATCACCTTGCCGGTGGGGTTGCCGGGCGAGCAGACATAGACCAAGCTGATGCTTTCCCACAGGTCTTCCGGCACGCGCGACCAGTCCATGCGGAAGCCGTTTTCCGGCAGCGTGTTGAGGAAGAAGGGGCGGGCGCCGGCCAGCAGCGCCGCGCCCTCGTATATCTGGTAGAACGGATTGGGCGAGATGACCGTGCGGCGGCCGTGGCGGCTCGAATCGACGGCGGCCTGGGCGAAGGCGAACAGCGCCTCTCTGGAACCGTTGACCGGCAGCACCTCGGTCGCCGGGTCGAGTTTCACGCCATAACGTCGCTCGGCCCACGCAGAGATGGCAGCGCGCAGCGCATCCGAGCCCTGAGTGATGGGATAATTCGCCAGCCCGCCAAGTCCGGCGATCAGCGCGTCCTTGATGAACTGCGGCGTCGGGTGCTTGGGTTCGCCGATCGACAGGTTGATCGGCGACAGCCCGGCATTCGGCGTGACGCCGGCGAACAGCTCGCGCAGTTTCTGGAACGGATACGGATGGAGTTGATCGAGACGCGGATTCATTACTGTACGGAATTTAACCAAGCCACACATTATAAAGCCCCATGCCGTCGATTCCCTTGCAGCGCACCCTCGCCATCAGCAGTCTTGTCTACGCTGCCTCACTGTGGGGACTGGTATGGTATCCCTATCGCCTGTTGAATGAGGCGGGCGTAGGCGGCATCGCGTCCAGCCTGTTCACCTATGCGACGCCCCTGCTGCTGATCGGCTGGCTGCATGGCCATGTGCTACGTGAGGCGCGCGGCCGCTGGCTGTGGCTTGCCGCGATCGGTCTGACGGCTGGCTGGACCAACCTGGCCTATGTACTGGCGGTGCTCGAAGGCGAAGTGGTCCGGGTACTGCTGCTGTTTTATCTGTCGCCTCTGTGGACCGTGCTGTTTGCCCGTTTTCTGCTGCATGAGAAGCTCAATCGCGCCGGCTGGGCGGTGATGGCGCTGGCCGCGGGCGGCGCGCTGGTGATGCTGTGGCAACCCGGCGAATGGCCGCTGCCGGCCAGCCGCGCCGAATGGCTGGGGCTGTCGGCGGGCGTGATGTTCGCGGCGAGCAACGTCATCAGCCGCCATCTGGAGGGCGTGGCGGAAGGCGCCAAGGCGGTGTCGGTATGGGCGGGGGTGGTGGTGCTGACCTCGATCGGTCTGGCGTTGAGGCCTGCCGAGCTCGGTTTCATGGCGGATGCCGCGCCCGCCACCTGGCTGTTGCTGATGGGGGTGGGGATTGCCATCGGCAGCATGACCTATGCCGTGCAATATGGCCTGGCGCGCGTACCGGCCAACCAGGCCATCGTCATCTTTTTGTTCGAACTGGTGGTCGCCGCGGTGGCGGCCTATTTCCTTTCCGACGAGCGCATGGGTGTGCAGGAATGGATCGGCGCCGTCATGATCGTCACCGCCAGCCTGTTTTCCGGCCACATGGAAAACGACCAATCGAAGGAGAAAAGCCATGTCTGACGGATTGCCTTCCGCGCGCGTCACGGCCCTGCTGCATGCCGGCCTGCTGGTGTCGGATCTCGCGCGCGCAAAAACCTTCTACGAATCGGTGCTGGGGCTGACGCGACATCCGAACCGGCCCGATCTGCCTTATCTCGGCGAATGGTACGACCTGGGCGGCGGCCAGCAGCTACACCTGATGCAACTGCCCAACCCCGATGCCGGTTCGTTACGTCCCGAGCATGGCGGCCGCGACCGCCACATCGCGCTGGCGGTAGGCGACATGGCTGCATTGAAGCGTCGGCTTGATGCGGCAGGCGTGAGGTACACAGCCAGCAAGTCGGGACGGGCGGCGCTGTTCTGCCGTGATCCGGATATGAACACCCTTGAGTTTGTCGAAGCCAGCTGATCGAATCAGGCTTCGCGCTCCCGCCCCCGGTGCTTCGCACCCGCCGAGTCGCTGCTCGCATCCGGACATGAACACCCTCGAGTTTGTTGAAGTCAGCTGAGCGTGGTTGTTGCCAACTTGTTGGCTTTACAACCACGGCCTGCCCTTTACGGGTAGATCGGGTCGAATAGCCGCACGCCATCCCGCGCCAGCAGGGCGGCGCCGTAAGCGGCTTCGGTATGGGCGGCGCGGGCGACCGGGACGCCGAGCAGGCGCTCGCGGATGCGTGTCCAGACAGGATTGCGGGCGCCGCCGCCGGCCGTGTTGACCTGGCCAACCGGGGTGGCGCCGAGTTCGGCCAGCAGGCCATAGCCGCGCGCCTCGATGCGGCCGAGGCTTTCCAGCAGGCCGTGCAGGAATTCGGTGTCGTCGACTGGGCGCGGAGACAAACGCGGGGCCAGCGAGGGATCGTTGACCGGGAAACGTTCGCCGGGTTTTGGGAGCGGAACGTAGTCGAGCGGACTGGCAACGGCCGGATCGATTGATTCGCTGAGCGCAGCCAGCTGGCGGTCGTCGAAAAACTGCCGCAGTACCGCGCCGCCGGCGTTACTGGCGCCGCCCGCCAGCCAGCGGCTGCCGAACCAGTGCGAATAGACGCCGTGCCCGGTCGACTCCACCGGAGTGTCCGACAATAGTTTCAGTACCAGCGTGCTGCCGAGCGAGGTGACAGCGTCACCGCTTCGGGTCACGCCGGCCGCGAGAAACGCGGCGATGGAATCGGTGGTGCCGGCGTGCACCATGCAGCCTGGGTTGATGCCGAGGTAGCGCGCACGCGGACGCGACACGGTGGCGAGCCGGGCGCCGGGCGCGATGGGCACCGGAAGGTAGTCGACGTCGGCCAGGTATTCGACCCAATCCGGCCATTTCAGCGCGTCGAGATCAAGCCCCATTTTTAGGGCATTGTGGTAGTCAGTCATCCCGACCCGGCCGGTCAGCAGGCCGGAGAGCCAGTCAGCCTGATTGAGGTAGAGCCGCGCACCGGTGAGGCCGAGCCGTTTTTTCAGCCACAGGATCTTGGCCAGCCCCGAGGTCAGCGCGGCGGCAGGGTGGCCCGGCGTGGCGGTTTTCGCAATCAGGGCAGCTTCCTCGACCGCGCGGTCGTCGTTGTATAGAAGCGGCGGATGGCGCGGGCTCAGTTCCTCGTCGCAGGCGAGTATGGTGCCGGAGGTGCCGTCGAGCGCGATGTCCGACAACTGGGTGCGGATCGGCGGCGGCAGCGAGGCGACCAGGTCCCACAACGCCTCGCGCCAGATGCCGGCGCGCTCGTAGTCTTCCAGGGCACCGAAGTCGCGTTTGTCCTCGACGACGATCGCGCCTTCGGCGTCGATCACGCAGCTGCGCGCCCCCGAAGTTCCGAAGTCGATGCCGAGGAAATACAAGGGATTAACCGCGTGTGTTCGACTGGTGCTCGAACTGCGTGAGATCGACGCGCGGGGCCGTCTGCCAGCCTTTCTTGCGGTGCTCGGCTACCACGTTGGTGAAGATGCCGCCGCGTACGTAGAACTTGGCGGTGAGCCGCATGAAGCGCGGTTTCGTCGCTTTGACCAAATCATCAAGTATCCGGTTGGTAACATCCTCGTGGAAATGCCCTTCCTCGCGGAAGCTCCACATGTAGAGCTTCAGGCTCTTCAGCTCGACGCAGGTCTTGTCGGGAATGTAGTCGAGGATCAGTGTGGCAAAATCGGGCTGCCCGGTCTTGGGACAAAGACACGTGAATTCAGGCACTTCCATGTGGATGTGAAAGTCGCGTCCCGGTTTGGGATTGGGGAAGGTTTCCAGGGTTTTGGCGGGCGTGGAGGGCATGGGGAGGCTCGGTGTAGAATGTGACAAAACAGAACGCCGCAACTCAAACGGCGCATTGAGACGACACCCATTATAAAAGCTTAGGTCCGCTGTCTTGCGTTTAACCCACATCAAACTTGCCGGTTTCAAGAGTTTCGTCGACCCCACCGTGATTCCCGTCCCCGCCCAGTTGACCGGCGTGGTGGGGCCGAACGGCTGCGGCAAGTCGAACGTCATCGACGCGGTGCGCTGGGTGCTCGGCGAATCGTCGGCCAAGCACCTGCGTGGCGAATCGATGCAGGATGTGATCTTCAACGGCTCCGGCACCCGCAAGCCGGCGTCGCGCGCCTCGGTCGAGCTGGCGTTCAACAATGAACTCGGCCGTGCCGCCGGGCAGTGGTCGCAATATGCCGAGATCTCGGTCAAGCGTGTGCTCGACCGCAGCGGCGACTCCACGTATTACATCAACAACATGCGGGTGCGGCGGCGCGACGTCGCCGACCTGTTCCTCGGCACCGGCGTCGGTGCGCGCGCCTACGCCATCATCGAGCAGGGCATGATTACGCGCCTGATCGAGGCCAAGCCCGAGGAACTGCGCGGCTATCTGGAAGAAGCCGCGGGCGTGTCCAAGTACAGGGAGCGCCGCAAGGAAACCGAATCGCGGCTGAAGGACGCGCGCGACAACATGAACCGCGTCGAGGACATCCAGCGCGAACTCAAGACCCAGGTCGAGAAACTCGCCGCTCAGGCCGAAGTCGCCCAGCACTACCGCAGTCTTCAAGCGGATTTGACGTTCTCGCAGCACCGCCTGTGGTTCGCCCGCAAGCACGACGCCGCGCAGCAGCGCGCGCGCATCGACAAGGATCTCACCGAAGCGCAGAACAAACTGGAAGCCGAAACCGCGCGCCTGCGCCACATCGAATCCCTGCTTGAAACCGCGCGCCAGACCCAGTTCGCCGGGCAGGACACGCTCAACACCGCGCAGGCGGCGTATTACCAGGCGCAGTCCGAAGTGGCGCGCATCGAGCAGACCATGGCGCACCAGAACGCCACCCGCGAACGGCTGTACCGCCAGGTGCAGGATATGGGCGCGCGCGTCGAGGCGCAGCAGGCGCGTCGGACCGCCACGCAGGATGCACTGCACGAGGTCAACGCGCAGCAGCCCGGTCTCGAAGCCGCGTTGATGGAAGCCGAGGCCGCCGCACGCCAGGCCACCGACAGCACCCTGCCGGAGAAGGAAGCTGCGCTGCGCGTTACGCAACAAGGCGTGGGCGAGGCGCAGCGCGTGGTGTCGCAACTGGACCAGTCGCGCCAGGTTGACGAAAACAGCCTCGGCCATACCAAGCGCCAACTCGAGCAACTGGATGCGCGCCAGCGCCGGCTCGCCCAGGAACAGGCGCAGTTGCCGCGCCCTGATGCCGCCGGCCTGGCGCAAAAACAAGTCGAGCTCGAGGAACTGGCGCAGACATTGGCCACGGCGCAGACCGGGCTCAAGGATGCCGAGACGGCATTGCCCGAACTCGACGCGGCACGCGCGCAGCACATGCGCGATCTCGAAGCCGCACGCAAGGCGCTGCACCAGACCGAGGCCGAGCTCGCGGCACTGAAAAAACTACAGGAAAGTCTCAAGGCCGACGAGAAGCTTGGCACCTGGCTGCGCCAGCGCGGCCTGGATAGCGCGCCGCGCCTGTGGGAAAAACTGCGTGTCACCCCTGGCTGGGAAGCGGCCGTCGAGGCGGTGTTGCGTGAACGCCTGCAGTCGGTGTCAGCCGATGTCACTCCCGAGTGGTTTACCGACGCACCGCCCGCGCGTCTCACCGTATGGGCCGGACAAGGCGCGGCGACTGCCAGCGCGTCGGATATGCTCAGCAGCAAGATTGCCAGCGACGATGCCGCCGCGCATGCGGCGCTTGCAGACTGGCTGGCAGGCGTGTACTGGGCCGACGATGCGGACGCTGCGCGCGCCCGTGCAACGAGTCTCGCAGCCGGGGAAACGGTCGTGACCCCGCAAGGCCATCTCTTCACTCGCCACAGCGTCACGTTCCACGGTCCGCATACCGCGGTGGAAGGCATTCTTGCGCGCGGGCGCGAACTCGAACGGCTGACGACGGATGCGATGCGGTTGCGTGATGAAGTCGCCCAACTCGAAGCCGCCTACGCCGAGGCGCAGCAGGGCTACATGGAGCGTCAGCGCGACATCCAGGCGCTGCGCGCGCAAACCGGCCAGACGCAAAACCGCCACCACACCGCGCAGATGGAACTGCTGCGCCTGCAACAGGCGGTGGAACGCGTACAGAGCCGGGCGGCCCAGATCACCCAGGAACTCGAGGAAGTAACCCGCCAGCAAACCGGCGAGCGCGCCACACTGGAAACACTGGAAGTCCGCCTCAAGGACTACCGCGCACAGGACGAGGCCGCTCGCGAAGCCCTCTATGCTGCGCGTCAGCAGCGCGACCAGGCCGACCGTGCGGTGTTCGACGCGCGTGAACTGCAGCGTGCAGCGGAGCGGCGGCATCAGGAAGCCGGCTTTGCGCTGACCACCTGCACCAACAAGATCCGGGAACTTGCCGAGGCGCTGGCACGCATCGAGCAGGAAATCGCCGATGACGACACCCGCCTGACCCAGGCGCGCGAGGAACTGGCGCGCCTGCCGGCCGACGCGCTCGACGCCGAACTGCAGGCTGCCCTGGCGACGCGCACTGAAACCGAGGCCGCGCTGGCCGCCGCGCGCGACGCACTGGAAGGACTGACCGCCCAGTTGCGCGGCCACGACGAGGCCCGGATGGCCTGCGAGCAGGGGCTCGACCCGCTGCGCCGCAGCATCGAGCAGTTGAAACTCAAGGACCAGGAAGCCATGCTGATGCAGTCGCAGTTCGAACTGCAACTGCGCGAAGCAGCGGCGGATGAAGCCAGCCTCGAATCGGGCTTGGCCGATAGTCCCAAGCCCAGCCAATTGCAGGCCGATATCAACCGTCTGCAGAACGAGATCGCCGCGCTCGGTGCGGTCAACCTCGCCGCACTGGACGAGCTGACCCAGGCGCAGGAGCGTTCCGAATACCTCGCCGCGCAATGTGCCGACCTACTGGAAGCCGTCACCACGCTGGAAGACGCGATCCGCCGCATCGACCAGGAATCGCGCGCGCGGCTGAAGGAAACCTTCGACACCGTGAACCAGCACATGGGCGAACTGTTCCCGCAGCTGTTCGGCGGCGGCCAGGCGCGTCTGATTTTGACCGGCGACGAACTACTCGACGCCGGCGTGCAGGTGTTCGCCCAGCCGCCCGGCAAGAAAAACGCCTCGATCCACTTGCTCTCGGGCGGCGAGAAAACGCTCACCGCGCTGTCGCTGGTGTTCGCCATGTTCAAGCTCAACCCGGCGCCGTTCTGTCTGCTGGACGAGGTCGACGCACCGCTCGACGACGCCAACACCGAGCGCTACTGCAACCTCGTCAAGGCGATGTCCGACCACACCCAGTTCCTCTTCATTACCCACAACCGCGTCACCATGGAAATGGCGCAGCACCTGGCCGGCGTCACCATGCAGGAACAGGGCGTGTCGCGCATCGTCGCGGTCGACGTGGATGAAGCGGTCGGGATGGTCGAAGCGGCCTAATTTCACGCACCTCTAGCCGATAGCCGCAGCTATCGGCGAAAATGGCGCTTTTGGCGCTTTCCCATACTTCCATGCTTGATATCCAGTTGCTGCGCAAAGATGCAGCCCTCGTTGCCGACCGCCTGGCTGCGCGCGGTTTTGTGTTCAATACGGCGTACTTCGAAGAGCTTGAAGGCGCTCGCAAAGTATTCCAGACCCGCACCCAGGACGCGCAAAGCCGCCGCAACACCCTCTCCAAGCAGATCGGTATGCTGAAGGGGAAGGGCGAGGACACCACGGGAGTGATGGCCGAGGTGGCCGGGCTGGGCGACGAGTTGAAGCAGCTGGAAACGCGCCTGTCCGAATTGCAGGCCGAACTCAACGATTTCCTCATGGGGGTGCCGAACCTGCCGCACGAATCGGTCGCGGTGGGCAAGGATGAAACCGCCAACGTCGAGGTGAGCCGCTGGGGCACCCCGCGCAGCTTCGATTTCCCCGTGCGCGACCACGTCGACCTCGGCGAAGGCCTCGGCCAGCTCGATTTCGAGGCGGCCGTGAAAATCACCGGCAGCCGCTTCACCGTGATGAAGGGGCCTCTTGCCCGGCTGCACCGTGCGCTCGCGCAGTTTATGCTCGACGTCCATACGTCGGAGCACGGCTACACTGAAGTCTACGTGCCGTACCTGGTGAATGCCGATTCGATGCGCGGCACCGGGCAGCTGCCGAAGTTCGAGGAAGATCTGTTCCACGTCCCGCGCTCGGACGCCGACAAGCTCTATCTCATTCCCACCGCCGAAGTCCCGGTGACCAATCTGCTGCGCGACGAGATCGTGCCGGCCGAAGCGCTGCCGCTGAAGTTCGTCGCGCACACGCCGTGCTTCCGTTCCGAGGCCGGCTCTTACGGCCGCGACACCCGCGGCATGATCCGCCAGCACCAGTTCGACAAGGTGGAACTGGTGCAGATGGTGAAGCCCGAGGATTCCTACGCCGCGCTGGAAGCGCTGACGGCCAACGCCGAGGCGATCCTGCAGAAACTGGGTCTGCCGTACCGCAAGATGGCCCTGTGCAGCGGCGACATGGGCTTTTCGTCGGCCAAGACCTACGATCTGGAGGTGTGGCTGCCGGCGCAGAACACCTACCGCGAGATATCCTCCTGCTCCAACTTCGAGGCCTTCCAGGCGCGCCGCATGCAGGCGCGTTTCAAGGTGGGGCAGGGCAAGCCCGAGTTGCTGCACACGCTGAACGGTTCGGGGCTGGCGGTGGGACGCACGCTGGTGGCGATCCTGGAGAACTATCAGAACGCCGATGGCAGCGTGACCGTACCGGAGGCGTTGCGTCCGTGGATGGGCGGGCTGGAGCGGCTGACCGCCGCATGAAGGGGACGCTTGGCATGGCGGGTCAGCCAGGCGAAGGCAGGCCGGCTTCGCTGTTTCCCAGATTGATCAGCGGGTTGTATTCGGGCTCCAGCCGCATCAGGATGTCGTAGTAATTGCGGATGTTCTCGGTGAACAGCAACGCCTCGGCGCCGCGGGCATAGCCGTATTTCATCACCTTGGCAAAATCGCCGCGGCCCAGATAGGGCAGGGCCGCTTTCACGTCCGCCCAGCTGTCCGGACTACCGCCGCGCGCCTGCGCAACGCGTCGCGCATCTTCCAGATGGCCCTGTCCCTGGTTGTAGGCAGCCAGCGCAAGCCAGGTACGATCAGGCTCGGGAATGCGGGCAGGCAGTGCATCCTTCAGCATGGCCAGGTAGCGTGCGCCGCCGAGGATGCTCTGGCGTGCATTGAGCCGATTGCCGATCTTCATGCGGTCGGCCGTTTCGGCGGTCAACATCATCAAACCACGCACGCCGGTCGGCGAAGTGGCAGACGGATCCCACTGCGATTCCTGATAGCCGATCGCGGCCAGCAGACGCCAGTCGATGCCTGTGAGCGTCTGGGCTTCCTGGAAATACCGGCGCAAATCCGGCAGGCGTTGCGGACGGCGCTGCATGATGCCGAGGATGTCCGTGCTGTCCAGCCGCTTGACGTGGCCGAAGTAACGCTCGTAGATGCGTTTGATGGTGGCGTCCCTGCGCGCCTGTTCGATGAAGCGGGCCAGCGAATTGCGCAGGATGAGCGAACTCTGTTTCGGCAGCGCCCACACGATCTTCTGGGTGTCGGGCAGGTCGAAGGCCACCGCCAATTCAGGATAGAAGGTGCGCACGGGATCGAAATCCATGCCGTTGATGACCACCGCGTCGTATTTGCCGGCCTGTAGTTGCGCCAGCAGTTCGTCCGGCCAGACATTGTCCAGCGCGGACCAGGACAGCTTGGGATACTTGCGCTTCAGACGCATCAGCATGGGCGTATGGCCGGAACCGATGATCAATGCCAGCTTCTTGCCGGACAGGGCAGCGATGCTGCGAGGTGCCTGCTCGCTGGCGCGATAGACGATATGGACCGGCGTCTCGAATAAAACCGGGCCGGCAATCAGATGACGATCCTTGACCACCGCTTGCGGCAGGGTCGCTGCCGCCAGATGGATCTGACGGTTCTCAAGCAAGTCGAACAGGGCTTCGGGCCGGGGCTTCGTCGTCCATGCAAGCGTCCAGTTCTGCGACTGGCCGTATGCCTGGATCAAATCGTGTTCGAAGCCGGCAGCCTCGCCGTTGCGGGCGATATAGTAAGTCGCAGGGCTGTTGCGTACTCCCACCTGCAACTCGCCACTGGTTTCGGGTGGTGGAATGGGACGACCGCAGGCGGCCAGTGCCAGGGTCAGCGCCAGTGCAGCCAATCTCCCGATCCATCCCGTTGTTTTTATGATGGGCATGAATACAGTCTGAACGAGAGCGAAATTTTCGTCCAGCAAACCGCCCGACTCGGTTACAATACGCGCCGCCGGAGAGGTGGCAGAGTGGTCGAATGTACCTGACTCGAAATCAGGCGTGAGCGCAAGTTCACCGTGGGTTCGAATCCCACCCTCTCCGCCAATTACCGTCCAGTCGCTTTAGACACTTGAATTTACTGGAAGTCTTGTAAATAAATGGACGGTATCAACGCGGCAGCTACACCGGGGGCTCGCCCGGATTCGGCCAGCCGACGTAAAAACAACATTCCCGATATTGCCAAACGCGGAAACCTGTAGGTTACGCACGCGAGAACTCGATCCCGATTCAAATGCCTGCGTCGTGCTGGCCCGGTCTCGACCGTTGAGTCTGCCTGCCGGCAAGACTGGCGTGTGTCAGACCTCGCTGACGGCCGTCATGTGCGATACCCCATCCTGGTCCACGCTGTCGATGCGTACGGTGTAGCCCCACAGGCGGGCGACGTGGCGCAGCATCTCCGGTGTCGACTCGCCCAATGGACGGCGGTCGTGCATGTAGTGACGCAGGCTGAGCGAGCGGTCGCCGAAAACGTCGACCTCGTAGACCTGGATGTTGGGCTCGCGATTGCCCAGGTTGTATTGCTCAGCGAGCTGCTGGCGGACGGCGCGGTAGCCGGCATCGTCGTGGATCGCGGTGATTTCCAGCTTCTCCTCGGTGTCGTCGTCGACCATGGTAAACAGCTTGAAGTCGCGGATCAGCTTGGGCGAGAGATATTGCGCGATGAAGCTCTCGTCCTTGAAGTTGCGCATGGCGAAGTCCAGCGACTTCACCCAGTCGCTGCCGGCAAGCTCGGGAAACCAGCGGTGGTCTTCCTCGGTGGGGTGTTCGCAGATGCGGCGCAGATCGGTGAACATGGCGAAGCCCAGCGCGTACGGGTTGATGCCGTTGTAATGGCGGTTGTTGTAAGGCGGCTGGTAGACCACGTTGGTGTGCGACTGCAGGAACTCCATCATGAAGCCGTCAGTGAGCTTGCCTTCCTCGTACAGGTGGTTGAGCAGGGTGTAGTGCCAGAAGGTGGCCCAGCCCTCATTCATCACCTGGGTCTGGCGCTGGGGGTAGAAATACTGCGCGATCTTCCTGACGATGCGGACGATCTCGCGCTGCCAGGGCTCCAGCCGTGGCGCATTCTTCTCGATGAAATACAGCAGGTTCTCCTGCGGCTCGCTGGGGAAGCGGGCCGCGAGTTTTTCCTGCCCTGCCGCCTGCCGGGTCGGCAGGGTGCGCCACAGGTCGTTGACCTGGGATTGCAGGTAGGCCTCGCGTTCGGTCTGGCGCAACTGCTCCTTGGCCATCGAGAGCCGGGTCGGACGCTTATAGCGGTCGACGCCGAGGTTCATCAGGGCGTGGCAGGAATCGAGCAGTTCCTCGACGGCTTCTTCGCCGTGCCGCTGTTCGCAGTCGGCGATGTAGTTGCGGGCGAACACCAGATAGTCGAGGATGCCTTCGGCATCGGTCCAGGTGCGGAACAGGTAGTTGCCCTTGAAGAAGGAGTTGTGGCCGTAGGCGGCATGGGCGATCACCAGCGCCTGCATGGTCACGGTGTTCTCTTCCATGAGATAGGCAATGCAGGGGCTGGAATTGATGACGATCTCGTAGGCCAGCCCCATCTGCCCGCGCTTGTAGCCTTTCTGGGTGGCGAGGAACTGCTTGCCGTAGGACCAGTGGTGATAGCCCACCGGCATGCCGACCGAGGAATAGGCATCGATCATCTGCTCGGAGGTGATGATCTCGATCTGGCTGGGATAGGTGTCAAGGCCATAGTGCGCGGCCACCCGCGCGATTTCGCGGTCGTAGCGGTCGAGCAGTTCGAAGCTCCATTCTGAGCCTTCGGACAGGGGCTGCCGTGAAGTGGCGGGCGGGGACGGGGCGATGTCGGATTCCATTTCGGGTTCCATCTCAGGCCACCTTCTTCCTGAACAGTTCGCGGAATACCGGATAGATGTCTTCCAGCGTGAGAATGCGCTGCATGGCGAAGCGCGAGCTCGCCGCCTTCACCCGCTCGTATTCGTGCCACAGGCTCTGCGGCTCCTCGGCCTCGATCTCCACATAGGCGAAGTACTGCGTCAGCGGCAGGATGCTTTGCAGCAGCAGTTCGCGGCAGCGCGGCGAGTCATTCTCCCAGTTGTCGCCATCCGAAGCCTGGGCGGCATAGATGTTCCAGTTGGCACTCGGGTAGCGTTCGCGGACGATGTCGTGCATCAGTTCGAGGGCACTCGATACCACGGTGCCGCCGCTTTCGCGCGAACTGAAGAAATCCTCCTCGTCAACTTCCTTGGCCACGGTGTGGTGGCGAATGAACACCACGTCGATGCGCTCGTAGCTCTTGGTCAGGAAGAGATAGAGCAGCATGAAGAAGCGCTTGGCGATGTTCTTGCGGTCCTCGTCCATCGAGCCCGACACGTCCATCAGGCAGAACATCACCGCCTGGCTGCTGGGCGTCGGCTGGTCGACCCGGTTGGCATAGCGCAGGTCCCAGGTGTCGATGAAGGGGACGGCGGCAAGCCGGGCCTTGAAGGACGCAATCTCCTCGCGCAGTTCGTCGGCTTCCGTGCTCGCGCCTAGCCCGTTCGCCTCCAGCTCGGCAAGTTTTTCCTCGGCCTCCCTCAGCGCGTCGCGCGGACCGGCTGCCATGGCGAGCCGGCGCCCGATGGCCTGCTTCATCGAGCGCACCACGTGCAGGTTGGACGGGTTGCCCTGGCTGACGAAGCCGGCACGGGCCTTCTTCACTTCAGGGACGGCAGCGAGCTGTTTCTTCACCAGGTCCGGCAGCGCCAGATCCTGGAAGAAGTAGTCCATGAATTCTTCCTTGGACAGTTCGAACACAAAGTCGTCCATGCTCTCGTCAGCCGGACCACCGCCGCTGCCGGTTCCTCCTCCGCCCTCGGGACGATCCACCCGGTCGCCGGTGACGAAGTCGCGGTTGCCCGGCAGCACGATGTTGCGGCGGCCGCCGGGGCCATGGTGGAAGATGGGCTCGGACAGATCCTTGGAGGGAATGGAGATCTTCTCGCCCCGCTCCAGATCCGTCACCTTGCGGCCGGACACGACTTCCGACGCCGCCTTGCGGATCTGCGCCTTGAAGCGGCGCAGGAAACGCTGCCGGTTGACGGCGCTGCGGTTCTTGCCGGAGAGACGACGGTCTACAAGCCGGTTCATGACTGACCTCTCAGGACGCCTTTCTCGCGCGCAGATACCACTCGGCCAGCAGGCGCACCTGCTTGTCGGTGTAGCCCTTGTCGACCATGCGCTGGACGAAGTCCTGGTGCTTCTTCTGTTCGTCGCTGGACGCCTTGGCGTTGAAGGAGATCACCGGCAGCAGGTCCTCGGTGCTGGAGAACATGCGCTTCTCGATCACCACGCGCAGCTTCTCATAGCTGGTCCAGGCCGGGTTCTTGCCGTGGTTCTGGGCGCGGGCGCGCAGCACGAAGTTGACTACCTCATGGCGGAAGTCCTTCGGGTTGGCGATGCCGGCGGGCTTCTCGATCTTCTCCAGCTCGGTATTGAGCTGGGCGCGGTCGAGAACCTCGCCGGTGTCGGGGTCGCGGAATTCCTGGTCCTGGATCCACATGTCGGCGTAGGTCACGTAGCGGTCGAAGATGTTCTGTCCATATTCCGAATAGGACTCGAGGTAGGCGGTCTGCAATTCCTTCTCGATGTATTCGGCGTAATGCGGCGACAGGTACTCCTTCAGATAGGCGATGTAGCGCTGCTCCACCTCGGGCGGCAGCTGTTCCTGCTCGATCTGCTGTTCCAGCACGTAGAGCAGATGCACCGGGTTGGCGGCGATTTCGCTGTGGTCGAAGTTGAACACGCGCGACAGGATCTTGAAGGCGAAACGGGTCGAGATGCCCGTCATGCCTTCGTCGACGCCGGCGAAGTCGCGGTATTCCTGGTAGCTCTTGGCCTTGGGGTCGGTGTCCTTGAGGTTCTCGCCGTCGTAGACGCGCATCTTGGAATAGATACTGGAATTTTCCGGCTCTTTCAGACGGGTCAGGACCGAGAACTGCGCCAGCATTTCCAGCGTGCCTGGCGCGCAGGGCGACTCCGACAGCGAACTGTGCTGCAGGAGTTTCTCGTAGATCTTCACCTCCTCGGACACGCGCAGGCAGTAGGGCACCTTGACGATGTAGATGCGGTCGAGGAAAGCTTCGTTGTTCTTGTTGTTGCGGAAGGTGGTCCACTCCGACTCGTTGCTGTGCGCCAGCACCACGCCGTCGAAGGGAATCGCGCCGAAGCCCTCGGTGCCTTTGTAGTTGCCTTCCTGTGTGGCGGTCAGGAGCGGATGCAGCACCTTGATCGGCGCCTTGAACATCTCGACGAATTCCATCAGGCCCTGGTTGGACAGGGACAGTCCGCCCGAATAGCTGTAGGCATCGGGGTCGTCCTGCGAATATTTTTCCAGCTTGCGGATATCCACCTTGCCGACCAGCGAGGAGATGTCCTGGTTGTTCTCGTCGCCCGGCTCGGTCTTGGAAATGCCGACCTGGCCCAGCACCGAAGGCCAGCGCTTGACCACGCGGAACTTGGTGATGTCGCCGTTGTACTCGTGCAGCCGCTTCACCGCCCAGGGCGACAGGACCTTGCCGAGATAGCGGAGTGCAATGCCATATTCCTGCAACAGAATGTCACCGTCCTCGTCGGCCGAGAACAGTGACAGCGGCGAGTCGTTCACCGGCGAGCCCTTGATGGCGTAGAAGGGCGCCTTCTCCATCAGATGCTTGAGCTTCTCCGCCAACGAGGATTTGCCGCCGCCCACCGGGCCCAGCAGATAGAGAATCTGTTTTTTCTCTTCCAGGCCTTGTGCCGCATGCCGGAAATAGGACACGATCTGCTCGATCGTCTCTTCCATGCCGTAAAAATCCTTGAAGGCCGGGTAGACCTTGATGACCTTGTTGGAGAACAGGCGGGACAATCGGGGATCCTTCCGGGTATCCACCAGTTCCGGCTCGCCGATCGCCGCCAGCATGCGTTCGGCAGAGCTCGCGTAAGCCATCCGGTCCTGCTTGCAGATATCCAGGAATTCCTCGAGGGTGAATTCCTCTTCTTCTCTGCGGTAGCGTTCGATGTACTGGTTGAACAAGCTCATGGAGTCCTCCTGTCCGGTGAATCGATGTTAGGCCTGACCCTGTTGTCGCAATGATCGTGCCATGTCCTTTTTAGCGGCCAAAAGTTCGACCGGGTTGAGCACAAATAGTGCGACGGGAGAAATGCAGGCCGATCAAAACCAGTGCATCGTCCGGAGGCCGCACAGGCAAGGGGCGTATTTCTGTCACTCGCACCAGCAGGGGGCGCAATCGAGCAGAAAATTGCATCTCCCTCCTTACTACGGAGAGTAGACCAGGGTTGATTCGGTTCCAGTAGAGATCGGCTGAGCGGAGAGGGCCGTACGATTTACAACGTGGATGGGCGGCAAGCTACCTCGCCTCCGCATGTCTGGCGATAATGAGACTCACGGGTCAGAGGGCTACGCCGCGGGCAGCGGCAATATTGGTGCTGGCCCGGGTTTCGGACGGTAAGCGGGTCATTTGGACTTGGTTTTTTTCCTGATTTCCTGCATCCGTTCCCGCCATTCGTTCAAGGCCTCGTCCTCTATCTCCAGCTGTATCGCCACGACTTCCAGCGCGTTCAGTTTTTTGTCTTCCAGCCTGCGCGTCAGCTTCTCGCGCATTCTGGACAGCAGCCGTTCGGTTTCTTCCTTGGACAGGTGTCTGGCTTTTTCAAGATAGGCTTCGGAAGGTGTCTTTCTCATCGCAATTTATCCTTTTTGTGTATTGGAAACCGCTGGTTTTAATGCTACTCGTTTATACGAGCCGCTCGCTACCTCGGCGGGGATAATAGGGAGTGGTGATAAACGCCGACCCAAAACCCAGCGCTCGACATCGGCTGTCCAGGATCGAAGCGGGCAGGCGAGCGGCCCGAGAACGAATCGCCTCAATGACGACCGAAAGGACGGAGATGAAAATCAAACCCAGGGATTTCCAGGTACCGGAAGGGGACAAGGTCAACCTCAAGAAGTGGCCAACACGCGTGAAACCGCTCTACAAATCCAAGGAGCAATACCAGAAGCTCCTTGAGGACCAGGTCTCTGAGCTGAGCGCGCTGCAACAGCTGCACTATGCGTCCAACCGCTATGCGGTCCTGCTGATTTTTCAGGCCATGGATGCCGCCGGCAAGGATGGCGCCATCAAGCACGTGATGTCCGGAATCAACCCCCAGGGCTGCCAGGTATTCAGCTTCAAGCATCCGAGCGCGACCGAGCTCGAGCATGATTTTCTATGGCGAACCACGCAGTCCTTGCCGGAACGCGGCCGCATCGGCATCTTCAACCGCTCCTATTACGAGGAAGTACTGGTCGTGCGTGTCCATCCGGAAATTCTCCGCAGCCAGGGGATTCCGGACGGGCTACTCAATGAAAAAACGATCTGGAAGGAACGCTATCGTTCCATCGTCGACCTGGAAAACCATCTCCACCGGAATGGCACCCGGATCATCAAGTTCTTTCTTCACCTCTCGAAGGAAGAACAGCGGAAACGTTTCATCGATCGCATCGACGAACCCGAGAAAAACTGGAAGTTCAGCCAGGCGGACCTCGTCGAGCGGGGATTCTGGGACAAGTATATGCAGGCCTACGAAGCGTGCCTGAGCGCAACGAGCACCCAGCGTGCGCCCTGGTATGTGGTGCCCGCCGACGACAAGGAAAATGCCCGGCTGATCATTGCCCGGATTGTGGTCGATATCTTCAAGTCACTCGGGATGCAGTACCCCCAAACTGATGCCCAGCACCGGCAGGAGTTGCTGTCGATTCGCCAGCAACTGGTGAACGAAGCCCCCGATAACTGAGGCCTCGTCAGATTGATGGCATCTCAGATCCGGACGAAATAGGGGAGCGCGGTCAATGCAATACCGATGGCGACTAGCAGGAAGGTGTCGGAAACGAAATACGGAAAGACCATGAGCGCAAGCCCGCAGAATAACGGAACGATCGCTTGCTGCTTCTTGCCGTACAGGAAGAAGCCCAGTCCGATCGAGCCGAAAAGCAAACCCCATAAAAGTGACGACATGCTCATTGTGGTCTCGCGCCCTGTCCTGGAATCGAAGCGTCTATCGGGATCGACAGCAGGTGCAACATAACATATTGAATAAATCCGTCAGATCAGTTTGTTACGGGTCGTTCTTGATTGCGCCCTCACGATTTCCGGCGTGCGGCCTTCTCGCGCAGGTTCCCTTGCCACTGGCATCCGGGTTGCGTGCAGCGAAATCGCCGCTGCCTGACGAAAAGGCTCAGGATGCGGTCGATGAGGCGGCGGCGGATCCGGATCAATCCGTGCTGTCCGCATAGCGGGCACAAATAGGAATCGAGTTGGATAACGCAGGATGCCTTCGGATATTGCCGGAAAGAAGAAAGAGAGCGTTCGGTCACGTCGTCTGGATACGAAACATCTACAGCCTGGCTGGTGATGGCATTGACCCGAACGCATCTTCCCAGTTCCGGAAATCAGGGATCAGCGCGGAACATCCGGCGGCGCCGCGTCGTTGGCCTCGATGCCATAGGGCTCGTGGCCATAGTGTTCCGGCTTGATCGACGCAATGAGGCGGTCGAGACTGGGTGCGCCAATGTTGACGGGAACAGGTACGACCTGCCTGGCATCAACGACCTGCCGCACACGGTCCCAATCGATGGTCGGCCAATCCTGGCTTCTGGACTGCGAGACGGCATCGATCGCGCGCATGAGGAGGCTGTCCTGGTCGCCGGGATATTCCCCCACCGGCGCGGATACGCTGAGATAGAGTTGATGCTTGCGGTATCCGACCAGCACCGGTTGGTTGATGATTCTCACCGGCGTGCCTTTGGGTACCTTGGGAAACAGATAGGCCGCGTTCTCGGGATACAGATGGACGCAACCATGGCTGACTTCCATCCCCACGCCCCACGGTCGGTTGGTGCCGTGAATGAAGATTTGCGAAAACCCGGTTTCCAGGGCGAGCATGCCCATGGGATTGTTGGGTCCAGGGGGAAAGTAATCGGGAAAATTGGCTTCGCCCTGACTATGATGCTCGGCCTGGATGTCCTTGGGAACGATCCAGGCGGGATCCTTGTATTTGGCGATGATCCGGGTGCTGCCCAACGGCGTTGGCCAGCCGGGGCGGGCGATTCCGATGGGAAAGGTGACCACCGTTGCCGCTTCATTGGCCTTGTGGCGCGGGAAATAATAAAGCCGGCGCTGGGGAATGTTCACGACGATACCGGTCCACGGCCGCGGCGGCAGGATGAATTCGGTCGGAACGACGACCGGGGTTCCTTCGCCAGGCAGCCAGACCGACATCCCCGGATTGGCGCGGGTGATTTCGTCATAGCCGAGGTCATAATGCCGGGCGATGTCCAGTAAGGTGTTGCGGGCATCAGCCGTCACCACCTGCAGCTGGCCGACGAGGTTGCTGCCATCGGTTGGCAGCGGAAACGTCGCGCTCCAGGCTGGGGCGACCCACCACGCCAGCAGCAGGGCAAGCACTTGCAGGCAGGGAACTGAACGCACGATAGTGGTCGGAGAAGGGGAGTGCATGATGCGTTTCATGGGTTGATCATGGGGGTCCTGAATTGCGATTCTGTTTGAATGCGTTGTTGGCTGCTGTCATTCTGGGAATATCCACGATCTCTTGGGCAGCCGGAGGGGCGAACTGGGTGCTGGTGGATACCCAGGCGCTGACCCTGACGGTGTTTTCCGCTGAAAACCATGTCCTGGCCCGCTTCCACAATATCGCAATCGGCAGCGGCGGCGTCGCCGAAACCCATCGCCGGGGCGACGAAACCACGCCGCGCGGCGTATTCCACGTCACTTGGGTCGATCGCCACAGCCGCTTCAATACCTTCTACGGCCTCGATTACCCGTCTGCTCCTGTCGCCCGCCATGCGTATGACGCCGGCACCCTCAGCCAGGCGCAATTCGATGCCATCATGCAAGCCTTGCGACATCACCGCACGCCCCCTCAAAATACGCCGCTCGGCGGCCAGATTGGAATCCATGGACTCGGTGGCGGCAACCCAGACGTCCAACAGGCGGTCAATTGGACCAATGGCTGCGTGGCGCTCACCAACCGCGACATCCGGCGGCTTGCCCAATGGATGCATGTGGGGACACGCGTGATCATTCGCTGAAATTCCCGCTGCCGCTCCAACGTATCGGTATCGGCCACTCAAGCCAGCCGACTTGATTGATGCCGGCGGATAGACGGCGCCAGGCCGTCTGTCCGTCGGGCCTGCACAAATTATTTCTGCATCGTTTTCTTGAACATGCGATCAATTTTCTCGGCCAGCTTGTCGACTTCCTGCATGGCCTTGTCGGCTTCGGTTTTCGCCGCAGTGGCAGTGGAGTTGGCCTGGTCGGCGGTCGCGTTGGCCTGGTCAGCCTTTTGCGAAGCCTGGGCGGCGGCGGTCTTGGCGGCATTGGCGTTGGCATTGGCCTCGTCGGCTTTTTTCGACGCCTGGTCTGCCGAGGCCTGAGCCTTGTTCAGTGCGTCGGTCGTGGCGCAGCCGCCCAGCAAGGCTGCGCAAACCAAAGAAGTGCCGAGGAGGGAAAACATTTTGTACGAGCGTGCTTGGTTCATTTTTTTGCTCCAGAATTATTAAAGGTCTTGGAAAGCGCCGCACAAGCCAGAACGCGGCGCGACCATCAGTCGGACACTGCCGGAGCGGTGCGACTGATGTGCTCATCTTAGTGAATGGGCAGCATGTAGAAATGAAAATCGGATTTTGGTTCCGTAATCGCCCAGCCAGAACCGGATTCCCGCTCAATGGGCCCCGCTGGCGACCGGTGCGACCCCCCGTTTGGGCGGCCGGGCCAGCCAGACCATCAGCATCAGGGCGACGAAGAAGCAGCCTGACAGCCAGAAGATGTCGTTGGTTGCCAGCAGCACTGCCTGCTGATTGATGATCCGCTCCAGCATGGCCGGGTCCGTGGCCGGATTGCCCAGACTGCCGAGGGCGTCGGCCGCCGACGGGTCGAAAGCCGAGACATGCGAGGTCAGGATGCTGTGGTGGAACTCGGCGCGACGGTCCCACAGGGTGATGCTGAGCGAGGTGCCGAAACTGCCGGCCAGGATGCGTGAAAAGTTCGACAGGCCGGTGGCGCTGGGCATCATGTGGGGCGGAATATCCGCCAGCGTAAGGGCGGTCAGCGGCACGAAGAAGCTCGCCACCCCGAAGCCCATCAGCAGGCGCGGAATCACGATGTGCTGGAAAGTGACGTCGGAGTTGAAATTGCTGTTCCAGAACGACACCGCGGCGAACACCATGAAGCTGAAGGTGGCCCAGATGCGCAGGTCGACCTTGTGCATGTACTTGCCTACGAACGCGGACAGGAACACCGGCAGGATGCCGATGGGCGCGGCGGCCATGCCCGCCCAGGTCGCGGTGTAGCCCATGTTGGTCTGCAGCCATAGCGGCAGGATCACCACGTTGCCGAAGAACACCAGGTAGCCGACGCTCAGGATGACCGTGCCGACCAGGAAGTTGCGCTGGCCGAACAGATGGAAGTCCACCACCGGGTGGCGGTCGGTCAGTTCCCAGACCACCAGTACGCTCAGTGCCACCGCGGAGACGACCGCCAGGGCGGCGATGGTGCCGGATTCGAACCAGTCGAGCTCGTTGCCCTTGTCCAGCAGGATTTGCAGCGCGCCCACGCCCAGCACCAGCAGCACCAGGCCCACCTTATCGATGGGCACGACCTGGGTCGCGCTGGAGCGCTTGCCCAGGATGGTCCAGGTCAGGAAGGCCGACAGCAGGCCGACCGGCAGGTTGATGTAGAAGATCCACGGCCAGTTGATGTTGTCGGTGATCCAGCCGCCGAGGATCGGTCCCAGAATGGGCGCGACGATCACGGTCATCGACCAGAGTGCCAACGCGAGCCCCTTCTTTTCCGGCGGGTAATTGTTCAGCAGCAGGCTCTGCGAGAGCGGAATCATCGGCCCCGCCACCGCGCCCTGCAGGACGCGCGCGGCGATCAGGGAGGGTAGGGTAGGCGCCAGGCCGCAGAGCCAGGACGCCAGGGTGAACAGCAGGGTGGACAGCACGAACAGGCGGACGTCGCCGAAGCGGCGCGACAGCCAACCGGTCAGCGGCAGGGCAATGGCGTTGCTGACGGCGAAGGAGGTGATGACCCAGGTGCCCTGGTTCGGGCTCACGGCCAGGTCGCCCGAAATCGCCGGCAGCGAGACGTTGGCGATCGACGTGTCCAGTACCTGCATGAAGGTGCCCAGGCTCAGGCCCAGGGTCAGCAGGACCAGGGTGGGACCGTGCAACGGAGGATGGGCCATGGCGCCCGGTCAGCCCGTATGGACCTGGTTGGCCCGCAGAATGGAGCGGATCAGTGCATCCGCACCGGCCGCGTCTTCCACCGGCATGACGTAGCGGGTTGCGGGATGCGAATCCGCCTTGCCGGCAGCGGCGGTTTCCACTTCAACCTTCATCGACAGCCCGACCCGTAAAGGATGTTCGGCCAATTCCTTGGTGTCGAGGGTGATGCGCACCGGCAGGCGCTGGACGATCTTGATCCAGTTGCCGCTGGCGTTCTGTGCCGGCAGCAGGGAGAACACGCTGCCCGTACCGGGCGACAGGCCCGCGACGGTGCCGTGGAAGATCGTGCCGCTGCCATAGAGATCGGAAACCAGTTGCACGGGCTGACCGATATGCATGCCCTTGAGCTGGTCTTCCTTGAAATTGGCCTCCACCCACAGCTGGGTCATCGGCACGATGGCCATGAGCGCCATGCCGGGTGCAACCTGCTGGCCGATCTGGACCGAGCGCTTGGCCACCTGGCCATCGGAAGGCGCCCGGATTTCGCAGCGATTCAGGGCCAGCCAGGCTTCGCGCAGCCGGGCTTCGGCCTGTTTGACGGCCGGATGGGTCGCCACCGAGGTGCCGCCCACTTCGGCCTTCGAGGCTGCCAGCTGGGCGCGCGCCAGATCGAGCTCGGATCGGGCCTTGTCGCGTGCGGCGCGGGCGTGCTCGGCTTCCTCGCGCGAGATCGCATCGACGGCGACCGCCCGTTCGCGCCGCACCAGATCGGCCTCGGCCTGTTCCAGGGTGCGTTGCTTCACGGCCAGATTGGCGGTCTGCTGGGCGTGGGCCTCGAAGGTCTGGCTGATCCGGCGCACGATTTCCCCCAGATCAGCCTCGGCCTTGGCGAGGGCCAGCCTGGCGTCAGTATCGTCCAGCTTCACCACGACCTGGCCCTGCTTGACAAAGTCGGTGTCGTCGGCCAGTACCGCCACCACCGAACCGGCGACACGCGGCGTGGCCCGCACCAGGTTGCCGGCCACGTAGGCGTCGTCGGTACTTTCGTGTCCGCGGCTGTACAGGAACCAGCGTACGCCCCAAATCGTCCCCGCAATGAGAAATATCAGAGCCAGCATCGTCAGCAGACGTTTGCGTTTGGCCGGATTGGCTTCCGGAGGATCAATGGTCATGGGGCAGGGTCCTTGTGGAGGGCGTCGCCGCCCAATGCCTTGAACAACGCCACACGGGCGCGCAGGCGGGCGGCCTGGATCTCGATTTCATGCATGCCCTGGGTGAGGACGGCACTGTTCGCTTCGAGTGCGTCGAGCGGGCTGGCCAACCCGATCTGTCGGCGCTGTTCCGCCAGGGAACGGGTCTGTTCGGTTTCATGCAGCGCCAGTCGCTGCGCCTGACTGCGGTGTTCCAGGCTCGCAATCAGGGCATACGCATCGGCGGCCTGGCGGGCAGCTTCCAGGATGGTGCGGTTATAGGCCGCCACGGATGCGGCGTAATCCGCTTCGCGCATGCCGAGTTTCGCGCTCAGGGTCTGGCGGTTGAAGATCGGCAGATGCAGGGCCGGACCGATCGAAGCGGACAGGCTGTTGGCCTGGAACAGCTTGCTGAGATCGAGTGTTTCCAGGCCGATCATCATGCGCAGATCCAGATTGGGGTAGAAATCCGCCTTGGCCGCCGCACTCCGGTCGGAAGCGGCTTCAACCTGGCTGCGCAACGCCGCCACATCGGGTCGGCGGGCCAGCCAGTCCAACGGCAGACGGGCTGGCAGGGCTGGGAGCCGGGCATCGAGTTCAGGCATCGGCAGACTGGCAGCGTGATCCGGGTCGCTGCCGACCAGGGCGCTCATGCGATAGCGCAGCGCGCGCGCCAGATAGTCCAGACTGCGGGTCCGGTCCTCGTCCAGATCCAGTTTTTTGCGCGCATCGATCAGGGGCTGTGCGGAATCCAGACCCAGATCGAAACGTGTCTTGAGCAGCGCATGTTCCTTGCGGTGGCTCTGGGTCAATGCGCGCGCGGCTGCCAGGCGCGCCTCGACATCGGCCCAGGCAAAATACGTATCGGCGACCGCTGCCGCCAGGGTCTGGCGGACGGCATCAGCTTCGTCGCGGGCCGCCTGCCGCTCGTTGCCCGCAGCCTGGATCAACGCCCGATTCTTGCCCCACCAGTCGAGCGTGTACGACAGGTTTTCGGTGATATCGGTCTGAGTAAAGGTACTACCGCCGATGGGCGGCGGAAACAGACCATTCTTGCTCAGATGTTCGCGGACAACTGAGGCATCGGTTTCATAGTGCACCTTGGCGTCGAGACGGGCCAGCCGTTCGGCTTGATCGGCCGGGCGCCGGCGCGCCTGCGCGGCGGCCAGATCGGGAGCATCCCGCAAGGCTGTTTCAATCAACCGGTCCAGGTTGGTCAACCCGAAGGACGTCCACCAGTGTTCTTGAAGAGGTTGAATATCGGTGTCCGCGGACGTGCCGGACAAAGCCGACAGCGTGGTCGCCGTTTGGGGTGCCTTCAGCGCCGGCCGGGCCGGCAAGTCGTGCGGCAGTTCGGCACAGCCGACGAACATCAGGAACAAGCCTGGCAGCAGTCGCTTCATGAGGCCATCCTGAAGCGCCGCAGACCTTCCAGCATCTTCCTCAGCAGGCGGTCGAACTCGGTGATCTCGGCCGGGCTGAAATCGATCCATTGCTGCTCGATCCGTTGCCAGATGACCGGCAACACGGTCAGGATCAGTTTCCGCCCTGACGGCGTCAGCGACAGTTCCACCCGTCGGCGGTCTTGCGTGCACGGTTTACGGCTGACCCAGCCCGAACCGACCAGGTCATCCGCCAAACGGGTCACATTGGTACGGGATGCAATCAGCGCGTCGCTCAAATGGCTGGGATTCAGCCGGTTGTCCTCGCTGCTCAAAATCATGGCGAGCGCCAGGAAGGTTGAACTGTTGAGCCCAAACTCTGAAAGATGTTGGTTATAAACATCGTCCAATTCCTTGAAAACATAAAAGAACAGACGATTCAACACAACCCGGTCCTGGGGCATGCCAGGCAGTTGCCCGGATATGCGGCCGATACCATTCTCGAAATAGGTGAAATCCAGGTTCACGTCTTTGTCATGCTAGCCAGTGGGTTGGTTAGTATCATAGCGTCAGAAATAGTTTCAAATGTAACTATTTTTATTATTTAACATAATATACATTATGCGAAGTAAAGGATGGGGCGCGGCAATCCGTGCCGGTGCCCTGGTGATGCCTTCTGCTCTGAGAGCATCACCCTTACTTCATCGGGAGCAACATCGGGAGCAAATGGCAGGTTCGCAAGGTGGATCACGGCAAGGCAGTTGGCACAGACCGGCAACAAATCCTTGATCGGGTCTATGCGATATTCCTGTCCGATCGATGCAAGGAGCACCAAGTGGTGAACCTGGATGTACTTTTCGGCGTGCTGCCAGCAAAACGGCAACGATGTATTGAACGTGCTTGATGGCCTTGGCTTGGCAGGTGTCGGCCTGCCAGCCCTCCCCCTTACCTGCTCCTCCAATCGTGGCCGCTCAGAGAAATGGCCAGAAAGTCCGAGGGCTTGCGCAAGCTCATGCGCAGGCCAATGTCTGCTCGGATACCCCTCGCATCTTCACAATGGCATCGGAGACGGCAAGCATGGCCTCCGCATCCAGCGACTGGGTACGGGCATGACTGCGACACAAGGCACCACGAAACCCCAGATAGTCCGCACCAAGTGGCGCGAGGGTGGGAATATCCGTTGCCCGCAAGGATCCGGCAAGACCGCTGATCAGCCCCAGGTGTCTGGCATGGTCAACAAAGCGGATGAGACGTGCGACTGGCTGATGCCGAAGCAGGCCGCCAGCAGACTTGTCCAGCGTGTCCAGCATGATGCCCGCAAACCCGCATTCGGCGAGCCGATCGGCCAATCCGATATCCGGGTTGCGGTCGGCGAACAGGACTGCAACCAGACGGTGATGCGTGCACAGGGGCGCCAGTGCATCGAGGCAATCATGCAATGCTGGGGCCTGGAAAAGCCCGATCTTCACGAAATCGACGCTGGTAGCGGCCATCATGTCAACGGCCTGGGCGACGGCGTGCGGCTCCATGGTGGGGAAATCGCCCACTGTCGCGCTGACTGGCGCATGCCCACCCACGGCATTGACGATGGTACGTACGGTATCCGGGGGCAAGGCGCCCAGTGCGCCGGTATGCGGGTTCTTGGCATCGACGATGTCGGCACCAGCGGCGAGCACTTGCCGCGCCTCACCGGCGTCCGTCACGCTGGCGAGCCAGCCCGTCATGCCGCCTGCTCCTGCTGACGATGCGCGTCGATTTTTTCCTTCAGCCAATTCCAAGCCTCCAGTTCGCGTGGTCCCGCCGTCTTGCCGATCGCGATGGCGAGATAGTCCATTTCCTGTTTCACCTTGTCGGCAGGCAGCATGCCGAGCCGGCTGATCAGGATGCAGGCCTCGATGACCGCAGCCTGGGCCCGGTTGTGACCGGGGAAGGCTTCATGGTTGGCATGGATCAGTTCCCGACAGATGAAACGGGGCCGGACCGCGTCTTCCTCGATCCGTTCCACGATCAACTCGCTGTGACTGAGCGCGTCCGCGAGCCGGCCGCATGCGACCTGGGTACACGGAACAAGCGGCCAATCGCGCCGCCCCGTGAGGCAGCCGGCGAATACGCGCACGTCGGTGGGGTGACTGATCGCAGCCACGCCGGTGGCGCGCAGGTTGTCGAGTGTGCGTGAGGGATGAAAAGGCGACAGGACGATATATCCGTTCTCGCGCCGGAAGCCCAATGGGGCGATATGCGTCCCGCCATCCGGCGTGGCGGTGGTCAGGATGGCCTCCAGAATCATGCTCATGATGGCTCCGTTTGAGTGGTTGTGCGCGTGCTGCCGGGTCCGCATTGAACCGTGAGGTTTTCTTCCTCGCGACGCAATCCCATGCAGCCCCAGGTCAGTTCCTCGTCCTGACTGTAGCGCTTGCCCAGTTGCCAGGCGATCTGCGCCCGGGCCAGTTCTACACCCAGGTAAAACGCATGGCCGCCATCCTGTTCCAGCTTGAGATGCGGCCACAGCGCAAACGGATCGGTCGCGCTGTGCATGCCGTCGCGGTTGTAGATATGCAGGCCTTCCTCGCTGATCTGGATGCGGAAGCTGGGATCCTTCACGGCGCTCGCCATCGCGGCGATTTCTTCTCGGTCGTACGGAAACGGCCTGCGGTGATGCAGACCGAGCAGCGCATCGGACAAATCGCGCGGCAGGCTCTGCCCCTCGCGCGCGGCGAACATCATCCGGCGTGCGGCGTCGATCTCGCGCACTGCGCTGCGGCAATGCGGACTGACCTCGGTGGTGAGCAACGCCCGGATGTTCAGTTCCGCCATGATCCCCAGCAACAGGGCATGGATGCCGGCGGTGTCGGCGTCCGTGAGCTCGGAGAGGTTGCCGGTGCCCATCAGGATGTCGGCCTCGGGCATTCGCCGGCGCAGTTCATGGTAGCGCGCCAGAGAGGCCGCAAATCCGAACGGCAGCGGATCCAGAATGGGGTCGGCAAAATACGGGCGGTTATTCGCCTCCATCCGTTGCATGGCTTCGATCAGGTTGTCCAGATCCCCATGGTGCGCGGGAATCAGGATGGGCGTGGCCGCCACTTCGTCGGCCAGATACAGGGTGTCCGTGGTGAGCGACAACAGGTAATCCGCGCCCGCCCGGCCGCCGCGCAGCAATTCGTCCGGGTCGAGGGAGTCGACGCTGACCCGGTAACCGGCCGCTTTCAGCGCCTGCACCGTTTCTTCCAGGTGCGGAAACGGTGTCTGCGGCAAGCCACCGATATCGATCACGTCGGCGCCATCGGCAACATAGCGGGCAGCCTGGTCCAGTATGGCCTCGATGCGCATTCGCGGCGCATCGACCAGCTCGGCGAACAGGAGGACATCATGGCGCGACAGATCGGGCGCACGGCGCTGCCGGCCGAAAAACGCCGGCAAATCCATGAGTTCGTCGGGCCCCCGTTCGACCGGAATGCCGAAATGCTCGGACAAGGCTGCAAGGTCGCCGCGGCAACGGCCGGGCAACAGGATGCGGTCAGCCCCTCGGGGGTCCGTCAAGCGGCGACGGATCATATCGCCCGTCAACAAGGCCGCAACCTGCACACCCGGCACCTGCACGTCCCAGGTAAAGCCCGCGTCACCCATATCCGTGAGCACACGTCTCAACTGCAGCTCGGCCAGGCGGCCCGTCAGGAAGAGGATGTGCTCAGACATGTCATTCTTTGGTCAATGGCAGATTTCAGTGCCTCGATGTTTTCCACCACCTGGGTATAGGGGAAACGCTTCAGCCTTTCTGTGTTTTCCAGATCGATGGGCCGGGGATACAGCGTGACGGTCTGGCCTGGCGCTTCGGTGATCACCGTCGGCTCGCAGTCGCAGGCAAACACGATGCTGGGAATGCGGCATTTGCCTGCCTGGGCGTAAAGGTTGGTGACCAGCGTGTCGGAGATTCCAGCCACGCATTTGGCCACGGTGTTGGAGGTGGCCGGGCCGATGATCAGGGTGTGGTAGTGGCCGCTATACAGAAAGCCTACTGGCACGCTGCTGGCCGTGTGGTCCTGAAAGACGCGCATTTTCTCGCGCAGGCTCTTGAGCGGAATGCCATACATTCCGAGCACCTCGGCTGCAGCTCGCGTGACGAACAGGTCGACGTCCGGAAGCGTCTCGATAATTTCCAGACTTTCGCGAAGGTAGTGTCCCGAACCTGTCAGTCCCCAGGCGATGCGGGGTGTTTCTTGCACTAGCACGGCCTTGCCTCGGGGTTCATTGCGGGAAGACGTGTCGGGAGAACCCCCATTGGCGATCGGCCTCCTCCACCCCGACTTCCAGCAAATGGACGCCTCCTGCCAGGTTTTCCCGATGAAGCGCCTCGGTCAGGCGGTTGCCGATATGCCGGGCGATCAACTCCGCCGTGGCATTGGGTATCTGCAGAATGGCGCAGCTTTCCTTCTCGATCCAGAAACGCTTGCCGAAGCTTTCCACCTTGACCAGTCCGTCTTCCTCCGCCAGGCGGACGACAGGACTGGTGGCGGGCAGGATCACGCGATCGGACAATTCCTGACAGATTTCCCGCGCCAGGCGGGTCAATGCGACAAAATCCAGGACGTAGCCTTCGCCCGTATCCTCGCCATGCGCCGTCACGCGCGTATGAAAGTTATGGCCATGCAAATTCTCACAGACATTGCCATAGGTGATGAAGTGAGCGGAATTGAAACCCAGATCGGCAGGCTCAACCCAGGTGACAAACGGGGACGGCATCAAATCATTCCTCCTTGTTGATGCGGATGTTCAGGTTGTTCATCTTGCGATACAGCGTGTTGCGGCTGATTTTCAGATTCCGGGCCGCGAGCGTGACGTTCCAGCGGCTCTTCTCCAAGTTCAGCAAAATAGTTTCCCGTTCCGCCATCTCCAGCGCGGACAACGGGGTCTCCTTGCTGCTGCCAGCGCTGTCATCGGCTTCCGACCGGGGCGCTTGCGCGCAGATTTCTTCAGGCAGATCGTAAATTGTGATTTCAGGGCCATCGCAAAGCGCCAGCGCCGTCCTCAGGACATTGCGCAACTGTCGGATGTTGCCGGGCCAGGCATATGATTCGAGTTGCCGTAAGGCACCCTTGCTCAACCCTACCCGTTCCTTTTCCCCGCATTCCAGGCCCAGGATATGGTTGATGAGTTCGCGCTTGTCCCCTCGTTCGCGCAAAGGCGGGAGGTTCAGCGTGATGCCCTGCAGGCGGTAGTACAGATCTTCCCGAAAGCGCCCTTCCGCCACCAGTTCCTTGAGGTCGCGGTGGGTGGCACTGATCAGCTTGATGTCGACCTTGACAGGCGTTTCGCCACCCAGCGGGATCACTTCGCGTTCTTCCAGTACCCGCAGCAAACGGGCCTGCAGCATCACGGGCATGTCGCCGATTTCATCCAGGAACAGGGTGCCACCGTTCGCCTGGAGAATTTTCCCGCGACGACCCTCACGGTTGGCGCCGGTAAACGCCCCCGACTTGTAGCCGAAAAGTTCGCTCTCGATCAGGGTTTCCGGGATGGATGCGCAGTTCACCGCCACGAAGGGACGCTTGCCGCCGGCCTGTTCCTGGTGGACACCCTGGGCAAACACTTCCTTGCCCGTCCCGGTCTCGCCCAGCAGCAGAATGGGAATATCCCGGCCCAGCACGCGCTTGGCACAGTGGACATTATGTTCCATGGTCTGGTCGCCGAACTGGAGTTCGCTCAGGCGGATGATCTTGTCTTCGCCTGCGGGCGGGCTCTCGGGCACGCTCTGCCGCGACACCCGTCCGGACAGGACGGAACTGCGGGCCTCGGGCGGCTGGACGAGACCGAAGAAACGATTGCCACGCTTGGCTTCATAGAGGGCGACAGGGTTGAGCCATCCCTGGTTGTTCCGTCCGAGCAGGGCGTCCATACCCGTATTGAAGAGGTCACGCAGTTGAAGTCCCGCCAGATCGGCATGCTTCTTGTAACCCAGCTGGAACAGGGCACTCCGGTTGGCGGCCAGGATATAGCCTTCCTCATTCAAGGCCAGCGCGCCTTCCCAGAGTGTTCCGATGAATTCGGGCCGGCTGTGGAAGCGCAACGCGTAATGATCGCGGAAATTGCACAGGAAAGCGCGGTTCTCGATCATCTGTGCCGACATGTTCACCAAGACCAGGGTGTGCTGCTGTGCCAGATGGGAAAAGCTGGAGGCATCCAGGACTGCCATCAGCCTGCCTTCATGATCGAAGATCGGGGCGGCCGAACAGGTCAGTCCGACATTGCGCGACAGAAAATGCTCGTGATGGTGGACCAGCAGGGGACGTTTCTCGATGGCACAGGTGCCCATGCCGTTGGTGCCCTGATACTGCTCGCTCCACAGCGCACCTTCGATCATCCCGCACTGCCTGGCAGCTTCGGAAAACGAGGGGTCGCCGAGATAATCCAGTACCACGCCTTCCCGGTCGGTCAGCAACACCGAAAAACCGGATCCCGACAGTTGCTGGTATAGCGTGGCCATCTCGCCTTGCGCGATCGTACGCAAGGACTCCAAAGGCTCCTGTCTATCCTTGAGTTCCCGGCTGTTCAGCACGACCACCGGCTCATCGCGAACCGGATCCAGGCCGAAGTCCCGCACGCATCGATTCCATGACTGGGCAATCGCCGGCCCGACTTCCGTCGCGTCCAGGTCGCCGCGCGACTCGACCACAGCATTCACAATACGGGCGTGTTCCAAGATTTCGTGCCTTTCCATCGCTAAATCCTTACCGAGACTATGGAAGCAATATCTGCACCAATACTATAAAGGCGCCCATCGTGCGTTGTATTCCGTTATTTGTCCCCAAAAAACAGGGACACAATGAAATGACTGCCTATCGAAATACAGATCGCGTGAGATATACGGTACAGGTTGTACCGAAACTGGAACGTTCACAAGCCCTTTTCTCCAATACTGCACCGAATGGGCGGATCATCTGCCCTCTGATCCATAAGACATCTGACCACATGGCACGGTTCATGCAGCAGCCCGGGGCACTGGATACTTAAATTAGGGAATGAGAAATATGAAATCTGTGCGCTATGGCATCGTGTTCCTGCTCCTGTTCTGCACGTCCATAGCTTGGGCCGGGGCCCATACGCTGGGCGGGGATTTCACGCTGCGCACGCCACAAAACAAGGAAGTCTCGCTTTCCTCGTTCAAGGGGAAGGCTGTGTTGCTGTATTTCGGCTTCACTTATTGCCCGGACATGTGCCCGACAGAACTGCTGCAATTCAAGCAATTGCTGGCCATGCTGCCTGCCGACAAGCGCCCCCTGGTTCAACCCATCTTTATCAGTGTCGACCCGAAACGGGACACCGCCGATGTCCTGGAGCCCTATGTGGGTTTTTTTGACAAGGACATTCTGGCGCTGACCGGCAGCGAGCAGGAATTGCACAAGGTGGCCGGCCAGTATGGCGCGCACTTCCGCTATGTGCCGACGGGCTCCAGCTATACAGTCGACCATACGGTGAACGTCTTCCTCATCGACACCCAGGGCAAGCTCGTGAGAATCATTCCTTACGGCACGCCCACCCAGGACGTACTGAAACTCGTCACGGCCTTGCTGCCTTGATGAACAGACCAAGGACGCTCATGACCGCCTGCGACACTGTTTGTGAAACCGACCTGCCCTGCCCTTCAACCCTGCCTGGCCGCAAGTCTGCCCGGCCTGCCGATGCAGCCATCCCCGATGTCCAGAACACGCCGGATGCCCGCAGGATCGCCATCGACAAGGTCGGCATCAAGGCCATCCGCCATCCGGTCAGGGTGCGGGATAAGAGCAGCGGCACTCAGCACACCATCGCCACCTTCGGCATGTACGTGCATTTGCCCCACCACTTCAAGGGCACGCACATGTCCCGCTTCATCGAGATCCTGAACAGCCAGGATCGCGAAATCACGGTGGAATCTTTCGAAAGCATGCTTCGCCAGATGGTCGAGCGTCTGGAAGCTCGCTCCGGGTACATCGAGATGAGCTTTCCCTACTTCGTCAACAAGCGCGCACCGGTCTCGGGCGTCAAGAGTCTGCTCGATTACGAAGTCACGTTCATCGGAGAAATCCGGGACGGTGCGTATCACCAGACTGTCAGGATACTGGTGCCATGCACCAGCCTGTGTCCCTGTTCCAAGGGAATCTCGAAATACGGCGCCCACAACCAGCGCTCGCATATCACGATCACCGTCAAGACGAACGATTTCATCTGGATCGAAGACCTGATCCACATCGCCGAGGCGAATGCCTCCAGCCAACTCTATGGTCTACTGAAGCGGCCGGACGAGAAATTCGTCACCGAGAAGGCCTATGAGAATCCGAAATTCGTGGAGGACCTGGTGCGCGATGTGGCCACCGCGCTGAACGAGGATGCGCGCATCGAATCCTACGTGGTCGAATCGGAGAATTTCGAATCGATCCACAATCATTCCGCCTATGCGCTGATCGAGCGCACTGCACCGCTTTCCGCATAAGTCAGTACCCATTGGGCCGGCGGGGCCAGACAGCCGAACAGGTCAGGCGTAGGCGCGGGGCATCAATCCCTGGCCGAGTCTGCGCAGGACCTGCAGGCCATCGTCCAATCCGGGGAAATCGATGCGGCGGACCTCATCCCGGTCCATCATTCTTTCGAGGATCGAAGCCGCCCGACCATGCCGGGGCAGCACGCACTCGGGCTCGATTTCCACCAGCGGCGCCAGGACGAAAGACCGCAGGTGCAGGCGCGGATGTGGCACGATCAGCGCCGGATCACCGTTCAGGATCAGGCCATCGTACAGGAGCAAATCAAGATCCAGCGTGCGCGGCCCGTTGCGCACGTGACGCACACGGCCATGGCGCGTCTCCATCGCCAGCAATTCGTCCATCAGGGCATCCGGCGGTAGTCCGGTTTCCAGCAGGACGGCCGCATTGATGAAGTCGGGCTGGTCGGCATAGCCCACAGGTGCCGTCCGATAGAGCGACGACGCACGCAACAGGCGGGTATGCGGCAGGGAATCGAATTCACCCATGACGGCAAGCAGGCGGGTTGCGGGCCCGCCGACATTCCCGCCCAAGGCGACGAAGGCTCGGCTCATTGGCGTTTGCCCAGTATCCGCTCGCGATGCCGGGTCAGGGCTTCGCTGACCAAGGGCGCCAGGGTGCTGTCCTGCGCCGAATCCAGGTAGGCGTAAAGACTCTGGCGCATGCGCTTCTCCCAGAAGCGGGCCAGATGATCCGCAACGCCCGCGCTTGCGACCGCCCGATCGGGCTCGGCCTCGAAATAGGCGCCGATCTGATTGGCCATGTGGATCAGGTGTTCAATATTCATGTGCTGCTCAGGTTTCGATTCGTTCGGGAGTTGAATAAACGGTGTAACGGCCCTGGCGTACGAAACCCGCCAGGGCCAGCCCCACTTCCTGGGCCAGCCGGATCGCGTAGCCTGTCGGCGCGGAGACCGCCGCCAGAATGGGGATGCCGACGCTGGCTGCTTTCTGCACCATCTCGAAGCTGGCACGGCTGGTGACCAGCGCGAAGCCGGCGGCAGGGTCGCGCCGGTCTTTCGCCAATGCGCCGATCAGCTTGTCCAGCGCATTGTGGCGGCCCACATCCTCGCGCACCGCCAGCAGATCGCCTGTGGCGTCGGCCCACGCGGCCGCATGCACGCCGCCGGTGCTGGCATGCAGCGGCTGTTTCTGCTGCAGCTGGGCCAGCGCCCGATGCAGCGCCGCAGCCGCGATGGCGGGGCCGGCTGGCAAGGGCGCCAGGGTGCGGGCCACTTGATCCAGGCTTTCCACGCCGCACAAGCCGCAACCCGTACGGCCGGCCAGCGCGCGGCGACGGTTCTTGAGTTCGGCGAACCGCGCTTCGGCAATTCGCATCTGCACGACCACGCCGCGGGTTTCGATTTCCATATCCAGGTCATACAACTCGCCGGGGTCCGCCAGGATGCCCTCGCTCAGGCTGAATCCGAGGGCAAAGTCCTCCAGGTCGGTCGGACTGGCCAGCATCACGACATGCGAGATACCGTTGTAGGACAAGGCGACCGGTACTTCTTCCGGGACCGAGTCCATTCGCATGCCGCCTGGTCCGCGCGCGGCGGTTTCCACCAGGGGAGACGGCAGCGTCATGGAGGAGCCGGGCAGGTCACACAGGCGCACCGGCCGGCTCCTGCTTCAGCAGTTTCATCTGTTCCTCGCTGAATTGCGCAAACTGCTTTTGCCAGGTCGAGGGCTGTTCCACACGCGACAACTGCACGGCGGTCACCTTGTACTCCGGACAATTGGTGGCCCAGTCGGAGTTCTCCGTGGTCACCACGTTGGCGCCGGAGCCAGGCCAGTGGAACGTGGTGTAGACGACGCCGGGCTGCATGCGCTCGCTGATCCGGGCACGCAGTACGGTCTCGCCGGCACGGCTCTGCACGCCGACCCAGTCGCCGTCGCGGATGCCGCGATCCTCGGCATCCACCGGATGCAGTTCGAGGATGTCCTCCGGATGCCACACGTTATTCGCGGTACGCCGGGTCTGCGCGCCCACGTTGTACTGCGACAGGATGCGGCCGGTGGTGAGCAACAGCGGGAAACGGCGATTGACGCGCTCCTCCGTCGCAACGTACTCGGTCAGCATGAAACGTCCCTTGCCCCGCACGAATTCCGTCACGTGCATGGTCGGCGTGCCGTCCGGATGCTCCGCGTTGCAGGGCCACTGGACGCTGCCCAGCCGGTCCAGCTTGGCGTAGGACACGTCATGGAAGGTGGGCGTCAGGCGCGCAATCTCGTCCATGATCTCGGACGGATGGCTGTAATGCATCGGATAACCGAGTGCGTTCGACAGCATCTGGGTCACTTCCCAGTCCGCATAGGTGGCAAGCGGACGCATCACCTTGCGGATGCGCGAAATGCGCCGCTCCGCGTTGGTGAAGGTGCCGTCCTTTTCAAGGAAGCTGGCGCCGGGCAGAAAGACGTGTGCGAATTTCGCGGTTTCGTTGAGGAAGAGATCCTGCACCACCAGACACTCCAGCGATTCCAGCGCATGGGTCACATGCCCGGTGTTCGGGTCGGATTGGGCAATGTCCTCACCCTGTACGTAGAGCCCCTTGAAGCTGCCGGCGATGGCGGCGTCGAACATGTTCGGGATGCGCAGACCGGGTTCGTCCGAAAGCGGCACGCCCCAAACCGACTCGAACAGCTCTCGGGTGGCGACGTCCGAAACATGGCGATACCCGGGCAGTTCATGCGGGAAGGATCCCATGTCGCACGAGCCCTGCACGTTGTTCTGGCCGCGCAGCGGATTGACGCCGACGCCGGGGCGCCCGATGTTGCCGGTGGCCATGGCCAGGTTGGCGATCCCCATGACCATGGTGGACCCCTGGCTGTGCTCGGTCACGCCCAGACCGTAGTAGATGGCCGCATTGCCGCCCGTCGCATACAGTCGCGCAGCCGCGCGTACCTCGTCCGCCGGCACGCCGGTGACGGATGCGGTCGCTTCCGGCGAATGACGGGGATCGGCAATGAAGGTGCGCCATTTGTTGAAGGCCTCCGCCTCGCAGCGATCCACGACGAAATCCTCGTCGACCAGTCCCTCGGTCACGACGACGTGCGCCAGGGCATTGATCAACGCGACGTTGGTGCCGGGCAGCAGCTTCAGGTGATGGGTGGCGCGCACGTGCGGCGTGTCGACCAGATCGATGGCGCGCGGGTCGGCGACGATCAGCTTGGCCCCCTGACGCAGGCGTTGCTTCATGCGCGAACCGAATACCGGGTGGCCATCGGTCGGGTTGGCACCGATCACCATGATCACGTCCGCCTGCATCACGGAATCGAAGTCCTGGGTACCTGCCGATTCGCCCAGCGTCTGCTTGAGGCCATACCCCGTTGGCGAATGGCACACACGGGCGCAGGTATCGACGTTGTTGACGCCGAAGGCTGCACGGGTCAGCTTCTGGACCAGATAGGTCTCCTCGTTGGAACAGCGCGAGGAGGTGATCGAGCCGATCGATTCGGCCCCGTATTTTTCCTGCAGGCGCCGCAGCTCGCTCGCCGTGTGGGCGATGGCTTCCTCCCAGCTCACCTCGCGCCAGGGCTCGCGGATCGAACTGCGGATCATCGGCGTGGTGATGCGATCGGCGTGCGTGGCATAGCCCCAGGCGAAGCGGCCCTTGACACAGGCATGGCCATGATTGGCGCCGCCATTGAGGTCGGGCACCATGCGGATCACCTTCTCGCCCTGCATCTCGGCATTCAGCGAGCACCCGACGCCGCAATAGGCGCAGGTTGTTGTGACGCTGCGTTGAGGCTGGCCCATCTCGATGACGGATTTTTCCATCAGCGCTGCTGTGGGGCAGGCCGCGACGCAGGCGCCGCAGGACACGCATTCGGACGACATGAAATCCTCGCCGCCGGCTGCCGCGATGCGGCTGTCGAATCCGCGCTCGGTGGTGGTCAGGGCGTAGGTGCCCTGGATGTCGGAACAGGCGCGCACGCAGCGCGAACAAACGATGCACTTGGACGGATCGTAGGCGAAATAGGGATTCGAGGTATCCGTCGTCTCCTGCAGGTGGTTTTGGCCATCGGCGTAGCGGACCTCGCGAAGACCGACGCGGCCGGCCTGATCCTGCAACTCACAGTTGCCGTTGGCAGAACAGGTCAGGCAGTCGAGCGGGTGATCGGAGATATACAACTCCATGACGCCGCGGCGCAGGCGGAACAGGGCATCGTTCTCGGTGGTGACCTCCATGCCCTCCTCCACCAGGGTGGTGCATGAGGCCGGGTAGCCGCGCCGGTTCTTCACCTGGACCACACAGAGTCGGCAGGAGCCGAACGATTCCAGTTGTTCGGTCGCGCACAGCTTGGGAATATCGATTCCCGCTTCGGCGGCAGCATGCATCACCGAGGTTCCGGCCGGGACGGTAACGGGAACGCCGTCGATGGACAGCGTGACATGTTGGGTGGATGTGCGTGCCGGGGTACCCCGGTCGTGATGGCATTGCAGGCTCATGTGGAGGCCTCCTCTTGCTTCGGCGACAGGCCGAAATCTTCAGGATAGTGATCGAGTGCGGACAGGACCGGATACGGCGTCATCCCGCCCATGGCGCAAAGCGATCCTTCCAGCATAGTCTGGCAAAGATCGCGCAGCAGGGTGTCGTCGTTGGAATGTTGCGGACGCGCGGCCAGCATGCTGTCCAGTAACTCCACGCCGCGAACCGAGCCGATGCGGCACGGCGTGCATTTGCCGCAGGACTCGATGGCGCAGAATTCCATGGCGTAGCGGGCCATTTTTGCCATGTCGACGCTGTCGTCGAAGGCAACGATCCCGCCATGGCCCACGGTGGCGCCGACCGCCGCGAATGCTTCGTAATCGAGGGGCAGGTCGAAGCGCGACTCGGGCAGATAGGCGCCAAGCGGTCCGCCCACCTGCACGGCACGGATCGGCCGTCCGCTGGCGGAGCCGCCGCCGAAATCGTACAGCAGTTCGCGCAGGGTCATGCCGAAGGCGACCTCGACCAGGCCGGGTTGCTTCAGGTTGCCCGCAAGCTGGAACGGCAGCGTGCCGCGCGAACGACCGCTGCCGTGCGCTTTGTAGGCTTCGCCACCATGCGCCAGGATCCAGGGCACGCTGGCCAGCGTGATGACGTTGTTGACCACCGTGGGCTGGCCGAACAGCCCCTGCAACGCAGGTAGCGGCGGCTTGGCGCGGACCAGACCGCGCTTGCCCTCGATACTCTCCAGCAACGAGGTTTCCTCGCCGCACACGTAGGCTCCGGCGCCCTTGAAAAGATTCAGTTCGAAGCCTCGTCCAGAGCCGAGCACATTGGCGCCCAGTATGCCTTCACGCGTGGCCGTGACGATGGCATCCTCGAGCACGTCCCAGGCATCCGGGTATTCCGAGCGCAGGTAGATGTAACCGGTGTCCGCCCCCACTGCCAGACCGGCAATAATCATGCCTTCGATCAGGCAAAAGGGATCGCCCTCCATCAGCATGCGGTCCGAGAATGTGCCGGAGTCACCCTCGTCGGCATTGCAGACGATGTATTTTTGTCCGCCGCCCGCATTCATCACGGTGCGCCACTTGATTCCCGTGGGGAAACCTGCGCCGCCACGGCCGCGCAGGCCACCTGTATCGATGGCATCCACGATGTCTTCGGCCTTCATGTCGAGCGCACGTTCCAGTCCCTTGAATCCGCCATGCGCGCGATAGTCTTCCAGCGACAGAGGGTCGGTGACACCCATACGGGCAAAGATGAGCCGGGTTTGGCGCTTCAGATAGGGAATCTCTTCACTGGGGCCATGGCATAAGGCATGCGTACCGCCCTGCAGCCATCCGGCCTCGAACAGACCCGGCACGTCCTCCGGATTAACTGGCCCGTAGGCGATGCGTTGCCCGTCGATCTCGACCTCGATCAGTGGCTCCAGCCAATACAATCCGCGCGAGCCGTTGCGCACGATTTCCACATCCAGCCCGCGGTTCCGGGCCTCGTTCTCGATCGTTCGGCACACACGCTCCGCGCCCACCGATACGGCACTGGCATCGCGAGGCACAAAAATCCGTTGCGTCATACCCCTCGTCCTTCTGCAAGCATGGCATCGAGGCGCTCGGCGCTGACCCGGCCGTGCAATTCGTCGTCCAGCATCACCGCCGGCGAACAGGCGCAATTGCCAAGGCAGTAAGCCGCTTCCAGCGTCACTTCGCCATCGGCCGTGGTGGCGCCGAACTCGACGCCGAGTTGCGTGCTGGCGTGCAGGGCCAGGGCATCGGCCCCCATAGCCTGGCATGACTCTGCGCGACATATCCGAAGACGCTGGCGGCCGGGTGGCGTACGGCGAAAGTCATGATAGAAGCCGATGACGCCGACCACTTCTGCCTGCGCCATGTTGTGGGCTTTTGCCAGTTCGGCAATGGCATGGTCGGGGATATAGCCGAATTTTTCCTGTAGCCGGTGCAATGCGGGCAACAAGTCGGCTTGATTTGTACTGGACATAAATCCTCTGAGTAATCAAGAAAACCATTGAAGCGGGGTGTTTGAAAGCTCTCTGCAATTCTCGTGCCAATCGATTTTTTTCAAACCGGGGCGATTGCAAAATCATTCATAAACAACCGCCTAATCAATCGCAAAGCGCGCGAATCCAGCCCAGGAATACCCCGTACCGGGCAGAGTGTCATGCCGGATCAAGCAGAAAAGTGGTCTGGAGTCGACACAAATTGTCACACCGTCACGATTCACAATGAATCATCCAGGTGCTTTGCAGTAGGTTCGAGCCAGTTGTAGGCGCTTAGCCTTCGGGCGACTTCGGCTTTCAGTTCGTTTCTTGATTAGCCGGATCAGGCATGATCCGTATTTCCAAAGGATGTCGATGGGTGAACAACACTCCGTACACACAGGCCTTGTATGCTGAGTCCACCGTATATGAATCCCGATAGGCCATCAAAACCCCAATGCCCGCATCAGGAGCCCCGCACCAACAAGAATGCACAATACCCCTACGCTACCTCGCAAAACCTGCGCATTCATGGCATGTACGATCCGCACGCCGGCTACGACACCTATGACTTCAAAAAGTGTACAAATGACCAGAAGTTTGTAATCAAATGACCCATATTGCAGATTCCCGGCTGTCCCTGAGATGGCTGCCAGGATCTGGATTACCTGGCTTGCGCCTATTGTGCTCAGGGGAGGAAATCCCAGCAAAATCATCATGGGAACAGATAAAGCGGGCCCTCCGACACCTGTAAGACCCGAGCCAAAACCCACGACAGCGCCTACGCCAATCAACAATACCTGCTGAAATCGTGGACGATTCTGAAATACGACCGATTTCTTTTTATTTTTCGTATAGAAAGTGTAAACGCCCGCGAAAACAATAATCGAAGACAGAATCAAAGAGAGTGCTTGTGCATTGATTTTTGCATTTGCCCAGGCGCCGAAAAATCCAAAGATTGCTGCCCCAATGCACAGCGGTACAGTAATGCTCCAGTCGATACTTCCACGCCGCTGAAATGAAAATGTCCCGATAACACCCGTAAAAATAAATGTGGCCAATGCTGTTGCCATGGCCTCCTGGATTGTCAATCCTCCAAGAATATTGAGTGCAGGAATGAGTAGGATTCCTCCTATACCTACAGCACCGATGAGCATGCCGACGACAAGAGAAACCGCAAGCAGCCAGGCAATTGTCATTGATGCGGCAATATCAGATTAAAAACAATGCGTTGATTGCAGAAGTCACGTTGAAGCTGATTGATGAACCCCCTGCCCTCCGTAATCATCTAACTAGGCAGCCCAGGCTATCTGAAAACTGAAACCATGTTTTTCGAAACCAAGCGATTCATAGAATTTATGCGCTTCATTTCGTTGTAAATGGCTCGACAACGCAAGCTTGTAACATCCTCGCGCCTGACAGTGTTGCATTGCAAACAACATCATCTTCTTACCGATTCCCTTCCCTTGCCAATTATTCGAAACAACAACATCCTCGACAATCCCGAAGGGTTTTCCACCATGAGCCGCGCTTTCGATCACAATTAGCGCAAAGGTACCGACTATCACATTGTCCAGTTCAGCGACAAAGACGTGATAGTCGGGATATTCTTTATGACGCATAAATTGTTGCTGAAGCTTGTCTAATGGCTGATCTTCCTCGGGATAGAAGTCAAGCAATTTATAAAGCTCGACCAACCGAGAAAGGTCAGACAATTCCGCCTCTCTAATCGCAATGTTCATTTCGAATAACCATAAAATTCAATTTTTTCAGGATGCTTCCAGATTTATCTAGATTTTTAATTTAAGTACCCGTTTGGCATTTTTATACATGACCTGGTCGATAACATCATCTTTGAATCCAAGGTTCCTATAATCGTCAACTGACTGCCCCATCGCCCGGAAGGGATATGAACTACCAAACAAGAGTTGGTCTTTCATGAAACCGTTTGCTGCTTCAACATAAAGACTTCCACCCGGCAGGAATATATACATATCCGGCACAAGGAAAACATTTTCCCAGCGGAAGGCGACCCCGATTATTTCGTTCACATAGGGATAGAACCCGTGATAACAAATAATCGACAGGTTAGGAAATGCCTTCGCAATCCGTCCCACAGGAGCGGGGTCAGTCAGTTCGAGACTGGGGGAGGTTGGCCCTGACATAAGGCAAACAGGAACGCCCAATTGATCACAGGCATCGTAGATAGGGTACAACAGTGGGTTATCTGCCTTCATAGGCGCACTGCCAAATCCAGGCTCGAGATTGATACCTTTCAAGCCGAGTTTTTTAATGGCCCGCTCCACTTCGGCAATCGACCCTTTGACGCCCAATGCCAAGGGGTCGACAGAGCCCATGCCAACAAGCTCTTTATGTCCTTTTGTTATTCCACTGATTTCATCATTTGTATGCCGGATTCCGGGTATGTCTCGGCCCACCACCACAGACGCTGTTATGCCCACTTCCCTAATTTCGTCTACAAATCCCTCGACGTCTTTTGAACGGGTAAAGTGTTCGTCGTCTTTTGAACCCACACGCCTATTCAGCCATTTGACCACCTCATACTCATTGGTACCTGGCGTTGCCCCATAAAAATCATGCAAAAATGAAGGCCTGCTGCGCATATCAATTACTTTTTTTCCCATTTTCATCTCCAAATATTAAAAGCTTCGATCAGCATTCAAATACACATCGAGGACAGCATGCGGAATTTTGCGTTTTGTCTTTTTAAAAATTACTTGTTTTGCTTAGAGTAAACAATTCAAACAAAAACATTTTCTCTATTAAAAACAAATATCTACAAATTAAAACGTAAATAAAACCTAACAAAAACAAGAGAAATCGGGTGAATTGGAGCGTGAACAATCCACCCGTTATCCAGGATTAACCATGGCGTTTTCGTGATGAATTGATCTATTGTTCGACTGGCCCATTGCCACTGGAACGCTTGGAATAAGCCTCGACAAAATCTGCCGCCGCCTTGCTTCCGCCACTGAACGATTTCATTGCTTCCTTGTGAAGGATGGATAAGGCTTCCATTTTTATGGCAACGGCCCGTTCATTATCAAAAACAAAAGCCAGTCTTCTTGGGCGCGGCAAATCGACTTCGATGGTTGCACGAACCTGTCCCGGAATGTTTGACATGATCAGGAGGCGATCAGCCAGGAAGATCGCTTCATCAATATCCGTGGTAACGAAGAAGTTCGTTCTATGCGACTCTTCATAAAGCCCTGAGTAGTACTCCCACATCAATTCCTTGGACATGCAATCCAAGCCTCGAAACGGTTCATCGAGGATCATGACATCAGGGTTATTGATCATCGCGCGAGCCAGTTCAGCCCGGCGCTGCATGCCGCCGGACAGCTGGGGAGGATATTTCTCCCTGAAAGCCGTCAGTCCAACCTTTTCAAGCAAATATTCAGCCTGATCGCGATTCAGCTGGGTATTTTCGCCGCGTGCTTTGGGTCCATACATGATGTTGTCGTAGGTAGTCATCCAGGGAAACAATGCTGATTCCTGGAATACAACCAAACGATCACGCCCCGGGCCGGTTATTCGTTTCCCGTCAATTTCGATACTGCCGGACGAAGACTTCTCGAAGCCGGCAAGAAGCCGTATCAACGTGCTTTTACCGCAGCCTGAAGGGCCGATCATCACAGTAAGCTTGTTGCGTTCGATGGTGAACGAACAATCCTTGATTACTTCTTTGGTAAAGAGGCCCGCGCCATACGATTTGCTGACATTTGTAACTTTGATTTCAGCAGCCTTGATCTTCATGTTTGGACTCTTAGATGAAGCAGGCGATAGATTTGGAGTAGTAGCGTTCATACGAATCATCCTTTACCGTTTTCTCAACCATGGGGTTAAGTAACTACCGAGTTTTCGTAAAAGTTCGCTGGATATGAATCCAGCGATGCCGATACTGATCATGCCGACGACAATCTGTTCGTATGACCCACCGACATATGAATTCCAGATGAAAAAGCCCAATCCACCCCCCGAACCACCCCCCGAACCACCCGACCCACCCCCGCCCGAAATCATTTCGGCAGCGACCACGACTTCCCAGGTGATCCCCATGCCTACGGCAGACCCTACGACGATCGAAGGAAGCGTTGCCGGAAGGACGACACGTCGAAAGACATCCCATTGCGAAGAGCCCATCGACTGCGCGGACTGGAAATAGCGGGGATCAATGGATTTCGCACCTCCCAGAACATTTATCACGATCGTGAAAAAGGCTCCGAGAAAAGTAACGAATGCAATGGACAATTCCTGGCTTGGCCAGAAAATGATCGATGCCGGAACCCAGGCCAGTGGCGGGATCGGTCGCAATATTTCAAAAGAAGGAAAGGCCAGGCCGTTGAATGTCTTGTTCACTGCCATGAATAGGCCGAGGGGAATCCCGACCACCATGGCAGCAAAGAATCCCGCCAGTACACGGAGCGTGCTCATATACCAGCTTTGCCAGTAGCCGGGGTCGCCAATCAATCCGTACCACGCGACCACAACTGCGGTTGGCGCCGGGATATGGCCAATCCATGGCACGGCAAACCCGAACCAGTCCTTCGACCGTGAGCCGATCTCCCACAATACGAGAAACACGAAAATGGCAATGACAGCACGTAGTTTGGATCGATTAAATAGTGCTTTTCTGAAACGTTTGGTCGCATTCATTTCGTCTATCCTTCTTTCTCGCCGGCCGAAAAAGCCTTCTTGGCTTCTTCATGTACGAGTTCTATCGTTTCATCCATCAGTTGGCGATATCGTGTACTGGTGAGCACGCTGTAATCGCGCGGGTGAGGGATATCGACATCAATGATTTTCTTCGGCTTGCATGGACGCGAGGACATGATGACGAGTCGATGTCCAAGAAAGATCGCTTCTTCCAGATCGTGGGTGATAAAGAAGATAGTGACTTTGTTTTTGTAATAAATTTCCAGTAGCGCCTCATGCATCACCGATTTGGTGAGCGAGTCGAGTGCGCGATAAGGTTCGTCGAACAGCAATACCTTGGGTTCATTCATCAGGGCCCGTACAATCTCTACCCGACGGCGCAAGCCGGAGGACACTTCGCCGGGAAAATTGTGCTCGGTCCCGCTTAGACCTGCATCCGCCATCATGCTGCGGGCTTTGTCGTAGATTTCCTTTTTACCCAACTTGCCTTGCATCAATGGGCCGAAAGCGACATTGTCCAGGTTGGATTTCCATGGAAACAGCGCACCGTTCTGAAACACCACAATGCGATCAGAGCCAGGCTGGGCCATGGGTTTCTCGGGCCCGCACAGGAGTTCGTTATCAAGGAAGATCTTGCCCGAACTGATACTGTGAAACCCTGCAATCGCATTCAACAATGTGGTTTTTCCACAGCCGGATGGCCCGACGATCATGCATATTTCCCCAGCTGGGATATCAAGCGAACAATGGTCAACAGCCATCACCGCAGCACCTTCCGGATCATAGATCTTGACTACATCTTCAATCCGGATTGCACCTTTCAATGCTCCTTTTTCAGCCTTATCGGCTTTTTGCAACACGGCACTCATTAACGACCTCCCAAGGCAAGTTCACGGACTCGCCACTGCATCATGTAGTCACCTGCCATGCGCACGAGGGCGCTAGAGGTGTAGCCAACTATGCCCAGTGTGATCATGCCGATCACGATAGTCGGATAGCGAACCATCGTATAAGACGTGTTGATCACATAACCCAGCCCGAACTCTCCAGACACCATTTCTCCTGCCACCAGAGAGAACCAGGCAACACCGATTGAGATTTGCAGGCCTGTAAACATAAATGGCATGGCACCCGGCACAATTACTTCCTTAAAGGTTTGCCACTTGCTTGCGCCGAGACAGGCGGCCGCCCGGCTGTAAGACTCGTCGATAGTTTCGACGCCCAGCATGGTATTCAGGGCGGTGGCATAGAAAGATGCAAGAAAGGTAAGGAAGATAACGGGCGTTTCGGAACCCTGGAACATCAGGATCGCCAGAGGCACCCAGGCAAGAATTGGAATGGGGCGCAACGTTTCAAAAACAGGGAAGACGTATTCGCGGAACGTCTTGGACCAGCCTAGAAATAGCCCCAGCGGTACGCCAAGGACCGTGGCAAGGAAGAATGCAATCAGGATTCGGCGAACGCTGACCCAGATATGCTGGTAATACTCAGGCGTATAGATAGATAAGCCATATACCGGGTCTTTGCTGAACCACTCTTTCATCACCACGGTCAATCCCGGCATGTCCGCAAACCTGGGCAATTTCCAGACCTCGACTGTGAAATACCAGGTAGCCAACAGGATTCCGAATCCCGTGAACATCAGATAGGGCTTTGGACTTTTCAGCCACTGCGACAGACGGAACATCGTCAAGGTCAAACCGGTGGCCATGGTGACCGGCACTTGCGTGAAATGCGGGACATGCCCCGCCACTTCTTCAGGCAAGGTATATTCCTTATTGATCATGGTCGCGAAGCGGCTCATGACAATATCGCCGGTTTCGGGCGAAGCCCTGAAGAGATTGATCAGTTCCTCGCCGTTGATCCGGATCAGTTCAGTCCGTTCCATGCAGACGGTCTTCGCCAAACGGCTGCGCTGATTATCGAGCACCGCTGCCCAGCCAAATACATCGCCGCTATGCAGGATTTTTTCCGGGTGGGTCGCCTGGAAGCCAATCCCAAGCGTGTGCTGCACCGTACCGGAGGACACGATATAAACATCGTCAGCAAAATCGCCCTGGTGATAAATGACATCCCCTCGAGCATAAGACTCATATCGAGCCAGCTTGGCAATGGCATCGAGCATCTCGCCCGGGACCGTCTGGAATGGCATCGATCGCTTCAGCAAGGCTACAGTTTGGTTCTGGTCCATTTATATTCCTCTTGAAGCTCTACTGTCTGAAACCTTGGGCGCCGGCGGTGGCGCCGATGTATTTCAGAAGTCAAGACTCCCGCCAGCCGTACGCGTCAAGCCATGCGCACAGCTGGAAACAGTCCTGATAAATTGTGTTGGAGCGTTACTCGCCTTTATATGCGGAAGCTGGCAAGGCCTTGACCACGCCGACCGGGCTCTTCAGGCCTCTTTCTTTCAATATCGCCTCGGTGAATTGCGGCATGACGGCATCTGCACGCAATGTAGGCGTATTGATGCTCTTCACGGAATAAAGGAAGGTAGCGGCTTTTTTGATTAGCGCCGAAGCTTCCGGGCTGATTGTGTAAGGCAGCTGGAGCCGTACCGCGGTACCCCCTTGGGCTTCCGGATATTCGCCGTACAGTGATGTCCAGAGAACCTTTTCCGTGAAGCCAGTGGTTTGATCCTTCACCATACGCGCAATCTTTTCTGCGTTTTTCGGATCAGCCAGATATTGCTGGGCATCGAGTTCGGCATTCAGCCATGCCTTAACGACGTCAGGACGCTGCTGTATCAGGTCGTTGCGCATGACAATGAATCCACCGTCGTTTTCATTCACTGCCGTACCGGACGCGATGCGCTTGGCGAGGCCTTCAAGCACCAGGCGGGACGCTGTAGGCTCCCAAATAACCGCGGCATCAATCTTGCCAGCCCGGAAACCGCTGGTAATGACCTCAATGTTCTGATTCAGGTAACTTGCAGGTTCAACACCCATTTTCTTGAACACGGCTTGAGCAAAGCGATCCGTGCAAGAGCCTTTTGGCACGGCCACCCGTTTGCCGTTCAGCCATTTGATGGCATCTGTCTGATTGGCAAATTTAGGGGCATCGTTCTTTGCAAGAAATATATTGCATTGATCGAAGCCTAAACCTGCTGTCGCAACGATACGAAGATCCGCGACATTCTGTTTGGTGGTTGAAACAATGGCGGGCATATCTCCCATGTAGCCGATATCCTGCTTGCCTGCCAACATTGCATTGACGATAACGGCGCCCTGCAAACCGATCGAGAATTCGACCGTGGATCCCTTGGGCAGGTATTTCTCATAAAACTTCATGGGCTGCATTACCACACCGGACCAGGACTCCGTGTAATACGGCTGATAGCCCACAACCAGGTGAATAGGGTCACCCACTTTCCCATAGTTATTCTCACCTGCGAACGCAGAAGACACGCTCCCGACAGTGAGGCCAAAAGTCGCAACTAAAGCTGCCAGTGCGAGACAAGTGCAACGATCCAACCAATTCGTAAGGCAAGTCATGATGAAGTTCTCCTCTTGTTAGACACTTCCCTGCTACGGGTCATAATCAATATTGATTACTCTTTGATATCTGTACGAAACTCATATGCTGTGCAACGCAAAGTCTTGGTGCTCATCCCGCTATTAGTGTTTTGGCTATTTCTCTCCTTGGGAACCCAGATGTCGAGTGATCAGCGTCGAAAGCTTACGCATGACGAGATATCCCGATGCCGGATCAGATTCGAGGACTTTCAAGGTTTCCTCGCCATTCAGCCGCAACAGGACGGAGTCTTCCAGGCAAGTGGCCTTTGCAATCCGACGCGCCTGATTCTCGAGTAATGCCGCCCATCCAAACACTTCCCCCTTATGCAAGACAAACCCGGCAGGGCTGGTGCCATCGCGGCCAATGAGAAACTCAACGCGGCCTGAATCGAGAATATAGAGATCATCGGTTGGATCGCCGATGTTGTAGAGGGTGCTTCCGCTTTCATATTTCTCACGGCGAGCGAGCGAATCAAGCCGTTGCAGGGTGTCGCCAGACACATCCATGAACAACTGTGCCGCCTTCAGCGCGCTGGATTGCAAGACGAATATTTCACCGTCCTCAACCTTCACTTCGTATTTTTCAAGAGGCGCCTCGGCGAGGCCGAGCGCTTTGCCAGTGGTAATGTCCCACTGCCATAAATGCTGGTGGCAGGTAAGTACCGCGCCATCGTAATAGCCCTCGGCCAGGCAGACTTCCTGGTGGGGGCAAACACCTTGATATGCGTAATAACAATCGCCCGCGTTGGCTATGAGGACCTTGAGGCCACCCTCGACGTCATAGTCTTTCATCCCGTTGCTGGGAATTTCAGCCGTATTGCATATGCGTATCTTGCTCATTCCGCCATTCCTAACTGAATTTGTCATAACAGATGTTGTCGGTGGCCAGTCGCGCCTGAAGTAATATTCGGACGGTTGCATCCACCATCGGCGGCGGGCCGGCAAGATAGGCCCTGACGTTTTCATAATTGCCCTGCATATGACGCCCCGCTACATCATGCACATACCCCGTGTCGAACTTCAGGTGCGGGTAGTCGCTCAGGGCAGAAGCGGGAGGATCCTCTTTTGACAGGGCGATGGTCACATTCAGCTTGTCACCGCATTGGGCCCGCAAACGAGAAAATTCATCGAGGAAAAAGGCATCCTTCAGCGTCTGCACACCGAAGAACACATCACCCCGATATTGGCGGAAATAATCATCCTGCGCAGCCCGCGACAGGATGGATACCATTCCCGCAATGCCGCTGCCACCGGCAATACAAAGTATGTTTTTTGACAAGCCCGGGTAAAAAGTCGCATGGCCCAAAGGTCCAAACACCTCGACCTCCACACCTGTGCACTGGCTATTGAACAGCCATTCTGATATCCCACCCCCCGGCTTCTTCTTGATGATGAATTCGAGGCTTTCCGCTTCACGCTGATAGTTCACCATTGACCAACCGCGGAACCCTGCCACCCCGGGTACCTGGACCATCACAAACTGGCCGGCATCAAACTCCATCGGCTGGCTCAGTTTGATCTGAAGATGGATCACGTCGGACGTCAGCAGCTTGGCCGAACTGATATGCCCCTTCAAGGCGGCAGGTACGCAGACACCCGCTTCCATAGTCTGGACAAAGCTCGCCACTTCGATCGAGGCATCAGTCTTGGCAACACACTGACACATCAGAAATTCGTCATCACCCTTCAGGTATTTGCGCCCTGGCGCATCGGGCCAAGCATCGACAATCTCTCCCGAGATCAGCCGCGCCTTGCACGTTCCACATGTTCCACTACCACATTCATAGGGCAGGCCAACAGCACCACTCAATCCAGCGTAAAGTAATTTTTCCCCTTCGGTCGCATTAAAATGATGTGCGCGGTTTCTGGCATTGACCTGGATTTTCATAGCGCTGTTAGCCCATTAAAGCCATCAAAGCGGAATGTGGAAACCGATACCGAGCATTCGCGTATCCAAGCGGACATTCCGGTCCAGCAACTTTGGATTGCCCCCATTCATGGAGATGGTGTCGTAGATTTTTCCCACCGCGAACAGTTCGGTCACGCCACCATCCAGCGTTGTCTTGAAGACCTGTAACGCACTGATCGTTTTGGCCTGTTGCTTGGCTTCGTCCTGTTCAACGGTATACACCGTAACGTGACGAGTTAGCGACGAATGGTCGCTGTTGTGCCTGGGCAAGTTGTCGAACAGGACCTTCATGCCATCTTTATCATGTTCAAGCCAGGTTATTTCTTTGCGGATTTCCGGGATATAGGCAGTGATGGCATAGCGAAATGCCGGATCGCACAAGTCAAGGAATCCAGTAAAGTCCTTACTGTCCATCGCAAGGGAGGACCGGTAAATCAGTTCATCAATTAATTGTTTGGGCGTCACGCCAGTCGTCCTCGTATTGAAGTAATGAAAGCCTGCAAACGGTTGTCGTCACACTTGCGGCACAAAGCATCAACATGGCTCACGCCAACTTGTTGTCGCTGAAGGGATCGGATGCTTGACGCCCCATACGCTTGCCCCACTCAGCGTAGAAGTGCCGCATCCCAACCTCATCATGTATCGTCGAGTTTTCTTCACGGCCATGCAGAACCCATTTGCTGTCGCTGCGCTCGCGCATGGCCAATCCTTGTCCATGCACACCGAGCAGGTCTTCATGCAAGTTGCGGCCAAACGGCCCCCAGATCGTATTGTGGTCACGTACTCGCTCAGCACGCTGTTCCGGCGTATCGCTCTTCAGCCCCAATCCACGGAATTCGATAATCAGTTTGTCCGGCCCCAACGGGATGGCCGTATCCATTCGCAGTACCGACGTACGGAGATTGAAGGTCATTCCCGGGAAAAGATCGATCAGGACCCAACCGCCAGGCGCCAAGCCTGGCCAGCCGACAGCGCGCTCCTGGCTGCCCGCGTAAGCATCGTATTTGATCGCCATCGAACCCACCGATGCATGGCCGTTCGGATAGCCTTTGTACTTGCGGTCAAAGTAGCCTGGCTGCATCATTCCCGTGATACGGTTGAAGTAATGCATGTAGTCGTGGTAGAACTCGCTGTTCGTGTCATGCCACAACTTGTAATTCGTATTGACGATCGCCTTGTGATAGGTAAAGACCTCCAAAGGCATACTGAGATTCTCTTCCATCATGCCCAGCGCATCGCCAATATATTCCTTGAGCGTGCAGCTGTCGTCGTCCACGTTGACCCAAACGAAACCACCGTAACCCACTTCGCTTTTCACTTCACGCAAACTCGCGTCCTTGCAGCCATAACGCTCCTGGTAACCTTCCTTGCCACGAGGGATATCCGTGCACTCGCCTTTCGGACTGAATGACCAGGCATGGAAAATACATGTGATGCGTTTAGCGTTTCCGACAGGATCGTAGAGGAGCGTGTTGCCGCGATGCGGACAGATGTTGTAGAAGGCCCGTACCTTCATGTCTTCGCCGCGGATCATAAAGAGCTGCGCCCCGCCAGGATGATGGAAAGTGCGGTAATCGAACGCGTTCGGCAACTCCGATTCGTGGCAGCCAATGATCCAGCATTTATTGAAAATCTTTTCCTGCTCCTCACGGAAGATCTGGTTATCCGTATAAATCCGGGTATCTACAAAATGAGTAGACGGAAATTTGGGCTGCTCTTTCCATGCGATTTCATTACGCGACATTCTGCTCTCCTATCGAGTGTGGCAAGGTAAAAACATATTTTGAAAATGGTTAAGCATAGGCCGTGCCAGGCATTACAAATTGGATTTTGGCTTCGTGCGCAACGCGTAAAATCACGGCTGTCATCATAAAAAGAGCGAATACCTGATCGAGGCACTCATTCAAAATAACCCTTACTCTGTAACGATCAAGGTATTTTTTGTAACAGTGTGCGCCACATTTGCTACATCCTCTTGAGCCAAATCACCGACAGCCTCGTGTAGTGCGCCTAGGGAGCCTGATAAGCGAGGCTTTCTTGCAGGAACGAAACAACTATCCTCAAGGTTTATTGCCTCCTTGAGCGAGCCGAGCGCCATGGAGATGGTCAGTCTGTCAGCCATCCCCGGAGTGGATGAAACGGTACTGTGGCGCTCAGCAGTTGCCCTTCCCTGGTCAGCACTCGCGCGGTTCATAGCTCCCCCAGGGACTGCGCTCATGAGACTGCACACTTTTACTGATCGCGGCACCCGGACGTTTTTAGCGGGCCTCACAGAAACGTGCGTCAGTTCATGTAGGTAGAGGCTTCGCCCCCAGGGTTGGGCAAACCGGCTACACGCCACAATATCTTGCAATTGCTGAACAGTTTGTGGGCCTTGTGACGATCCAATCCGGTGGCCCGGCAGATCAGCCGCATCACCGGTAAACTACCCAGTGCGAAATAGTGGCTGCGCACATGGTCAATCACGTCCCAGTGCTTGGGGGTCAGAACAGGAATGCCATCCTCCAGCGCGATACGTACCGCCACTTGACGCTCCCAGAGATGAGGTTCGGCGAAGAAACCATCGGCGTCGAACCAGTCGGAAATATCGCCTGCAACGGGTTGTGTGATCAGGATAATACTCATGGCCCATTCCTTGCTCATGGATCAAGTTTGCAAGGTAACGGACTGCGGCGGCACTGTGAAATCACGCTTGGCCATGGTCCCATGGCTAAAAGCTATGGTCACCGGAGATTGGCGCTAATTGCGCTATCTTGTTACCGTTATCCAGAGGAGTGGCCCATGCAGTTACAGCAGCTACGCTATCTTCTAGCGCTAGCCCACAGCGGGTTCAATGTCACCAGCGCTGCTGAACGGCTGTTCAAGTCGCAACCTAGTTTGAGTAAACAACTCCGATTGCTTGAGGAAGAATTGGGTGTACCTCTATTCGAACGCGCAGGACGCCAACTTATTGGATGTACTGCAGCTGGACGGGCAGTCATGGAATTGGCTGAATGCACGCTTGCCAACATAGAAGCGATCCGCCGAGTCTCACTCGAGTTCAGTGACCCGAGTAGCGGTGAACTGTCTATTGCCACGACTCATACGCAGGCCCGCTACGTGCTGCCCCCCGTCATCCGGGCCTTCAGGCGCACATACCCTGAACTGAGCCTACATCTTCATCAGGGCAGCCCGGCCCAGATCGCGGAAATGGCAGCCAGTGGCGGAATCGACTTTGCCATCGCCACGGAATCCCTGCATCTCTTCGATGAACTGATCATGCTACCTTGCTATCTCTGGAATCGCGCTGTAGTGGTACCCAGGGGACATGCCTTGGAGAGGGTTGAACCATTAACCCTGGAGGCCGTGGCGGAATATCCCATTCTCACTTATGTGTTCGGTTTCACCGATCGATCTCATATCAACGATGCCTTCCAACGACGCGGACTCGCGCCCCGTGTAGCGCTTACCGCCACCGATGCGGATGTGATCAAGACCTACATCCGCCTAGGACTGGGGGTGGGTATTCTGGCAGAGATGGCACAAGATGAAAGCCTTGACAGCGATCTCGGTTTTCTGGATGCCAGCCATCTGTTCGAACCCAGTATTACCCGCATCGGTTTCCGCAAAGGCCTGTTCCTGCGTGCCTGTCATTACGATTTCATCAGGACTTTTTCCAGTCACCTGTCGCGAGAAGTTGTAGATCGAGCCGTGAAAGTCAGCACGCCAGTCGAACGGGACGAGCTATTCGAGACTTTGGCCATCCGGAATTATTGATATCACACGGTTGATTCGGCTTGGTGGGCCTATCCCGACAAGCAATTTGTCACCAATCGGCAGAAATCGAGATTGAATTTTCGCGCTCGCACGGCAGCCATTTTGCAAGGCATCGCATCCTGCCTGCGGCCAGATCATTGGCATGCTCTGTTCTGGCAGGCAAATGCCCCCTATTCAGTGGGCACCCATCGAATCAACCCGGATCCTCTTCAAGCATTGATCTGTTGCCGGCGAAGCGTTGACCACTATAGTGATCTGGAGGTGAGACAAATTGTCACACCGTCCCGAGTCGTTCCGTAACAATCCGAATGAGGGTAAACCCTTAACCACACACGGAAAGATGATTATTTATACGTAAAAGAACTAAGGGTAAACCCTTATAAACGCGCGGAACATTTTGATTTATATATAAAAGAATTTATGGCACGAGTGTTGCTTCACGTAAGGCGCGACCTTCGCTCTAGCCTCCCAACGAATTATTGGATTTATCAGGAGCGTTGCGCTTGTACGTTTGTCCGTTCAAAGATAAGGAGACCGATATGCCCAAATGTAATAACCGCTTTTCACTGAAGGCCCTGGCGGCCGCCGTTTCTGCCACCGTGGCGTTGGGCGTAGTCGCCCTGCCGACCCTCTCGCATGCGGACGAAACTGCCTGTTCGCCTTTCACCCCCCTCATCAAGGGACAGGAAGACCTGGTCTATGTCTGGACACTAGGCGTTGAAGGCATCGGCGACGGTTCAGACAAACTCGTGACCGTGGACGTACGCCCCGGCTCCAAGACCTTCGGCAAGGTCATCAACTCGCTCTCCGTTGGCGGACGCGGCGAAGCGCACCACATGGGTTTCAGCGACGACCGCCGTTACATGTGGGCGGGCGCGCTGGATAGCAACAAGATGTTTGTGTTCGACATCGGCACCGACCCGAGCAAGCCGAAACTGGTCAGGACCATCACCGACCTGGTCGAGAAGACCGGCTATGTGGGTCCCCATACCTTCTATGCGCTGCCCGGCCGTATGATGATCCAGGCCCTGTCCAACGCGAAAGACCATGGCGGCGTGACCGGCATCGCGGTCTACAGTAATGATGGGAAATTCATTTCGAAGCATGACATGCCCACCACCAAGGTCGGCGGTGTGCAAGGGGACGGCTATGGCTACGACATCGGCATCAACCCGCAGAAGAATGTCCTGCTGACGTCCAGCTTCACCGGTTGGAACAACTACATGATGGACTTGGGGAAAATGGTCAAGGACCCTGACGCCATGAAGCACTTCGGCAACACCATGGCGATCTGGAATCTGAAAACCATGGAGCCCACGAAGGTCTTCGATGTGCCCGGTGCACCGCTGGAAGTCCGCTGGTCGCTGAAGAAGGGCGACAACTGGGCCGTGACTGCTACCGCCCTGACCTCGCAACTGTATGTCATCAAGCAGGATAAAAAAGGTGAATGGCAGGCGCACGACGTCGGCACCATCGGCAACCCTGCCGATATCCCGCTGCCGGTGGATATTTCCATCACGGCCGACGGCAAGGGCCTGTGGGTCAACACCTTCATGGACGGCATGACCCGCTACTGGGATTTCCACGATCCGATGCATCCGAAAGAAGTTTTCAAGGAAAAAATCGGCTCCCAGGTCAACATGGTGTCGCAGTCCTTCGACGGCAAGCGGGTGTATTACACCACATCCCTGCTGGGCAACTGGGACAAGAAAGGCAAGGACGACGAGCAGTTCCTGAAGATGTACAAGTGGAACGGCAAGAAGCTTTCACACGTCTTCACCATCGATTTCTACAAGGAAAAGCTCGGTCGCGCCCACCACATGAAGTTCCAGGCGCTCAACCTGAGCAAGCTCAAGCCGCTGGCTGCTGCCGAATCGCAGGACCTGGACAGCCTCAAGCTCGCATTGACCGAGCCGAAGGGTAAATAATTTGATGTCCAAACAGAGCGCTTACATTGTTGGGGCTCTCCGCCCCCCCTTGCGGGGGGGCGGTTTTTTTTCCCTGCTCCTGACGTTCGCCTTGGCGGGTGCCTGTGCCGCCAACGCTGCCGACACCAATCAGTCCCAGCAAATCACCGAACAAGCTGGCGTGGTCATGGACTTCAAGCCTAGTCCGCCAGGCAGCTACAAACTTTATGACATCAAAACCGCGCCCGATGGCAAGGTACTGGACATCGACGGCAAAGCGCGCTCACTTTCCGAATTCACCGGGGGTAGGATCACGCTGCTGTCCTTCATCTACTCGAGCTGTGCCGATCCGAGTGGCTGCCCTTTTGCGTATCTGGTGTTCCATAACCTGCAAAACCGATTGGAAAGGCATCCGGAATTCAAGGGGAGCATCCGCCTCGTCAGCCTTTCTTTCGATCCGAGACGCGATACTCCGGAAGTCCTCAAACTTTATGCAGGAGACAGTGGAAACGCCAGTCGTGGCGCGCCGTGGGACTTTCTCACCACGGCATCGCTCCATGATCTCATCCCGATACTCGATGCATACGGCCAGGACGTCTATATCGATGTCGACCCTGTCACCAAGAAACCGCTCAGCACCTTGAGCCATGTGTTGAAAGTTTTCCTGATCGACCGCAACCATGTCATCCGGGAGATCTACACCACGGCTTATCTGTCGCCCGATGTCGTCTACAACGACATTCTCACTTTGCTAATGGAAGAAGGTATCAACCTGCCATGAAAGTAATTCGTGCCCTGCGCTGGCTCTCGATGGCCAGCGTGCTGTCCTCCCTATCACCCATCGTACGTGCCGACACCCCAGTCAATCTGCCTATTCCGCTTGGCCTGCCACCCCTCGTTATTCCTGCATCCAACCCTCTGACCCAAGAAAAGATCGATCTCGGACGTCGTTTGTTCATGGATCGACGGCTCTCCCACAACAACACCATGTCCTGCGGCATGTGCCACGTGCCCGAGCAGGGTTTCACCTCCCATGAACTGGGCGCCGCCATCGGCATGGAAGGCCGTAGCCACCGCCGCAATTCCCCCACCATGTTCAACGTGGGCTACCAGCGCAGTCTGTTCCTCGAAGGGCGCGAACCGCATCTGGAAGACCAGATCTGGGGGCCGCTGCTGACCAAGAATGAAATGGACATGCCGGCCATCGGCTATGTCGTCGAGAAAGTGCGTCAGCTGCCCGAATACAAGGGCATGTTCGAGGCGGCCTTCAATGGCCCGGTCACGGCGGAGCGCATCGGCCAGGCCATCGCCAGCTACGAGCGCACGCTGGTTTCCGGCAACTCCCGCTTCGACCGCTGGTACTACGGCGGCGAGAAGAATGCACTGAACGCCACGGAGCAGCGCGGCTTCCAGGTGTTCATGGGCAAAGGACGCTGCGTCGCCTGCCACTCGGTGGGCGAGAAAAGTGCGCTGTTCACCGATCACAAATTCCACAACACAGGGCTGGGCTGGGAGCGCACCATGTTCCCCGAACGCACGACCTATCGCGTACAACTTGCGCCCAATGTATTCGTCGACGTGAATGCCCAGCACCTCAAGTCGTTCGAACCGCCGCTGCCTGATGTAGGGCGCTACGAAGTCACGTTCAACCCGAAAGACAGCTGGGCCTACAAGACTCCCATTCTGCGCAACGTGGAACTGACCTCTCCTTATATGCATGACGGTTCGCTGCGCACGTTGGAGGAAGTCGTCGATTTCTACGACAAGGGCGGGATCGACAACCCGGAGAAATCGCCTCTGATCGTGCGCCTGAATCTGACGCCGGATGAGAAGTCGGCGCTCGTCGCCTTCCTGAAGAGCCTGACCGGCGACAATGTTGCTGCACTGGAGCGTGATGCGCGGCAAGCCCCGGAAAACCTGCCGATCCCGGAGCACGATCCCAGCGATACATTCATGAGCCAGATCAACGCCAGGCGACCCTGAGCAGGACGGCGTCCCATACTCACCCAGAGAACATATGTCTGAATACCTCTATCGGGATGATGGCTCGCCCGGCCGCTGCAACACCGTCGGCAACCTGACGGGCGGACTCATGATCGACCTGGTCTACAGGCCTCGGCACAAGATGCACCAGATGGTGCTCAATGGCCCATTCAAGCCCGTATTCGGCACACCCACCAACATCATCAGCGTCCCCAACATACCCATCATCAAACTGCACTGAACCTCGAAAGGCAAAACATGGACCACAACACGATCATTTTCAAAACGGGCGAAGCCACCGTCCTCGCCCGGGAAGGCCAGTTCACCGACGCCATGCCGGAAATCTTGATCGGCAGCGTCGATGGACCCGTCGGGCACGCCTTCGCCAACATGATGGGACAGACCGCAGGCCACACCCGCATGTTCGCCATCCGGGCCTGCAACCAGCAGGTGCGTCCCGCCACCCTGATGGTGCCCAAGGTCACCATGAAAAGCATGGCCTACGTCGACCTGTTCGGCGGCACGGTCCAGGCCGCCACGGCCGATGCCGTGCTGGACTGCGTGATCGAAGGCATCCTGCCGCGCGACCAGGTCAACGATCTGTGCATCGTCAGCCTGGTATGGATCGATCCGCGTTGCGCGACCGATCCCAATCTTGATCACAAGGATCTCTATCGCACCAACTACGAAGCAACCAAACTCGCAATCCAACGCGCGCTTAACGACGAACCTGGCATCGACGAATTAATCGCCAACCGGAACAGCATTCGCCATGACATGTACGACCCCGATGCCTGAAGCCACTTGCAGGTAATTTCCTGCCGGGGGTAGGTAGTTCTCCGGATAGGAATTTTTCTACCAACGCGCAGAATAACGGCGTGGTCTGCAAAGACTGTTCATGAAGATTTTCGACTGGCGAATCAACGAAAGGAAGGCACGATGAAAGTTGTCTGGAATGAAAAAACCTGCTGCCACAGTGGAAATTGCGTCAAGACGCTGCCGCAGGTGTTCAAAGTGGAAGACGGCAAGTTCGTGATCCAGCCCGAGAATGCCACGGAAGAACAGGTGCGCCAGGTGGTTGTGGCGTGTCCGGCGAAAGCTTTGCAAATGGAATGAGTGATCGGTTTTGTTTTGACGGGCGGCCTCTCCTATAACTCCTCCTGCCCGTTAATTTTGGCGGGCCCATCTGGGCCCGCATTTTTTACCCCTAGCAGTTTGCGTAGCTTGGTTCCGGTGTCCGGGCGCCGAGCATTTACTTGTCGTCATTTGGGAGGAAACAAGAATGGAAGGGAATAACAGTAGACGTAATTTCATGAAAATGGGCGGCGCCATATTCGCTGCGGGTACGGCGGGTCTTGCCGGCACGGCGCGATCGACCATGGCCAACGCCGCACCTGCGATTGCCACCCGCACCATGGCAGCACTCCCGAAAGCCAGGGGTCCGCGCCTGGTCGTTGTTGGGGGGGGCACCTCCGGCCTGACCATCGCAAAATACGCCAAGAAGGAATATCCGAAATTTGACGTGGTGCTGGTGGAGAAACGCGACATGTATTCGTCCTGCTTTTCCAGCAACTTGTGGTACGCCGGTCTCATCAACCTGGAATTCCTGGCCGACCACAGTTTTCTGGACGCGGCCGTCAACAACAATTACACCTATTTCAACGCGACGGTAACCGGCCTGGATCGGAACAGCCGGCTCCTGGCCACCAACGAGGGGGACATCCAGTATGATTTCCTGGTCCTGGCACCTGGCATCTCGTACGACTACGACAAGATCGGCGTAACGGACGTGGACACGATGACCGCTCTGCGCCAGGTCTATCCGGGTGGCTTCATCTCGCCTACCGAACACGTCACCATTCATCGCAAGGTCAAGGAATTCGAAGGCGGCGTCTTCGTGCAAACCGTGCCGTCCGGCAATTACCGCTGCCTGCCCGGCCCCTACGAGCGCGCCTGCCTGCTCGCCTCGACCTTCAAAAAGAACAAGGTCAAGGGCAAGGTTCTGGTGCTGGATGCCAATCCGGAAATCACCATCAAGAAGGATGGCTTCCATGCGGCCTTCAATGAGTTGTACCGGGATTACATCGAATGGCTGCCATCCAAGGCAGTGACGGGCGTGGATGTGGACAGGAAAATTATCAAGACCGAATTCGATGAATACAAGTTCGACGACGCGGCCATCTATGCCAACGTACGCGGTTCCATGCTGATCGAGCATCTCGGCTTGATGGCGCCATCGAGCAAGAGCAATCAGAAGGAAGCCCATATCGATACCCGCTTCTACAACATCATCGGCGACCCCCATGTCTACGTGACCGGCGACTCGCGTCCGCATCCCTATTCCAAGAGCGCCAACACTTCCAATACCGAAGGCCATTTCATCGCCAAGGTGCTGGCGGCACGCGCGCAGGGCAAAGAGATCTCCTGGGTCAGTCCGCGCACCATCTGCTACTCGATGGTGAATGCCAATCCGATGGAAGCCATCAGCGTCGATGCCAGCTACGACTACAGCACCGAGAAGGACATCATCACGGGCTTCTCCAAGGACACCAAGACCTTCGAGAACCGTGATGCCGCCAAAGGCGAGGCAACGCTGGAATGGGCACGCGGCATCTATCGCGACATGTTTAACGCCTGATCCGGAATACCGGGTCTCATCGGTAACCGATACAACCGCCCTTCGGGGCGGTTTTTCCTGCGGGAGAACAAAACAAGATGGACAGACGTGGATTCGTGAAGGTGTGCACAGGTAGCGCTGCGCTGGCTTCGGCCAACTGGGGCCGGATGGCTGTTGCCGCCGACTTCGAGGCATTTGCCGCCGCCAAACTGACCGATCAATCCGGCACCCCGCTCAAGGGAGCGACCATTCCCACCGGCGAGGCGCTGGTGTTTTCCTACCCACTCGCGGGTGTGCCCTGCTTCTTGATCAATCTGGGAGATCGGTCCGCCAAGCCGAATATCGCCCTGAAAAATGAAGAGGGTGATTACCGTTGGCAGGGAGGAGTAGGCCCCAAGGGACAGTTCGTGGCCTTCGTGGCCATCTGCACCCACCAGATGAGCTATCCCCAGCCCAAGGTCTCCTATCTGCGCTATGCGGCCAGCGGCAGCGAATTGGCTGGCGGCCCCGGCAGGATCGTGTGCTGCGCGCATGGCAGCGTGTACGATCCCGCCGATGGCGCCAAGGTCGTGATTGGGCCGGCCCCGATGCCCCTGATGCCGGTCCGTCTGGTCTATGACCCGGGCACCGACGAACTGTCTGCCGACGGAATCATGGGCATGGCCTACATCAAACGTTTCTTCACAACCTACAAGGCCGACCTCATCGCCCGCTTCGGGCCAGGCGGCTATCGCCAGGCGGTCGGCGAAAAAACCGCCTGCATACCGATCAGCCGGTACAGCGGGCTGGTTCCCAGCTGCTGAGCAACCACCGCTCGGTCGCCCTGCCCGGCCGGCATCCCTGCCCGTCGTCCGCCTGGATCATTGGAAGTCCCCAATGCCTCCAGCGTGACATTTTGCCCAGCGGCACGGAGACTCTCAGCAAGCCTGCGGCACAGCGGCATTGAAGCCGCTTCCCTTCCATGATTCGATGCCGCCGGCGAGCGAAATCACCTTGCCATATCCAAGCTGCTTGAGTGTGTGTGCAGCCAGGGCGCTGCGTCCGCCGGTTTTGCAGTACACGAGGATCTCCAGGTTGCGATCCAATAAGGCCTGCTCGCAGGCCGGGTAGCTGGGGTCGACCTTGAATTCGAGCACGCCGCGCGGGACATTGCAGGCATTGCCGATGCATCCCTCGCTGAACTCGGCCGGTTCGCGCACGTCGAGCAGCACGATGTCACGGCGGGCGGCCAGCTCACGTGCTGCGGTGGCCGCATCCCATTCGACGATGTGGCTCTTGGCTTGGGCGATCAATTCCTGAGTCGTAAAATTCATTTCATGTTCCTTGGTTCGGGTGTGAATTATTCAATCGCTCAAACCCATGAGCGAGAGATAGGCCGCGGCGTCGTGCAGATGCCCGGTCTCGCCTGGCGAGGTCAGGCGAATGCGCAACGTCCAGCCTTCTCCGTAGGGGTCGCTGTTGATCAGGGTGGGCTCATTGCGCAGCCGGGTATTGACTTCCAGTACCGTGCCATCGACCGGGGCGATCATGTCTGACACGGCCTTGCGCGATTCGACCGTACCCAGGGGCGTGTCATGGCAAATGGCCGTACCGGCGCGCGGCAGATCGAGAAACACGACTTCGCCCAGGCTGTCCTGGGCATGGTGATTGATTCCAACCAAGGCTTCGTCGCCTTCCAGCAGTTGCAGCCAGAGTGCGTCGCGATGATAGAGACGGTCTTCAGGGTAATGCGTCGGCATGATGTGTCTTTTTTCGTTTCATGGGTTTATGTACAGCCTGTCCCAGCGCATCCTCTGCCGCCTCGTGTATGGCTTCCGAAAGCGTGGGATGGGCATGGACGGTTTGGGTGATGGCATGGACGGTGGCGCCCTGGCGTAGCAGCACCGCGGCTTCATGAACCATGTCCGATGCGTGGGCACCGATGATATGAACGCCGAGCAGGCGGCCGCTGACGCGGTCGGTCACCACCTTGGCCATCCCGGTCAATTCGCTCATGGCTTGCGCCTTGCCGAGGCCGCGCAGGTCGAATCGTCCTGCGCTGACGGCATGGCCTTTCTCGATGGCATGCTGTTCGGTCATGCCGACACAGCCAATCTCGGGCATGGTGAACACGGCCCAGGGAATGACCGATTCATCCAATGGTGCACATTCCAGGCCGAGGGCGTGATCCACCGCCAGCCGCGCCTGGGCCGAGGCGGCATGCGCCAAGGCCAGTCTGCCGTTGACATCACCTACCGCATACAGGCCATCCAGTCCGGTCTGCATGAAGCCATTCGTCACGATTTCGCCTCGAGGGCCGAGTTCGACGCCCGCTTCCTCCAGACCCATGCCATGCGTGTTGGGACGCCGGCCGATCGCAACCAGCACGCGCTCGGCACTGGCTACAACCTTGTCGTTTGCAAGAGCGACCACGCCATCCGGAATGGCCATCAGGCTTTCCACTGCGCACTTGTTGATGAATTCGATTCCCCGCCGGCGCATTTCACGCTGGACGACGGCAGAGATATCGCTGTCGATGAAGGGCAAGGGACGCTCGCCCATGGCGACGAGGGTGACCTGTACGCCAAGCGCATTCATGATGAATGCATACTCGCACGCCACGACGCCGTCCCCGACGATAAGCAGGAATCTCGGCAAAGTATCCCAATGCAACAAATCGTCGCTGGTCACTACGCGGGCACGGTCGGCAATAAAGCTTTCCGGCAATATCGGGCTGGACCCTGTACAAATCAGCACGGCATCCGCCTCGATCACGCCATGGCCCGTCACCTCCACGCGATGTCCGTCCAGGACGCGGCCACGCCCTTGTACATGAACCACGCGACGGTCTGCCATCAGGCTATTGATGCCGGTATTGAGCAGGCCGATCACCTTGCCTGCCTTGGCACGCATTGCGGGCCAGTCCGGCTCCACCGTGCCGGACAGATGCAAGCCATAGGACTCGGCGCGGCGCATTTTCTCGAGCAGATTGCAGACTTCCACCAGGGTTTTGGTCGGGATGCAGCCGCGATGCAGGCACGTTCCCCCCAGCGGATGCGGATCGATCAGCGTTACTTGCGCGCCTTCTGCAGCGGCGTGCGACGCCGCCACATAACCTGCAGGGCCGCCGCCGACAATCGCGATATGTTTGGTCATGCTATGACTCCTTCGTCATCCGCCCGGCCATGTGGCACCGGGTGGATGACTTCTCTAGATCAGGCAGGCACGGCGCCTACCTCCATAAGTTGGCCATTGAGGGTGACTTGGCCGCTGACCTCGATGGCGCGCACCAAGGTATCCAGCACCGGGCAATGGCTTTCCACCGTTTCCACCAGCTTTTTCAGGGTCTCTATATCGGCCGGGCTGTCCACCGTAGTTTCGAAAATGATCTTCTGATAGCCCGGCGGGACGGCGGCATCCATGCCGAACAAGCCGCGCAGATCGAGATAGCCGCGCAGATTCACCTTGACGCTGTTGAGCTGGATGCCCATGACCGATGCATAGGCGCTGTACATGATTTCCTGGCAGGCCCCCAGGGCGACCAGCAACAGCTCGACCGGATTGGCCGCCGCATCGGCCCCGCCCAGATCGGGCGGCTCGTCGACGATGATCGGCGCGAAATCGCGCACTTTGGCGCTGCAGCGCACATCCTCTTCCAGCTGGGTATCGGCACGGAACACCACCTTGGCGGCACCGGGGTTGCCTTGGATGCCTGCTATGGCTTGCATCAGGGCGGCCTTGACGGTCTCTTGCGACATGTTTGATCTCCTTTAAATAAGTGGAAGTCCATAGCACACGACGTCGTATGCCTTAGCTTGAATTAAAGGGCATTACGCCGGAAGAAAACATACGGATGAGCGCGTATCCGCTTAAGTACAATCCCTATACAGAGAAATCTCATTCCCACGGCAGAAATACCGCGCTGTATCCAGAAATGAGCATTGGAAATTTTTTCAGGTTCCGGATGCGGTGCACGAGCAACACCGGCCTGCTCGAAAACAGCAATACGTGAGATTGAGGGTCGTGAAAAACAGGCCCCCGAGGCCAAGCATCTCGAACCGGCACCTGCCAACAAGGACTCGCAGTCCGGAAAACGTAGACCGAAGTTCAGTGCGATGTTCGAAGGTGGCTTATATTGGCCGATCGGCCTATATCGAATACTGCGATGACAGTGCCGGCCAATACAGACCAGCGCCTGGAAATAATGTATCTGACAGATCCAGATAATAGTTATACATATCGGACTGTCACAACGGTTACGAAAAAAACCAGGCAGAAAAAGTAACGGACTGCTTGGTACGCGTGAGAGATGGAAAAATCGACAGACGACAAGCTATGCGTCGTCCGAGCCTGACGTGTATTTTTTATAGTCTGTCGCAGACATCAATCCGTCCAACCCACCGTTATCCGGAAGTCGAACCTTCAAAAGCCATCCTTCACCATACGGGTCACGGTTTATGCAACATGGATCAGCTGTCAGCTGTTCGTTCACCTCAAGCACCGTTCCCGATACAGGGCTGATGAGATCGGACACAATCTTGACCGACTCGACGATTCCGAAAGCGACATCCTGACGGATCTCGGTATCCGCTTTGGGACACTCCACGTAAACAACTTCGCCCAGGTTATTCTGCGCATAGTGGGTAACACCAACCAGGACCACGTTATCCCCTAGTGGCTTGGCCCACAGGTGTTCTTTATGGCATAGATAGTCTGCAGGCATCATCTCTCTTCTCCTTTTAATGTGCCGATCTGCTACCGGGCCAATGCAGGCATGTGTTCGATGGCGACATGGATTTGAGGCGAATGCTTGAACGTGTTCATGACTTTACAGGCACGCTCGCACATGCCGACCATCTTGAGTTCTTCTGCTTCACTCAGCCCACCCTCTATCTTGACAGTCGTCCTGATCGCGGACACACGTTCCGGATAAGGACTGATTTCACCATCGCAAGTCACATGAAGCCGTGTCACGGGAAGCTTACGTTCGCGTACATATTCAGCTAGAAAATAATCCAGACAGGCCGCAGCAGCGAGCAACATCAACTCGACTGCACGATGCCCATCTTCTTCAAACATCTTGATTTCACCATAAGGTGTCTTGGCCTGATAACCCGCCTCAGGTGTCCAGGAACAAGTGGCGTAATGCTTGCTCATCACTGCCCTTCTCGTAAAAAATGAAAATACCGGCACGGTCGAGATAACATTGCCACGACCGCACCGTGTTTATTATTTGTATGCGCTCTCCGGCATGCCTTTGATGACTGCAACCGGGGCCGTAAGCCCCATCTCTTTCAAAGCTTGCTTAACGGGGCCATCATTAATAGGATGCGGGGGCATGCCAGGCATATTGGTAACCTTGAGCTTGTTCAAGAAAGCATATCCCTTGTTCATCAGGTTGATGACATCCTTGTCGAAGACCATCTTGCCCACGTAATTCACCGGGTCCCCGCCGATTGAAGCAGGGTTCTCCTCATACAGTGCCAGCCAGGCAGTTTTCGGAGTGTAGCCTGTCAACTCTTTCGCGATGATATCAGCCGTTTCTTTGGGGTACTTGGCCATGAACTGGACTGCCTCGATCTCAGCCTTGATCCAGCCGACAGCCGCCTGGGGATGCTGCTCGATGAAATCCTGGCGCATCAGCGTGAAGTCCGCATCACTTTCATTCCAAGGTGCGCCTGTTGCGACATATCGGGCATTTCCAAGTTCCACCTGTCTGCGGGCATGCGGCTCCCACATCGCGGCGGCATCAAGTTTCCCTGCCTCAAAGTTACTGGCAATCACTTCGATTGGCATGCTGAGGATTTCGGACGGTTTGAATGCCCCCTGATCAATGATGGATTCCACGAAGCGGTTTGCGCAGGTACCCTTGTGAACGGCAAAAGGACGACCCGTCATCCACTTCATGGCTTCCTTATAGTCCTTGAACTGCGGTGCGTTCTTGCTTACCAGGATCTTGTTGCAGACTTGTCCATTGCTGTACATCGGGACTGAAACCAAGCGGACATCGGAAACCGTGTATTTGGTCGTTGCCACGAGTGAGGGCATGTCGCCCATTGTGCCAATCTGCATTTTATTGGAGAGCAATGCCGCTACCATGGGCGGGCCGGTAAGCTGCGGTTCGAAGCGAACCGTACTGCCTGGTGGAAGATATTTTTTCCACAATCCTTTTTCTTTGATGATCACGCCGCTCCAGCCACCCGTCCAGTAGGGATGGTACCCATAGGTAATGTTCGCTGGTCCTTCGGCGCGTGCCCCCGTTTGTCCGCCAACTAGCAGGCTTGCCACCAGGCCGACAGCCATCAGTTTCAACATCGTTTTCATAATTAATCCTCCGATTAGCGAAGCGAATTTATACCGCGCGCTGCATTCGCGGTCGACCAGGAACCCGTCAGCAAATATGCTGAATGCTGTCCCCATAAAGTACTTCCAGAGCCTCTTGTTTTATTTCAAGGTACCGTTCGCTTGTCAGAACATCGAAAGTCCTTGGATGCGGCAAATCGACTTCAAGTGCATGCGTAATTTTGCTTGGCGTTCCACCCATGATCAGAATGCGATCCGCAAGGAAAATCGCTTCTTCCAATTCGGATGTGATGAATACGGTCGTAAGCCGGGTTTCTTCGAACAGCTTGATGTAGTACTCCTGCATCAACTCTCGCGTCATGACATCCAGGCCTCTGAACGGCTCATCCAGAACCATGACCTTGGGACTGTTGATCAAGGCTTGCGCCAACTCTGCGCGCCGCTTCATCCCTCCCGAGAGTTGCCCCGGATATTTATCCTTGAACTCCAGCAAGCCGAACTTTCGAAGCAGCTCCAGGGCTTTTCGGGTGGCCTCTTCCTTGCTGATGCTGGATTTGGCCAATGGACCAAAAACGACATTCTGAAGAATGGTCATCCAGGGCCACAACGCCGTTTCCTGGAACACCATGAGGCGGCTCGATCCAGGCTCTTTGACGAGTTGGCCATCCATGGTTACTTGCCCGCCATCCGCATTGAGATAGCCGCATAAAATATAGGCGAGCGTTGATTTCCCGCACCCCGACGTCCCCATCACGACCGTGAGTTTTCCCGGTTCGATTTTGAAGGAGCAATCATCAAGCACGTGCACTGGTGCCTGCCCTTTAGGGTGATACCACTTGCGCAGTCCTGTCGCCACCAACTCTCCGCTTAGTGCCATCGTCTCCATCCTGATGTCTCCCTTTAACGAACGACGCGCCACGGCATCATTTTCTTTTCCAGATAGTCGACACCAATTGTCGACAGATAACCGGCTAGTCCGATGCTGATCATGCCGATGATGACCACCGTGACTGTGTGGCTTACATACCCTTCCCAGGTCAGCCGTCCCAGTCCATTGCCGCCCGATATCATTTCCGCAGCGATCACGACGTTCCAGGTCACCGCGATGCCGAGAGTCATCCCGACGGCAATGGAGGGGATCACCGAAGGAATCATGATGCGACGGAATATCTGGCCACTGCTGGCGCCAAGCGATTGTGCGAGCCAGATGTGTTCCTGCTTGATGCTTCTGACTGCATCATGAACATTGATCACGATGATGAAGAAGGCGCCAATGAAGCAGATGAAGATGATGCTCGACTCCGTGGTCGGCCAGAACAGAATTGAGATTGGCACCCATGCAAGCGGGGGGATGGGCCGCAGGATTTCAATCACGGGATACACCATGTTATGAAAAACCTCCCGGGTTCCAAGCAGCAGGCCCAAGGGAATCCCCAGCAATTGCGCAATCAGGAAGCCGTATAGCACACGTTTGGAACTCGACACCCAGGAACTCCAGTATTCCGGGTTGTTGATATAGCGCGTCAGGAAGGTATTGAGAACATCAAAAGGCGAGGCGATATCCTTGAATCCAGGGACGCCAAGCTTCACGAAAAAATGCCAGGCAACAAAAAAACCGACGATGGCAATGGCTCCACGCCAGTTGAATTGGGGCCATCGGAATTTGGATTTGATGTTTTGATCCATGAGAGGGGTCTTTATGGTTTCTTGAGCCGCTTTCATATTTTTCTCACTTATGCGTGTTCACGTTCGCCGCGCTCGAAAGCCTTTTTGGCTTCTTCGTGCACACCTGCAATCGCCTGGGCCTTCAATGCCAGATACTCCGCACTCAGCATCATGTTTGGCGTACGCGGTCTAGGCAGATTCACATGGATAATCGATTTGATCGTACCGGGGCGTGAAGTCATCACGACGACCTTGTCCGCCAGATAGATCGCCTCTTCCAGATCGTGTGTGATAAAAACGATTGTCTTGCGACATACCCGATACATCTCCAGCAAATGCTGGTGCATGACCGTCTTTGAGACCGTATCCATTGCACGGAATGGCTCGTCCAATAAGAGGATCTTGGGTTCGTTGATCAGTGCCCGCACAATTTCGACACGTCTCTGCATCCCTGAAGAGAGTTGAGGGGGATAACAGGCCGCCACCTTGTCCAGGCCGCCGCATTTGGCGAGGAGATCCATCGCTCTTTCCTCTGCCTGAGCATGCGTCATCATGTTTTGAATCACAGGTCCGTACATGACGTTTTCAAGGACGGTTTTCCATGGAAACAGCGCCCCATTCTGAAAAACGACGACTCGATCAGAGCCCGGTTTTGGCGGCATATTCACTGTCGCCAGTGGCTGGCCATCCAGCAACACCTGTCCTTCAGTCACATTGTCGAACCCGGCAATGATGTTCATCAATGTACTTTTTCCACAGCCGGACGGCCCTACGATCGCAACGAAATCCCCAGGTTCGATTTCCATGCTTGCATCTTGGACAGCGACCACACGTGCTCCGCGCGGATCGTAAATCTTACTTACATGCTGTATAGAAAGACGGCCTTCGTTTGGCCGTGGCGCCATCGCCGTCCGGGATGTTTCAGCTGACTTGGCGACCGCGCTCAATGCATCAGTTGCTCCCATGATCAACCCCCTATCCCAAAGCTTTGTACACGCCAGCGCATGAGCTTATTTCCCACTACGCGAATGATTGCACTGCTTACATAACCCGCGATGCCGAGCGTGGCCATACCAATCACGATCGTCGGAAACTGGATCAGGTTATAAGACTCGAAAATCATGAAGCCAAGCCCATACTGGGCCGCGATCATTTCTCCTGCGGCTAGAGAGAACCAGGCAGCGCCCATCGCGATCTGCAACCCTGTAAATATGTTGGGAAGCGCCCCAGGAACGATCACGTGGCGCAATATATCGCGCGGTTTGGAGCCCAGTGACAAAGCCGCCCTGAAATAATCCTGATCAATGGATTTCACGCCGACATAGGTGTTCATGACCGTGGCAAAGAACGCAACCAAGAAAGTCACATAGATAACAGCCAGCTCAATTCCCGGAAATATGAGGATCGCGAGCGGGATCCATGCAAGTGGAGGGATGGGGCGTAACAGACCGACGAGTGCAGAGGCATACGCATCAAACTTCGGGCTCCACGCCATCAGAATGCCCAGTGGAACACCCAGAACGACTGCGAGAACAAATGAGGCCGTCGCTCGATAAACGCTGTAGAAGATATGCTGGTAGTAGATCGGGGTAAAAATAGACATCCCATAAGCGGGATCAGGACTGAACCATTCCTTTGCAACCGACCACGGATCGGGCAGACGATTGAATGAATCGATCGGCAGCCACTTGACGCTCGCGTACCAGGCAGCCAATGCGATTATGTAGCCAACCCACATCAGCCAGAACTTGCTGCTTTTCCACCAGGATGCTTCCATTCAACCTCCGCAATTTTATTAGGTCGTATTATTGGTAAACGGATAGCGCGATAAAAAATCGCACGATTCTCATGTTGCAAAATCACACTTCGCTTTTTTAGCGCAGTAATTGCAATCGGCTTCCCATCTACCTGCTGCCTGATGCAAACGAAATCACGTGTAGTGGACCACGTAGTTTCACTTACGTATGTCCTCATTAAATGCGCGGATACCAACACCGTCTATTGGTACCAGTATGTAGATTAATTAGGGAATACACCTAGACCCACGGTGCCCTCTCGATTTGAATAGCCCCTGTAATTGGCACCGGATCCCGACTGTGAACACGACGAAACGGTTCACGGAAGCACTGTTCATTAGTTCTTTGCAGAAGGCGACGGACGTTTACACGACGTGTGCCTGAATGAGCATGGGTTCATCAGTCTGCTCGATGCAAGGGCGGTGATCGAGGCGTGGTAGAGCAAATACAATCAAGAACGGCCAATGACATCGCTGTACCGCTTGATGCCTCCTGCCTAGGCACGGCAATGCGCCGTAAAATCGGCTCCATTGGCTACGGGGTCTAAAGACTTGCGCTACTGAAGAGCAGAAAGACGTCGCCGGCAACTATAGGGCGTTCCCGACACGCCAGTTATGCATGCCTGATTCCACGCCTGAAAGGAGAATCGGTAGCCGGATTTCCACCGGCCAGCGCGACCCGGAAAGCCGGCACACATTCGCCCTCCATGTACGAGAAGTGGACGCTCTACTCCTGACTCAAACTCGACTTTTCCAGACGCATCCATATCTGCACCAGTTCGGGCAGTGATTTCACGCGCATCTTGAACATGACGTTGGCGCGATGCACCTCGATGGTTTTCGGGCTCAACCCTAGTTCGATGGCGATCACTTTGTTCGCCTTGCCGGACACGACGAGTGCGGCAACCTCCCGTTCGCGTAACGTCAAATGCTGGAAACTGGCCTGAAATTCGGCCAATTTCTCGTGGTCATGGCTACGCTGTCGGCATAATTCAAGCGCGCGTTGAATACGTTCAAGCAACACCTGGTCGTTATAGGGTTTCTCCAGAAAATCGACTGCTCCCGCTTTCATCGCGCGTACTGCCATCGGTACATCACCGTGCCCTGTGACGAGGATAACGGGCAAGCACCAGCCGCGTTCGAGCAGATGGTTTTGCAATTCCAGGCCCCCCATACCGGGCATACGGACATCCAGGACCAGACATCCGGGCACACTGCCGTCGTAGCTTTCAAGGAATTCAAGTGCCGAAGCAGGACAGCACACCTGATGGCCAACCGACTCAAGCAGCCAGCGCAATGACTCACGTGCCGCCTGATCATCGTCCACTACAAAGACCGTTTGCTGCCGATCATTCATAAGATATTTCCTCCATAGCCAGACGCAGGGTGAAACGGAGAGTCAGCCCATTGCCTTCCTTATTTGGGAAGGCTGACAAGCTGCCACCGTGCGCTTCCACAATCGACCGGCAGATCGCCAAGCCCATCCCCATTCCAGTCGCTTTAGTCGTGAAAAATGGATCAAACATGCGCGCCAGCATTTCACTTGGCAGACCGGGACCGGTGTCGCGCACTTCCACGACGGCCAGGTCGTCTTCCACGAAAGTGCGCAGTTCGAGGTAGCGCAGCATGAATGGAATCTCGTCCATGACCTCGACCGCATTGCGTATGAGATTCAGGACCACCTGCTCGATCTGGATGGCATGGCCCAGCACTTTAGGCATGTCAGGCATAAATTTGAGCGTGACATCCACCTGGTGTGCGTACGCTTCCGGCCCCACGATCAGCATGGCTTCGCGCACGATGGTCTTAAGCTCCAACGGCCTGAAGGGGCTGTCCTCCTTGTTCACGAAGCTCCGCAAACTTCTGATGATTTCAGCGGCTCGGTCTGCCTGGCTGCAGACCTGTTCGATGGCACATGTCAGGTCGTCCACCGTGCCTGTGCCGGAGCGAATGCGACGCAGGCACCCATGTGAGTAGTTGGCGATGGCTGCAAGGGGTTGATTCAGTTCGTGCGCCAGACCGGAGGCCATCTCGCCCATGGTATTCACCCGGGAAGCATGGGCGAGTTCACGATAATGCAGGCGGATTTCCTCTTCTGCGTGCTTGCGCACGGTAATGTCACGTGTAATGCCAAGCAGGGCGATGACTCGATTACGTCCGTCGCGCAAAGGTACGGCATGGGTCTCCATCCAAAGACGGCGGCCCCTCAGGCTGATGATCTGAAACTCCATGGCGTCCGACTCGCCTGCAAAGACACGTGTGGTAAGCGCACGGTATTCGTCTCGGAATTTCGGCACGATGAGATCGTATACGGACGTCCCGATGATCTCGTTTGACCGATGGGCTCCCATCATGGACAGTCCAGCCGGATTCATTTCCAGCAGGATTCCGTCTTGAGTCTGCAACTTCACGCATTCAGGCTCGGATGCGATGATCTGGCGGAGCCTATTCTCGTTCTCTGCGGACTTTTCTTCGGCTCGGCGCCGTTCGCCGATTTCCACCTCCAGCACCTTTTTGGAATGGCGCAACCTCCGGTTGAGGTGGCTCACATAGAGCACCAACCCTCCCATCAGGGTCAGAACGGCAATCAGTAATGCCCAGATAGAAGGATGGGCGATAAGTTGCATGAATTGCTCCGATCGGAACGGGATAGGCTGGAACCGTCAAAGCAGCCCGCACCCCCTGACACACAAGCAAATTCTGATCCATCTCAAAGAGAATTGCGTGGAAAGCCCATATAACAGGGCCTACAACCTACTAAGACGAATCAAGGAAAACCAAAATGTCACTGTAGCAACACAGTAAAATGACACTTTGTAATGCCCACAATAGCAAGCATATGGTTAAACAACATAGCAGAAAATCGAAGCCCTCCTGATATTCCCTGCATACCGGTAGGCACAGACGAACAGGCTACCTGAACAACTTGATGGAACGAGCCCTTACCCCTCTATGGACATTACAATTCAACAGGCAGGGCCGCCGAGAGCGAGAGGAGGTAGTTAAAGACAGCTTGAAACACATCCGCAGATGCAGATAAAACGCGCATCCAAGGTATTTCTCGTTCCACGTGCACTGTGCACAAGAAATTTCGATAGGCAGCCGCCCATAAAACTCACTCCATAGAACTCGCATGAGTTCTGGTATCCGTTTTATTCCATCAAGAGGGATCATTTCCCCATGCTCGCCCCCTCAGACTGTTCGGTTATAAAACGAATATTCTCGGGGCTATCAAAATGGCGGCCGCCAATTGCCCGATAGGCAATGTGACCTTTTTTGTCTATCAAAAAAGTCGTGGGCAAGCCTCTGACCGGCCAGGCGCGCAAAGTGGCGCTATCCTTGTCAAAGACAATCGGGAAGGTGGGCGACTCGTCCAGTGTCCCCATGAAACCGAGAACGGTATCGGCGTCTTCCCCCACATTTACGGCCACGATCTGAATCTTCGATGCGCCTGATTTTTTCCAAAGCCGTTGCAGGGAAGGCATTTCAGCCCGACAGGGCGGGCACCATGTAGCCCAGAAATTGACGATAACTACTTTACCTTTCAGTTGCTTAAGATCGACCAGCTTTCCGTCCATATCATGCAATTTAAGCTTTGGCGCCACCGGGTTGCCCGAAACAGGGCTGAAAGCCTCTTCGTCGGCAGCCAAACCAACTCTAGCGTTAAGCAGCAGGCCGGATACGATTGCAAAGATGAAAAGAATGCGTCTAAGCACACTAATCTGCACAGCGAACTCCTTTAACTGTATCCACATACCTCTTGTCTCCTATATTCCATTTCACGGTCAAGTCAAACACGCTGCCATGGGCAATTTGGTAAGTAGTCATACCTTGATTCCAATCCTTGGGCTCCAGCGTCTGCGCAATCGGATGCTGCGACCACTCGAAAGCAATTTGAGCGCTCTTGGAAACGCCGCGCTGCTGCCATTCATGCAGCCATTTGTCTTTAAGTTTCAGTTTCCTCTTTACGCCATCTGCTGTCGCATATCGCCAATTGGCCAAATCGTACGAGATGGACACCGGTGATTTATTCCGCACTCTTAACGCCAGCACGCAACTTTCCGCATAGAAGTCCGCATCCTTTCGATCGAAGCCACGCGCAAGAAAAAAGCCGCGTGCCTGATCCGGACTGATCTGTATCAGCTCAACCTCAACACCCTTGTCATGCAATACCCAAGACTCAATACTGGTTACTGGATCGACAAGGTGTTGAATCTTGCTTCCACTATCATCGGCAATGGTGGAAGTCGAGACGAAACCCAGTACGGCAATTGTTATTAACTGCAATTTACCCAATGCCATGTTTATGTCTTTCAATCAATCGGGATATACGCGTATCCCTTGTTTTCATATGCTGCCATCGAGATGAAACTATTGCCAACTACATGAACTTCAGGAATGGTATCTTCGTTCTTGATCTTCAAGTAGCGATTGGCTACTGCACATTGCGCAAGGCTGAAACTCTTGTCCTTGCTCATTTCTTTAAGTTTATTTTGAATTTTCTCCATCAACTCGACATCCTCCAATTTGACCCGGCTCTGATCTTTTTGGACAAACAGGCTTGCGGGTCCGCGGAAAGCAAGGACAAAATGGGGTGAAACGCCTTGTTTCAACATCCCATCACGGGTCTCCTCAATGAGCCCCAAACGAGACAGGAGTTTTTTTGCATCCCCGGTGGTGATATCGAAAATCACTTTAATTTCATGTAACCCGCTTAACGCCTCCGTATCTTCAGGAGGATCTGCTGCGTAAACAGGGAAGTTTACGGCCAGTGCGTTAAATCCAAAAAACAACACTGCAAGAAATGATTTCATTTTCATTTTGTGCTCCTTATCGTTGACAGCAAGAACTCCATACCTCGTGACAGGTATCGAATTTATAAGGCATACCTCCGATTACGCACTACAAATCAAATAATTACAGTGTTCGCATGTGCATATCGACCTCCTGTAAATTAATTCGCATTACTTCGAATTTATCTACTGAATAACCGTGCTGAGGTTATCTAGAAATTTATCAGGAGGGAGATAACCCACTACACGGGACGCCTTGACCTCGCCACCCATTTTGTCGAAGAAGATGATTCCAGGCGGGCCGAACAATGAGAAACGCTTGAGCAACTCTTTGTCCGCATCGGTATTAGCCGTCACATCGACCTGCAGCAGCACGGCAGTCGCCAATTTCTCCTGGACTCTTGGATCGCTAAAAGTGAATTTTTCATATTCCTTGCATGAAACGCACCAATCGGCATAAAAATCCAGCATGACGTGCTTCCCACTGGATTGTTTGATATGGTTGTCCAAGTCGGCGATATTGTTGACACGCACAAACTTCACGGATTCATGGGCGTTCGCGCCTGAAGCCGCACCCGCCACACCGACACTCAAGTTGGCCAATGGCTGCAAAATATTGCGGCCACCACTCAATGCGCCAATCAAAATGGACGCGCCACTTATCAATGCAATGAGGCCAACGCCTTTCCAGAACTTGGCAAAACCGCCGGCTTTTACAGGCAAAGGGTCAATCGCACCGAGGTAAATCGCGGAGGAAATCAACAATGCAGACCACAGGAACATATTCAGCACGTCAGGAATCACTGGCGAGATGAGCCAAATGGCCACCCCCAGCAGCAAGACGCCAAAGAAGCTCTTGACTGTATGCATCCATCCACCTGCTTTAGGCAGTAGTGCGCCAGCCGATATGCCCACAAGAATTAATGGCACACCCATACCGAGTGCCATGGCGAACAAAGCCGAGCCACCAAGCCATACGTTATGCGTCTGCCCGATGTAGAGTAATGCGCCTGCCAAGGGTGCTGCCACGCAGGGCCCGACAATCACGGCTGAAAGCGCACCCATCACGAATACACCAATGGTGCTGCCCCCTTTCATTTTGTTGCTTGCATTCGAGAACTTGCTCTGAATGGCATTCGGCAATTGCAACTCATAAAAGCCGAACATTGAGAATGCGAGCACGACAAAGACCAGCGCGAAGGAACCCAATACCCAGGGATTTTGCAAAGCGGCAGAAAGGAGGCTGCCAGACAGACCTGCAGCGATGCCGACGAGCGCATAGGTAATCGCCATGCCCAACACATAGGATAGCGAGAGCACGAATGCCCTGGTCTTGGTCAGTTGCTGTCCCTGACCCGCGATGATGCCCGACAAAATTGGGATCATAGGGAATACGCAAGGAGTCAGCGCCAGCAATAGTCCGGCCCCAAAAAAGAAACTGACAATCAGCCCAAAACTTCCCCCTTTGAACAAATTTTCAATGTGTGTGGATTCGGACGGCGTAGATTTGATCGAGACAGTTCCTGGATCGGATGCCGTCTTTTCTTCCAGCAATGGGGCACCACCTTGACGGGAGGCATCCGTTTCTTCCTTACCGGGCAAAACAGGCAGATCGAGCTGGCTTTCGTGCGTCTGCGGGGGATAGCACACACCTGCGTCGGCACATCCCTGCGAAACAACCTTTAAGGTGATTTGCCGAATATTGGGATCTATACGGTTCAGGGGAAGTTTGATTCTTACCTCATCACGGTAGACCACCGTACGACCGAAAATGGCATCTTCTTCGGCTTTTCCTGGAGGGAGCTGTACCGATCCGAGTTCAACTCCTTTGGTCGTCACCTCAAACTTCACCTTGTCGCGATACAGGTGATAGTCTCTCGCCACTTGGAATCGAGCTTCAACACTCTGTGCATCCAATACGCTGGCTGAATACTTGAAAGCCTCTTGAGGTTCCAACAAGGAATCTTCCGCTATCGCATGCGCATATAGCGGGATCAGGCAGAGCAATGCGATAAGAAACCGTGTGATTCTCATATTGCAAAAAATCTCCGCATTTTTTGGTGTAATGATTGCAGCCAGAAGGTGCATGTAGCCGAGAAGCTGCTGAGACGCGCAGAAATCTCACGCAGGGATTCCACGTAATTTCACGTGGAATCCAAATGAAATCCCTACGCCATTAACGCGCTGAAGATGATCGCCCGTCTATTGGTACGAGCCTGTAGATGAATCAGGGAATTCACCTATATCCCCGACTGGCACTGTTGTGCCGTTTGAACTGACCCAGAACATTCGAAACAATTAAACGCGTCCGCCCTGCATATGCGATGCGTCGATAAACTTGTCGTAAAAAATATGCTCCGACTTCACCCCGGCGCGGCTCAGGCACTCGATCGCGCTGTCGATCATGGCGGGGGGGCCGCACAGATAGGCATGGCTGTTGGGCAAGTCAAAAGCGTCAGGCGACAGGATATCGGTGCAGTGCCCGCGCAGACCGCTCCAGTCGCTGTTGTCCGGCTCGCGTGACAACACAGGAATGAAGTTGAAGTGGCCGTTACCGCGTGCCTTGATCTGCTTCATTTCATCCAGGCAATACAGATCGTCGCGCGTGCGTGCGCCGAACACGTAGGTGACCTGTCGCTGAAAGCCCTGGCTCGATACCTGCTCCAGTAGTGCTTTGATCGGCGCCATGCCGCTGCCGCCGGCGATGCACAGCATGGGTGCCGCGGAGTCTCGAAGCCAGAAGGAGCCATAGGGGCCCGCGACGTTGACCCGTTGTCCCTCCTGATTGGCGGCATGCAGCCAGCCGGTCATCTCGCCGTCAGGCACATGCCGGATGAAAAAGCTGACATGGCCGGACTGTTCGTTCTCGGGTGCGCTGGCAAAGGAATAGGAACGCGGCTTCTCGATCAGGCCGGGGACCGACAATTCGGCGTATTGCCCTGCCAGGTAGGCAGGCATCGCCTCGTCGAGACGGATACGCACCTCCAGGATGTCATGGGTCAGCGGCCGTGCTTGGGCAATCACGCCGCCCACACTCTTCGGCTGCGACAATGCGGTGGCCGGCTTGTCCAGTGCGACCTCGATCTCGACATCACTACGCAGGCTGGTCTGGCAGGCCAGGATCATGCCGGCATCCATCTCCTCGCCGGTGAGTACGTAGCTGAAATCGTTGAGCGGCTTGATCTTGCCGCTTACCAAACGGCATCGGCACTGCCCGCAACTGCCGACCCGGCAATTATGTGGCCAGGCCAGACCCTGGTTCAACGCCGCCTTGAGCAGATTGTCGCCGGCGCCGACTTCGATGGTGTCGCCGCTGGTTGTGATACGGGCCCGATGGGGGCCCTTGCGGGCAAAAAATCCAAACACGATGCAACTCCTTGTGCGAAGCGTAGGGATGCCGTCGGCCGGCATCCCCGTGCAATTACAGGTGGACGACCTCGTTCTTCAAGGAATACAGAATGCAAAGGACTTCATCCTTCTCGCGCTTGCCCACGTTGTTCTTGTCGAGCGCGGCCAGCACGTCGTCGCACACTGCAATGAATTCTTCTTCGTTGATGTTCATGCCCGTGTGTGCCGTGATCATGTCCTTGCCGGTATAGGTCTCCGGCCCGCCAAACCCTGCGCAGCACATCTCGGTCACCAGGCGGATCACATTGGCCGGATCGCTGTTTGCATAACGCGTTTTGACTTTCGGGTTCTTGACGTGGTTGTTGAAAATGTCGGTGGCGATGGCTTCGATGCCAGGCCGCTTGCCCAGACGTTCGTAAAGTGTGGCTTCGGTGTTCATGTCGATCTCCTCATGGGCGGCAGACAGCCGCAATGTCGTGCGCTATACGCCGGCCACCGATGTGGCCGGCACTCAGGGTTACAGGGCGTAGCTGACTTCCAGCCGCTGGCCGCTGATGGATTCAGGATTGACCTCGTAGCCAACCTTGCGGTTGATCTCCTTGGCAATCTTGCGCTCTTCGGGCGACGCGAAATCGCGGTCCCAGATCGCCAGTTTCTTCTTGTAAACGGCGTGCCACAGCGGCGGGATCAGTGCCAGAACGAATTCGGTGTAGTAACCGATGCGTGCATTGGGTGCGCCTGCGGGCGACGAGGGTTGGCCCACGCTGGTAAGCTCCCAGAAATGGGTTTCGCCGCGGTCATGGTGATCGGCTTGGCGCCCGATCTCGATAAAGGCCCAACTGGTGAAAGCGTTGTCGTTATCCCAGGAGTGGCGATACTCGATCGGCTGATCCTTCACGCGGATCAGGCCGTAGTGCTCCATGTAGTTGAGCGCTTCCAGTTCAAAGGTAGAAATCGCCCAGATCAACAGCATGCAGCCCAAACTCAGCAACGCACCGTCCTGGCCGCCTGCCATGTAGCCGACGCCGGCAAACAGCGCCACGGTCGGGATGCTCAGCAGATAGCCGCGGATCCAGCGATTGGAGAAGGAGAAGAAGGATTTGCCCATACGCTTCAGGCGGCGCTGCTCGGTCCGGTAACCAAAATAGGACTGGCCGATCGTCGAGATCACCCAGTGCTTGTAGAGGCTGCGTCCGCGCGGCGCGGTTGCCGGATCCGTGTCTTCCATCATCTTGTTGCCTTCGGGGCCCAGCCAGGCGCGTCCCAGTTCGAGGTGATGGTTGTAGACGTGGGCGTAGCAGAATGCGGCGGCGCCGGACAGGCTCATCATCATCCGGGAGATCAGGAAGCCGATCCCCTTGGTATGGGAGAGTTCATGGCCGAACATGATGCCCAGCCCCTGATGCATGCCGGCGCCCACCACGACGGCAACCAGCTCGAGGCCGGTTATTCCGTTCTGGTAGGCATAGCCGTTCCACATCATGGTCTCGATGGGAACGCCGGCCACATACTGGTAAATGCGCCAGACCACTGCGAGTTGAAGCGCGATGAAGCTGAGCAGCTGGGCGTACATCATCAGGTTGAGGATGGCGGGCGAGCCGACGGGCTGCCCTTTCTTGTTGACCGCTGCACCTTTGCTGTGAATGCCGGACGTGAGGGTGTCCATGGTGATATTGAAGGCGAAGATGCCAATACCGATCCACACCCAGGGACCGCCCAGCAGTATCCCGGCGATGGTGGCCAGGATGCCGAGCGGCGTATACATGTAGACGAGATGACCGAATATGAGACTGCGCATGATGTAGCTCCTTTTATATGCCTCGTTTTGTGGACTTAAGGTGACGGCGAGTCCGGCAAAGCGACCTGCGAAGGAGGGGAAGGCCGAATCGCAAACTCACCATCTGAGGCGATTTATACCGACAGGATGCGCTCGGGGTAACCCGGAAAAATACGATGAAACACGTGGAAATACGTGGGTCTTGGCGCATCTGGCAGTGCGCGGGAGAGGATCCGGATGACGAGCTGCACCAGGACATGGCTGCAGGCACGTGGCGCTCCGTTCGGGGCAGGATATGCCCCGGGAAAATTCAGTTGGACACGTTGTCCGGGTCGGACTTGAGCAGCAACTCGATCAGCTGGCCAAGGGATTTGACGCCCATCTTCTCCGTGATGTTGGCGCGATGTCCTTCCACCGTGCGTACGGACAAATCCAGCTCGGCGGCAATCACCTTGTTGGGCTTGCCGCGGCGCAACAGTTCGAGGATCTCGCGCTCGCGCCGCGTCAGCGCCGCCAGACTCCGGCTGGCCTGGCTGCGTTTGTCCTCCTGTTCCCAGACTGCGCTGTACTTGCCCAGCGCGGCCTGGATGGCATCGATCAGAACCTGGTCATTGAAGGGCTTCTGCAGAAATTCGAAGGCGCCGGTCTTCATGGCGCGCACCGTGACCGGCACGTCGCCATGGCCGGTCACGATGATGACCGGTAGATGCACCTGCTCGCGGGACAGCTTTTCCTGGAGTTCGATGCCGCTCATGCCGGGCATGCGGATGTCCAGCACCAGGCAACCGCGCATGCCAGGCTGGAAAGCCGTCAGGAAATCGCGCGCCGAAGCGAAGGTTTTTGCATTGAGGCCGACCTGCTCGACGAGCCAGCGGATCGCATCGCGTACCGCGGGATTGTCGTCGACGATAAAAACGGTCGCCTTATCGGACTGGGTGTTTTTCATCTCGGGTATCTCCGGAACCAGGCAGAACGAAACAGAATGTGGCCCCCTGTACGGCGCCCTCTTCCAGCCAGAGGCGCCCGCCGTGCGCATCGATGATGCTCTGGCTGATGCCCAGGCCAATGCCGAGTCCGGTTGCCTTGGTAGTGAAGAAGGGCTCGAACAGACGATCCGCCACCTCCTGCGGACAGCCGCACCCACTGTCGCTGATGCACACCTTGACCGATCGGCGCTCGTGGCGGACTGCCTGGATGGTGATCTGCCGCCGCCCTTCGTCCGTATCGCACAGGGCGTCCATGCTGTTGCGGACAAGATTGAGCAGGACCTGCTCGATCTGGATGGGATCGGCCATGACAGCAGGCAACTGGCGCGGAATATCCAGGTGCAGCTGCACCTGATTCTGCTGTACATCGGCACGCACGAAACTGGCGACTTCCAGGATCACCTCGCGCAGGTCGATGCGCTGCTGGCGCAAGTCGCCCTTGCGTGCGAAGTTGCGCAGGCGACGGAAGATCGCGCCGCCGAGTTCGGCCTGCTTCACCACCTGCTCAAGTCCATAGCGCACATCGTCCGGCTTGCAGTTGCCGGACTGGATGATGCGCAGGCACGTCTGCGCATAGGTGGTGATGGCACACAGGGGCTGGTTCAGTTCATGCGCCAGACCGGAGGTCATTTCCCCCAGGACACTCAGGCGGCCGACGTGCGCCAGTTCCGCCTTGTGCCGGCGGTCGAGTTCCTCTGTTTTCACCCGGTCGGTGATATCGTGACCGGTCGAGATGAAATGTGTGATCCTGCCCTGCATGTCCTTGAGCGGCGAGATCGTCTTCTGCTCGTGGAAAATACTGCCATCCTTCTTGCGATTGACCAGGACACCGCGATAGACGCCACCATTCTCGACCACCTGCCAGAGATCCTGGTAAAACACTTCGTCGTGCACGCCCGAACGCAGGAAATAAGTCTTGTGACCAATCACGTCCGCCTTGGCATAGCCGGTCAAGCGCTCGAAAGCCGGGTTGACGTATTCGATGCGCCGGTCGCGGTCCGTGATCATCACCGAATCGGCAGCCTGCTCCAGTGCGCCCGACAGCTTGCGCATATGGGCCTCGGCGCGTTCGCGCTGCAATTCGTTGCCTACCCATTGCGACATCAGCTTGAGGATTTCCAGATCGGCCGAACTGAACGATGAATGACGCGGTGCGGGACTTGAAAAACAGAGGGTTCCATACAGGCCGCCGTCGACCACGATACGTACGCCGATATATGCCTCCATGCGATGCTCGAGATAGCTCGGATGACGTCGCCATTCGGTAATGCCGGCATGCTCGAAGGCCACTGGCTCATTGGTAAAAACCGTGGCGCTGCAATAGGTCTGGTCGAGATCCTTGCTCGTTCCCACCACGTACGCTGGATGATCGCTGACGGAATCCAGTATCTGGAAACACTGGCCGTCGATGCGCGACAGAATTGCGTTCGGCAGTCCGAATTGCTCGCACCCCAGTTTCAGCAGCCGGTGCAGCTTCTCTTCCAGGCTGAGTTCCCGGTCGGAACTGATTTCATGGAACGAACGCAGCACCGTGGCGTGATAGCGCAAGTCGTCTTCCGCACGCTGCCGCTCGCATTCCGCGGCCACACGATCGGTCACGTCCTGCAGGATCAGCATGGCGCCGCGCTGGCCGGTGCGATAGGCCAGCGGTGCCGGCGTGACTTCCAGAAAGCGGACGGCTCCGCCCGGGGCATCGACCTCGAAAATCTCCGGCTGATGTCGTTCCATGCCTTTCAGCCCCTGCTGTAGCAAGGCGGTCAGGCGTCCCTGCTCGCGCTGCGGAAACTGTTCTTCCAGTGGCCGCCCAAGCGCGCTCCGTTCGCTGACACCCAGAATGGTCTGGGCCTGCCGGTTGATGGTCAGGATGGCGCAGTTCAGGTCGACCGTCAGTACGCCGATGGGCGCATGATCGAGCAGCTGATCCAGATAGTAGGTCGCCTCCGGCTGGAGCAGCGGCAGTTTTTCCAGCCGGATCTGTGCACGCGAGATCGTGTTCAGATAACGCATGCGCTGTCGCCGCCGATTCACCGCATCACGGATGGCGGACGGCAGTTCGTCCACCTCGGCGGTGGACCATGGCACCACTTCATTGCCCAGAAAAGGGCTGAACATCAGCGTACGCTTCAACTGGTCGCAGCGAGAGGGCGCAGTCAGGATCAGGATGGGAACATGGTGGTCATACGTATGGATGCGCTGGGCGATGCGCACCGGTTCCTCGATGTCCATGCCCAGCAGCACGGTATCGGCAGGCTGGTGCCCTTCTTGGAAGCGGTGATACAGCCGCTCCTGGCTACCCATTGCCTCGACCGTCACCTCGGGTTCCAGCGCGCTTCGCAACAAGGTGTTGATCGCCGGCGCCACCCCGACCAGATGCAGAATCCCACCAAGCTCCGAATGGGCAGTGGCCATGTCGCTAGTCCGACAGCAAAGGCTGGCCAAGCAAGGCGCGGCCGATCCATACGCGCAGGATATCGGTCGTGGGCGACATCAGATGGGCTGCTCGCGCGTCGCGCAGCAGACGGTGCAGGCGTGAGCCGTTGCGATACCCGATCCCGCCGCTCAGGGTCATGGCTTCGTTGACCACGGTGACCGCGCAATCAGCCACTTCGACCTTGGCCGCCATGACTGCCGTGAGCGCATCCGGTTCGCCTGCATCGAAGCTGGCGGCGGCGTGGTAGGTCAATTGGCGCGTGCGCTCCAGCGTCGCCCACAGCGTACCCAGGCGATGCTGCAATACCGAGGCCTGCGCCAGGCTCGAACCCGTATGGGTGTGGTAGCGCCGGATCAGGTGTTTCCGGGCCTCGTCCAGTGCCGTGGTGGCAACGCCCAGAAAGGTGCCGGCCATGGCCATCAGGAAATAGGGCGTGACCACGTTGAAGATGTACCAGATCTGGTCGCCTTCCTTGCCCAACAGATTGCTGCGCGGCACGCGTACACCCTGCAATTCCATGGTGCGCGAGGAATTGCCGCGCATGCCCAGGCCATCCCACTCGGCCCGCCAGCGGACACCCTGGGAGTCCGCTGGGACGACCACGCAGGAGAATTGTCCGATGGGCGCTTCGGGCGAAGCGGCAACCGCCGATACCACGTAGGAATCGGCATGGCCGCCATTGGTGACGAAAGTCTTGCTGCCCGACAGGCTGAATTCATCCGACGACACGGCCTCCAGCGTCGTTTGCGGCAGATAGAAATGGGCGCCGGTTCCGGCCTCGCTCAAGGACAGTGTCGTGATGTGACGTCCCTCGCAGATCGGCGTCAGAAATCGCGCCTGCTGGTCCGGCGTAGCATTCGCCGCAATGACAGAAGCGCCGACGCAATGCATGCCGTAACAGATCGCGGTGGAGGCGCATTCCTGCCCCAGCGTCTCGCACACCCTTACCAACGCCATGAGCCCATGCCCCAGCCCGCCGTAGGCGGTTGGGATGACCGCGCCTCCCAGTCCTTCGCGCTGCAGCGCCCGGATACCCGGCTCGGGCCAGCGCGCGTCGCGGTCCGTGCGTTCCACGTTTGGCGCCACGACATCCTTGGCGATTTCCTGCACCTTGAGCAGCAGGGCGGACATTTCTTGACGGTGCATATCAGCGACTCGATTCGACGACCAACTGGACAAACATACAGCGTGTATCCCGCTCCGGCAATGTGCCCTGCGCTGACGCCCATTCGGTCGCGTCGACGCAGGGCATCCGGGGCTGGACTCAGTGGTGGTCGATCAGCGAAAACGAAAGCACCTTGTCCACGCTCTCGATGCGATTGGCATTGGTCCCCACCACGCATTCGCCATGCCTGTCGCACCCCCACAAATGGTAGGCCTTGAATTCAAGCAGGTCCTGATGCAGCTGGTCGCGGTGAGGCATCGACCGGGAATCCAGCGATTCCGAGGATTTTTCCTGGATCAGCATCTGCTTGATCCGGGCAATTTCGGCCATCAAGTCGCGAGCGCGCTCGCCATTCCAGCTGCCCACGACTCTGCCGCTACTGGTTTTGATATCGTCCATTGCTTGTTCTCCTCAGAAGCGTTCGCGCACGATTTTCAGGACGGCCTTGGGAATCACCCAGTTGCTGCCCTGCTTTTGTTCCTGAACGACGATACGCATGTCGTCCGGGGTGAAATGTATGCCTTTTTCCGAAGCCAGCTTGCAATACGTCGCAATAAAGCTGTTCGCATCGCGCGTCTCTTCCAACTTGGCAAGCAATGCCGGTTCGGCCATGACAATCTCGCCGAATTGCTTGATGCTTCTCTCGAACGGACGATTCTGGGTATCTCTGTCCAATGCCGCTTTCAACATGTTTAGCTCCTTAGATTCATCGACGTGTCGGGGCATGACGCCCCTGCCCTGATCCAAGCGCCGTAGGCCCCCCCTCGCATGAAGACATTCCGCCGGATACACCCGTGATTTATACGCAATGTCTGCTCGACGGATAATCCGTATCGACACGGCACCGTGCACGTAAAACTACGTATTGAAAACGATCAAACCTATTCATCCGAGGGGGTGCTCGGATGGTGTGAGCCTGTATTGACTCGACGAGCGCGCAAGATAAAACGCCGGGGTGCCCGGCGTTTTATCTTGTGGTGTGTTTGTCGGAAAGGCTCGCGTTCGGCTGCTCCCTTAACCTATGTGTCCACGGCTTCCTCTGCGTCAGAACTGCTTGCCCACCGCCAGTCCGATCAACCAGGGATTAAGCGTGATCGTCTCGATTTTCGCACCGCCCTGTGGGGTTACGTTCGTTTCAAGATAGAACTTCTTGACATCGAAATTGACGAAATAATCCTTGTTCAACGTATAGCTGAACCCCGCCTGCAGGACGGCACCGGTATCTGCCTTGAAATCCTCCAGGCCGTTGAAAGCCGGTCCACTCTGCTTGAAGAACACGGTATGGTGGATCCCCACCCCCACATACGGACGGAAATCCGCCTTCGGCATGAAGTGGTACTGCGCCATCAAGTGGAACGGGGCCATGGAGGCCTTGCCCAGGATGCCGCCCGCATTGCTGAACTCGTGGCGGGTAATGCCGGCCGCCGTGTTCAGGGCAAAGTGCTCGCTCAGGTAATACGTGAAGTTCGCAATGGGCACCACCTCGTTGGTGGCATCCGCCCCAACGACCGGGGATTTGATATCAGGCCGGATATTCACCAACCCCACGCTCACGTCCAGACCGATCGGATCGGCATTAGCAGATACGGCACAGGCAGCCAGGAGAGCTCCCAGAACAGACGGAAGAAAGTTATGTTTTTTCATGAAGGCCCCTAAATAGAATGAAAACTTGCGCTTCATCACAATCCGGATAAAGACGCCGCTTCTATTACAGGGCCACGGCCTTAGCGTGTAAATTGGTAGAACTACCGTAAATTCACGTATGAGCCCTTGGCCAGACAAGGGAAATCCCGGAGTGCGAAATTTCCGGTTTTGTGCACGTTATTTATTCAGCGGGAAAGCCACCAACCGGCAAGAAAATGCCATTGGTGGATGCCCATGATTGAATGGAAGAACTCAAGAATTACGCGGGCACCCGTTGAAGCGCTTGCGTAACGTCACCTGGATGGACGCATGCGTCCACCCTGTGCTGATCGTCTTTCGGATGGTCAGTGCCGATCGGGCTCGGTCACAAACCCGATACGGGTGAGGCCTGCCTGCGCAGCCAACGACATGACTTTCGCGACCGGCTCGTATTCGGCATGCCGGTCGGCGCGGATATGCAGCTCAGGTTGCGGCTGTTTTTTTGCGGCCTCGGCAAAACGCGGCGCGAACTGATCCATCGCGACCCGCTCGCCGTTCCAGTAGAGATCGCCGTTTTCCCGGATGCCGAGTTCGATATGGTCCGGCTTGGTGACATTGGGTGCGCTGCTTGCCTTGGGCAGGTCGATCTTGACCGCATTGGTGAGCAACGGCGTGGTGATGATGAAAATCACCAGCAGGACCAGCATCACGTCCACCAGCGGCACCACGTTGATGTCGGCCATCGGCCCCGGACCCCGGCGCGGGTCAAAGCTTCCCATTGCCATGGTTCAGGCCTCCTTCACGATATGCAGCGGACGGGGTTCGCCGGCGGAACGGTTGGCCTTTTCGCCCACGGTGATGATGGCGTACAGATCATGCGCGAACGCATCCAGCCTGGCGAGCCACACCCGGTTCCGCCGGTTGAAGGCATTGAAGGCAAGCACGGCGGGAATCGCCACGGCCAGTCCCATCGCCGTCATGATGAGCGCTTCGCCCACCGGGCCTGAGACCTTGTCGAGCGTGCCCTGCCCCGACAGGCCGATATTGACGAGCGCGTGATAGATCCCCCATACGGTGCCGAACAAGCCGATATAGGGTGCGGCCGATCCCGCCGAGGCCAGGATGGTCAGGCCATGCTCGACACGCGTGGCCTCCTGGTCGATACCGTTTCTGAGCAGACGCGTGAGAAATTCGCCCAAGCCGCCTGCGGCCGCCAGCTTGTGCAGGCCATGCTTTTCGCTGTCGCTGGCGGCTTCCAGTGCATCATGTGCCAGTTCGGCAAAAGCATGATCGCGCGGCTGCCTGAGCAAGGCGGTGCGGATTTCCTGCAGCGAATCGGCCGCCCAGAATTGTTCGAGAAAGCTTTCGACGCGTCGCTTCGCCAGGTAGTTGGCGATCGTCTTGGTCACGATCAGGTACCAGCTCGCAACCGACAGTGCCAGCAGCAGAAACAACACCGTTTTCCCGAGTGTATCGGCCTGGGCCAGGAAATGGGAAAAGCCTATGTTCGTATCCATGTCATCGTCCTTCGAGTACAAAATTAAAAGGCTGGATGGCGACGGCGCGCACGGCTGCGCCATCGCGGCTGGCCGGGCTGCAGCGCCAGCGCTTGACGGTGGCCAGCGCGGCCTCGTCGATGCGTGCGTAGCCCGAGCTGATTTTGATCGTGGCGCGGTCAACCCGTCCCGTTTCGTCGAGCTCCACGCGCAGCACCACCTTGCCCTCTTCCCCGAGACGACGGGAAATGGCGGGATAGGATGGTGGCGCACGGTCCGGGCAGGTCAGCGCGAGTTCGCCGCTCAACACGGCCTGGCCCACAGGCTTTGGCGGCGGCGCGGGTAGCACGGGTTCGGCCGGTACCTCGATTCTGGGAGGCAGTGGTGGAGGCGGCGGTGCGACCGGATCGGACGGCAACACGACCGGCGTTTGCGCGGCCAGTTGTTGTGGAGGCGGCGGTTGAACGGGCCGTTCGCGTTTGATTGGCCTGGGCTTGGGCGGGTCCGGCTTCGGCCGCTCAAGCTTGGGTGGATCCGTCAACAGGTCGACAAACAGCGTTGCCGCCTCGGCGGGCGGTGGCAGGATATGGGACTGCCACAGGCTATGGAGCAGCGCGCCGTGCAGTGCAAGCACAGCGGCAAGTCCTGCCAAGTGTGCGATCGACACTTGTCGCCGAGGATGGCGCATGCTCAGTAATCCATACGCAATTCGGCCTGGTAGGTGCGTTTCGGGAAAGGATGCGGTCCAATGAAATAGTCTTCATTGGTCAGGTTGTCGATCCCGAACGAGGCGCGAATCAGTTTCGAGAAACGGTAGCCGAGCTTTACGTCGACGGTGGTGTACTTGCTCAGGCTTCCTGTGTCGTTGTGATTGGTGTCCGAATTGTCCAGGTTGCCGAACTGAAGTCCGCTGTAAAGCAGGCCGAGGGAACCGGTCCAGTGTTCATCGAAGCGATAGGAAGCGAAGACCGAGGCGCGCCAGTCGGGGATGCGCGGCACCTTTTTGCCAACGAGGGCGGGATTGCCCGGATCGGACAGGATCTCCGAGTCGGTGTAGGTCAGGCTGCCATTGAGATCCAGTCCAGGCATCAGGAAGTCCACCGCTTCATACGCCGCCTCAGCGCCGGTGATGCGGGTACGGCCGATGTTCTGGACGCGGTTGACATTGGTTGTCAGGTTCAGCTGGCTGGTGAGGAAATTATCGGTGTGCTGGTCGAACAGCGACAGGCGCAGATTGCCGCCCTCGAGCGCATGCTCCGCGGTGAGGTCGGTGGCCAGGATCTTTTCCGGATTCAGGTTGGGATCGCTGATCTGCGTGACCACGCCGATTTTCTCGGTCTGGAACAGTTCCGTGACGGTCGGCATGCGGTAGGCGCGGGCAACCGAACCCCGGATCAGCCAGTCGCCTGCCACCCGCCAGGCGAGCGACGCCTTGGGCGAATGGTAGGTGTCGTCGCGGCTGGCAATTGGCGCGTAGCCGCTGATGAAACCATTGAATGCCTGCCAGCGCTCGGTTCGCCAGCCGAGCGTCAGCGTCAGGCGCGGATCGAGCTTCCACGCATCCTGCGCGAAAACGGCATCGGTACGGGTGTCGCCCATGGTGGCGCTGACGGGGGATGCGCCGATGCTGCTGTCGTCGGCCCAGCTGGATGCGGCGTATTTGGCGCTGCTGTAGGTGTAATGGTCGTAATGGTAGCCGAAGGTGACGGTGTGGTTCTTCCTGTCCTGGCCGGGTTTCCAGATTGCACGGGCGTCCAGTGTCTGCCAGCCGCTCTCGTCACCGAACGTGATCGTGCCTGCCCCGCCTGCCGAGCCCGGCTGGCCGAGCCCGCCTGCAACCGCAGTGGTCGGCGTCCGTGTGATGTCGCGAGGAGTGGAATAATCCGAGGCGCTCAGTTCGATCGACCAGTCCGGCGACAGGTGACTGTCCAGGCTCAGGCCCAGCAACTGGTTCTGCGTATTGCTGTCCGACGGGGCGAGCGTACTCGTGCTGACGGTGTAGTTCTTGTTGTCGATATTGACGTTGCCGCTCCATATGGGCTGGCCTGACGCATTGCGCAGGTAGGTCCGGGTATCGCTGAAGCTGTCGTTCTGCCAGTAGGCATAGGTGAGCGCCGCGCGCGTGTCGGGCGTGAAGTCGTACGCCAGCCGGATTTTCATCGTGTCCTGCACCGAATGGTCCAGGCTGGTCGCACCGAACATCATGCTGGGGACGTTCGTCGGGTTGGTGTAGGGCACGCCGCCTGTGACCGGCGTCCCCACCCCGCTGTTGGCTGCGGGGACGGCTGCCGTGGCGAAGTTGATCGGCTGCGAATGCGTATCGAGATGGTTGAACAGGAACGACCAGCTCAGGCTACCGTTCACCCGCGCACCCAGCGCAAGCTGTTCCTGGTGGCCCCGGTAAGTGTCGTCCGTGGCGTAATGCTTGTAGTCCTGGGACCATCCCTGGACCCGTGCATGGGCTTCGAACTGCTGCGGCTTGCGCGTATTGATCAGGATGGTGGCGCCAGCCGAGTTGCCGGGCAGCAGCGCCGAGAACGGCCCGTACAGCACTTCGATGTTCTCGATTTCCTCGCTGCCGACGATGTTCCAGCGCGGCGGAAAATTGTAGGAATTGCCCAACAGGTTGGACAGCAGCAGACCGTCCGCATAAACCAGAGACCACGCACTCTGGAGGCTGCCCGCCGTGCGGCTGGCAACGATGCCGTTGCGGTCGCCGACATAGCGCTTGCGTATGAATATACTCGGTGTGTACTTGAGCGAATCCTCGACATTGATGACGTTCATTTCGCGCATCTGGTCCTGGCTCACTTCGGCCGATGGCGAAGGATTGTTCGTCACCACTGCCGGGCGCGGCTGACTGACGATCATTTCCGGCAAGGTCTGCTCTTCAGCCCAGGCGGCAGGATGACCCAGCGTGCTGGCGAGGGCGAGCGCTAGAGTTTTGCGTTTCATGTTGCTCCCTTGTGGATTTTCTATTTGGCAGCGCCGGATCGCTGGCCCTGTTGTTCCAGCCAGGCTTTCAGTCTGGCTTCATCGAGCGTACCCACTGCTGCCTGGCGCCGATGCGCCTTGTCGTACAGATACGAACGCGGCAGTTCTCCCTGCCAAGTGGGGTCGATGCTGGCACGCAGGCGTTCGGGAATGGGATCGTCGAAGACCCAGGACTCTGCATGGCTCAATCCGAGCTTGCGCAGGGTTTTCCGGATCGCGTCGCTATCCTCCGGGCTGTCGACCGCAACCAATACCAGAGGCAGGTTTTTTTCGTTTTTCGACAGTTTGCCCAGCATGGTCAATTCGTCGATGCAGTGCCCGCACCAGTTGACCGACCACAGGCTCAGAATGAACGGCTTGCCCGCATACCGCGCTTCGATCTTTGCCAGGCTGCCCGAATCGAAACGTGCTGGCTCGGCTGCCGATGCGGGCCATGCGGCCAGACACACGAGAAGAAGACACAGACGGCACAACATGATCACTCGACCTCCATGATCCGGACGCCTTCGCGGAGCGTGTTCCACACAACGTGCATCCGGCCGCTGTGGATCAGGGGAATCGGGTAATCGGCGGTACCCTCTGTTGTCGCAATGCGGCGTGGCTCATTCCAGCTGATGCCGCCGTCCCTCGACAGCATCGCCATTGCGCCATAAGCCTGGCCGTCGAACTCGCGCCAGGTGATCAGCACGGTCTGCCCGTCCGCCGCCACGGTAGCGTGGCCGGCCTGGGCCTGCGGATTGCCGAACGCCATCGGCGCCGACATCCTGTCGCCGTTCACCTGCCGGTAAAACAGCCCCCGGCGGTTCTTGCCCTGGGTGTACCAGACCGCGTGCAGCGTACCGTCGCCGCCGGTTGCAATCCCGCCTCCATGGTGCGGACAGGCATCGATGTTCCATTCATCCTCGGCCAGTCGCTGCAGCTTGCCCGAATCGAGATGGGCCAGGGCGAAGTCGCGCGTATGGGTTCCATATACATTGCGCCAGAGCGCGACCGGTCCGTCTGCCGTCCAGGTCAGGGCGGTCCTGCAGCACTCGCAGGTGTGGGCGGTCAGTTTGCGGTTGGCCCGGAAGCTGGCGCCGTCATCGTCGGAGCGGGCGAAATAAACCGATGCGCCGGCGAATGCATCGCCCTTCTCTTTCGCGGCATCCCGGTCGCGGCCATCCAGCCAGACGATGGCCAGTCGGTCGCCGCCATCCGAAACCAGCGAATCGAAACGGTGGCTGGTCAGGCGCTTGTCGTCGTTGATCGTGATAGGTGCCGAGTAGGTCCTGCCGCCATCGGTCGAACGCGCGTAACGAATCTCGCCGGTGTAGGGTTGCGGCAGCAGCAGCGTCCAGGTCAGGTGCAGTGTGCCGTTGCGGGTGACGGCAATCTTGGGCCGGTTTTCACCTTCCGCCCCGATGTTTTCCGGCTCGGCGTTGACAGCGACCGGAGCAGAAAAATGCTTGCCGTCGTCGGTCGAATACGAAACCAGGAGTGTTCGGTTTTCGACGCGGGCGAGCCATATCCGGCCCTGCGCGTCGATGGTGGCCCCGATCGCCAGCGTGGGTTTTGCCGATCGGGACGCGACGGCCTGTCCCGGATTTGCCGGCGGCATGTGCGTATGCGGCAAGGCCGTTCCCGCGTACCCCGACAGCAAGAGCGCGGCTACGGTCTGCGCCAGGCCCCAGCGGCCGGGCGCCGTTTTCATAATGCCCATCATGACGTCTCTCGTCCCCCTGGCCGGACACGGGCGAATAAGCAGTAACTGCTACTGCATAATCGCCCGGCCAATCCATGCCAGCCTGAAAAACATTCAGGAAATTTATTGGTTTCTATTCGGGCCGAGTGTAGGGCGAGGGACGTGCCGCGACAATGTGGCAAATTGCCGCAGCGTGGGGGGGGGGGGGG
>JAIBEL010000072.1 GCA_019459285.1 Rhizobium sp. | reverse complement strand
CCCCCCCCCCCCCCCCCCCCTTTCCCTGCCGCGACGACCGTCAGGCCGCGACGCGGAACGCCGCCATCGAACTGCTGAGCTGCCCCGATTGCGCCTTCAACGACTGGGCCGCCGCGCTGAGCTGAACGACCAGCGCGGCGTTTTGCTGCGTCATCGTATCGAGCTGCGAAATGGCCTGGTTCATCTGGCCGATGTCATTGTTCTGCGATTGCCCTGCATCGGCGATGCTGACGATCAGTTCCGACATGCGCTCCACGCTCTCGAAAATCTCCTGCATCGTGCGCCTGGCGTCGTGTACCAGCTTCGACCCGGCCTCGACCCGCTCGGTCGAAGCGTCGATCAGCGCCTTGATCTCGCGCGCCGCGCTTGAACTGCTTTGGGCCAGCGCGCGCACCTCGGACGCGACCACGGCAAAGCCGCGCCCGCTGTCGCCCGCACGGGCCGCCTCGACCGCCGCATTCAACGCAAGAATATTGGTCTGGAAGGCGATGCTGTCGATCACCCCGACGATCTCGCCGATGCGGGCGGCCCCATCGTGAATTTCGGTCATTTGCACCACCACGTCCTGCATCGTCTGCGAGCCGAGCAAGGCCACCTTGCTCGACTGCGCGACCACATCGCGGGCTTCCTGCGTACTTTGCGAGTTGCTGCGCACCGTCCCGGCAAGCAGTTGCATCGAGCTCGTGGTCTGCTGCAGCGCGCTGGCCTGGCTCTCGGTGCGGGAAGACAGATCGGTATTCCCGCTGGCGATCTCCTCGGATGCACTATTGACGCCTTCCACGGTCTGGCGCACATCGAGCACCATGGCGCGCAACTTCTTCCGCATCGAATTGAGTTCGCTCCGCAGCCAGGAGATCTCATCTTTGCCAGGGGAACTGATCGGGGTCTCAAGGTCGCCCCCCGCAACCTGCACCACGCATTGCACCGTGGATTCCACCGAATCCTTGATGCTCCTGCGAATCGCCCAGCCTGCCAGCAGCGCAAACCCGACGCCTGCAAGGGTAATCACGCCGATCACCCACTCCGCCCCCGATCCGGGTGCGGTTCCGGTCGCGCCGTCCAAGGCTGCATGCTGCAGCGCAGCAGACCTGTTTTGCAGCGACCCGATCGCGCTTGCTCCCAACACGCCGACCACCGCAGCCATGACCCAGAATCCGATCATGACCCGGCGCACCAAACTGACTTCACGAATCCATTCCACCGCAGTACCCCAGTTCTTCTATCAAGTTGAGTGGCGGGCAGGCGTGGATGCTTGCCTGCACTTGACAGCGTTATCGGTGGCGCACGAACAGGCTGAAGCGCACTAAGCAAACACCCTAATCGCCCCCGTGATACTCCGTGTCCGCCGAATTCTGCGTCACATCTGCGTGTATCTCCCCTTCCCGGGACAGCCGCCCTCAGGCAGTCCACCGTGGTGCATGCGCGCCATCGGCCGCACCAATTCAGGCCATGGCCCGCCGTCGTTCTCCTTCACCGCGGCGCATGCGCCACGCGCCTGCCGCGCCTATACAAGGTCGCGACATCCATTCCGCACACCTGATTTCTATGGCACAGCTATTGCTTTCTGATGTTCAACGGGAATAGCGGCGCCTTGTCGTCTGCATTGACCGCAGGGGCCAGGGTGTTCCGATTCCGCCGGCTAGCGGAGGCCACGGCGGGACAAAAGCCCGGGAGTACGCGCCCCTGCGCTCCCGGGACCTGCACACCTGACATCTCCACGGAGTACACCATGCGCCCGAACCGCCTGCTGAAGCGATTGCTCGCCACCGCCACCGGCACCCTGCCGGCGGATGGTCACGCCTTCCGGCGCACGCTACGACGCTTCCCCGCATTCCATGAATAGGTTCGAAAACCTGCAGTCTGTCGAGCCGGACGTGACGGACCCTGCGGCGCCGCTCGACGTCACGCGCCTGCTCACCACCATCACCGACAATCTGGTCGGGATGATCTACCGCTGCCGCATCGATGCCATCTGGACCATGGAATACGTCAGCGAAGGCTGCCACAAGCTCACCGGCTATCGTCCCGACGAGCTGGTGTTCAACAACCGCGTGTCCTATGACCAGATGACCCTGCCCGAGGATCGCGAACACGTCGGCCGCACGATCCGCGCCGCCCTCGCGGCCAACGAGGCCTTCGACGTGGAATATCGCATCCGCCGTGCCGACGGCCAGATCCGCTGGGTCCTGGAACGCGGCGTCGGGCTGTACGACCAACACGGCCACCTGGCCTGGATCGAAGGTTTCATCCAGGACATCTCCGAACGTATGGCCGCCAACGAGGCGCTGCACGAAGCGGTGCGGCGCTATCGCAGCATTTTCGAGCACGCCACCGAGGGGATCTTCCAGACCACGCCGGAAGGCCGCTACCTCAATGCCAATCCCGCGCTCGCGCGCATCTACGGTCATGCCTCGCCGGACGAACTGGTCGCGCACCTGCACGACATCCAGCGCCAACTCTATGTGCTGCCGCAACGGCGCGGGGAATTCGTGCGGCTGATGCAGGCGCATGGCGTGGTGCGCAATTTCGAATCGCAGGTCTACCGGCGGGACGGCCACATCATCTGGATTTCCGAGAATGCGCGCGCGGTGCGCGATGTCGACGGCAGCGTGCAGTTCTTCGAAGGCACCGTGGTCGACATCACCGAGCGCAAGCAGCACGAAGCCGTGCTCGAGCACCAGGCCAGCCACGACAGTCTGACCGGCCTGCCCAACCGGTCGCTGCTGCGCGACCGCATCGAACAGGCCATCGTCAAGGCGCAGCGCGACAATCATCTGGTGGCGGTGGTGTTCGTCGATCTCGATCATTTCAAGCTGATCAACGACAGCCTCGGCCACCATGTCGGCGACCGCCTGCTGCTGGAAGTCGCCGACCGGCTGTTGGCCTGCGTCCGTGGCCACGACAGCGTGGCACGCCAGGGCGGCGACGAATTCGTCCTGGTCCTTACCGAGCTGCACGAGGAAAATGAAATCCTCGCCATCGTCAGCCGCCTGCTGGAAATCATTTCGCAGCCCTGGATGGACGAGGGGCAGGAATACGGGCTCAGCTGCAGCGTCGGCATCAGCTGCTACCCGCAGGATGGCGGCGATCCGGACGCCCTCCTGCGCTGCGCCGATGCCGCCATGTACAAGGCCAAGGAATCCGGCCGCAGCACCTATCACTTCTACACGCCCGAACTGAATCTGGCGATCAGCGAACGCCTCGAACTGGAAAACAGCCTGCGCCACGCGCTGGAACGCGAGGAATTCCGCGTCTACTACCAGCCCCGCATCGACGTCGCCAGCGGCCGCATCATCGGCGCAGAAGCCCTGATCCGCTGGGACTGCCCGGGCAAGGGCATCATCCCGCCCGACAGCTTCATCTCGATCGCCGAGGAAACCGGGCTGATCATTCCGATCGGACAATGGATCCTGGAGGAGGCCTGCCGCCAGAACAGCGCCTGGCAGCGCGCCGGGCTGCCGCCCATCAACGTGTCGGTGAACCTGTCGCCCATCCAGTTCCGCCATACCGGTCTGGTGCAGTCGGTGGCCTCCGCCCTGGCGCAGGCCGGGCTCGACCCGGCCTTCCTGGAACTGGAATTGACCGAGTCCTTCGTCATGCACGATGCCGAACGCATCAACGTCGCCATGAAGTCGCTGAAGACGCTGGGCGTCGACATAGCGGTGGACGATTTCGGCACCGGCTATTCCAGCCTCAGCTATCTCAAGCGCTTTCCCGTCGACCGTCTCAAGGTCGACAAGAGCTTCGTGCGCGACATCGACAGCGATCCCGACGATGCCGCCATCGTGCGCGCCATCATCACGCTCGGCCATGCGCTCGGTCTCAAGGTGGTGGCCGAAGGCGTGGAAACCCTCGCACACCTCGAATTCCTGCGCCAGCACGGTTGCGACGAGCTGCAGGGCTACTACTTCAGCCGCCCGATCCCCGCGCTCGAAATGGAAGCCCTGTTGTGCGCCGGCGACGCCGGCCAAACCGACATGAACCCACCGGATGACCATGAACCGTAACGACCTGTGCCTTGCCGGCGCCTTGCGCGATCTGTCACGACGCTACTTCGCTCCCCAGGCCGACATGGCGGCCGCCCCCGCGCCGGTTCCGAACGCCTATCTCGGCGTGTGGCGCCGCAGCCTGCTGGAAACCGCCGATCTGCGCGACACGCACAGCCACGTCTTCTGGCTGCAGACGCCGCGCTGGCACGCCGATCTGCGCCTCCCCGCCGGGCGGCCGGACTTTTCCGGCGTCAGCAGTCTCGCCGAATGCAGCGAGGTCCAGCTGGCCTGGCTGGCGCGCCAGCAGGGGTTTTGCGGCGTCACCCAGATCGATGGCACACGCTGCACCTGGCATCGCCAGATGGACTTTCAGCCTGCCAACGGCAGCCGCGACACCGGCAGCATGGTCTTCGACGGCGAACGCCTGACCGAAACCGGCATCGAGACCGACTACCTGGAGACCTGGGAACGCCTGCCGCCCAGCCGCGGCGGCACCGCCGCGCTCGAGCTCGTGATGGAAGCGGGCGAACAGCCCATCCGCCCGACCTGGCTGCTCGTCGCCGGGGCCTGTTTCATGTATGTGCAGGGCCGCCCCTATCCACTGTCCGATGCACCCGACCGGCCGCGCCTCATCGCACGGATGCAGCCATCGCATGCGCAATTGCTCGACTGGCTGAATGTCGAGATCAGCTTCGGCTATCGCATGGGACCGAACCCCTGGCGCATCGAGCATTCCACCCTGCCGTTTCGCGAAGAAACCTTCCTTATCCGCCCCGGTGCCATCCGCCGCCTGGGCTACCAGATCGCCGTCGAAGGCAGCCGCGAACGGCGCTGGCGGATACTGGACTGGAGCCTGGGCGCTGCGCTCTGAGTGCGTCCGCCAGGCGGCGAGGCATGCTTCGCGCACTTCCATTTTTTGGCAATTCGAGCGGCATCTGCGGCAAGCCTCCGTCGAGACCTCGATTAGCCGCCCATCAGCTGACGATAGGCCGCGTCGGCCAGTTTCTGCATGTCCGGATGCGCGATCTGGCCGGACAGCGCATAGCCGAAATCGCGGTCGATCCAGTAGAACACCTCGACGCCGTTTTCGGTGACGTGGCGGAACGCCGTCTCACGATTGCCCGTCACGGCGCGCCGCACATAGAGCGTGACGCGGCGCCCCCCCGCATCCTGGTACATGAACTGAGCCACCGGACCGGATTCGCCCGCCAGCAGGCGCCCGCCCAGCAGTTCGAAACCGAGCGCGCCGAATTCAGGCGCCTTGAGCTGCGTGCCGACACGCTTGGAAAGCCAGCTCACCAGATGCGCGGCGTGGGCCGCATCCACCTCGACCGGGTGCCGCGCCTCGGGACTGAACACTGCATGCGCGATCGCCGCATCGCGGGCGAAATGCAGCGGCACCGGGAGGGGCTGATCCTCGCTGAGACCGATGCCGTAGCCGATCAGGCCGCTGGCCGCCAAGGCAAGCGTGGCCGCCATCGCCCGCCACGGCGCGCGAACCGGCCGACGACGCGCCGCACGCACCAGGTCGATCGGCAGGGGTTCGTTGAGCACACCATCGAACGCGGCATGCAGCGCCTGATTCTGTCCGGTCCATGTCTGCACCCGTGCGGCGTCCTCCGGATGCGCGGCCAGCCAGGCCTCGACGTCCAGGCGCCGCGCCTCGGGCAGCGCGCTATCCACATAGGCATGCAAATCGTCCTCGCGCACAGGGTCCGTCATTTCACCACCTTCAACTGTACGGCGGGCGCCCCCGCCAGCATGTGTCGCATCCGCTCGCGCGCACGGGCAAGACGCGACATGATCGTGCCGACCGGCACGCCCAGCACCTGGGCGGCCTCGGCATAGGAAAACTGTTCCAGCCCGACCAGCAGGATCACTTCCCGCTGCTCATCGGGCAACCGTACCAGCGCCGCGTGCATGTCGCGCGCCGCCAGCGCTTCCATCTGTCCGCCGCTCACCGGGATGTCCATCGCCTCGTCGAGCGCCGTGTCCTGCGGGCGGCGGGTCCGCAACTGGTTCACGAAAAGATTGTGCATCAGCGTGAACAGCCAGGCGCGCAGGTCGCTGCCCGGTTGCCACAAATCGAGCCTGGCCAGCGCGCGTTCGAGCGTGTCCTGCACCAGGTCGTCGGCACGCACGACATCGCCCGTCAGCGCCCGGGCGTAGCGGCGCAGACGGGGCAGATGCTCGATCAGATCCGGCTTAGGGTTTAGCCGCATGCCACACGTTCTTCACGCCGTCGCCCGTGGTATCGCCCGGCTTCTGGTCCTTGATCCAGCGATACAGCGGCTTGCCCTTGTAGGCCCACTGGCGGCTGCCGTCGTCGCGGGTAAGGATGCTGTAGTCGCCGCTCGCCTTGTCGCCGGCCGTTGCCATCAGCGGCGGCCAGTTCGTCGCGCAATCGCCATTGCATGCGCTCTTGCCGGCGCCGGCGGCATCCTTGTCGAATACATACAGCGTCATGCCGTCGGCATTGGTCAGCACGCCCGATTGCATGGCCACGGGCGCGGCGTTCGGCGTCGCACAGGCAACGAGCAGGACGAGGCCTGCCAGGGAGGAAGTGAATGCGGTTTTCATGGGACGTCCTTTTCTCGAAAATGGAGGGATGCAGTCAGCCTGCATGGACGTAAACACCTTGACGCCCCGGTTTATTCCATCCAGTCGGAAATTTTCTCCCGCCCTGTCGGCTGCCTCATTATGCGACGACGCAACAGGATTCGCCCCATCCTGAAATTCTTGGCTATACCAAGGAAGCGCACAGGGAGAGCACCATGAGAAACAGGATCCACGATGCTGTCGTAGAAGCCATAAAAGACCCGCAGGTCAGGGGCGTCCTAGCGGAAATGGTGCAAAAAGCCATCCTGGACGCAAACCAGAAGAGCTACGACCCCTACCGCACCACCATCCATTTCCTCATCGCCTTAATCGCCTTCTGCCTTTCAGTGATCGTCGGCATCTTCAATGCGCTCCCCGATCCCCCTGCCTGCACCTATACCCTGACTTACCACATGCTGGGCGGCGTGCTGGCCTGGATATCGATTACCGCATTCGTTGCGAGCGTGTGTGCTGCCGTAGCCCAGTACCTCAAGCATCTTTACCGTATTGCGCAGCTTGAAAACGTTCCGGGCCTGACCGTTCCCAAGGAGCGGCTCATCGTTCTCATGGGCCTGCCCATCTTGCCAGGGGCATTCGCCGTCATCTACTGTGTCGGGGCCGGCCTTGCCATCCTGGCCGACAACCGGGGACCGCTCAAAAGCCTGTGTGCAATCTGCAAGCTTTGGCCCTTCTGAACCGGCACGACAAAACCGATGCCGGAACGGTTTAGTGGGCGATCGTCTCCGGAAACAGGCGATCGAACTCCTTTCTGACCACCGCATAGCACTCGCAGGCGCGTGCCTCCAGGCCCAGCCGGTCGATCATGGTGATGTGGCCACGGTTGTATTCGATCAAGCCGGCACGCTGCACGTTGCCTGCAGCCTCCGTCACACTCTCGCGGCGCACCCCGAGCATGTTTGCGATCAGCTCCTGGGTCACGACCAGTTCGTTGGAAGACGAACGGTCAAAGCTCAGCAGCAGCCAGCGGCATAACTGCTGATCCAGCGAATGGTGGCGGTTGCACACCGCCGTTTGCGCCATCTGCGTCAGCAACACCTGCGTGTAGCGCAGCAACAAATTATGCAATACACCGGATCGACGGCCCCCGAAACGCTTGAATTCATCCTTCAGCAGTTGCCCCCTGAGCCGGTAGGCATGGCCGGCGCTTTGCACGACTGCGCGACTGGGCGTGGTTTCGCCGCCCATGAACAGGGAGACGCCCACAATGCCCTCATTGCCGACTATGGCGATTTCGGCCGACGCGCCATCCTCCATCACATAAAGCAAGGAGACGATCGAGGTGATGGGGAAATGGACATGGCGCATCTGTGCGCCGGATTCGTAAAGCACATGGCCGAGCGGCATCGGAACCAGTTCCAGATGAGGAAGCAGACGCGCGTATTCGTCCGCCGACAGGGCGGCGAGCAAATGGTTCTGGCGGGGGTCATGCGGTTCGGGCATAAGCGGTCTCCTTATCATTTCAACGATCCAGCCCCACGATATCCAGATCGCAAGGCTTCCGGTTTTTTAGTATAGAGACCTGATTTTGGTTATGTTCGCTGGCAGACAGACATCGAAATCGCTTCGCCCTAGGATTGATCCAATCGGAGCCAGTACGGATGCATGCACGCGTCCTGCAGTACGCGATGTTTGAAAGCCGCGCGCCGGGAAAGCAGTAATTTCCCGGCATGGCTTGCCGGTATAGCACGTCCACGCACAATCCATTTCAAGGAACCCAGATGAAAACACTCAATTTCAACGTGATCGCGCTTGCAGTCAGTCTCGTATTCAGCACAGGCGCCATCGCGCAAAACCTGTCGAAGACCGACTACAAAGCCGGCAAGGACAAGATAGCAGCCGAATACAAGTCGGCCAAGGCGGCTTGCGCGTCGTTGTCCAGCAATCCCAAGGATATCTGTGTGGCCGAGGCCAAGGGCAAGGAAAGTGTCGGTAAAGCCGAACTTGAAGCCAGCTACAAACCCACTGTAAAAACCCGCTACCAGGCACGTATCGCCAAAGCTGAGGCGGACTATGCCGTGGCGGTGGAGCGGTGCGACGATCTGGCCGGCAATGCGAAGGATGTGTGCGTGAAGGAAGCGAAGGCGGCGGAAACGTCCGCCAAGGTCGACGCCAAGGCCCAGATGAAGACCACGGAAGCAAATGCCACCGCAAAGGAGAAATCCAGCGATGCTCGCAAGGATGCCTCGACAGACAAGATGGACGCCGAGTACAAGGTGGCCAAGGAAAAGTGCGATACCTACGCGGGCGACGCCAAAGATCGCTGCCTGGACCAGGCAAAGAAGCGCTTCGGCAAGTAGCGTACCCCGGTCGCACAGCTGACCGTCAGCATCGCGCCGACCGGCTCCTCGACGAGGCTATGCCTCGTCTTTCCCCTCATTCAGGCAAATCCGGGGCATGGAACGCCACGGAAATTGTCCTATGCTGCGATTGTCGGATTGTCTGAGCGCGCGAGTTCACGGCTTCTGGTTGAATGGCCATTCCTGCCGCCACATTCAATTACCGTATTTCCAGGGGGACACAAAATGAACGCAGTCAAAATATTGGCTATCGCCTTGATCGTGGCCGGCGGCCTGGGCTTGCTATATGGCGGATTTACTTACACCAAGGATACGCATGAGGCCAAGCTGGGCCCGATCGAACTGTCGATCAAGGACAAGGAGACAGTCAACATCCCCATCTGGGCTGGTGTAGGCGCGATTGCGGTGGGCGTGGTCCTGCTGTTTGTCCGCAGCAAGTAGTCGTCGTGTCTCGCAGCTCGCAAAAGTGGGGAAGACATCACACACGGCTGGCCGTCTGCCGATGCGCCCGTTCACCAGTGCGGCCAGACAGGGGGCACGCCCCTGCCAGGTGCCAGGTGCCAGACACCCATGTTTCAAGGACGCTGCCCTGTCATTCTGATGACACCCATTCCCGCCGAGCCAGCGCACGCCGCTCACCCGGCCAGTGTCCCGGCCACCCGCCCCGCTAACGGCGGAAATGCCGCGACAGCCGACAGGGGCCTCTGCCATGGCTGGACCCGCGAACAACAGGCGTCGCATTTCAGTTTGCGATCGTATTTGCCAAATCAGGTAGACTGCATGGGCGATGGCATGCCGAGGCTGCGGTCCCCTGGAAACCACGGGCCACACTCAGAATCTGAACAGCCTTATGGCAAAAGCCGGTGCATCCTCCGATCTTCTGACGCGTCACAGGTTTCAAAGGGGGACGACGAATATGGAAACCTGGCTTTCAGATACCCCTGGAACGTTTAACCCGGAGCGCGGTTGCATTCCGGCTTCTCCGGCCTTCCCAGCCGCTTGCTGAGCACATTCTCATGGAAAGCGCCGCCCTGTTACGTCAGCAAATCATTGCCAGCCTCATGGCACGGCAGCCTGACAACGTCGCGGATGTCGCAATGGACCTTTGGGAGAAACTGGCCGACGACATCATTTCGATCGTCGGCGAGGCCGGTTTCAATTCGCTGTACGAGCGAAGCGTGCACCTGGCACAGCCTGCTTTTCCCTGGCTTCCGCCGTGTCCTTCACCACCGCAGCCCCCTCACCGCTTCGCGGAATTGAAAGCGCGGCTGGCCGATCAAACGCCGGCCCATGCCTGCGCAGCCAACAGCCTGCTGCTGACCACGTTTACCGACATCCTGGCTTCGTTGATTGGCGAACAATTGACCGCCAGCATATTACGTTCGGCCTGGGGCAATCTTGCTTCAGCCACGGCCGACAAGGAGCCCGAGAATGAGTAACACGGTTACGATACGCCGCCTGCCAACCGGGGTTCCCGGTCTCGACCATTTGCTGGGTGGCGGCCTGCCGGAGTTCTCGTTCAATCTGATTGCGGGCACGCCGGGAAGTGGAAAAACCACGCTCGCCCACCAGATCATGTTCTCGCTGGCCGCGCCGGATTACCGGGCGCTGTTCTTCACCGTGCTCGGCGAGCCCACCCTGAAAATGCTTCGGTACCAACAGCAATTTGCGTTTTTCGATCACGGCAAGATCAATCAGTCGATTCGCTTCGTCAACCTGGCGACCGAGCTGCTGGAGGGCGATTTCGACCGTGTCCTGGCGCGCATCGCCGCCGAGGTGAAAGACTATGAACCCAGCCTGGTGTTCGTCGATTCGTTTCGGTCCGTCGTGCAGTCGGTCCGGCCCGAGGACCGGAATGTGTCCGACCTGCAGCGCTTTGTGCAGCAGCTCGGCATGCAGATGACCAGCTGGCAGGCCACCACCTTTCTGATCGGCGAATACCTGGCGCCCGAATCCGAATCGAGTCCGGTCTTTACCGTGGCGGACGGCATCCTGTGGCTGTCGCAGAACCTGCATCGCAATTCCATGGTGCGCAAGATGCAGGTAGTCAAGATGCGTGGCCAGGCCCAGGCGCCCGGTTTGCATACTTTTCGCATTGGCGATGCAGGCCTCCAGGTGTTTCCGCGGGCGATCGTCCAGCCGGTTGAAACAGCCGGACCCGCCACCGCTGGCGGCACGGAGCGGATTTCGATGGGGGTTGCGGGCCTGGACGAAATGCTGGGAGGCGGTCTGCCGGCCGGTTATTCGCTGCTCGCAGTCGGCCCCTCGGGGTCCGGGAAAACCATCCTGGCGACGGCGTTTCTCGCCGAAGGGGCGCGCTGCGGCGAACCTGGCGTGATCGCGGCGTTCGAAAAAAGCCCGAGCCAACTGATGAACAACAAGCTGCACGCGCTGGTGAGTGCCGGGCAGGTGGGTGTGATCGACACGCGCTCGCTGGATTTGTCGATCGATGAAACCCTGCACGACATGATCCGGATGATCGATCGCATGCAGGCCAAGCGCGTCGTCATCGATTCGCTGTCGGGTTTCGAACTGGCCCTGGCACCCGAGTTCAGCGAGGACTTTCGCGGTTCGCTGTACCGGATGGTGGCCGAACTGACCAGCAAGGGCGTGACCATCCTGATGACCTCGGAACTGGAAGACCGCTACACCGATTTGCGTTTCAGTCCGTTTGGCAGCGCGTTCCTCGCCGATGCCATCCTGGTGCAGCGCTATGTCGAAATCGCAGGGCAGTTCAAGCGCGTCTTCTCGATCGTCAAGGTGCGGGGCAGCGACCACAGCAAGGACATCCGGCTGTTCGACATCGGCGACGATGGCATCGTGATTGGCGAGTCCTTGTCCGAATACGACGGCATCATGACCGGTCATCCCACGGTCAATCCCTAGCTGGAACACTCCCCAATGGAGGGTCTGTATGAGCAGCAATGACAAGGGCGATGTTTCCAGTTCCGGTACGGGCGATCAAGCGGACGCCTCCAGCGATCACGCCGAGCGGGTACGGGTCGCCCGCGGCAGCGACAGGCGGCGTCAGGATCGCGCAGCGTGTGCCGACGCGAGAACCCTCCGGGGCCGCGAACAGATGGCCGCAGCACGCGAAGACGTCGCGCATCAGCGCGAAGACGCGGCTGGCCAGCGTGAGAACGTGGTGCAGGCACGCGAAGGCGAAGCCCATGTACGCGAAGGGCGCGCCACCACACGGGAAGACGAAATTCGTACCCTCGAGACCCTGCAGTCGGCAACCGCCGACCAGATGATCCGCCTGCAGCAAGCCAACGCGAACCTGGTCGTCGCGACCATCGAAGCGCGCAAATTGGCCGAACAGGTGCAAACGGCGAAGACCGAACTGGACCACCTGGTGCATCACGATGTACTCACCGGCTTGCCCAACCGAATCCTGCTCCACGACAGGCTGGACCAGGCGATTGCGCTGGCGCGGCGCTCCGGCAAGCAGCTCGCCGTGCTGTTCATGGACCTGGATCGCTTCAAGCACATCAACGACTCGCTGGGGCATGGCGTGGGCGACCAGTTACTGCAGTCGGTGGGCCAGCGCCTGCTGGCTTGCGTACGCCAGTCGGACACGATCAGCCGCCTGGGCGGGGATGAGTTCGTGGCGCTGCTTCCCGAAATTGATCATCCGGAGGACGCAGCGTTGTCTGCGCAAAAAATGATTGCGGCAATCGCACTGCCGCACCACATCGAGCAACACGATCTGCATATCGGCGCGAGCATTGGCATCAGCATCTACCCAGAAGACGGCCCGGATGCGGAAACCCTGATCAAGCATGCCGACACTGCGATGTTTCACGCCAAGGATAACGGTCGCAACACCTACGCATTCTTCGAGCAGGAAATGACGGCCCGCGCCATTGCGCGACAATCCATCGAGGCCAGTCTGCGTCTTGCACTGGAACGGCAGGAGTTCGTATTGCACTACCAGCCTAAAATCAATCTTCACAGCGGCACGATCGTCGGTATCGAGGCGCTCGTCCGCTGGCAACATCCGCAGCGCGGGCTGCTGGAACCCGCCCAGTTCGTACCCATCGCCGAAGACAGCGGCCTGATCCTGCGGATCGGCCGCTGGGTGTTGCGTGAGGCCTGCCGCCAGGCCCAGGCCTGGCAGGATGCAGGCTTGCCGCCGATCACCATAGCCGTCAACACCTCTGCACTCGAGTTTCGCGCGAAGGACTTCCTCGTGAACCTGCGTGGAATTCTTGAGGAAACGCGCCTGCAACCGCGTTATCTTGAACTCGAACTGACGGAGAGCGTGCTCATGCGCGATGCCAGCGCAACCGATTCAGTACTGCATGCACTGTCTGCATTGGGCATACAGCTTGCCGTCGATGACTTCGGTACCGGCTATTCAAGCCTGAGTTATCTGCGGCAGTTTCCGATCAACACCCTGAAAATCGACCGATCCTTTGTCAACAACATGACCCGCAACGCAAACGACGCCTCCCTCGTCAGCGCCGTGATCAGCATGGGCAAAAGCCTCAAGCAACGCGTCATTGCGGAGGGGGTGGAAACAGCCGAGCAGGTTGCCTTCTTGCTTGGCCAGCATTGCGACGAGGGCCAGGGTTTCTTCTTCGGCCACCCGATGGTTGCCGATGCGCTCACCCCTCTGCTGCGGTCGGGCGCATCGCCCACGGCCTACCCGCATTGAATACCCGCCGCCTCGCATTGGCGCCCGTTGGGGCGGATATCCCGGGGCGCCGGCATGAGTTCCGGCTCTGCACCCCGTCAACCCGCGCAGGTTTCAGCGCAGTCCGAAGAACGACAGGAGTGCGATGATGATGACGACTGCACCGACGATATAGACGATGTTGTTCATGAAATGCTCCTTCACTTGAATTCATAAATGGGCCCCAAGGCAGGGCGACTTGCCGCGTACGCAGTTGAACAGTTCCCTTCGCCACCAGCCAATCCGTACTTCAGGGCACGCACGCGGGCCAATTGCTGGAATACCCTCCAGCCGGGGCGACGGATCTAATCCGCGTCGCCCTAAACCGCGCTGCCCATGCCCTGGTCCTGCGTGCCTGCCGGCGGTTGCAGGCCAGCGAGCAGGCAGCCCTGAGCCAGCGGGCCTTTTGGAAACAGTTCGTATAGATGCTTGATGCCACCTTCATCATGGAAACGCTTATCAAGCGCATCATGCAGATCACGAGCATTCATGGTGGGTTTCTCATTGCGCGTACACAACTCCTGCAAGGTGCGCACGACTTCCCAGTGTGCTGGGGTCAGCGTCAGGCCTTCCGTGTGGGCGACTTCCTCCGCATGCTCGCGGGACCAGTCGAAGGGGGCATCGCGAAACCCCAGAACGGGCTGGATGATGTAACCAGGGCGTACAAAATTTCGATTCTCATCGTTCACAATCATGCTCCTAATGTTCAATTTGTTCACTCAGACGTGGACAAGCCGCAGACAGCTGCTGACTGTCATCGGTGGGGTGCGGAATTGGTCTCGCCCAGGAGGGGCCCGGTCCGGGGCGCACGCTATGCCAGGGTTCGAATGGACCTTTCCCGGTCCCATTGGCGGGTCTTGGCCGCGGCGATAAACGCCTTGCTGTCGGTGGCATCCACGACACCTGCGTCATGTCCGACATTTGCTGTTTTCAGCAGCGCCTGTCCGCCCTGATCGACGGCGATGGCCTTGAGGTGACCGAACGCATCGCGCACAAAGTCGATCGCGGCGCCTTCCATCGACAGCGCTTGGGCGCCCTTCTCGGAAAGAATGACGGCGACGGCGTCGAACAGCACGGAGGGCGTCCCCGCCAGCTGCCCGTCAGCCGCCAGCATCGTGCCATCGGCCAGCTTCGCGCCACCCACTTTGGGTGCAACGATCTTCACGCTGGCGCCCGCATCGGTCGCCGCTTTTTTGATCTTCCTGATGGCCGCGCCGTCCGAGCCGTCCGCGATCAGGATGCCGACCGCGCGGCCCATGAGCGTGTCCTTCATCTTGCCGATGATCTGCAATGCGGGCGAAGGCGCCATCTTCTTCACGGGCGTCGCGGCCACCGCCGCATCGGGCATCTTGTCCAAGCCAAGACCCGTGGCAACGCGCTTGGCGAGGTCTTTTTCGATATGAATCAGGTGGCCGACCATGGCTTCCCGTATGTGCGGATGTTCGACCTTGGACAACTCGAATACCAGCGCCGAGGCGATATGCGCCTGTTCATGCACGGTCTGGCTGAGATAAAACTGCCGCGCCTGGCTGTAGTGATCGGCGAAGGCCTCGGCACGAATGCGGCCTTTCTCGCCCGTTTCCATGACAGCGGCGCTGTGAAAGCCCTTGGGCGTTTCGCGGGGCGAGTTGTCGGACAGGGAGTTGGGCTCATAGGCAACCCGGCCTGCCGGTTGCGTCATCTGCATGTGGCCGTCGCGTTGATGGTTGGCGAACGGGCATTGGGGCGCGTTGACCGGGATCTGGTGGAAATTGGGCGAACCCAGGCGCGAAAGCTGGGTGTCGAGATAGGAGAACAAACGGCCCTGCAGCAGCGGATCGTTCGAGAAATCGATTCCCGGCACCACATGCGAAGGGCAATACGCCACCTGTTCGGTTTCAGCGAAGAAATTGTTCGGCCAGCGGTCCAGCACCATCCGGCCGATCACTTTCAGCGGAACCAGTTCTTCGGGAATCAGCTTGGTGGCGTCCAGGTGATCGAACGGGAATTTGTCGGCCTGTTCCTGCGTGAACAGCTGCACCGCGAATTCCCACTCGGGGAAATTGCCGGCGGCGATGGCGTCGAACATGTCGCGCCGGTGGAAATCCTGATCGGCGCCGGAAATCTTGACGGTTTCGTCCCAGATCGTGGACTGCAGGCCGAGCTTGGGGCGCCAGTGGAACTTGACGAAGGTCGATTCGCCGGCTGCGTTGACCAGGCGGAAGCTGTGCACGCCGAAGCCTTCGATCATGCGCAGCGAACGCGGCAGGGTGCGATCCGACATGATCCACATCACCATGTGCATGGATTCGGGCGTGAGCGAAATGAAATCCCAGAAGGTGTCGTGCGCGGTCGCCGATTGCGGAAAGCCGCGGTCGGGCTCCATCTTGACGGCGTGGATGAGATCGGGGAATTTGATCGCGTCCTGGATGAAGAAAACCGGGACGTTGTTGCCGACCAGATCCCAGTTGCCTTCCTGGGTGTAGAACTTGACGGCGAACCCGCGTACGTCGCGCGGGGTGTCGACCGAGCCCGCGCCGCCTGCAACAGTCGATATACGCGTAAACACGGGGGTCTTCACGCCGATCTCGGTGAGTACCCTGGCAGTGGTGAATTGCTTCAGCGAAGCGGTCAGCTCGAAGAATCCATGCACGCCCGTGGCACGCGCGTGCACGATGCGCTCGGGTATGCGCTCGTGATCGAAGTGGGTGATTTTCTCGCGGAGGATGAAATCCTCCAGCAGCGTCGGGCCGCGCGGATTGGCTCGGAGCGAATTTTGATTATCCGAAAACGTGAGGCCCTGGTTGGTGGTGAGCACCGGATGTCTGCCACCCGCAACCTGATGCAGCTCCCCACCGGGCGCCCGGCGTGAGCCGCTGGCGGGGGCCGGGTCATTGTCCTGTTTGGCTTTTTCGGTCCGATGTATTGACTTTGCTTTGCTCATGATCGATCTCCTGGGTGAGTCCCGACAATCTGTTCGCTGTCGCCATGCGCGGGTGCCTCGGTGTTGTTAGGAATACACATTTTTGACAAGAAGCGCAGGATCAATCAACGTGGGTTTGCTTGCTGATGGCAGGTCTTCAATGCAGGTCTTCAATGAATACGCTTGTCACTGCTGCACCTTAGATGGACAAAGCAAACTGGTCTGTACGGTGGCGTACGCCGGCGCACTGTGAATGCGGTTATCGTGAACCAGCTGGACCTGATCAGCCACAATAAGCGAATAGCCCACGCAACGCCCCCAGGGTGATATGGATGACCGAATCCTGCCGGATTCACTGCCCCACATCACCGCCACGACACTCACATCAAACGGGTAAATCAATGAGCCGATCGCGCCATGACTAACGCACAATGGTTTCTGCTCGTGGGCAGCCTGCTGCTCGTCCGCGGCCTGACCGCTTCCATGCTGCGACGCCTGCCGGTCACCCCTGCCATTGTCTATCTGGCGGTGGGGCTGCTGGTTGGGCCTACGGTGCTCAATCTGTTTCACTTCAATCCACTCCAGGAGTCGGCGCTGCTGGAAGCGCTGACCGAAGTGGTTGTGCTGATCTCGCTGTTTTCCGCCGGCGTCAAAATGCCCGTGCCGTTCAGCTTCGCCCGCTGGCGCACACCGGTTCTGCTGGCATCGGTGTCCATGACACTCAGCGTGGGTTTGGTCGCCGCCTTTGCCTATACCCTGCTCGGCCTGCCGCTGGGGGCGGGCGTCCTGCTGGGCGCGATCCTGGCGCCCACTGATCCGGTGTTGGCAACCGATGTCCAGACCCGTCATCCTGGCGATCGCGATCAGCTTCGCTTCACCTTGACCTGCGAGGCAGGCATGAATGATGGCAGCGCCTTTCCATTTGTGATGCTGGGGATGGGGTTGCTCGGACTGCACGATCTCGGTGAATTCGGCGAACGCTGGATACTGGTCGATGTGCTGTGGGCCACAGCGGCGGCAATCGCCATCGGGGTCCTGGCTGGTGTCGCATTGGCCCATCTGGGGCGGAAATTGCGCGGTACCCCACCCCAGCACAAGCTCATGGACGACTTCCTGGGACTCGGCCTGATCGGGGTGGTGTACGGATTGAGCGTGCTGGTCGATGCGTGGGGATTTCTGGCGGTGTTTTTTGCTGCCGTGGCGCTGCGCCAGACTGAACTCAAACTCGCCGGCGCCGGGCAGGACTCCCCGAAGCAGGCACAACCCGATGGCGTCGAAGCGAAAGTTGCAAACGCATGCCCTGATGCCTGCCCGGACGAGCCGGCACCGACCGTCAGTGAGGGCTCACTGGTATTCAAGGAACATCTGGAACGGCTCTCGGAACTGTTGCTCATCCTGTTGATCGGCGGCACGCTGTTTCTCGACTCCTGGAGCTGGCGCGCCGTGGGACTTGCCCTGTTCCTGTTCCTGGTGGCACGCCCGGCGAGCGTCCTCGTCGGCCTGTTGGGCACGCGGACTTCGTGGCCGATACGCGGCATGGTCGGCTGGTTCGGGGTGCGCGGCATCGGTTCGCTGTACTACCTGATGTACGCCATCCAGCATGGTCTTCCCGAAGAACTAGCCCTGGATCTGATCCAGTTGACGCTGATTGCGGTCACGCTTTCGATCCTGGTCCACGGCACCAGCGTCAAGCCGCTGATGAGCCGCTTCAAGCGTTACCGCAGGCATCTGCCGCCGACCTAGGCGCCTTCCACCCTATTTCGTTCGGCACCGTACAGACGACCGCGCGCCAGTCCATCAACGTCGCTTCACAAGGAAAAGCTCCCCATGAAAACCGTAACCTCCACGCGCCTTTGCCTTGTCAGCCTGGCGGAAAAAGGAAGCCATCATGATTGAAATCCGCAAGGGCCAGGCACCGGCCCCACTTACACGTGCCGAATTCAGTGTCCGATTTAAAGCCTCCTTCATCGATCCGGCGTTCCGTGCCGAAGACGCATCCATTGCACGCCTTGAGGAGATCGCCTGGCAGGCCCACAACGAGTACCGCAAATCCCCCTTCACGCAGAAGGCGGGCCCGGGCTATTCCGATCCGGACTACGACTTGTCATCCGAGTGGATTGCCACGAAACAGCGCATCGACGCGGCACAACTGCGCTGGGCCGACCCGGCGAGCCCGTCCCGGGTGTTGCTGGTCTGCGGCTCGGCGCGCAACGACGGCACCTGTCCGGGCGAGATGTCCAAGACCTTCCGGCTGTTGGGGATCGCGCGCGAAATCCTGGAGCAGGCCGGCATCCAGCCCGACGTGCTCGACCTCAGCCTGCTCAGCTCCGAATACGGCCGCACGATCCATCCCTGCAAGGGCTGCGTGTCGACCGCGATGCCCCTGTGCAACTGGCCGTGCAGTTGCTACCCCAACCACGCGCTCGACCAGATCAACGACTGGATGGCCGAGATCTACGAACGCTGGACCGCCGCCCATGCGGTGATCATCGTCTCGCCGGTGTACTGGTACCAGAGTCCCAGCCCGTTGAAGCTGATGATCGACCGCCTGGTCTGCGCCGACGGCGGCAACCCCGACCCCACCTCGACCTCGGGCAAAAATGCCAGCAAGGCAAAAGAACTCGAGATGGCCGGATGGGACTACCCCCAGCATCTGGCGGGGCGTGTCTACGGGCTGATTATCCACGGCGATGTGGCCGGGATCGAAGGCTCGCGCCGCGCCCTGTCGGACTGGCTCGACTGGATGGGTTTCATCGACGCCGGCGTGCAGGCGCGGCTGGATCGTTTCATTGGGTACTACGAACCCTATGCGACCAGTCACGACAGCCTGGACCAGGATGAACCCGTGCAGGAGGAAGCGCGCAATGTGGCGCGCGCGGTGGCGAAGGCCGTGGTCGAGTTGCGTGCCGGCCGACTCCAGGCGGTGCAGCCAAATCTGTCGCGTCCGCGGCCGAAATAGGCTGCGGACGGCCTTGCCATCCCGTGGTGGCGGGATGCGGCGCCGCGCAGCGATCATCACGCAACTGTACGACAGCGCACAGACGCTCCAGCAACCACTGGATAGGCTAGAAATTTATCCGTCACGAACGGCTCACTCCGGGAGAAGATCATGGACGAATACCGCCACCACGTATCGGGATTTTTTGCCCACCGCGAAGAAGCCGAAAGCGCATTTTCCACCCTTGTCGCGCGCGGACTGCCGCGCGAGCGGGTGCAGATCTTCGCAGCCGAGTCGGCGCCTTCCGAATCCACGCCGAAAGAAGGCAGCAATGAAGTTCTGAAGGACATGGTGGTAGACGGCGCGATCGGAACTGCGGTGGGCACCGGTATCGGCGCGCTGGGCAGCGTGGCGATGGCGGTGGCGAATGTGAGTCTGTTCATTGCCAGCCCGTTGCTTGCCCCTCTGGTGATGCTGGGCTGGGGCGCCAGCCTGGGCGGTTTGGTCGGCGCCGCAGCCGGAGCCACAACCGGTCCGGAAAACAAGGAAAAGGAAGGCTGGTTCTCGGATCTGGTCCGCGATGCCATCGCCAGCGGCCAGGTCGTGCTGGTGGCGGAGACTCGCACGGAGCAGGAGACGGCGATCGCACGCGAAGTCATCCAGACGCTGGTCGGGGACTCCAAGGACACCAAGATGATGTAACGCGATCGTCCTGGAGCTATGCCTCCGCGGGAACGATCCCGATCAAGCCAGTACGTCTGCAAGTTCGTGATTGACTTCGCGGTGACGAACCTCATCTGCGCGGACTGCGATGATGACGTCGTGCAAGCGAGCATCGGGCGCGAGCTTCCAGTAATCGATCGCGATCCTGGGCGCCGGGACGTTGGCGTGGGTTCCGTTGTCCACCCCGGCCAGATACTCGGTATAGCTGTGGACCGCTTCTTCCTCCAGGTAACCTACGACACGGTGCGCGATCCTGGGCGACATCATGTAAAGCAGAAAATAAAAATTGAAGAAGACGCCTTGGGCAAGCCGGATTAGCAGGCGCTCTAGCCTGGAGGGCTGGGTAATTTGAATGAAGGTCATCAAGTGCATGCGTTCATTCTCCGCTTCGTCCAGGAGGATGCGGATCCTGCCGTAATCGGCTTCGATCAGACGTAAGGAATGCAAATGTTGCAGGGCACCGCCCACCATGCCTGGAACAGCTGCAACCGTTTCCAGCACTACCGCGCGATGGCCATAGCGACGAGCGAAGAAAGTGTCGGCGAAGAATCGCAGAAACACGACGAAAGCATGCGCAATCCGGTCGGAGAAATTTGCGGGTTCGTAGTGGCGGTCAAGCGAAGGGGGCATCGGCATTTCGTTCACCTCGATCTTTCCGATAGTCGGAACCATCATCCTCGCCATCCTTGCACGAACTGCCCAGGCGTTGTGTCTCGGTGCCATTCTTGCCAGGCCTCATCAGGCCTGGGGCCTGGCAGCTACCGGGCGCTCACGCGCCAGACCACATTGCCCACATCGTCGGCCACCAGCAGCGCGCCCTGCTTGTCGAGCGCTACACCGACCGGCCGGCCGTAGGCATTGCCTTCCTTGCTGAGAAAGCCGGTCAGCACGTCGATAGGGGCGCCGGAAGGCTTGCCGTTTGAGAAGGGCACGAAGATCACCTTATAGCCGCTATGCGGCCGACGGTTCCACGAGCCATGCTGGCCGATGAACATGCCGTTGGCGAAGACGTGCGGCAGTGTGGTGCCGGCGGAGGACGCCAGGCCCAGCGAGGCGGTGTGCGGCCCCAAGGCGTAGTCCGGTGTAATCGCCTGCGCTACCAGATCGGGCCGCTGCGGCTTCACCCGTATGTCGACATGCTGGCCGAAGTAGCTGTAGGGCCAGCCGTAGAAGCCGCCGTCGCGCACCGAGGTCAGGTAGTCGGGAACCAGATCGCTGCCAAGCTCGTCGCGCTCGTTCACCACGGTCCATAACGCGCCACTGTGGGGTTCCCAGGCCAGACCATTGGGGTTGCGCAGGCCGGAGGCGAAGATGCGGTGCGAACCGCTCCGGATATCCACCTCCCAGATGGCTGCACGCTCGACCTCCGCCGCCAATCCCCGTTCGGCCACATTGCTGTTCGAGCCCACCGTCACGTAGAGCTTGCTGCCGTCCTTGCTCGCAATGAGGTTCTTGGTCCAGTGGTGGTTGATCGGGCCCCCAGGCAGATCGACTAGCTTAATGCCGGGCGCAGTAATATGGGTATCGCCGGTGGCGTAGGGAAAGCGCAGCACCGCGTCGGAGTCGGCCACGTAGAGCGTGTCGCCCACCAGTGCCATCCCGAATGGAGAGTTCAATCCTTGCAGCAGCACCGAACTCAGGTCTGCCACGCCGTCGCCGTCGGTGTCGCGCAGCAGCGTGATGCGATTGGCACTCGGCACAGCGGCACCCGCCCGTTTCATCACCAGGCCCATCACCCAACCCTTGATGCCCTTGGCGTCATCGGGTTTGGGCGGCGCATTGGTCTCCGCCACCAGCACATCGCCGTTGGGCAGCACGAGCAGCCAACGCGGGTGGTCCAGACCGCGAGCGAATGCGGTCACGCGCATGCCCACTGCCGCCGCCGGCGCCACCCCGGACGGCCAGCCCTTGGCGGGCGCGATGTGAACAGTCGGAATCAGGGTCTGCCCTGGCGGCGGCAGCGTGGGGTGGGGTCCGGTACCGGCCGAAACCGGCAACGTGGCCATCTCGTTGCAGGCGGCGAGCGCCAGAACCGCCGCACCGATCAGGATCGCGCTCGAGCATGGCCGCAACAGCCTGACTGCGGAGCGCGACCGATACGTCATAGCCGTCCCAGCAACAGCAGCACGATGACGATGATCACCACCAGGCCCAACCCGCCACTGGGTCCGTAGCCCCAGTTCCTGCTATGCGGCCAGGTCGGAATGGCGCCGATCAGCATCAAAATCAGTACGATTAATAGTATGGTTCCCAACATGAGATTCTCCTTCTAGGGATACGGTTCAGTCAGCTGCGCGCGTCGGTGCGCCGGCCGCTTCGGTGCGCAGCAGTTGCGCCCGGATTTCACCATTCGGATACTGGGCGCTGTGCACATTGATGTACAGCTTGCCGGCCGTGAAGCTCGCGTACTGCGCATCTGTCAGCCTGGCCTTGGCGGGGACGGCAAAGCTGTCGTCGGCGGTTTTGACCAGGGTAATGATAGGCGGGCCATTTTTCCCGACGGCGGCCTCATGAATGTGCGCCATCGTCGGGACAAGACCGGACACCTTGATGCTGCCGCTCACTGTGTGGTCAGGCAACACCGTGATCTGTCCGGATCCTGTCGCTGCAGTATTCACCGGCGGCACCTCGGCGCTGCCTTTCAGCGTGATCGACATGGGCTGCTGGGCGTACAAGTTGGCAGAGATCATGAGCAGAAAGGCAAGCGGAGCCGCCCGGCCGAGCAGACTCGTGATGGATTTGGATGACTGGATCATGTTCACTCCTAGAAAAACACAGGGAAGGCGCACCGGCGACAGCTGCTTGGGGAAGCGCCGTATCCGATTGCCAAAGGAGGCCCATCAACATTGTCCGGTCGCCAGGCTCAATCGGACTGATCCTGGCGGCACAACAGGCGATGTCTAAAGCGTAGCAGGCCAGCATGCACAATGCACCGGACGCGGTTTTCATTCCGTTCGGTAGCGCACACAGGCTCCCCGCTACTCCGTGCGCCAGCGCACAGCGCCGGACCTCTTGGGGCATTACAGGCGGAGCAAACGTTGGATAGCAAGACGGCATCAGAGAACACCAGAACTCTGCTTGCCGCTGTGAGATCAAACGCACGCCACGAGGCGATGGTCAGCATCACCGCAAGCGACTGATGGGCATGGCCGTTCGCTGCGCGCGAAATGTCCCTTCACGAAGGTGATGTGGAAGCAGTTGATGATCTCGTTTGTGGCCTCGAAGGTTTCGACGGCACCCGCCAGATAGAACAGCCAGGCCCTGCGGAATTTCTCGTTGAAGCGAACGGGATCAATTGCCTGAATGCGCTCCCGGATAGATGGACGCTTCCATCCCATACATCCCCGTTTCATGCCACGCGCGCTCAGTAACTCAGGCTGATCGTCAGCTCCAGGTTTTGCCCGTCGTATGGGAAACTGGCGGCCGGGAACGACGGTGCGCCGAACAAGGCCTTTGCGTCATTGGAAAAACCGTAGCCTTCCTTCGGGATGCCCAGCAGGTTGGTGTCAAGTTTGCCGTTCATGTTTTCATCATGAACGACGGCCAGCGCATACGTTCCCGGCGGGATGTCTTCAAAATCGCAGCGCGCCTGTTTGTCCCGGATTTTTATCACCATGATATTGGTTGCCGCGCGCAGATACTCGGTAGGGAACCCCTCTGGCGACTCGAACAGCGCGCACGCGACGCCACCTGTGCTGTTTCTGATGTCCAGAATTTTCACGTGGATTCCGGGGCAAGGTGATTGGGCAAGGACAAGGGTGGGAAGGCCCCCGAACATCAGCGATGAAAGCCATGTTACGCCCCGAGTCCACGTGGGAACCCGTATCTGCGGACCGCAGACGGTCGGGGCCTCCGCCGTTTTCCCAATAATCGTAGCGGAATCCGGTTTGCCTTCCTCGATTGGATACCAAAGGCTCTGCATATTTCAACTCCTGAAAACACCGCGCCTCACTCGTGCCGCAACGCCTCGATGGGGTCCATGCGCGCGGCGCGCCGGGCGGGGAAATAACCGAACAGCACGCCGATGCCGGCCGCGAAGACTAGCGACAGCAGGTTGATGTACGGGTCGAACGCATAGGGCACCTCCATCAGGCTGGACAGCCCCCAGGATGCCGCAGTGGCAATCACGATGCCGATGACGCCGCCCATCGCGGACAGCACCACCGCTTCGATCAGGAACTGCAGCAGCACTTCGTTTTCCAGTGCGCCGATGGCCAGACGCAGTCCGATCTCGCGGGTGCGCTCGGTCACGCTGACCAGCATGATGTTCATGATGCCGATTCCACCCACCAGCAGGCTCACCGCTGCCACGGCCCCGAGCAGGGCGGTCAGCACCTGGGTGGTGCTCGACAGCGTCTCGGCCAGCTGCTGCGTATCGAAGATGTTGAAGTTGTCGTCGTCGTTTTCGGCGAGTTTGCGGCGCTCGCGCAGCAGCTGCGTCAGGCTGGCCTTCAGGCGTGTGCTGTCGCTCCCGTCACGCATCGACACCAGCAACGTGGCCACCCTGAGGCTGCCGGTGACGCGGCGTTGCAGCGTGCGCAGCGGCACCACCACCATGTCGTCCTGGTCACCCATGCCGCCCTGGCCCTTGGCGGCCAGGATGCCGATCACGGTGCAGGAGAACTTGCGCACGCGCAACAGCTCACCCAGGCCGGTCTGGCCGGCGGTCCCGCCGAAGATCTCGCGCCGCACCGTCTCGCCGATGATGCACACGGCGGCACCAGCGCGCTGCTCGTCAGGTTCGAAAATGCGGCCGCTGGCCAGCTTCCAGTTGCCGGTGTCGAACCATGCGTTGGTGCTGCCGATGACGCTGGTGGCCCAGTTGCGTCCGTTGGCCACCACGGTGACGCTGGCGCGGGCTTCGGGCGCGACGGCAGCCACGCCGCCGATTTGCGCCGCGATGGCCTCGGCATCACCTTCCTTGAATTGCGGCACGCCTGCGCCCCCTCCCCCGCCACCCGGCCCCGAACGCTGGCCTGGCCGCACCATCAGCAGATTGGTGCCGAGGCCGGAGATCTGCGCCTTGACCGATTGCGTGGCGCCGTTGCCGAGCGTGACCATCGTGATCACCGCGCTGACGCCGATCACGATTCCCAGGATGGTGAGGAACGAACGCAGCAGGTTGCGGCGGATCGAGCGCAGCGCCAGCATGAAGACGCTGTACAGCATCAGCGCGTCTCCACCGGCGATGGTGCGCCAGGTGCCGTGGTGGTCGGGTGCGGGTTCGGCACGTCGTCGGCGATGCGGCCGTCGATGAAATGCACCATGCGTCCCGCGTACGCGGCCATGTCGGCCTCGTGCGTGACCATCAGCACGGTGATGCCGTGGTCCTGGTTCAGCGCCATCAGCAGTCCCATGATCTCGTGGCTGCGTTGCGTGTCCAGGTTGCCGGTGGGTTCGTCGGCCAGCACCACGGCCGGTTCGGTGACGATGGCGCGCGCGATCGCCACGCGCTGCTGCTGGCCGCCGGACAACTCTGCCGGCGTGTGGTGTTCCCAGCCGCCCAGGCCCACGGCCTGCAACGCCTTGGCGGCGGCCGCGCGCCGCACGCTGGCACTGTCGCCGCGGTACAGCAGCGGCAACTCCACGTTCTCCTGCGCCGAGGTGCGCGCCAGCAGATTGAAGCCCTGGAACACGAAGCCCAGATAGCGGCGCCGCAGCCGCGCCCGCTGGTCGCGCGACAGCGCCTCGACGTGCGCGCCCTTGAACAGGTATTGCCCGGTGGTGGGGGTGTCCAGGCAGCCGAGGATGTTCATCGCAGTGGACTTGCCCGAGCCGCTGGGCCCCATGATGGCGACGAATTCGCCGGCGTGGATGTCCAGGTCGATCCCCTTGAGCGCCATCAACTCGGCCACGCCGCTGCCGTAGCGCTTGGTGACGCCGCGCAGCTGGATGAGCAGGTCGCTCATTTCGCTGCCGCAGCCTTTTGATCGGTGATGACCTGCATCCCGGCCTGCAGGTCGCCGCCGGTGATCTCGGTCATGCGGCCGTCGCTGATGCCGGGCGTCACGGCCACGGGCACCGCCTGGCCATCGCGCAGCACCCATACCTGGCGGGCTGCTGCGGTGCTGGCACTGGCCGCGGCCGACTTGCGGGTGCCGCTGCGCGGCATGCGCGGCAGCAGGCTGATGCCCATACCCTTTTTGTCTGATTCGCCGGTTGCCGCCGCGGTGGGCGTGAAACGCAGCGCGGTGTTGGGCACCAGCAGCACGTTCTTGCGCTGCGTGGCGGTGATGGTGGCGGTGGCCGTCATGCCCGGGCGCAGGCTCAGGTCGGCGTTGTCCACGTCGAGGTAGGTCAGGTAGGTGACGACATTGTCGGTGATGGTCGAGCCGAAGCCCACGCGCGTGACGCGTGCGGGGAACTGGCGGGTGGGATAGGCGCTGACGGTGAAGGTGGCGTCCTGGCCCACCTTCACCGCGCCCACGTCGGCCTCGTCCACATACACCCACAGGCGCAACTTGGTCAGATCTTCGGCCACGGTGAACAGGGTCACCGCCTGCAGCGACGCGGCGACCGCGTTGCCGGGGTCGACGCTGCGCGTGAGCACCACGCCGTCGGTCGGTGCGACGATCGAGGCCTTGGACAGGTTGATCTGGTCGGTGGACAGCGCCGCCTGTGCGTCGGCCACGTTGGCGCGGGCGCTGGCCTCGTCGGCGATCGCGCGTGCGAGCGCGGCGCGGCTGCTATCGAGTTCGGTCTTGGACGGCACCTTGCCGCCCGACAGGCGCGCCACTTCTTCGAAGCGCGCCAGGCCGGCCCTGGCCTCCTTCACCGTCGCGGCGGTTTGCGCGACCTTTGCATTCGCGGCAGCCACGGTTGCGCGCGAGCGCAGGATCTGGTCGCGCAGCTTGGCGGTGTCGAGCTCGACCAGTACCTGGCCCTTGCGGATGCGGTCGTTGACGTCGACATTGACCTTCAGAACGGTACCCGACAGTTCGCTGCCGATGCTGATCGAGCGGGTCGGTTGCAGCGTGCCGTTGGCGGTGACGGTCAGCGTCAGGTTGCCCCGCCCAACGGTCTGCGTAGTGTAGCTCGGCGCCGCACTGGCGGTGCGGCCCGCTTGCCAATACCACAGGCCGGCCACGGCCAGCGCCAGCACCAGTGCGCCGGCCCACAGCGCGGGGCGGCGGTACCAGGCGCGCAACGTGGGCTCGTCGAGCAGGGCGGCAATGTCGGTTTCGCTGCCGGGACCGGGTGGCTGCGTAGTTGCGTCAGATGCGGGCGGAATGCTCATGAACGGGGATCTCGGGTGTCTGCGATGGGGGCGGCCGTTGCGTCGCTGCTGTCAGGGTTCCAGCCCCCGCCCAGCGCCTTGTACAGGCGCACATAGTCGGCACTGACGTCGGCGCGGGCGCTGGCTACGCTGTCCTGCGTGTTGAGCTGGGTGCGCTGGGTTTCGAGCACGACCTGGAAGTCCACCAGCCCGCTGCTGTAGCGCTGGCGCGCCAACAGTGCAGCGTTGCCGGCTGCCTCGGCGGCGTTCTGCAGACGCAGCAGACGCTCGCGGTCGCCACGCAGCGCGACCAGCGCGTCTTCCACATCCTTCAGTGCCGTCAGTATCGTGGCCTGGTATGCCGCACGTGCCTGATCGAGCGCGGCCTGTTGCGCACGCACCTGCGCGCGCAAGGCACCGCCGTCGAACACCGGCAGCGACACGTTTGCCAGCAGCGCGCTGACGACCGACGCGCCGCTGCTCAGGGAGCCCAGCGTCAGTGCGCTCAGGCCCAGCGAACCGCCGAGCTTGAAGTTCGGCATGCGCGCCGCCTCGGCTTGTGACACGCGCGCCAGCGCCGCCGTCACCTGGTGTTCGGCGGCACGCACGTCGGGCCGCTGGCGCAGCGTCTCGGCAGGAAAGCTCAGCACCAGGTCGTCGGCCGGCTGGGGCACCGGGCTGGCCGCGGCCAGCACACTCGACAAGGCTGCCGGTGGCTGGCCGGTCAGTACCGCGAGTGCATGGCGAGTCTGCTCGATCGTGGTCTGCAAGACCGGCAACTGAGCGCGCGTCTGTTCGGTCGCCGCACGCGCCTGCTCGGCTTCCAGCGACGTGACCAGGCCAGCCTGCAGGCGCCACTGCGTGATCTGCAGCGTCTCTTGCTGGCTGGCCAGGTTGGCTTCGGCGATCGCCAGCCGCGCCTGAGTGCCGCGCAGCGTCATGTAGCTGAGCGCCACCTCGGCGGCGATCGATACCTGCACGTCGCCCAGACTCGCGGCACTGGCCTGGGCCGTTGCGTCGCTGGCCGCCAGCGCACTCCGGTTAACGCCGAAGATGTCGAGCTCCCAACTCGCGTCGAGGCCGGCATTGAAGGTGTTGGTCGCGCTGTTGTCACCGGATTTTCTGCGTTGTGCTGAGGCCGAACTGCTAACCCCCGGCAACAGCGCACCGGCAGATACATCACGTAGCGCGCGGGCCTGGCGCAGCGCGGCATGCGCACTTTTTACGTCGGTGTTGGCCTGCAAGGCCTGGGCTACAAGACTGGCGAGCAGCGGGTCGTCGAAGCGCAACCACCACTGCACCAGCGAGGATGCGCCGGTCGTCGCGGAAACGTTAGTGGCGGACCAGTCGGCCGGCACATCGACCGCGACGGGTTCGGCACGCGGCGGCGCTACCGACGCGCAACCGGCCAGCGCCAGCATCAGACAGGCCGCGAAGGTCGTGAGGCGTACCCCGCGCACAGCCACAGCGTGGTGATCAGGGTTCAGGCAGGCATCGGGCATCATGGATCCGTGTATTGGCGGCTTGCCGCTGTATTTTTTCCGGTGTCAGCCACCGCTGCGGGACCAATATTTGCATGATGCCTGCTCTCGCGGAAGCGAGTCTGTTCGATAGCGCACAATGTTACCCCACGAAGGCTCGAATCCACGGATATCCAGGACGACGCTGCTGCACACCGTGCGCCACCGTACAGACTATCGTTGAGGATGCGATTAGCCTTGGGCTCTTATCGGGATGATTCTATAAAAGTTGTCCGGAGGGTCGTCACGACGTTCTCTCTGCACACCGCGTCTGCGCAAGCTGAGCACATGAACACATGACGAGAGGGTGGGTGGCAACTCAGAATGCTCGATTGGCAATTCCGCCAGTGAGGCTCGAACCGAAGGAGATTGAGATGGACTGGAATATCGTTGAAGGCAACTGGAAGCAGTTCAAGGGTAAGGTGAAAGCACAGTGGGGCAAGCTTAGTGACGATCACCTCGACGTGATTGCCGGCAAGCGCGATCAGCTGGCGGGAAAGATCCAGGAATCCTACGGCATCACGAAGGATGAAGCCGAAAAACAGATCAAGGACTTTGAAGCACGCAACAAGGACGATCGCCCCTAGCATTCTGCCTGGCAGGGCGCTGTGCATGTATGGCGGCAGGCTCAGGGCCGGCGCCTTTCTCTTGAATGCCCCTTCACGTCCAATGACAGACGCTCTATTGCGCCACACCGATTGTTCCGGGCGTGGCAGCAACTGACGGGCTCTTCCGGATGGGCCTGCACGATGGTCCGCAGGCAGAGCAGTCGATACGTCAACACCACCTTGAGATCAGTCAAAAAACCATGAATACACTCCCTGCAGCCGGTGGGGATCGTCCTGACGAAACCGGCTATTCCTCCACTTCCACCTGTACATGTCCCCGTTGCAATGGCTCTGCTTACCGTGTACATCGCCGATTTGTCGATTTGCTCATGAGCATGTTCATAACAGTCAGCCGCTACCGCTGCGGGTCGGTGGGCTGCGGCTGGGAAGGCAATCTACGCGTGAAGCGGCATCCCCTGTTGGTACGTGGGCCATGGTGAGTTGCAGGGCAGAGGAAATGGGTCATCCAGACGTTTCCTCCCCGCTGCAACGATTCAAAGTCGATTGTCACGGTACGCATCGGGGCAATTTCTCAACGCATCAAGCAAGACCACTTACAACTGGAAAACCAGAAGGCCTATACCGATGAGTACGCATTCCGGAAAATTCAGTTGACTTGGTTGACAAGACTGTTGTGTGGGATGGCGTTTTTCAGCGCGGGGCTGACTTTTGCCTCTGTGCCGGACACGCAATCCAGTGCTGCCTCTCTCCTGGCCAAATACGCGTCACTGGGCGAGCGATTGCATCAGAACCCGTTTCGACGAGCGCTCGTCCTCGACTCGTCCGAGTCGTCCGACGACGTAACGGGCGATATCTACGCCGTGGTCGATTACCCGTTTGACACGGTCAGTGCGGCACTCAACGACCCGGGGCACTGGTGTGACGTAATGATCCTCCATGTCAACACCAAATACTGTCGTGCCGCAAGCAGCCAGTCGCCCACGGTCCTGACGGTCTACATTGGCAAGAAAACTCCCCAGCCCGTCAAAGATGCCTATTCCCTCGAGTTTGCTTATCGCCTCGGCGCGGCGACGCCGCAATACCTGGAGATTCGGCTCAATGCCGAGACGGGGCCGCTGAGTACCCGCAACTATCGCATCCAGCTGCAGGCGGTACCGGTTGGAAACGGTCAGACCTTTCTGCATCTTACCTATTCATACGATTTCGGATTGGCTGGGCGACTCGCCATGAAGACGTATCTCGCCACAATCGGACGCGGCAAGGTGGGATTCACCCTGACCCGCAAGCCATCCAAAGGACCGCCCGAATATATTGGCGGCATGCGTGGCGTGGTCGAACGCAACACCATGCGCTATTACCTCGCCATCGAGGCTTATCTCGGCGCATTGGCCACGCCGCCCCCTTTGCAGCTCCAGAAACGCCTGCAAAGCTGGTTCACCGCCACCGAGCAATATCCCCGACAATTGCACGAAGTCAGCCGACCCGCCTATATCGCAATGAAGCGGAGTGAATATCTGCGTCAGCAGACGTCGCCGTAGCCCTCCGCGATCCCGGGATGCGTCGAAGGTGCCGGTCAGGACGAAATCCGTTTGGCCCCTCGCTCGAAACGCGACCCGAACGGAGGACGGATTCAGTTGGTTGGTGCAGTGCTCTCGGCGGGCGCCACGATCACCGTGGTGCCAGTGCCAGACTTGCCGGTCTCGCCCTGGGCCCCCTCGGTACCCTGATATCCAGTCTCGCCCTGGCTACCCGTTGCGCCCTGGCTACCGGTCTCGCCCTGAGTGCCGGTGGCGCCCTGGGGACCTGCCGGGCCTGGAACCGGGGCAGCCGGGGCTGGAGCCGTGGCAGGAACGTTGACCACGGTGGGCTTGTCACAGGCCGCGAGACTCAGCGTTGCAAGCAGTGCAGAAATCAGTAATGAACGATTCATGATCAATCCTTTAGAAGTGGACAATATGGCGCATAGGACTTCAAGCCGTCCGCAAGCCAACCGACTCGGCTGAATGCCGAAGCCGGAAGGTCGACAGCCTAGGCGAATGTCACGCACACTTCAGTGCGCTATCGAACATTGGAACCTGACCTGGCTGGGGATGAATCGCCTCGTTATGTACGTTCCCGAACAGACTCGGACCCTGATCATGCAACATATTGATCGCCGGGCTGTGTCGAGCGACTGCATCGCGTACCCCGGCCCGGCATTGCCTCCCCTTGCACAGCCTCTTACAGGACATTTCCATGCATGCGCTATTCAGGCTCGCGTCAGCGGTTGCCGTCTTTACCGTTGCTCCGCATGTGGCTGCACAGGTCACCTTTTACGAACGCTTGGGATTTGAAGGCCAGTCTTTCACCACACAGAAACAGATCGGCAACTTCGCGCGCCACGGTTTCAATGACCGCGCATCGTCGGCCATTGTCAGTGAAGACCGTTGGGAAGTGTGTGAGGATGCCCGCTTCAGCGGCCAGTGTGTCGTCCTGCGTCCGGGCCGATATCCGTCGCTGGCCGCGATGGGTTTGAACAACCGTGTTTCGTCGGCGCGGCGCGTCCGCGCAGACGCGCGTATCGATGACCACCGTTATGTCCCTGCGCCTGTCGCCGACCATGGCTTCCAGCGTCGTCACGACGAGCGGCTGTACGAGGCGGACGTCACGTCGGTGCATGCGGTACTCGGAACACCGGGGCAGCGATGCTGGGTCGAGCAGGAAGCCATTCCTCAGGAACGGCGCGGACTCAATGTTCCCGGGGTGGCTGTCGGGGCCGTCATTGGCGGCATCCTGGGCCACCAGGTCGGCAACGGAACGGGGCAGGACATCGCCACTGCCGGCGGGGCTGTCGCGGGGGCCGCGGTAGGTGCCAACGTCGGTCGCAACGGCGGCGGAGAGCCGGTGCAAACCCGGGACGTCCAGCGTTGCGAAAGCGTGCCCGACCAGGCTCATCCCGACTACTGGAATGTTTCTTACAACTTTCGCGGTGAGGCGCATCGCATGCAGATGACCTCGCCTCCGGGGCCCACCGTGACCGTCAACGAGTGGGGCGAGCCCCGGGAATAACCCACCGCCGCCGCAGTCGGAACGCAGCAAGGCGTTGGCGTATGCAGACAGACCGATCGCGACCCTTCCGGCCCTGCAAGGGGGATAATCGGCACAGGTGGCGAATCCCGGTGCGAGTACTGGCGTCACGCAGACGAAAGTGGCGTGATGACGTCTCCGAACCCGATTGTGGCCACGATCGGGCGTGGCTCCCCCGCACGCATCAAGCAAAAACCGCTCACAACAGGAAAGCCAACATGAAACATTTACTCTTCGCAGCCATACTGGCCACCGCCGCCATTCCGGCATTCGCGGCCGACGTCGGCGTGTCGATCAGCGTCGGGCAGCCCGGCTTCTATGGCCAGATCGATATCGGTGGCTATCCGCCGCCCCGGGTGATCTACCGGGAACCGAGAGTCATCGAGCGCATCGCGGTGAACCGCCCGCCAGTCTATCTGCACGTGCCCCCGGGCCATGCCAGGAACTGGCGCAAACACTGCCACGAATACAACGCCTGCGGCGAGCGGGTCTACTTTGTGCAGGACAGCTGGTATGACCGCGAGTATGTTCCGCGTTACCAGAAGCAGCATGGCGATCGACGCGACGATCGGCGCAACGAAAAGCATGACCGCCGCGACAAGGGTCACGGCAACGATCATGGCAAGGGTCATGGTCATTAAGGAAATGCTGAACAAGTCCTTCGACAAGCTCGGGACGAACGGCAAGTGGTTGATTCCGTTCGCGATGAGCCTGTCGAACCACCCAGCTAACCAACTTGTTCAGCGTTTCCATAAGGTATCGGCATAGTCATGCGTTCGGCCCAGCCCTCCGCAATGACGCGAAGGTATTCTCCCTCACCCAGCCATGAAGGCGAGGGCACGGTCGCATCCTCCGGGAAGGCCATGCCATGAACGATGCCGCGACCAACGTCCTGCTCATCGAAGACGACCCGGACGATGCCAGGCTGATCCAGGATGCGCTTGCGGGTACGGGGAGCAAGCCGTTTCGTGTCGAATGGGTACCTCGTCTCTCCGATGCGCTCAAACGGCTGGCCAGTCGGGAATTCGAGGTGGTCCTGCTTGATCTGTCGTTGCCGGATAGCGCAGGCCTCGAAGCCTTCGACCAGGTATTCCAGGTGGCGCCCGATTCGCTGATTCTGGTCCTCAGCGGATTGACCGATGAAGACACTGCGCGCCAGGCCATGGAACGGGGTGCCCACGACTATTTCTCCAAAGGCCACGTCGACGCCCACTGGCTGCCGCGTGCCCTGCGCTACGTCATTGACCGCAAGACTGTCCGGAGTGCGCTGCAGAGCAGCGAGGAACGTTTCCGCGCGATGAGCGATGCCTCCCCGCTGGGGATTTTCGTCTCCGATGCCGAGGGGAGTTGCATCTATACCAACACGGCGTATCAGAAAATATCGGGGCTGACACAGGAACAGACACTGGGCACCAACTGGAGCACGGCAATCCACCCGGAGGATCGCGAACGCGTCCTGGCCGAGTGGCGCGACGCTGCGCAAGGCCATGCGCCCTTCCAGACGGAGTTCCGCTTCCTTCAGCAGGACAGTCACATCGTCTGGACGCGCGTCAACAGTGCCGCCATGCTCAACGGAAAGAAATGGTTCGGCCTGGTGCAAACAGTCGAGGACATCACCGAACGCAAGTCGGCAGAGTTCGTCTTGCAGGCGGCGGAAGAAGCCCTGTTCGAAGAGAAGGAGCGCGCCCAGGTGACGCTCAATTCCATCGGCGATGCCGTGCTGACCACCGATCTTCTGGGCAACGTGACCTATCTGAACCTGGTGGCGGAGACGATGACCGGCTGGCCTCGAAAGGAAGCGCTGGGCCGGCCGATTTCCGAGGTATTCACCATCCTCGAAGGCACGACGCGACTGGCGGCGGCGAACCCGATTCTGCGCGCCATCGCAGAAAACCGGACAGTGGAAATGGATACGAATTGCGTGCTGATCCGCCGTGACGGGTCCGAGTCCGCGATCGAGGATTCCGCCGCCCCCATCCACAGCCGGGACGGCCAGGTCATCGGTGCGGTGATCGTCTTCCACGACGTCAGCGAATCGCGGGCCATGGCGCTGGAGATGGCCCATCTGGCCCAGCACGACTTTCTTACCAGCCTGCCCAACCGGCTCCTGCTCTCGGAACGCATGGCCCATGCGATCGGGCTGGCCCAGCGCCACAAGAAACAGGTCGGGCTGCTGTTCCTCGACCTGGACCATTTCAAGCACATCAACGATTCGCTGGGGCATGCGGTCGGCGACCAGCTGCTGCAGTCGATTGCGAACCGCCTGGTTGAGTGCGTGCGCGCCACCGACACGGTATGCCGCCAGGGCGGCGACGAGTTCGTGATCCTGCTCGCCGAAATCGGACAGCCGCAGGATGCGGCACACGTCGCGGACACCTTGCGTACCGCGCTTTCCGTTCCCCACACGATCGGCGGACACGAACTCCACATCAGCCTGAGTATCGGCATCAGCGTCTTTCCGGATGACGGCGCCGACGTGGCGACCTTGATGCAGAACGCTGACACCGCGATGTATCACGCCAAAGCAAGCGGCCGCAACACCTACCAGTTCTTCCGAGCCGACATGAACACCCGCGCGGTGCGCCGGCTGCTTATCGAAAACAGTCTGCGCCGCGCCCTGAAACAGGGCGAGTTCCTGCTGCATTACCAGCCAAAGATCGATCTCGCTTCCGGCGGGATAACCGGCGCCGAGGCGCTCATCCGCTGGCAGGACCCGGACCTCGGACTCATCCACCCGGCACAATTCGTACCGATCGCGGAAGACAATGGCCTCATCGTTCCGGTCGGTCGCTGGGTGCTGCGCGAGGCCTGCCGGCAAGTTCAGGCCTGGCTGGATGCAGGCCTGCCCGCCGTGCCTGTCTCGGTCAATATTTCCGCGATGGAGTTCAGGCACGAAGGTTTTGTGGAGGGCGTTGCGCTTATCCTGAAGGAAACCGGTCTGGCACCGCACTACCTCGAGCTGGAATTGACCGAAAGCATCCTCATGCACGATGCCGAATCGTCGGCGTCGGTGCTTGAGGCGCTCAAGGCCATGGGGGTACAGCTAGCCATCGATGACTTCGGCACCGGCTATTCGAGTCTGAGTTATCTGAAGCGCTTCCCGATCGACACCCTGAAGATTGACCAGTCGTTCGTGCGCGACATCGTCACCGATGCAGACGATGCAACCATCGTGGGCGCTGTGATCGGGATGGGGAGAAACCTCCATCAGCGGGTCATAGCCGAGGGCGTGGAAACGCACGAACAGCTTGTGTTCCTGCAGGATCGGCAATGCGACGAGGGGCAAGGCTTCCATTTCAGCCGCCCCGTGTCCGCCGAGGATTTTGCCTCCCTGCTCATTCGGGGCAATGACGCGCGGTAAAGGCGAACCTCATCGCCCGACCCCGACCGTCTTTTCAGGCCGCCACCAGGACACGGCAAGGCACTGGCGGGCGGCTCCCGCCATGGCAAACCGATGCTCGATGAAATGACCGCATCGCACACGCGAATCGATCGCAAAGAAAATCACCCCAGCCGCCAGAAGATTCCGGACGAGCCCGACCCGCGTCCAGCCCCCCGATCAGGGTAGCCAGGCTGTCGGCAGCTTCCTTGAGGGAGAGCTACATCGACTTTCCATCTTATCCATGCGAATTATTTCCCGAGGCGGGACCGGGCGGATTCGATCGCCTCGCCGATGGCGTCCCATGCCAACTCGACGCCGGCCTTCATATCCTGCCAGGCGCCCTCGCTCGCATTGCGCAAGGACTCCAGCCGGGCGCGTGCCTCGTCCTGGCGGGTGCGCAGCGTGGCGATCTGCCTCTGATACGCGTCGCGCGCGCCCGCCTCGGCATGCTCCATCCTGGCTGCCAGCGCATCGATCTCGGCGTTGCCCTTGTCCAGCAGGGCATGCATCTTGCGCACATATTCGTCGCGGGTACTCATGTCAGAGTCCTTTCGATTCGGTGGTATTCCGCGCAAGCGCGCGGTCGATCTTGTCGTCCATCTCGCCGACCAGCGCGGCCAGGCCATTGGCAGCTTCGTTCATGGATTGCCGCATCGACTGCTCCATCTTGTCCATATGGACATCGGCCTGCCCGATCGCATCGCGCAACTGCGCGAATTCATGCGTGACCTGAGTGCGCAACTCGTTCAGGCGCGAAGCTTCGGCGCTTTCCGCAAGTTTGCGCTGTGCCTGCAATTCCTGATTGTGACGACGTGACTCCATCAACATGTTCGTGCGTAACATCAAGGCATAGAGGACAAACAGCGCCACCAGCACCAGCGTCACGCCCAGCAGGATCACCCCGAGCGGCCCCTCGACATGGAAGGCCACGAACGACAACAGGGTGGGGGCGGTCAGTACCGACCAGTTGGCCAGGGTAAAGCCCGCCAGCAGAAACAAGGCCACCAGAATGACTGCGCCGAGTACGTTCATTGCTATTCCTTCAGTTCTTGTAGGGGTACACCCAGTATAGACACGTGAGAAAATAGGCTGCCTGCGCACGGTTCCCGCCGATCATCCGCCAGCGTTCCTATCCGGCAAGCCGTCCGCCGCCTCGATGCATAATGACTGCTCTCGATACTTCCGGCTCCGTCATGACCCTCCCGCGCCTGCCCGTCCTGTCCCTGCTCGAAACCCGCGTCCTCGGCGTGCTTTACGAAAAGCAGCACACCGTACCCGACACCTATCCGCTGTCGCTCAACGCCCTGGTGGCCGGCTGCAACCAGAAGACCAGCCGTCATCCCATCATTGAAGCCAGCGAGGCCGAGGTACAGGCCGCCATCGACACGCTCAAGGGGCCGGCCCTGGTCATCGAATCCAGCGGCGGCCGCGTGACGCGCTACGCCCACAACACGGAAAAAGTCCTGCGCCTGCCCGCCCAGTCCGTCGCCCTGCTCACCGTGCTGATGCTGCGCGGCCCGCAAACCGCGGGCGAGTTGCGCATCAACAGCGAACGCCTGCATCGCTTCGCCGACATCTCGGCGGTGGAAGCCTTTCTGCAGGAACTGTCCGAACGGCCCGAGGGTGCTCTGGTGACCGAATTGCCGCGCCAGCCCGGCTCACGCGAAAACCGCTGGGCGCATCTGCTCAGCGGCACCCCGGATATCGAGGCAATCCCGGCAGCGCCTACCGCCGCATTCGACCCCGGCGACACCGTCGGCCTGGGCGAAATCGCCGCGCTCAAGGCGCATGTAGCGCGACTGGAAACCGAGATCGACGCCCTGAAGGGATTGGTGGGTAGACTGTGCGAGGAACGCGGCGTGCAGCCCTGAATGGATGGCGCGTTGCGCGATCCCACGCACACGGCCGGCCTGACTGTCTATATTTCATTCAAACTGAACGAATGGATGACGCATGCCGAATTTGGCACGCAACTCGATGGGTGCGGTTATCGCCCTCGCTCTGGCAGGCGGGATCGCATATGCCACGGAAAGGCACACGACTATGGAACTGACTTCAAGCGCATTCGCCCAGAACACCGATATTCCCAGCCTGCATACCTGCGAGGGCAGCGACCTGTCGCCCCCGCTGGCGTGGACCGGCGTACCGGCCGAGACCCGAAGCCTGGCGCTGATCGTCGACGACCCCGATGCCCCCCACCCGGCTGCGCCGAAAACGACCTGGGTGCACTGGGTGCTCTACAACCTCCCGCCCAGCACCCCCGGACTCGCCGCCGGCATGACCACGACGCGGCTGCCGGCCAGCACGCGCGAAGGCCTCAACGACTGGCAGCGCACAGGATACGGCGGCCCCTGCCCGCCCATCGGCCGCCATCGCTATGTCTTCAAGCTATACGCACTCGACACCCGACTGCCGGTTTTCTGGTCGGCGACCAAGGCCACGCTGGAAAAGGCGATGCAGGGGCACATCTTGGCGCAGAGCGAATTGGTGGGGTATTACAGGAAGACGAGAGGGACTCCGTAGAAAAGCTGCTTGCGTTGACCGATTGATCAAACGGCAGGATGTTGGAAACGAATGTCCGCTATCGACTGCAGTTTCAACCGTCCGCACAAGGGATTGAATCGATCACCCCCCATCCGGTCGAACGGACGGTCTGAAAGGCAGAGCACCGGCAGTGGGCCAGGCCGATGCTTCATCAGGCTGGCGACGACCTTCCGGGCGAAGGAATCAGCAGGACCGGGCCTGATGACAGCCTGACCATTCGTTCAGCCACGCTGCCGAGCATCAGATGCTGAAAGCCACGGCGGCCATGGGTTCCCATCACCACCAGGTCGGCGCCCCAGCGGGAAGCCTCCCTGGCAATCACTTCGGCAATCTGCTGGATCGGTGTTTCGGTTTCCGTCAACCCGGCTTCTGCCTCGAACCCTACCTGCTGGGCAGTCTCACGGGCTGCTGCGATGACGTTTTCACCCACGCTGCGTCGGGCCGCACTCAACGCCGCGGTGTCGATCGCCATCTCCGGTCCGATTGGCAACCAGCTCATGTCCAGGACATGAATCATGCGCAATGAGGCCGACAGCGTTCTGGCCAGTTCGATCGCGTGCTTCAGTGCATGTAGAGACGTATCGCTCTCGTCCACCGCCACCAGAATTTTCGAGTACATGGTTTATCTCCGTGTTACGTCAGCAATACGCGCAGCGCGTCGACAAAGCGCCGATTGTCATCGGGCAGCGCCGTGGTGATGCGCATGAAACCCGGGGCGAGCGCCGGATCGTTCAGGGGCTTGACCAGGATGTCCCGGCGGCGCAGCTGCTCGGCAATCTCCGTCGCGTCGTGGGGTGCAAGATCGGCGAGAAAGAAATAAGTATGGGTCGGATACGTCTTCACGCCCAGCGCACGCAGCTCGGCCGCAAGCGCCTCGGTCCAGGCATGCAGCTGCGTGGAGCGAGCATGAATCCGGTCTTCGTGCTGCAGTGTCGCGATGGCCGCCGCCTGGCTGGGACGGGCGAGCGGATAGGCGTCGTTGTGAGCATTCAGGTCGTCGGCGACGGCTTCCGGAAAGATGCCGTAGCCGATGCGGAAACCCGCCAGGCTGTGGGCCTTGGACAGGGTGCGGGTCACCAGCAGGTTGGGATACTGGGGCACCAGATGGACAACCGACTGCCCGGCCAGGCCGATGAACGCCTCGTCGACCAGGAAGCGTATCTGCGGATGGCGGCGCAGCAGATCCGGCAGCGGCGCCATGTCGAAAATGCCGCCGTTGGGGTTGTTGGGATTGACGATCACCACGAGCGTGGTGCCCTCCGGAATCGCCAGCTCGCCCAGGTCGAAGGCAAAATCCTTGTCCGCAGGCAGCCGCGTTTCGGTGTAGCGTTGGGCGATTTCGGGAAACAGCACATAGGTCGGCGTCAGCAGATGGACCTGCTGGCCGAAGCGGACGAACAGCTGGCGCAGGATGAGCTCGGATCCGGCGTTGATGTGAATGAGCCGTTCGGGAACGCCGAGCTGCTCGCTGAGGAGTTGTCTCAGTGGTGCCGAATAGGGTTCGGTGTAGTAGTTGCCGTGCGGCACCTCGGCCTGCGCCGCTGCTATGGCTTCGTCAAGCGGAGGCAAGGGGTTTTCGCACAGCAGCAGCTTGATGCCCCGGAAACTCCCGCCGCCCTTCTCTGCGGTAACCTGATTCATGCTTTCTCTCCGATCCAATCAAATAGCACCACGTTACGCGCGTGAATTTCGAATCGGCAGGCTCAGGATCAGCGGACCAGCACATCCGTGCACCTCGCATTCGCTGTCGTGGCAGTGCCGCCAGAGCACCCATTTTTCCAGTACGAAAAACAGCACCATGCCGGCCAGCACCATTGCCATGACCGGGGCCGCCGGCGCTTGCTCCAGGCCAGCCGGAATCATGCCCAGAAATGCAGCGCCCAGCAGCGTGCCGGTTGCATAGCTGACGAGACAGGGAACGAGCGTTCTGCGGATGCCATCGGGAAAAAGCAGCATCAGCGCCGCGCTGGCGACCGCGCCGACGCTGCCCAGAAGGCTGAAGCCGATGATCCACAGCAGCATTCCTTACCCTCTCGGTAGCCGGCTTGATAATGATGCAATATCGCGATGCCATGGTACTGCAATGTCCGGCGGCGGTCCGCAGTTCTTCGTGGCCACCCGCCTCCATCGACAGGCGAGCGATTTGATGTTGTTCTGGCGAGTCTGATGCGAGTCTGGCCTCGCCTCTCTCGGAAACGAGCTTGACGCGAGTCCGCACGAAGCCTATAGATCAAAGAGGCATATTCCCGCCCAGACGAAAGGAAGCAGCATGGAAGAACAACCCCAGGGATGCGCGCGGGTGTCGGGCTCGGTCATCGACGCGCCTCCGCAGGACGCCCCCCCTCAATCCGGACCCACCACAACACACGAGGCAAGCAAAATGACAGCACGTGTCGGGCAGAAAGCCCCTGATTTCTCCGCGCCAGCCTATTACCAAGGTGGATTCACCAACGTCAAGTTGTCAGACTATCTTGGCAAGTGGGTGATGCTCTGCTTCTACCCCGGCGACTTCACGTTCGTTTGAGCAACAGAAGTGTCCGCGGTCGCGGCACATTATGGTGCGTTGCAGAAGTTGGGCGTGGAAGTGCTGTCGGTCAGCGTGGACAGCCATTTTGTCCACAAGATGTGGAACGACAATGAATTGAGCAAGATGGTGGAGGGCGGCGTGCCATACCACATGATTTCCGACCAGGCAGGCAATGTCGGGCGGGCGTACGGCGTCTGGGACGAAACCCAGGGGATCGAGATGCGCGGTCGCTTCATCATCGATCCGGACGGCGTGATCCAGGCCATGGAGGTGCTCACTGCGCCAGTCGGGCGCAAGCTCGCCGAAACGATACGCCAGTTCCAGGCCTACCAGCTCGTGCGTGCCTCTGGCGGCAAGGAAGCCACCCCCGCAGGCTGGGAACCCGGCAAAGAGACTTTGAAGCCGGGACCCGATCTGGTCGGGAACGTATGGAAAGTCTGGAACCCTTCGATGGAATAGGCTGGCCACGGATCATTCATCGGTCCTGTACCAACCCGAGACCCCGCCCGAGTGGCGGGGTTTTCGTTGAATGTCTGGGCTCGACGCTGACCCAACCAGGCGTGGTCGAATCCCTTTAGGGTTGATTCAGGCGGTCTGGACTGAACGCCGGGGGCCGGCCAACGGTGCCAAATCTGAACGAGGCGCACACATTCATCCACAATGGGCCACGCGGGACAGTGACCATCTACCCGGTTCGACCGCCATCCTCCATAATCCGGCATCCTGAAAGTCCGGTTTCATCCATGCGCCGCCTCGCCCTGCTCCTCTTCACTGCCCTGCTCACCGCCTGTGCCACGCCGCCGCCGGTGCCTACAGTCCCCGCCCCAACGCCGAAACCGCCGCTCAAGATTGCGCTGGTCCTGGGCGGCGGCGCGGCGCGCGGCTTTGCCCACATCGGCGTGATCAAGGCGCTGGAGGCCCAAGGCATCGTGCCGAGCATGGTGGTGGGCACCAGCGCAGGATCGGTGGTGGGCGCACTCTATGCCTCGGGCATGAACGGATTCGAACTGCAGAAGCAGGCGCTGGACATCCAGGAGAACATGGTGACGGACTGGGTCATGCCCAACCGGGGCGTGTTGAAGGGCGACGCGTTGCAGGACTTCATCAACCGGCAGGTGAAGAACCTGCCCATCCAGAGGCTGCCGAAACTCCTGGGCGTGGTGGCCACCGATCTGCAAAGCGGCGAGATGGTGCTCTTCCGCCAGGGGAACACGGGCATGGCGGTGCGCGCTTCCAGCGCCGTGCCGGGCCTGTTCCAGCCCGTCGAGATCAACGGCCGGGATTACGTGGACGGCGGCCTCACCTCGCCGGTGCCGGCCCAGGCCGCGCGCGCCATGGGGGCGGACTTCGTCATCGCCGTGGACATTTCCAACGTCAACCGCCGTGACAAGCTACCCGGCACGCTGGACGTGCTGCTGCAGACCTTCGCCATCATGGGCCATACGATCAGCCGCCACGAACTGGAAGACGCGGACGTCGTCATCCGGCCGAAGACGGCCACCATGAGCAGCACCGATTTCGCGGATCGCAATCTCGCCATCCTGGAAGGCGAGAAGGCCGCCGCCGCCGTCATGCCCGAACTCAAGGCCAAGCTCGCCCGGGCCCAGCAGCGCTGAAGACGGGTTTCCCGCACGCCGGGGAACGAGTTGGACAATAATTGGGGATGACCCAGGTTTCCCCTATCTCCGCGGCCAGCCCCCGTCCCCTGTCTGCGCTGACAGGCTTGTGGCCCTTCCTGCGGCCCTACCGGGCCCGGCTTGCGCTGGCCTTCGTGCTGCTGTGCCTGGGTTCCGGCACCATCCTGCTGGTGCCGCTGGCGTTTCGCGACCTCATCGACGTTGGTTTCGGCAAACCGGCGCAGCCGAGTGGCGGCCTGCTCGGCGCCTTGAGCCTGAACGGGCATTTCATCGTCCTGTTCGGCCTGGCGTGCATCTGGGCGCTCGCCGTGGCGGCGCGCTACTACACCGTGGCCTGGATCGGCGAGCGGGCGACGGCGGACCTGCGTAGCGCCGTCTATGCGCGCGTGCTGGCGCAATCGCCGCAATTCTTCGAGACCCTGCAGACCGGCGAGGTGTTGTCGCGGCTGACCGGCGACACGACGCTGGTGCAGACCTTGGTCGGCAGTTCGATTTCGATGGGCCTGCGCAGCCTGTTCCAGTTCATCGGCGGCATGATCATGCTGGCCGTCACCAGCCTCTATCTGTTTTCCCTCAACCTCGGCCTGATGGCGCTGCTGACGCTGCCCATCCTCGCCATCGGCCGCAAGGTCAAGAAACTCTCGCGGGAATCGCAGGACAAGATCGCCGACGCCTCGGCGCTGGCGGGCGAAATCCTCAACGCCATGCCGACGGTGCAGGCCTACACCCAGGAGCATCAGGAAGCCCGGCGCTTCACCGTGCGCACCGAAGCCAGCTTCGTCACCGCGATCCGGCGCACGCGCGTGCGCGCCGCGCTCACGGCGCTGATCATCACCGCCGTGATGGGGACGATCATCTTCGTGCTCTGGATCGGCGCCCGCCAGGTGCACGACGGCATCCTGACCGGCGGCCAGCTCGCCTCCTTCGTCCTCTATGCGGCGCTGGTGGCCGGCGGCGTCGGTACCCTGTCGGAAGTGTGGGGCGACGTGATGCGCGCAGCCGGGGCGACGGAACGGCTGCTCGACCTGCTGCACGCCGAATCGGCCATCCGCGAGATGCCCAGCCCGCAAACGCCCACGCAGCCCGCCCGGGCAGCGATCCGCTTCGATCACGTCACGTTCCGCTACCCCGCCCGCCCGGACACCGACGCGCTCCACGACATCTGCCTGAACATCCCGCCGGGCGAAAGCGTCGCGTTGGTCGGCCCCTCCGGCGCCGGCAAGACCACGCTGTTCCAGCTGCTGCTGCGCTACTACGAGGTGTCCGAAGGGGCGATCCGGCTCAATGGGCAGGACATCCGCCAGCTGAGCCTGCACGACCTGCGCCAGGGCATCGCCATCGTGCCGCAGGATCCGGTCATCTTTTCGGCCAATGCGCTGGAGAACATCCGTTACGGTCGCGCCACGGCCAGCGACGACGACGTCCTCCAGGCGGCCCGGGCCGCCCTGGTGGACGAATTCATCGAACGCCTGCCCGAGGGCTACCAGACCTTCCTCGGGGAACGCGGCACCCGCCTGTCCGGCGGCCAGCGCCAGCGCATCGCGATCGCCCGCGCCATCCTGAAAGGCGCAACGCTGCTGCTGCTCGACGAGGCCACCAGCGCCCTTGACGCGGAATCGGAAGTCCTGGTGCAGCAAGGGCTCGGCGCCGCCATGCAGGGTCGCACGACGCTGGTCATCGCGCACCGGCTCGCAACGGTGCAGAAGGTAGACCGCATCGTGGTGATGGACGGCGGCCGCATCGTGGAAACCGGCACGCCGGAAGACCTGCGCAAGCAGGGCGGGCTCTACGCGCGGCTGGCCGCGCTGCAGCTCAACCAGTGACCGGCCGCATCCTGGCCGCTGCATTCAGTTATTCCAGAACGGGCCGATACCCCTACTAAGAACGACACCGATGCGAGATCTGCTTGAACGCTTCCCCCGCCCCTGCCGCGAGCCCACGCTCCCGCGAACCGACTGACGCGCCGGCTGCGGAAGAAACCCTGGCTGCGCACGCCAGGCGTGCATTGCGCACCAGGGTGCGTAGCCGGATCACGGCCGTACTCGACGCCGGCATCGGCTTCCTGCAACGCCTGCGCACGAAAGCCGGCGGGGAGCCGGAGAAGGCCGACGACGCCGATGACAGGCGCGGCGCCCGGCCGGACCGGTCGGAGACGCGGCGCGGCGCATCGGCTGCCCCGGTCGAGACGCCCGTCGAAGCCCCCAAGCCGAAACGCCGTCTGCGCGCGCTCCTGATATATGTCAGCGTGCTTCTGGCCGGTGGCGCCGGCGGCGGCGCCCTCGCCTATACCCTGTTCCAGCAACAACTCGACCAGGTGCTCAACGACAGCCTGCGCCAGGAAGCCGCGCGCTCGAAGAAAACCCGTCCCAGCGCCGAAATCCAGAAGGCGTTCGACAACGAGCAGACTCAGCGCGCCGACGCCGAGAAAAAACTGGCGGCGTCCCTCGCCGCGTACTCGGCCACCACCTCAGACGCCCATCGCCAGCTCGAAAGCCTGATCGGCGAGCAGGTTGCGGAGAACCGGCGCCTGCAGGCAGCCCTGGCCGACTCGACCCAGTCCAGCACTGAAACGCACAAAGCGCTGACGGAAGAACAGGCCAAGCGCACCGCAGCAGAGGAAAAGCTCGCCGAGTCCTCGAAGGCCATGGACGAAAAGCAAAAGCAACTCGACGCGGCAGAAAAGCAGCTGGCCGCGCTCAACGTCGCCGAAGCCTCGCCCGGCGCCCGGCGGGACCTACTAGCCAGCCGCACCCGCGACGAGCCGAGAAGCCGTCCGCTCAAGACGGGCAACTGCACGCTCGGCACGAATAACGTCAACGCGCTGAAGAACTGTATTGCGGACTTCAACCGCTAAGGAAACGCTGAAAAAGTGGGTTTGCCGGGTGGTTCGACAAGCCTGTCCTGAGCTGCGCCGAAGGGCTCACCGCGAACGAAATCAACTGGTTGCCGTTCGTCCTGAGCTTGTCGAAGGACGTGTTCAGCGTTTCCCTCAGTCTTACGGCCGATCTACAAGGGGAGACCCCCGCGTACTCACGCTCCGTCGATGAGTTGCTGCACGTCGTGGGCAATGGCCACCGCCCTGCTGGAGGATTCCGCCATCAGCCGCGCCTTGCCCTTGTCGTCGAAGATGAAGACCGCGCTGCTGTGGGTCGCTTCGTAGTTGCCGTGGGCATCCGGTTTGCCGAGGCTGTAGGTGACGCGGTAGCGTTTGGCCAGCTGGCGCAGTGCCGGGTCGTCGGTGCGAAGCCCGATGAATTCAGGCCCGAATGCCTCGGCGTAGCGTTTGAGCAGTTGCGGCGTGTCGCGTTGCGGATCGACCGTCACGAACAATATCCGCACCTTGTCGGCAGCGTCCCCGAGTTTCGACAGCGCCTGGGAAAGCGTGGCCAGCGTCGTGGGACACACGTCGGGACAATGCGTATAGCCAAAGTACGGCATGACGATCCTGCCGCGATAGGTCTCTGCCGTGACGTGCCGTCCCGTGTCGTCCGTGAGCGAGAACGCCAGCGGCGACACGATGCCGGTAATGTTGACCAGGTCCCAGGTTTTCTCCTGGCTGCATCCGCTCAGCAGCGGCCGCAAACGAACAGAACGCCGCAGCCAGGAAAATTCGGGTACGCCCCATCAACATTAGGTGGTAGCCGTCCGGCGTGAAATGCAACGTCTGCCCGGTGCGCACCTTCAAGTCGTGTACCGGCATCATCCCCGTTTCGCCGCCGCGATGAACCGTGCGGTGCATCATTACGTCGCCGAATACCGTGCTCGATGCGCCCGTGAGCGTGAGCGGTCGCGGCCCCGTGTTGGTCAGGTCGAAGTATCCGGCCAGCGGCAGATCGCCCGGCAGCCAGCGGATGCGCGCATGCTAGACAGACACGGGACTCCCCGCGGCCTGCACCAGGCCGGCAAACGCCATGCACAGCGCTGCGGCAAGCCACAGCAGCGATTTTCGCGAAACATCCTTCAGGAACATGTTGCCTCAATTGATCGTGTGCGTGCTTATCCGGCCTGATGACCCAGCCCATCGAGGAGACAACCCGACCGGCGGCGGCGTTCGCCCGAACACGGTCACTGCACCTCGACGCCAAGCGGTGACTGCCTCGCCCGCTCGGAATGGCTACCGTTGCGCCACCGCCACAAACCATCAGCGCGCCTACCGCGCTCATCATGGCGGCGGGGATCCCCAGGTGATCAAGCCGCCGATATCCTGATCGGTCATCGGGGCAATCGGCCAAGCACGGCCGCACACGCTGCTGTAGCTGGTGTAAAGAATGGTGCTGCTCAAGGCAATATAGGCGCCGATGGCGATCTGCGGCAGCATGATCGCCCACAGCATGATGATGCGGGGGCCATAGCCTAATGGCTTGAGACCGGTGTACTTCTCCGGTACCACGATCAGCCACCAGAACAGCACCCTGATCCTCGGGCCGTGCGGCTTCCGGTTCGGTGACTACTGGCGCATGGGCCTGCCGCTGGATATGATCGTCATCGGCGTCAACCTGCCGATGCTGATGTGGGTCTGGCCTTTGTGAACCACCCCCTCCACCCAAAACCCACCGTTTCAAGGGGTTGTAGGTATCAAGGCAGATCTGCTCCCTGGGTGAAAGCCTTACGGGCGTAACGCATGAGCCACTTTCGCCAACAATGTGTCACGATCAAATGGCTTCACAATGAAATTAGCCGCACCGGCCTTGATGCTGTCGCGCACGGCCGCGCCTTCGCTTTTCCCCGTCACCATAATCACCGGCACTTTTGCAAACTGCGGCATGGTCTTGAGGCGTCGTGTGGTTTCTATGCCATCCATATCCGGCATCATGATGTCCATGAGGATCAGGTCTGGTTGCCTCTTGCGCAAGATGTTCAATGCTTCAACGCCGCCGCCGGCAAATACCAGACGATAGTTCTCTGCCGCAAGCAAGGTGTTCACGATGTTGCGTTGAAAATCATCGTCATCGACTACCAGAATCATTGGCCGAATAGCGTCCGCCATGGCATTCAATGCGCGCGTCGATTCAATGTGAGGCTCAATCCCATTCCTGAAATCGTCGGTCCATTGCTTGATGGGCTGCACCAATTCGGTGACCTGACGAAAGCGTTGCCCGATCTCCTCCTGCTTGAGCCGCCGGATCTCCTGCTCCAGTCCGGAGATATCGCTGAGTCTGGACACGCCCGGCAGATTTCCTTGTGCGAGCCTGGTGGAAAATCCGTCCAGTGCCGCGCCGATATCCTGTTCCGCCTGCGCCATGGCGCGATTGGCCCCTTCAATCCGCTGGCTGCCTTGGGCAACATGTTGATCCAGGATGCTGCCGAGCTCAGCCAAGCGACGTGCCTGGGCGGCAAACTCAGCCGCCGATGGGCCTCCCTCACTGATTGCGCTCAGATCGCGTAGTGAGAGATGCACTGACATCAGCAAACGCGGCGCATCGTTGGTCATCGGCCAAAACTGGACGTAATCGTCAAAGTATTGTTTTCGGCACGCCTGATAAGCCTGACTGACTTCATCCATATTGCACAGTACAACGGTACGGTGCGGCTGTAGATGGATTTTGCCGCTCAAACGATAAAGCCCGAGGTAATAACGCTCCGACTTTTCCAGGGAATTGAACGCGAGTACCAGCACGTCCGGGGCGCGGCTTTCAAAATCCTTGACTGCCAGATCTGACGTGGTGGAGAGGAATATCTGCTCAAACTCCTGCGCGAGCAGCTTCTTGATGAGTACTGCATCGCTGAGACTATCGGATGCAACAAGAATCCTGGCTCTGGCCTCGATGGGTTTGAGTGCGGCGCGCTCATCTTTCATGGTAAGTCTGCTTGCCATTGCTGCGTACGCGCGTTCCACAATTCGATCCAGCCGGGCAGATCAGCTGCAGGCATCGGTCGCCCAATGAAAAAACCCTGGGCCAGGTCGCATTGTGTGCGCCGCACAAAGTCCCAGTCATCGCGATCTTCAACGCCTTCGGCGACGACGGCCATGCCAAGCTGCTTGCCCAGGTTAAGGCTGGCGTCGTATATCGCGCGCGCAGTGTCGTCGTGCCATGCGCCGCGCACAAAGCTTTGGTCGATCTTGAGTTCATCGAATGGAATGTCGCGTAACTGGGTCAACGAAGAATGGCCCGTGCCGAAATCATCGATTGAAAGGCGGAAGCGCTTCAGGCGCAATCGGGTGAGGACCTCCAGCGGTGCGCGCCGGTCCAGCATCAGTCGGCTTTCCGTCACTTCCAGCAAGATATCCTGTGGCGCGACCCCTGTTGCGGCGGCTGCCTCGGCGACGAAATCGGCAAAAGCCACCGACGAGAGCGTGTCCATCGATACGTTCACCGCCACCCGAAGTCGGAGCCCCGCATGCTGCCAGGCCTTGCTCTGGTCCATCGCACCCTTCAGCACCACGCGCGTCAGGTCATCAATCAATCCATGATCCTCAGCAATGCCGATGAACTGATCGGGGTATACCATCCCGTCCACCGGATGACGCCAGCGCACCAGCGTCTCCACGCCGACAAACGCGCAGGTGTTGACAGCAACTTTGGGCTGGTAGTAGTTGACCAGTTCTCCGGCGTCGATGGCAGTGCGCAGTTCGCCTGCGCTATAAGCATGCGTTGTCGATTGCGGGGTAGTGTGCATATGCACTGACTTTTCCATGAGCTCGGTGAGTCGAGCCAATAAAACAGGCTTGTTCAGATGCCCCAGCACCGTGATCCGGTGTGCCTGAATCAGTTTTTCTGCCATTTGCAGAACACGCTCGTCTTCGCCGCTGACCAGAATGAGATTGCCGGTGTAGTTGTGCTCGACCAATTTACGGACAAACTCGATCCCATCCATTTCCGGCATCTGTAAGTCCAGCAGAATCAGATTCGGTGGGTTGCCATGGATGTTGAAGCACTCCAGCGCCGCAGCGCCGTTATCGCATGTCGTTACCGAGGTGAAACCCAGGTTGGCCAGCATATGGCCGAGCAACTTGAGCATAAAAGACTCGTCGTCGAGCACTAGGATCCGAATGGTTGATTTGTTCATACGGATTGCCTTTTATTCATCGTCGAGGCGATCTGCACGCTGCGCCTGCAAGGAATCGATAAAGGCGTTCACGGCGTCGAGTTCTTGCTCGAACAGGGGCAATAGCGCCGCCAGCGCTCCAGTGCGGGCCGCTTTACCGGCAGCCTCAATTTCCGCACACAACTCACCCAGTGCCAGCGCGCCCACGGTGCGCGCCGATGACTTGAGCTTGTGCGCATGCTGGCTTGCCCGCGCCGGTTGACGATCGACACACGCTGTTTTCAATTCGGCCCCTATCTTTGTTGCACTGATCCGAAAGTCATTTAGAAATTCGAGTATCACTGCAGGGTCGCTACCGATGATGCTTTCGAGCACGCTTACGTCCACCGCGCGATCAGCAGCCACGTGGGGCGCAGCTTCAGCATAGGAATCCAGACCGGATACAGCGGACGGCAGCCATCTGTCCAGGATTTTTTTAAGATCATCGAGTTGCAATGGCTTGCTCAGGCAATCGTCCATGCCGACTGCCTGGCAGCGACCCGCTTCGCCTTTGAGCGTGTTGGCGGTCAGGGCCACGATCGTGATGCGGCGCGAGCCCTGTTCCTGAGCACGAATCGCGGCGGTCAATGCATAACCATCCATCTCCGGCATCTGCAAATCAGTGAGCAGCAGCGCGTAGTTTCCACTCTGCCAGCGTTCCAGCGCCAGCCTGCCATTGTCAGCGACATCGGCAGCAAAACCCAGCAGCGCAAGCTGCCATAGGATCACCTTCTGGTTGATCTCATTATCCTCGGCAACCAAAATCAGCCGGTCATCACACAGTGCCTCATCGTGCGATGGCTGTTTGACTACCATCCCGTTCTTGCATGACCGCGGCGTTTGTGCGTCTTCAAGTACGTGTCCTGCAGCAATGGCGACTGCCTTGAAGAGTCGGTGACGCGTCAGCACGTTGCCGTCCACCACTACCAGACCGGTATGTTCTACACGTGGTTCCCTTCGCGATCCGCGCTCAATGGCAACGAAGCGAATTTCCTGGTCGGCCAGATCGCGGTCAAGGGCGCGCAGTTCATTCAGCGCCAGTGGAATATCGACCGCATCGATGACCCAGATCCAGAGTCCCGGCGGCAAACCCAGCATCAGCTTGCGTGCCTGCACCAGATCCGCTGCCCGCTCGACACACGCACCAGCGTGGGCCAGATACGCAGCAAAATTTTCGGACAGTCCATGCGGGTTGCCTACCACGAGGCAGGAGAGTCCGGCTACTTGCGATACGGAGTTGACCGCACCTGCCTGACTTTGCGGCAGTGTGAATTGCAGGCGCACGGTGAACGTGGATCCTTTCCCGGGCGTGCTTTTCACCCCGAGATGCCCCCCCATCATGTCTACCAGATGGCGCGAAATGGCCAGCCCCAACCCGGTGCCGCCAAAGCGCCGGGTTGTCGAGGTGTCGGCCTGGGTAAACGCAGTGAATAGCCGCGCCTGGGTCTCTTCATCGATTCCGATGCCATTATCGGAAACATGGATTTCCACGACTGACTGCTCCGGGCTACGCTCGATTTGCACGGCACGCACCCCTATCCGGCCCGCTTGCTCGCGGCCGCTGGAAAACTTGATGGCGTTGCCAACAAGATTCATCAGCACCTGGCGTAGACGCAACTCATCGCCCAAAACCGTTTGGGGTATCGCGGGATCGACAAACACAGTGAGTTCCACGTTTTTATTGACCGCCAGTTCGTCCAGCATGACACAGGCCTTTTCCACCACGTCAGCCAACGAAATGGGTGCCTGTTCGATTTCCATCCGCCCAGCTTCGATCTTGGAAAAGTCGAGAATGTCGTCGATGATCGACAGAAGCGAAATCGCCGACTCGTGGATGAGATCGACCATCTCTACCTGTTGATCGTTTAGGCCGGTCTGGTGCAGCACGTCGGCCATGCCAAGCACGCCGTTCATCGGGGTGCGGATCTCGTGGCTCATGGCGGCAAGAAAGCTGGACTTGGCCTGGTTGGCCTGGTCGGCCATGAGCCGTGCCTGCTCCAGATCGGCGGTTCGTATCGCCACCTTGTCTTCCAGTTCTTCATTCAGACTCCGCAGCGCCGCCTCAGCCTTCAAATAACCCATGGCATACGAAATATCGCCCACCAGATCAGTCAACAGTTTCAACTCTTCTTCATGGAAGAAGTTGCTCTCGGTCGCATAAAGCGCGAGCACGCCAATGGCTTCGTCTGCGACAAGCAGCGGCAAAATGACCATTGAGTGAATTCCGGCTTCGGCATATTTCTTGCCAAATAGAACCTGGGGATCGCTTTGCGAATCGTTGGAGACGATGTTTTTTTTCTCTCTGATCGCCCGGGCGACCATGGTGGTTGAAGCAAGTTCACCCGACAGGATGCTTTTGATGGCGCCCAAGAGTGATTCGTCCTTGCCCACCGAGGCCACCGGGACAATCTTCATCGCACTCCGATCCACGATACCGATCATGGCCATACCGAACCCGCCGATCTCGACCGCAACCCTGCACGCCTCCCTGAACAGTTCCTCGCTGTCTTGCACGCGCACGATCAGTGTGTTGATACCGCTCAGCATGGCGTGTACGCGGTTGAGGTAGGCGAGCCGCCTCTCCGAGGCTTTGCGTTCGTCGATGTCCTGGACCGTTCCGTATAAGCCAACAACGCTGCCGCTTTCGTCCTTGCGAGGCACCGTTCTCCCAAGAACGTCAATGGGCTTGCCGTTGAGTTGGGGTGCCAGAAACTCATAGTCCTGTGCTTGGCCCGATTCAATTGCCAGGGCAATCTTGTCCCTCACCAGCGCCTGGTCCGCTGCATCGAGGTAGGTGATGGCGTCTTCGAGGCTACGGGGGGGGCCCTGGCGCGGATCGCGTCCCAGAATCTCAAATAGTTGCGGTGACCAGATGATTTCTTCGGTCGCAATGTCCCACTCCCAGTCCCCGATCCGCCCAATGCGCTGCGCTTCCTTCAGGCGCTGTACTGTCCGCTTGATCTCATGCTCAGAACGCTTGCGCTCCGCCGATTCCAGCGCGAGGGACACCTGATTCGCCACGGCAACCGAAAATGACTCCTCGTCAGCCGTCCACTGGCGCATCGGCCCGACATGTTCGTAACACAGGGCGCCCGCCGGGGTGCCGCCCACGTGAATGGGCGCATCCAGCATAGACGTGATGCCGATCGGCTGAAGGTAGCGCTCAGAGAGCTCGCGCGTGCGCGCGTCAGCCTGCGCGTTCGCCGCGGCAATCGAGTGCTGTACCGCCAGCGCCCGGAAGTAGGCCGGATACTCTTGGGCAGTCACCTCCATGCCGGCGGTGTGCATGCCCGTGTCCGCCTCGTAGAGGTCCATACATTGCAGGGCAGTACCATCCTGGTTGTAATTCCAGATGCTGACCCGCGCGACCCCCAGGGTTTTGGCCCCTATCTCCATGATTCGCCGAAGCGTGTTCCCGAGGTCTTCATCTGTTGCCCCCCATTCGGCCAGTTCGATCAGAGCATTGCGCTGGCGGAAGTGACGCGCCTCTTCCTCCCGCAGTCTCGTCTCCTCCTTCTTGAGCTCGGTGATATCGCGGAAATATACCGCCAGACCCTGCTCGGAAGGGTAGGCGCGAACGCTGAACCAAGTATTGAGTGGCGGGTAGAACGCTTCAAAATCCACGGTTTCGTTGCCCGTTATCGCCTGCCGGTATTCGCGCTCGAAGGTGGATCCGGTGGTGTCGGGAAACTCCGTCCAGATGTCTTTGCCATCCAGTTCTATGCGTGTTCGTCTGAGCAGCTGCTCGGCCTTGCTGTTGAGGAAGGTGAACCGCCATTCTCTGTCCACGGTGAAAAACGCATCCGTGATGCTCTCAAGGGTTGTCGTGAGCCGCTGGGCCAGTCCGTGGATCTGATTCTCCGCATGCTTGCGCTCGGTGATAACGCGCGTGGTTCCCACAACGTACTCGACGCTGCCATCGGCGGCGAGCATCGGCGAAAAAATATATTCGTAATCACCATGCTGCCCGGCGGGGCTGGTATAAGTTGTTTCATCTGTGATTCTCTGCTTGCTCGCGAACACCTCCTGCACCTGTTGCTGCAACTTCGCGGCTAACTCCTGCGGGTATCCTAGATCAAAAAAGTTCTTACCCAATGCCGCTTCCCGCGTCACGCCCCACAGATCGAGGAGCGGCTGATTGACGAACAAAAAACGCCCTTCCCGATCGTAGATGTGCGTGAAGTCGCTCGTGGAGTCGAGCGCGGTGCTGAGCATGCGCTCGCGCCGTTCGGTTGTCCGTGACAACTCTTCGAAGGCGCTCTCAGCCTGCTTGCGCCCGGTGATGTCGCGCATGACGGTGGATAAGTAGTCAAGCGTACCGTCGGGCAATTTATGGGCGAGTATGACTTGGGAGGCCAGAATTTCCCGGCCGTCACGGGCCCGCAAAACGATCTCGCCACTCCATACGCCCTCGCGGATCGCGGTGGGGATACCTTCAGTCATAGTGGGATGACTGGAGGAGTTGGGGATCAAGTCAGCAATCTGCAGCTGGGTGATGTCTTCGTGAAGCCCCACACCGAACGCCGTGCGGGCGGCGCGGTTGAGGTACTGGACACGCCCGGCGGGGTCGCCGTAACCGACAAGGTCGGAGGTGGATTCGAGGATCATCGCCAGGCGATTATGCTTTTCTTCTACTTGCCTGCGTTGTGTGATGTTCAGGTGCATGACCACGACACTGCACGGCGCGTCATCAGTCAAGGGAGTGACCGTCATCAGGAACCAACGCTGTTCTGTGGGCGAATGACAGGGATATTCCATTGAAAAGTGCTTCACATCCCCATTCAGTACCGAGCGAATACCCCTGGCGGCCTGCTGAGCCTCGGACGCCTCCTCTCCAATTGCGTTATCGCATACCTCGAGATAATTGACGCCGACCTCATCGCCGCCGGGCTTGATCGCATTTGCGCGGCCAAATCGCCGCCACGCCTCGTTGACCGAGATGATGAGACCTTGGGTATCGAGCACAGCGAGAGCCATGGGCAGCGCGTTGATAATCGCAGCCTGCTGGGTAGCCTCGTTGCAACGCATGTATTTCTGGGCGCGCCGCAACAGAACCGTGCGGCCGTCACGGTCCGCCACCGTGTCCGCTTCGCCACCCGTCAGTTCCTTCAGGCGTTGCTGGGTCCGGTGCAGTGTCTCGATCAACGCGGTGACTTCTTCATCAGCGCCCATCCTTAGGCTTGATTTAACCGAGGTCACGGGACGTGACTTTCCAGGTCCTGAGCCAACAAGACGGTCTGTCTGTGGCTGAGGGTGCAGACGATTCTTCGGACGGGAGACGACGCGAGCTTGATGAGCGTCGGTGTCATGAAGATGCCATCCATCAGGCCGCACTCCGGATCTTTAAACACGTCTATGACTTCGATCTGGTGCCGATCCGGCAGGTGTGTACGACAAAGTGCGGCCAGGTTGGAAAGCGCCCGCGCGGGATTCAGCGAGTCGCCTGTGACATAAATCCGGAAATTGAACATGATGGGGCCTTTCATGGCTGGTTCATTTCCGACCCGGCTTCGCCACCGCTCCGCGTAACGTCTCCATTTGGGTGCGGCCGCACGACTACTCCCCCTCGTGACTCGCCGATGGCGAGTATTTGATGCGCGCCAGGCAGGTCTCCCGCTGCCAGTGATGCTGTCAACTTAGATCATGCGCAGGCACACACAAGCTTCCAGCCGAAGCTTGCTGGATTGGCCACGATGCGCTGCGACATTTCCTTAAAAGCGGCAAAAATGCCCAGCTTCTTACGGTTCTGTGCGCCATGCATCAGAAATTGCAGTGCGAATAATGTCCCCTGTCGGCGCTTTGGATGACATTTTTGCGATGAGAGGTCGGACAAATTTCATATGGGTTCCACAGTAAGCGCAAAGGAGCATGGAAAAACCGGCTGGGCAGTGCTCGCAATGACGGATTAATCAGCGCTTTCTTTAATGTAAAGCGTGTGAGGAAGGCCCCTGTCAAAAGAGGGATTTGCAGGGTGTATTCACAAAAGCCAGTGATGACTTGACGGGGCATGACTTGAATTGAGGCCGGCTTTGGTACACGGACCTGCCCATTCAATTTAATGTGCTATTTGCACATATTTTGCTATATTGTGGGTGTATAACATTTTTCACCCAGCAAGGAGCGACCATGAATCTCGCACTCGCCCATGATGCAGACAAGGCCAGCGTGCTGTCCGAGGCGTTCGGCAATGCCGGCAAATTCCTCGGCATGAGTCAGGCCGACCTTGGGGAAATCATCGGCAAGGACCGCACGGTGGTTAGCCGGGGCCGGATCGATCCCGACAGCAAGGCTGGAGAGCTCGCGCTGTTGTTCATTCGCTGCTACCGAGCGCTTTATGTATTGGTCGGCGGCGGCCAGAAGGAAATGCGCCACTGGATGAACACGGAAAACCGCCACACCGGCGGCGTTCCCGCAGCGCAGGTCAAAACCGTGCAAGGCCTTGTCAGCGTGCTCGAATACTTGGACGCCATGCGCGGCAAGCTGTAAGTGGCCGACTGGGATGCCTGCCTTGCAGGCGCTACGGCAGGCCTGATTTCCGGCCGCCTGCTCCGACTGGTCGAAAGCCAGGAAGAAATCGCCACCACCCAGCTGGTCAGCTCGCTTGAGCGCCAGGCCATGCTGGAGGATCTGCTGGAAGCCACTAAGCCGCGCCGGCGGCCAGGGACGGAAAGGCTGCATTACCTGCTCGCCACCCCCTTCCGCTATCCGCCCCTGAAGCATGGCTCGCGCTTCGGGTCGCGTATCGCGCCGAGTCTGTTCTACGGCTCGCTGGGCTTGAATACCGTGCTGGCCGAGGCGGCCTATTACCGCTTCGTCTTCTGGCATGGCATGACGGTGCCGCCCGAGGGCAAACTGGTCACCCAGCACACGATGCTGGAAGCAGAGTACCGGACCAAGCGAGGCCTGCAGTTGCATGCGCCTCCCTTTACCGTGCACAGGAAACAGCTCACCCATCCTTCCGACTATGCCGCCACCCAGGAACTGGGTTCGAAGATGCGTCAGACCGGCATCGAGGCATTCGAGTACATCTCTGCGCGTGATCCAGGGGGCGGCGTGAATGTCGCCTTGTTCACCCCCGATGCCCTGCCACGCAACGAGCCGCTATCAAAGGAGTCATGGCTGTGCGAACTGACCGGTAGCCACGCCAAGTTCAGCGCCGGACACAACCGGACGGTTCATGGCTTCGAGGTGGATCTGTTTCGGGTCAGCAAAGTGCTTCCCCAACCCGCGTGAGTAACGAAGATTTCTGATCGCGGACCGTCAATCGGGTGGTGAAACACCGCACCACGCCCGCCATCCTCCGTACTCTGTGATGTCCTTCGCATCGACCACGCCGATTCCTTCGCAGATGAAGCCGTTCACGACTGAACCATCGGCCAGCACCAGCTTGCCGATGCCGAGCGGCGCGGGGATGCCGTCGACGAAGGAGCCGAACTGGCTGACGGGCATTTCCCAAACTTCGCAGGCGATGGATGCGCCGCCCGTTTCCACTTTGATGAGACCGGGGCGCTTGCCGTCTGGCAGGGCGTAGAAGCGGTATGTCGGCACGGTCTGCGCCGCACTCACCCAACGCGCGTTGCGCTCAGTGAGCTGGTGATTAAGTGGCAAGCCGGAGAGGTGCGCGCCAACGACGGCGACCCGGATCTGGCCGTCCGGCAGGAGGTTCAATTTCCTGGCTGGAGGCAAGGCGTGATCGGTGGCACCTAGCTTGCCGCCCAGCGCCTGTTGCATTCTTGACGCCAGGTGCAGTAGCGGACCGTCCTGATGCGGCGGCGCAATGAGCGTGACGCCGAACGGCAGGCCGTTGGACTGGAATCCGGCCGGCACGGCGGTGGCGGCGAGATCGAGCAGGTTCATGAAGTTGGTGTAATAGCCGAGATTGGAGTTGAGACGGATCGGATCGGCCTGCATGTCATCAATGCGATAGATCGTCCCCGCAGTCGGGGTAAGCATCACATCGACGGCATCCCACACGGCATCGCACGTCCGCTTGAGTGCGCGCAATTTGTAGAGATGGGCGAAGGTGTTGGCGGCACTGATGCCGCGGCCGCCGGCGATGATCTCGCACACGGGCGGAAAAACCTTATCCGGTTGCGTATCGAAGAAATCGCGGATGGCCAGGTAGCGCTCGGCGACCCAGGGTCCGTCGTAGAGCAGGCGTGCGGTGTCGAGGAAGGGTGCAAGGTCGACGTCGACCGGCGTGCCGCCCAGCGCCTGCATGCGCTGCACCGCTTCGCCGAACAGGCGTTCCGCCTCGGCGTTGCCGAAAAACGCCAGATCCGTCTGCATCGGCACGCCGAACCTGAAACCGGCCGCGCGGCCGAAGTCGAAGCCGTGCGGCGCCAGTGGCCGCGAGTACTCATCTTCCACATCGAAGCCGGCGGCCACCGCCAGCACGCGCTCGGCGTCCTCGGCCGTCAGCGCGAAGATCGACACCGCATCGAGCGAGCGGCAGGCGGGCACCACGCCGCGCGTGGAGAGTGCGCCGCAGCTCGGCTTGTGGCCAACGAGATTGTTGAAGGCGGCGGGCACGCGGCCGGAGCCGGCAGTGTCGGTTCCGAGCGAGAAGCTCGCCAGGCCCAGCGCTACCGCGACGGCCGAGCCGGAACTGGAGCCGCCTGAAATGAAGTCGGGGTCGAAGGCATTGCGGCAAGCGCCGTAGGGCGAACGGGTGCCGTTGAGTCCAGTGGCGAACTGGTCGAGGTTGGTCTTGCCGAGGGGAATCGCGCCGGCGTCGACCAGGCGCTGCACGACGGCGGCGCTGCGCTCCGGCGTGTAGGCGAACTCGGGGCAGGCCGCGGTGGTCGGCAGGCCGGCGAGATCGATGTTGTCCTTGATAGCGAAGGGGATGCCGTAGAGCGGCAGGCTCGCGATGTCCTTGCCTTGCAGATTTCTGGCGTAAGCACGCAGCGCATCGGCACCGAGGCGGCTGATCCAGATGGCGTGGCTGTCCTCGCCCGCCAGACGGGCAAGCAGATCTTCCATCAGTTGAAGCGGCGTAAGTGCGCCGGACTGGTAGCGCTGGCGCAGACTGGCGATGTCGAGCGAAAGATTCATACGCGCCTCACTCGCTCACCAGCACCAGCAGGTCCTGCCCGGCGCTCACCTGCCCGCCTTCGCGGCAGAAGACTTTATGAACCCGGCCGTCGCACGGCGCCAGCACGGCGAACTCCATCTTCATCGATTCGACGATGACCAGCGGGTCGCCCTGCTTCACCTCGGTACCGGCTTCCACTTCGACTTTCCACACGTTGCCGGCGACGTGGCTGGCGATGGCGCGACCGTTATCGGGCAGGTCGAGTTCGCTGTCGGGCGCGGCTTCGGCCACGGTCAGGTCGCTGGCGTAGTCGGCCTGGCCGCTGGCGCGCCAGCGTTCGCGCTCGGCGTCGAAGGAGGCCTGCTGCTGCGACTTGAAGGCGCCGATGGACGCGGCGTTGTCGGCAAGGAAACTGTTGTACTCGCGCAGGCTGAAGGTGGTTTCCTCCACTTTCAATTGATAGCGGCCGAGCGGGAAGTCCTCACGGATCTTGAGCAGTTCTTCCTCGCTCACCGGGAAGAAGCGCACCTGATCGAAGAAGCGCAGCAGCCACGGCTTGCCGTCGGTGAAGTCTCGGGTTGCTCGCCAGCGGTTCCACATCTGCAGGGTGCGGCCGACGAACTGGTAGCCGCCGGGGCCTTCCATGCCGTAGACGCACATATAGGCGCCGCCGATGCCGACAGCGTTTTCCGGGGTCCAGGTGCGCGCCGGATTGTACTTGGTCGTGACCAATCTGTGTCTGGGATCGACCGGCGTCGCAACCGGGGCACCGAGGTAGACGTCGCCCAGGCCCATCACCAGGTAGCTGGCCTCGAAGACGATGCGCTTCACTTCCTCGATGCTGTCGAGGCCGTTGATGCGGCGGATGAACTCGATGTTGCTCGGGCACCAGGGCGCATCCTTGCGCACCGACTGCATGTACTTCTCGATTGCGAGTTGGGTGGCGGCGTCGTCCCACGACAGCGGGATGTGCACGATGCGAGTCGGCACCTGCATGTCCTCGATGGCGGGCAGCGCCTTTTCCGCTTCCAGCAGCAGCTCCATCAACTGGGACAGCGGCAGCACGCGCGAGTCGTAGTGCACCTGCAGCGAACGGATGCCGGGGGTGAGATCGAGAATGCCCGGCACGGCTTCGGCCTGCAGCTTGGTCATCAGCGCATGCACGCGGAAGCGCAGGTTGAGGTCGAGCACCAGCGGGCCGTATTCGACCAGCAGGTATTTGTCGCCGGCGCGTCGGTAGACCACGGCGACGGGATTGTCGGTTTCGGGGGTGCGGTGGAGCACGGGTTCGGCGAGCGGACCGCTATCAGCGACGGGCGCGGCCGGGGCGTCGAGGCTGGCGATGGCCGCGTCCTGCGCCGCCTCCATCTGCTCGGCCTGCACCTGGCTCAAGCGCTTGAAACGCACCGTGTCGCCGGGGCGCAGCTGGCCCATCTTCCACAACTCGGCCTGCACGATGGTGGCCGGGCAGACGAAGCCGCCGAGGCTGGGCCCATCCGGCCCGAGGATCACCGGCATGTCGCCGGTGAAATCGACCGCGCCGATGGCGTAGGCATTGTCGTGGATGTTGGACGGATGCAGGCCGGCCTCGCCGCCGTCCTTGCGCGCCCACTGCGGGCGCGGGCCGATCAGGCGCACGCCGGTGCGGCTGGAGTTGTAGTGCACCTCCCAATCGGTGGCGAAGAACATGTCGATGTCGGCGTCGGTGAAGAAATCTGGCGCACCGTGCGGACCGTACAGCACACCGATTTCCCAGGCGTGGCTGTAGACGGGGATCAGTGCGGCGGGCAATGCTTTGTCGATACTCAGGGACGCTGCTGCTGGAATGTGCAGCACGTCACCGACCCTCAGCGTGCGGCCGGCGTGGCCGCCGAACTGGCCGAGGGTGAAGGTGGCCTTGCTGCCGAGGTAATCCGGCACGCCGAAGCCGCCGCGCACCGCGAGGTAGGCGCGGCAGCCGGTGTCCTTGATCGCGCCAAGTTTCAGGATCGAACCGGCCTTCACCGCATGCGCCGCCCAGTTGGCAATCGCAACGCCATCGAGCTCGGCGCCCATGTCAGCGCCGGCCAGCGCGATCCGCGCGTCACAGTTGAAGCGCAGCGTGGGGCCGGCCACCGTCAGTTCCAGCGCAGCTGAGCCCTCTTCGTTGCCGGCCAGCTTGTTGGCGAGCCGCAGCGCCAGCGCGTCCATCGGTCCCGATGGCGGCACGCCGATGTCCCAGTAACCGGTGCGGCCCGGCCAGTCCTGGATGCTGCTCTGCACACCGGGTTCGATGACGTCGATGGTTGTCGGGCGGTAGTGGAAGGCATTGAGATAGCGCGTGGTCTGGCGCCCCTCCCTGAAGGTGTCGTCGCGCACGATCTGGCCGAGGTAGCCGAGGTTGGTCTCGATGCCGGCGACGCGGGTATTGGCCAGCACCTGTTGCATCTTGCTCAGTGCGTCGGCGCGGTCACGCCCCTTGACGATGATCTTCGCCACCATCGGGTCGTAAAACGGCGGCACGTCCGAACCGCGCTCGACCCAGGTCTCGATGCGCGCGTCGGCGGGAAACACCACTTCGGTCAGCACGCCGGCGGCGGGCTGAAAGTCCTTGCCCGGATCTTCGGCATAGAGGCGCACCTGCATCGACGCGCCTTGCGGCTCGGCCTGGAAGCCGGACAAGTCCAGTTCGCCCGCAGCCTCCCTCACCATCCATTCGACCAGGTCGACGCCGGTGACTTCCTCGGTAACGCCGTGCTCGACCTGCAGCCGCGTGTTCACTTCGAGGAAGTAGAACTCCCCGCTCAAGGTGTCGTAAACGAACTCGACGGTGCCGGCTGAACGGTAGCCAACCGCCTCACCCAAACGTACCGCGGTAGCCAGCAGGCTCGACCGCTGAGACTCGGTGAGGCCCGGCGCCGGGGTCTCCTCGATCACCTTCTGGTTGCGCCGCTGAACAGAACAATCGCGTTCACCCAGCGCAACCACATGCCCTTTGCCGTCGCCGAAGATCTGCACCTCAATGTGGCGCGCATGCTCGACGTATTTCTCGAGGAAGATGCCGGCTTCCTTGAAGTTGGCTCGCGCCAGCCGCTCGACTGACTGGAAAGCTTCGACCAGTTCGTCCGCACTCCAGATCAGGCGCATGCCGATGCCGCCGCCGCCGGCGGTGCTCTTCAGCATCACCGGGTAGCCGATGCGCGCGGCTTCGGCCTGGGCGTGACCGGCATCGCTCAAGAGACCGGAACCCGGCAAGAGCGGCACCTTGTTGTGCTCGGCCAGGTCGCGCGCGGTGTGCTTGAGGCCGAAGGCGCGCATCTGGTCCGGGCTGGGGCCGATGAAGGCGATGCCGGCGGCGGCGCAGTCCTCGGCGAAGCCGGGGTTCTCGGAGAGGAAGCCGTAGCCCGGATGGATCGCCTGGGCGCCGGTGGCACGGGCGGCCTCAAGGATTTTTTCTCCACGCAGGTAGCTCTGCGCCGCCGGCGCCGGGCCGATTTCCACCGCTTCGTCGGCAAGGCGCACGTGGAGCGAATGGCGGTCGGCCTCGGAATAGACGGCGACCGACTTCACCCCCATCGTGCGAAGGGTGCGGATGATGCGGCAGGCGATGGCACCGCGGTTGGCGATGAGAACCTTGTCGAACATGTTGTGCTTCCTTGCGGGTCGTCCCGCGTGCAGTCTCCGCGGCGGGCCGTCCCGCCGTGGATTGTTAATTGTTATTGGCTCGGCTTGTTATTGGGCGGCCGCGTCCCAGATCAGCACCCGCACTGGGGTCGGGTTGTAGGCGTTGCACGGGTTGTTCAATTGCGGGCAGTTGGAGATCAGGCACAGCACGTCCATCTCGGCACGCATCTCGACGTACTTGCCGGGCGCCGACACGCCGTCGACGAAGGTGAGGCCGCCTTCGGGCGTCACCGGCACGTTCATGAAGAAGTTGATGTTGCTGGTGATGTCGCGCTTGGTCAGGCCGCCGTCATAGTGCGCCAGCGCGTGCAGGAAGCTGTCGCGGCAGGAATGCATCGGCCGCTTGTCGAGCGCGTAGCGCACGGTGTTGCTCTCGCACGAGCAGGCGCCGCCGAGGGTATCGTGGCGGCCGCAGGTGTCGGCGGTGATGGTCAGCATCACCCTGCCTTCGGTCGACATCAACTGCGTGCCGGTAGTGAGATAGAGCGCGCCCTGCGCGCGCACGGTGTCGGCGGCGCTGTAGCGCTCCTCGGGGTCGCGCGCGCTGAAGAACAGTGTGTCGACCGCCTGGTTGCCTTCGAGGTCGAGGATGCGGAAGACCTGGCCCTTCTTGATTTCGTGGATCCACGGATCGCCGGCGTCGACGACGACATCGACGACAGCATGCCTGGGATCGAAAGGACTTTCGACGAGGTTGAAGGTGCTCATGTCTGGCCTCAGCGATAAAGGATTTCGGTTTGATAGAAGCCGCGCTGATTTTCGGCGCAGCGGTTGCGACAGACGTCGTCGGCCCCTGGCGCGCCGGCCTTCCACGCAGTCAACATGACGTCGCCTGGCGCGTAGTCGGGGCGCGGATCGAGCGGATGCGGCGCGGCGGACAGCACCACCAGCACATTCATCTCGAAGCGCACGTCAAAGTAGTCACCGGGGTGCGAATTGGCCTGGTCAAAGTGCAGCTTGCTGGCGTCGTCGGCGACGACCTTGCTGAAGAAGTTCACGTTCGGCACCACGTCGCGCTTGCCCAGGCCCCACTTCCCGAGTTCGACCAAGAGGCCGTCGCGGCCGTTGCGGTACATGGCATTGCGGTGGGTCTGATAGGTCGCCTCGCCGTATTTCGCCTTGACCATCTCGGCGTTGCTGACGCCGCACACGGTGTCATGCCAGCCGCAGGTATCGGCAATGACCGAGCACAGCACGTGGCCCATGTCGGAGTAGAGCGCGTGGCCCTTAGTCAGGTGCGCCGTGTGCTGCGCCTTCAGGGTGTCGGGCATGTTGTAGCGCTCGAGCTTTTCCTCGGCGTTGTAGAACAGCGCCGCGATGTTGGCGCGGCCGCTCAGATCGGTGATGCGCAGCGCGTTGCCGCGGCGGAGGATGCCGGACCAGTGGCAACCTCCGGGCAGGGCTTCTTCCCAAAGGAACAGGTCGGGCGGGATGGGGTTGAGGTGTTGGGCCATGTGTAATCCAGTCGATAGGTTGATTGCCCGCATTTCGTTTTTCATTCGGCGGCCGGCGCGTGCAGGGGCGGGATGACCGCCGCCAGCAGTTGTAGGCGACCGGTGATGACGCCGCGCTGGGCGAGCATTTCATGAGTGATGGCCTGGAGCTTGGCAGCCGGGCCCTGGACCAGGATCACCTCCAGCATCTGGTCCTCGGTCAGGTGCACATGCAGCGAGCTGATGACCTCGGCGACGTGGTGATACTGGATATCCGCCAGCCGCTCTTGCAGGCCGCGGGTGGCGCGGTTGTAGAGCAGCGTGAGGGTGCCCGCCATGACCTCGTTGCCAAGCGCGCGTTTATGCTCGGCCAGCTGGTAATTGACCATTTCGCCGATGGCCTGCGAGCGGCTGCCGTAGCCGCGGCTCTCGACCATGCGGTCCAGTTCGGCCAGCAGGTCGGGCGGCAGCGAGACGCTGATGCGGCTGACCAGCATGGAGACCTTGTCCTCTTTCGTCGCCATCGTCAGTTGCTTCAGAACATGTAGCTGTAGCGCTCGACTTCCCACTTGCTCACGGACAGGTGGTAGGCCTCCCACTCCTCGGTCTTGTAGCGGATGAACTCATCGCGCAGTTCCTTGCCGAGCGTGGCTTCGACCAGCGGGTCGGCGGCGAAGGCGGCGACCGCCTCCTGCAGCGTCTGCGGCAGGAACTCGATTCCGCGCGCGCGGCGTTCGTCGTCGCCGATGGCGTACAGGTTGTCCTCGTTCGGATTGCCCGGATTCAGGCCTTCGCGGATGCCTTCCAGACCGGCGGCCAGGACCAGGGTGGCGGCCAGGTAGGGGTTGACCGCGCCGTCGGCGTTGCGCGATTCGCAGCGGCCGCCGCCGGCCGGGATGCGCACGGAGTTGGTGCGGTTGTTGGAGCCCCAGGAGTTGAACACCGGCGCCCACGAAAAATAGCTCATAGCGCCGCGCCGCACCAGCCGCTTGTAGCTGTTCACCGTCGGCGCGAACACCGCGCACAGGGCGCGGCCGTGCTTGAGGATGCCGGCGACGAAGCTGTAGCCGAGGGAGGTCAGGCCGATGCCGTGGGGGTCGTCCTCGGGCGCGCAGGCGAACAGGTTCCTGCCGGTCTCGAGGTCGTAGATCGACATGTTGAAGTGGGCGCCGTTGCCGGTCTTGTCGGCGAAAGGCTTGGGCATCATGGTGGCGAGCAGGCCTTCTTCCTTGGCGTAGTGCTTGGCCATGAAGCGAAAGAAAGTCAGCCGGTCGCAGGTGGTCAGTGCATCGGCGTAGTTGAAGTCGAATTCGAACTGGCCGTTGGCGTCCTCGTGGTCGAAGGAATACAGATCCCAGCCGAGGTCGTTGATGGAGGTCGCCACCTTGTCCAGCCAGGAGAAATTGTCGACGAAGCCGCGCACGTCGTAACAGGGCTTGGTCAGCTTGTCGTCGGCGACGGGCACCGACAGGCTGCCGTCGGCATTCTGCTTCAACAGGAATATCTCGCACTCGATGCCGAGGTTCATGCCGTATCCCAGCTTGGCCGCCTCGGCCAGCTGATTCTTCAGCGCAACCCGGGTGTTCAGCGCATACGGCTTGCCCTGGAAATGGTTGTCGGCCGGAATCCAGGCGATCTTCGGTTCCCACGGCAGCTGGATGGCGCGGTCGAGGTCCGGCACCGAGGTCAGCTCGTCGTCGTTCGGCGCCTGGCCGAGGCCGTCCAGCGCGTAACCGGTGTAGCGTTCGGAGCCTTTTGCCATCTGGCCGAGGTGAGCGATCGGCACGACCTTGGCCTTGGGCACGCCGTGGATGTCGACGTAGGCGCCGATGCAGTATTTCACGCCCTTGTCGATCAGCTCGCGCTGCAGTTGGGCTGTCGCTTCGGACGAATGATGGGCGCTGGTGTCCGGTTTTTCCAGCACGGCGGTGTCGTCGATTGTGTTCATGATGCGTCCTTGTCTATCGGGTTGAAGCGACGGGGACGGCGTCCCCGAAATAGGAATGCTCGAGCGGCGGCGTCTCGACGCTGCCCGCGCGAACCAGTGCGGCGAGGTCGGCCACCAGCCAGTCGAACCAGCGCTGGCCTTTCTCCACACTGGCCAGGCTGGGCGTGCCGGTGACGCCGTTCAGGCTGGTTCGGTTGACCGGGTGGGCAAAGATGCAGCCGCAGGTGCGGTCGGGGTCGTCGGCCTCCAGCAGCGTGTCCGGGCGCACGCCCTCAGGGGCGATGGCCAGCATGATCGAGGTCTCGGCATCGTTGGCGTGCCAGTCGGCGGCGTCGGCGGAGTGGAACTGGCGCACCCGTTCGCTCAACGTCGCGGTGTTGATCACCGCCACCATCAGGTCGTCGTGTTCGGCACGCAGCATCTCCAGGGCGCAGCGCAGCGGTGCGGCATTGGTGACGTGGGCGTTGACGATGAACAGGCGGCGCACCCCGCTGTGATAAGCCCAGTCGCCGATCTGCTTGACCAGTTCGATCAGGGTGATCGGCTGCAGCGCGATCGTGCCGGGCCAGCGCCGGCTGTGGCCGAGCGAGCAGCCGTACGGCAGCGTGGGCAGCATGGGTACGCCGGTCTGCGCGGCGACCGCGGCGCAAAGTTGCTCGGCGATCACGAAATCGACGCCGCAGCCCAGATGCGGACCGTGCTGCTCGGTGGCGCCCACCGGCAGGATGGCGGCGTGGCCGCAGCGGGCCAGCACGTCGGGGAGTTCGGGCCAGGTGAGATCGGACCAGCGCATTGCGTTATTCCACGTTGTCGTGCACGTCAGTGAAGCGAATCATGTGCGGCTTCACGGCCTGCTCGTCTTCCGGCAGCGGTTCCGGCGCCGGGTGGATGAGCGCCTCCAGGCGGGCCTTGGTGGCGCGGAATTCGGGCGAGTTGAACTGGCCGGGCGTGCGCGGCCGCGGCACCGGCACCTCGATCACCTCCTGCACTTCGCCCGGATGTGCTTTCAGCACCAGGATGCGGTCGGCCAGGTAGATCGCCTCGTCGAGGTCGTGGGTGATGAACAGCACCGTCACGTCGATGTTGCGCCAGATGTCGATCAGGTGCGACTGCATCTTGGCGCGGGTCTGCGCGTCGAGCGCGCCGAACGGCTCGTCCATCAGCAGGATGCGCGGCTGGTTGACGAGCGCGCGGGCGATGGCGACGCGCTGGCGCATGCCGCCGGAAAGCTGGTGCGGATAGGCGTCGGCGAATTTTTCCAGGCCAACCAGTTCCAGCCATAACTGGGCATCGCGCTCGGCTTGGTCATTGCCCTCGCCCTTCATATGGGGGCCGAACATGACGTTTTTCTTGACCGTCAGCCAGGGGAACAGCGAGTAGCCCTGGAACACCATGCCGCGGTCCTGGCCCGGCCCGGTGATCGGCTTGCCGTCGAGCAGGGCCTCGCCAGAGGTGTGCTTGTCGAGGCCGGCCAGGATGCGGATCAGGGTCGACTTGCCGCAGCCGGAGGGACCGATGACGCAGACGAACTCGCGTCGGCGGACGCTGAAGTCGATGCCGCGCAGCGCTTCGACCTCGCCCTGGGGCGAGCGGTAGCGTTTGCCGAGCTTGCGCACCTCGAGAATGGTTTCGCGCTGGCGGATACGCTCGAAGCGTTCGCGGACGGCGTCGGACTGGTCGAGATAGCTGGGCAGAATGGGTTCCATCAGGTTCATGCTCATATCCTCATTGCCGGTCCTGGGTGCGGTCCCAGGGGAACAGCCGCCGGCCGAGCCGGGCCAGGATCAGGTCGCTGCCGAATCCGATGAGGCCGATGGTCATGATGGCGGCATAGACGTTGTCGAAATGCTGGTAGCGGGCCTGCTGGGTGATGAACCAGGTGATGCCCGAACTGGTGCCGATCAGTTCGGCCACGATCAGGTAGGTCCAGGCCCAGCCGAGCAGGATGCGCTGGTCGCGGTAGAGGTCGGGCAGGATGCCCGGCACCACCACCTTGGTCAGCAGTTTGAGATTCTTGCTGCCCAGGGTGCGTGCAGCCTCGATCAGGGTGGTCTCCAGCTTGCGGGTGGTGTTGGCGATGATCAGCACCTGCTGGAACAGGGTGCCGATGACGATGATCGCGATCTTGGGTCCGTTGTAGATGCCCAGGATGGCCACCGCCAGGGCGCCGAAGGCGGGCGCCGGCAGGTAGCGGAAGAATTCGATGAAGGGCTCGTTCAGGCGGCCCAGGGTGGCATAGGTGCCGGACAGGATGCCGAGCGGCACGCCGATGAGCGACGAGAGCAGGAAACCCCAGAAGATGATCTGGATGCTGTGCCACAGGCTGGCGGGCATCGAGGGCACATCCGTGTTGCTCGGAGGATTGACGAAACCATTGTAGAAGGCCTTCGCCACTTCATCGGGCGCCGGCAGGTAAATCGGGTTGGACGGCTGGCCCTGGGGCAGGGCGAGGTGCGCCTGCTGCATGTTGGCGACCTCTTCCTTGAACATGGCCTTGTCCACCCGCATGTCGACCTGGAAATAATCCACGCCGCCCGGATCGGTGACGAGCACCTTGGGATGCCAGATGAACGGGGTATAACTGATGAGGCACCAGGCCAGCAACGGCAGCAGAAACGAGCCGATTCCGAGCAGCGCGCGCCTGCGGGCATCCACATCCGCGCTGCCTCCGAACCAGTTGGCAATCATGTTCATCTCCGCTCCGTCTTCAGGCTGGATAGGTCAAAGGATCACTTGGCGTTGGTGAAGGACGGGTCGATATAGCTGTCGACGTCCTGGTGCGCCTTGTAGACTCCGTTGGCGACGTTGAAGTCGTCGGCCACCTTGGACGATCCATAGAGCGAGCCGAAGCCTGCAGCCTTGACGTAGACCTTCTTGCCGTCGGCCAGGCTCAGCAGGTGGGTACCCTTAAGCAGGGGCAGGTAGACCTGCGGCGTGACGCCGACCCGGGCTGCCATGATCTTGACAGCATCGGGCTGGGTCTTGGGATCGTTGATGTACTTCACGACCTTGTCCCACACCTTGACCACCTTCAGCCACTCGGCCTTGTGCTGCTTGGCGCTGGCCGGATTGACCGCGAGCACATCGTAGATCAGGCCGGGTTCGTTGGCCGAGGTGTAGACCGGACGCGAGCCGGGCACGCCCTTCATGGCCTGGCCGGCGATTGGCTGCCAGGCGCCGATTGCGGCGACGTCGCCGGAGGCAAGAACCTGCGGCATCTCATTGGTCTTGGCGTTGACCAGGGTGACGTCCGATTCCTTCATGCCGGCCTTCTTCAGACCATTGAGCAGCAGCAGGTGCTCGACCAGCCCCTCTTCGACGGCGACCTTCTTGCCCTTGAGTTCCTTCAGCGACTTGATGCCGGGCTTGGCGACGATCATGTCGTTGCCGTTGGAATAGTCGGTCAGCATAATCATGACGCTCTTGCCGCCGGCCGCGCCGGTGACCAAGGCATCGCCGTTGGTCATGGTCACCGCATCGATTTTGCCGGCCGAAAAGGCGTCCATGGAGGCCGAATAATCGAACCATTCGAAGTCGACCGCGACCCCGGCTTCCTTGAACCAGCCCTTGTCGATCGCCACCTGCCAGGCGACCCAGCCCGGCCAGTCGCTGTAACCGATCTTGAGGGGCTGGGCGGCATGGGCCGAAATCGACATGGCCACCGCGGCAGGAATTACCAGACGGGTGAACAACGTCTTCAGGGTACTTCTGATGTGCTTCACATTCATGGTGGACTCCTTGATATGAGGTATTACTGAAGTGAATATTCGTAATATTCACTTACCTAATAGCAACCCCCATGCCATGGCTTGCAACTCAATCTATCCATATGAATACAAAGCATTAATCAACAACCCATGCCTATTTTTACAGCGTGAAACGGGCATTCTTTTAGTGCGACATGCATGGGCACATGCACCGTTTTGGCGTTAATGAAAGGGAAGGAGCGGGACAGGAGCTCCTCATGGGTGGCCATCCCGCAATCTGACCGAGAGCGGACACCGCCATGCAAACGGAGGGTAGGGATGAAACATCAAAAACCTTGCGCGGCCGTTGAGTCACGCGGTGTATGCGGGTCGATCGCCAATAAAAAGGGCGCCCCGCAAGGCGCCCCAAACTTCCATCTAGAAAGGAAGGCTTACATGCTGTAGGCACGCTCGCCATGCTGGGTGGTATCCAGCCCCTCGCGCTCCTGTTCTTCCGGCACGCGCAGACCGATGGTGATATCCACCAGCTTGTAGCAGATGAACGCCACCACACCCGACCAGACCAGCGCGGTCAGCACCGCTTGTGCCTGAATCCAGAGCTGGGTAGCGATATCGGTGTTGACCACCGTGTTGTTCACATAGTCAACGATGCCGGTGCCGCCCAGGCTCCAGTTGTTGAACACGCCCGTCAGCAGTGCGCCGAGGATGCCCCCGATACCGTGCACGCCGAACACGTCCAGCGCATCGTCCGCACCCAGCAGCTTCTTCAGCCCGGTGACTCCCCACAGGCACACCACACCTGCCAGCGCACCGATGGCCAGCGCACCGCCTACGCCCACCCAGCCACAGGCCGGGGTAATGGCGACCAGACCCGCCACGGCACCCGACGCCGCACCCAGCATGGAGGGCTTGCCTTTGAGCAGCCATTCGGCAAAGCTCCAGGTCAAGGCCGCCGCAGCGGTCGCATTCAGCGTGTTGATGAACGCCAGCGCAGCCGTGCCGCCCGCTTCCAGCGCAGAACCTGCGTTGAAACCGAACCAGCCCACCCACAGCAGCGAGGCGCCGATCATGGTCATGGTCAGGCTGTGCGGCGTCATCGATTCCTTGCCGTAGCCGATGCGCTTGCCCACCACGAACGCACCGACCAGGCCCGCGATCGCCGCATTGATGTGCACGACCGTGCCGCCGGCGAAGTCGAGCGCACCTTTCTGGAACAGCCACCCCGCCTTCGCTGTTTCTGTGGCCAGGCTGGCGGCATCCTTGATCGCATCCGGGCCGGTCCAGAACCACACCATGTGCGCCATGGGGATGTAGGAGAACGTGAACCACAGCGCGGAGAACAGCAGCACCGCTGAGAACTTCATGCGCTCGGCAAACGAGCCGACGACCAGCGCAACCGTGATGGCCGCGAACGTGGCCTGGAAGGCGACAAAGGCAAACTCCGGAATCACCACGCCCTTGCTGAAGGTTGCCGCATTCGCCACGCTGCCGTCGGTCGGATTGAAGATGCCTTTCAACAACAAGCGATCGAATCCGCCGAAGAAGGCATTGCCCTCGGTGAATGCCAGTGAATAGCCATAGATCGCCCACAACACCACGATGAGCGAGAAGATGGAAAACACCTGCATCAGCACCGACAGCATGTTCTTGCTGCGTACCAGGCCGCCGTAGAACAGCGCGAGTCCGGGGATCGACATCATGATGACCAGGACCGTCGACAACAGCATCCAGGACGTATCGCCCTTGTTGGGCGTCGGTGCCGCCGCAGGAGCGGCAGGTGCAGCCGCGGGGGTCGCGGCGGCAGGCGCCGGAGCGGCCTCTGCTGGCGCAGCGGCAGCGGGAGCCGGCGCGGCCAGGCTTTCGGTCGCTTGCGCTGCGGAGGCAGCAGGAGCGTCCTCAGCCAGGACCAGGTTGGGAGACAACAGGGCAAACATCAGGCCCAACGAAGCAAATAGCTTTTTCATATTCATGCTCCTTACAGGGCGTCGGGGCCGGATTCGCCCGTGCGGATGCGCACGACCTGTTCCAGGCTGGTGACAAAAATCTTGCCGTCGCCGATCTTGCCGGTGTTGGCCGACTTCTCGATCGCCTCGATCACGCGCTCCAGCAACTCGGCCTTGATAGCCACCTCTATCTTCACTTTGGGCAGGAAGTCGACCACGTACTCCGCACCGCGATACAGTTCGGTGTGGCCTTTCTGACGCCCAAATCCCTTTACTTCCGTGACCGTCAAGCCGGTGACGCCGATGGCAGACAACGCCTCCCGCACCTCGTCCAGCTTGAACGGCTTGATGATTGCCGTTACGAATTTCATGATGTCTCCCAAGTTAGGGCAAGAAAGTAGTGGAGCAGTTGCGTGAACCGCTCCGGTTGGTCAGCGCATTAGAAAGCCTTGGAAACCCACACGGTGGTCGTGCCCTTGCCCAGGTATTCGCCATTAACCGAATCGGTCCAGAATCCCTTGTCGGCGTTGGTGTCGGTATACGCCACGCCTAGGGTCACACCGTCGCCCAGTTTGCCCAGCTTGCCCATGTCATAGGCCGCACTGACTTTCCAGTCGTCGTAGCTCGCCGTGCTCACGTTCTTGAAGTGGAAGGTGCCCCAGTGCGCACCCAGGGTCAGGCCGGTTTCGCCGACGGGCAGGCTGCCGGAAAGATCGAAATAATAGGAACCGTTGGCATTCGGGCCGATGCCGAAGACGGCGTCGCTCAGATAGTAGGAATATTTGGCGGTGAACCATTTCCAGCCTGCGGAAACATAGGCTTCCGAAGTCCATGCACCCAAAGCCGCATTGGTATCAGCATTCTTGCTGCCGGGGTACATGTAGCGGATCGCCCCGACGTCATAGCTGACATCTCCGATGCTATTGCGGTAGCCACCGTAAACGTCGAGCTCCATGCTGCCGCTCTTGTAACCCTGAAACTCGGTCAACCAGCCCACATTGGAACCCCAGGTACCGAGGTAGAAACCGCTGCTGTGCGAATAGTCGAGACCACCCTGGATGGCGGGCTCGCCGCCCGTTTGCGAAATACCACGGAAAACATAATTGGAGGTGAGGCTGACATTGGCGCTCAGGGTATGCGGCGAAGCGGGTTCATCTGCCATGGCGAAGGCGGGCGCGCCCACCAGACCAGTCAGAACCAAAGCGTGTACGAGTTTTTTCATGAATTTCTCCTGTTTGAATAAGGGCGCGCAAAATCGCACTCCACAATGAGCACAAGCCATGCCAATATTTTTTTTGTTTAAAAACAAACAGTTGAATTAAGCAACCCGCCCAACCCAGAATAGACTGCACTTTCATGGTGCGCCATCAAATCGTCATGCACCCTCTTCGTGCTGCATGCTTCAACCTGTTGCTGCTGTACGCCACAAGGGCAGTGCTTGTTACACTCTCGCTGTCATGGAGGCCGTATGAACCCGAATCCGAAATTCCCCACCCCTGCATTCATCAACGATCTGGTCGGCAAGCTGGGCGAGGTCATGAAGCAATCCCCCGCCAAGGACATCGAACAGAATCTCAAGGCCGGCGTCACGTCGATGCTCGGCAAACTGGACATGGTGAGCCGCGAGGAATTCGACGTGCAGACCGAAGTACTGGCGCGCACGCGCGCGAAGCTCGCGCAACTCGAGGCGCGGCTGACCGAACTGGAAAAGCAGCAGAGCCAAGACGCCTAAGTGGCCGTTGCCGTCGTCAAAAGCCGGGCGCTGAATGGCATGCATGCGCCGGAGGTCGTGGTCGAGGCGCATCTGGCCAACGGCTTGCCCGCCTTCACGCTGGTCGGCCTCCCGGAAACCGAAGTGAAGGAAGCGCGCGACCGCGTGCGCGCGGCGATCCAGAATGCGCGCTATGAATTCCCTGCGCGCCGCATCACGGTCAACCTCGCGCCGGCCGATTTGCCGAAGGAATCCGGACGTTTCGACCTGCCGATCGCGCTGGCGATCCTCGCCGCCTCCGGGCAGGTTCCGGCCGACAAATTCAAACACGCCGAATTCGCCGGCGAACTCGCCCTGACCGGCGAATTGCGTCCGGTGCGCGGGGCGCTGGCGATGGCACTCGCGACACGCACGGCAGGCCGGCAACTGGTGCTGCCCGCCGCTTCGGCGAGTGAAGCGGCGCTTGCCAGCGGCATCGAGACGCTGGGGGCGGCGAGCCTGCTCGATGTCTGTGCCTGGCTCGCCGGGCAGACAGCACTCTCCGCGCCAGAACCGGACGCCTTGCCCCAGGCGCCCGACTATCCCGACTTCGCTGACGTCAAAGGCCAGGCCGCCGCCCGGCGGGCACTCGAAGTTGCCGCCGCCGGGGGGCATTCGATCTTGATGTCAGGCCCGCCCGGCACCGGCAAGTCGATGCTGGCCGCACGCTTTCCGGGCATTCTGCCGGCGATGGACGAGACCGAGGCGCTGGAAGCGGCCGCGGTCGCTTCGCTCAACGGCGGCTTCCGTCATGAACACTGGCAGCGCCGTCCCTTCCGCGCGCCGCACCACACTGCCTCGGCGGTGGCCTTGGTGGGCGGCGGCGGCAACCCTCGTCCGGGCGAGATTTCGCTGGCCCACCACGGCGTGCTGTTTCTCGACGAACTGCCGGAATTTTCCCGGCAGGTGCTGGAAGTGTTGCGCGAGCCGCTGGAAACCGGACGCATCACGATCTCCCGCGCCGCCCGGCAGGCCGATTTCCCGGCGCGCTTCCAGCTGGTCGCCGCAATGAATCCCTGTCCCTGCGGCTATCTCGGCCATCCGACCCAGGCCTGCCGCGACACGCCGGACCAGATTGCGCGCTACCGCGGACGCATTTCGGGACCGCTGCTCGACCGCATCGACATCCAGATCAGCGTGCCGGCGTTGACGCAAGACGAACTGATGCAGGCCAGCGTCGGCGAACCCAGCGCCGCCATCCGCGGCCGCGTGCAGGCGGCGCGCGCACGCCAGATACAGCGGCAGGGCAAACCCAATGCCACGCTCGGTACCCAGGAAATCGAACAGTCCTGCCAACTGGATGCGACCGGGGAAAACCTGTTGAAGCAGGCGATCGCGCGGCTGAACCTGTCGGCGCGCGCCTATCACCGCGTCCTCAAGCTCGCACGCAGCGTGGCCGACCTGGCGGACAGCGACGCGATCGCACCGGCACATCTCGCCGAAGCCATTCAATACAGACGGCCCCCGGTATGAGCGATCCCTACGAATCCTGGCAGGAGGAAAAGCAGTCGGCCTGGTTGTACCGCGTCGTCGCGGAATGCGAGCGCGGCACGACGCGCGAAGCGCTGTTCAACGAACTGGCGCAGGCGGCCGACGACCAGGCGGAAATATGGCTGGCCGCCATTACGCAAAAGGGCGGGCAACCGCCCGCCGCGTTCCGGCCCGATCTGCGCGCGCGCGTCGTCGCCACCCTCACCCGCAGGTTCAAGCCGCGTGCCATGCGCGGGGTGCTGGCGGCGATGAAGGTGCGCGGCATGGCGCTCTATACGCAAAACCCGCCGCATCCCATGCCGCTCCGGCGCGACGATATCGGCAAGCGCCACCAGAACGGCGCGGCGGGCAATGCCTTGCGTGCAGCGGTATTCGGCGTCAACGACGGCCTGGTATCGAACGCTGCGCTGATCTATGGCGTGGCAGGCGCCGCCCCCGAGCCCTCGATCATCGTGTTGACCGGCGTGGCCGGCTTGCTGGCGGGCGCATTCTCGATGGCGTCGGGCGAGTATGTGTCGGTCCGCTCGCAGCGCGAAATGTTCGAATACCAGATCGGCCTCGAGCGCGACGAGCTGGACGAATACCCCCAGGAGGAGGCCGCCGAACTGGCGCTGATCTATGCCGCCAAGGGCATGGACGCAGCCGAGGCGCGACGGCTGGCCGATACCCTGATGCAGGATCCCGAACGCGCGCTCGACACCCTGGCACGCGAGGAACTCGGCCTGAACCCCGACGAACTCGGCTCGCCATGGGTAGCGGCCATCTCGTCGTTTGCCGCCTTCACGGCGGGTGCGGCGCTGCCCTTACTGCCCTTCCTGTTCGGCTACGATCAGGCGCTTACTCTCTCGATCGGGCTGACGGCACTGGGACTGTTCGCCGTCGGCGCCAGCATGAGCCTGTTCACCGGCCGTCACGCCCTCCTGAGCGGCCTGCGCATGCTGGGCATCGGCGGGGCGGCGGGGCTGGCCACCTATTTCATCGGTGCCTGGCTGGGGGTGTCGCTGGGCTGAGCGTTCTGTCCACGGAGAATCCCACGAAGCATTCAGGAGACAGGAAATCGTGCCCGGGATAGACGGCGACAATCGATTTGCCCAGTCCTGCTTAGGGCGCTCCATGAACGGAAGACTCAGGTTTGCTCCCATGGCAAGCCATCATGGCGCCAGCCGTTTTTTGTGCTGCGATGGCGTGTGTCATCCATATCGCCTTCAAACCCGTGCAGCACGTTGTAGACCTCGGGGAATCCGTATTTCTCAAGGTAACGTCCTGCTTCCATCGAGCGCCGCCCCGAACGGCAGATCAGCACTACGGGCCGATTGACCGATGCCGCCTTGCGCGCATGCCCTAAAAAATCGGGATTGACGTCCCAATCCGGTCCGTCCTGCCAGGCAATGTGGATTGCGCCGACCGGGTGGCCGACGAACAGGTATTCGATTTCCGAGCGGCAATCGATGAACACCGCCTCAGGATGCAGTTGCAAAAACTCGTGGGATTCCCCGGGGGTCATATGTTTCATCGTGCGCTCCGCAGTGACGTTCTTACCCACCCTAGCAGATCGGTTTCAATGCCCCAAAAAAACCAAGGCCCCGACTGGCGGGGCCTTGGTTTACTTTGACCGATACCGTCAGGCGGCAACGGCGGACATCGTACGCCGGACCTTGAATCGTGTCAGACCAAGCAGTCCGGCCCCCATCAGCAACAGGGTGCCAGGTTCCGGCACGCCCCCACCGCCGCCGCCCGTGCTGCAACCCGGGGTCCCGGGCGGTGCGTTGTCGCAGGTACAGCCTGCCAGCGAGATCAGCTTGAAGTTGTCATTGCCGGCCTTGGTCGAGCTACCTCCGACCATGGTGTTCAGCGCGCCGATCAGCCAGTAGCTGGAATAGGTGCTGTTGGTGAAGTCATGTGCCCCGGTGCTGGAGCCCGCGAGAAAATTCCCGATCAGCGACCAGCCACTGGACAGCAGATCCGCATAGGACTGACCAGACAGGCTGGTTGGATTGCCTGCCCCCGTATAGGCCAGCACCGAAAAATCGGAATCGGTCGAGACCCAGCCTGCGGAGAAGGACGTGAGGTTCACTTTGTCCGTGAACGAGAACAGGATGGAGTCCACCCGGCCATTGTTATCGATCGCATGCTCGGGGCTGACCCCTTCGTTGGTATCCCTGCCGGAGCTGCCGCCCGTGCAATTGGCAAAGCCGCTGCAGTCGTTGTTGCGGACACCCAGGCCGCTGCTGCCGTTCAAGGTGATGTAGGCACTGTCCAGCAGGACATTGGTGGCATTGGCAGAGTCAGCCGTATTGGACCACCCGGAAGCCGTGGCCGTGATGCCGCCCTGCGTATTGTTCGTCCGGTTGTTGAACGTCCAGGTATCGCAATTGGGGTTGCTCGTGCCGCCCCCGCCGCAATTACTCGTGTGACTGGCGGAATACGTAGCCTGGGCGGTGTTCATGACGCCCAGTCCGATTGCCAGAACACTCGCCGCCCTGATTGCTTGCCAAAATTTTCTAGTCATTTTGATTTGTCCTTACTTAACTCAAGGAATACACGTTTCACATAAAGCAACAGCCGTACCAAAAATTGTTTTTCATTAATTATCAAATAGATAAATCGAAGCATCCTACCCAGCCCCGTGCTTTCTGGTGTGTTGTGTAAAAAAAACCGACTGTGACCCAAGCCCAACGCCAACCACTTATTTGCTGCCCGCCTGCTTGCGTTTCAGCGCTTCGGCCAGATGGTCGCGTATCTCGGGGTTTTCCGGCGACCGCACCTGGGCTTCGCGCAGATAGCGCAGGCCTTTCTCGACCTGCCCGGCTTCCACCCAGGCCCAGCCCAGGGTGTCGGCCACATTCGCATCGCTCGGCGCCAGTTGATAAGCCCGTTCCGCCACGGCCAGCGCGCCGGGCTGGCGCCGTTTGAGCATGACATAGGCCAGGTCGTTGTGGATGCTGGCGTCGTTGGGCAATTGCCGGCTCAGGGTTTCGTAATGCTGTTGCGCGAGATCTAGACGCCCCGCCTGGATATAGGCCCCGGCCAGGACGCGGCGGGCAGCGGGATCCGCCGGATTGCTGCCGACCCAGGACTGGATGAATGCCAGCGCCTTGGCCGGGTTGCCCGACGCGTTGTAGGCGTTGTACAACCCAATCGCGTGCGTCGCATTTTTCTCGAGGTTGTATGCAGCCCCGTAGGCCGTGATGGCCTCCCCATAGCGCTGGCGTTGCATGGCAATGTCGCCGAGCAGCTGCTGCACGGCGGCGGCACGGGGATATTGGGCAGCCAGGGCACGTGCCTGCTTGTCGGCCGCATCCAGGTTGCCTGAGAATTTTTCAAGGCCGGCCTTGAGCAACAACGCCGGAAAGTAGCCCGGTTTGCTCAGCAAGGCCTTGTCCAGCGAATAGCGTGCGCCCTCATAGTCGCCCGCGCTGATCTGGAACTCTGCCGCTCGCTGCTGCCAATCGGCATCGAAGCCCGCCAGCTGGGTAATGCGCTTGAAGTTTTCGCGCGCCAGGCCGCGATTGCCGATGGCCAGATAGCATCGGCCCAGCGCCGCCAGGGCCTGTAAATTATCCCGATTGGACGCCTGTGTCTCCTTGGCGATGTTCAATGCTTTCTGCGCGTCGCCCGTGCCCAGATACAGATCGACCAGCATGAGGTTGGGTCTGAGGCTCTGCGGATTGAACGAACGCGCCTTCTCCAGCCATCGCACCGCATCCTGCGTACGCCCGGCGGCCAGTTCCAGCTGAGCCAGTTCATACAACGCATCCAGGTTCTTCGGCTGATCCTTGAGCACGGACAGCAGGCGGCGGCGCGCGTCCTCCGGCTTGCCTTCATATCGGTCCAGACGCGCCAGATTGAGCGTGGCCGGGGTAAAACCCGGGTTCTTCTCCAGTACCAGCTCATAGGCCTTTCGGGCGCCAGCCGTGTCTTTCGCCACGCCGCGCGCCACCGCCAGGAGGTTCAGCACGGTCAGATTCTGCGGTTCGTTCTTGAGCACGGCCTGCAGCACCTGTATCGCCGGTTTGGCATGGTTCTGCTTGAGATACATGATGGCCAGCGGAACGCCCGAATAGGCACGGCCCGGGGTTTTTGCGTAGGCCTTTTGCAGTTGCGCCATACCCTGCGCTTCCTGCCCGACCCCAATCAGGCTCAAGCCGAAATTCGCGGCGATATCCGGCGTATTGCCGCCGTTCATCCCCTCCGCCTGCTCGAGCAGCGAAACCGCCTTGGAATGTTGGCCCAGCGCCATGTAGGCGGTTGCCAGCAAGGACAGCGCCTGGGGGTCGTTGGGCCGCGCCCGCGCCGGTCCCTCCAGAAACGCGATTGCCTTGGCGTAATCCTTCTCGCTCATGAGGATGGCGGTCATGATTTTGCGCGCGCCCATGTGCTGGGGATATTTCTTGAGATAACTGCCAAGGTAGGTCTTGGCCTTTTCATTCTGGCCCAGGCTGTAATGGGCAATGCCGCCCAGGAGCACCAGTTGCGGACGCGTCTGCACCGCCTCGAAGGGCAGGGCATCCAGCGCGCTAGCCGCCGCGGTGAGCGCATTGCGCGCCTCCGTATCCTTTCCTTGCCGTCCGGCCTGGAGTGCCTGCAAATAGGCGCTTCGCGGGTCGTCCGGAAACTTCTGCTTCAGCACAGCCACGTCCCGGGCCGCTTCCTTGTCGCGGTTGAGATCGAACAGCAAGGACGCCCGGGCGATCAGCGCATCCAGATAATCGGGCTTCAGCGCCAGCGCCTTGCCATAGCCAGCCAGCGCATCCGGGGCGTTCCCCTGCGCATGGGCGATCGAGCCTTTCATGTTCCAGCCGGCAGGATCGCCCGGTTTCTTGGTGGTGGCCAACTGCGCCATGGCCGCCGCATCCGCAAAGTTTCCGCTGCGCAAATAGGCCATCGATTGCGCAATCAGCGCGGCCGGATTGTTGGGCTCGATCTGCCGGGCCTGTTCCAGCGACTGGATCGCCGCGCGCGTCTGCTCGAGGTCGATCTGCGCATAGGCGCGCGTGACCAGCACCTTGTATTTCACCTCGGGCGGCAGTCCGTCAGGCGAAAAGCGCTCCAGCAACGCCTGATTCTTGCCCAGCAGGTTATAGACCTCGACCTGCATGGCGATGATCTGCGACCGGTCCGCCCCCAGCCGCTCCGCATCCGCCAGCACGCGTTCCGCGCCCAGCGGCGCGCCGCTGTCGAGGTAGGCCTTGCCCAGCAGGACCAGGGCTGGCAGCATTTTGCTGTCCTGCTGCAAGGCGTTCTTCAACTGGACGATGGCACCCTTGGTGTCCTTGTTCTGCATCCGCACCAGCGCATCCTCGTAAAAGTCCGAGGCTTGCACCGCGCGGTCGGCCGCCCATGCCGGGTGAGGAGACAGCGCGCCCAACAGGAGAGCCAGCAGGATTGGGGTCACGTGTTTTCTTGTCGTCATCCGAATGCTCGTGAAATCGAGTACCTTGCGTTTTGCATGGCGAAAGTACTGCAAGGATCAGACCAGTCCGGCTGGCGCTTTCCAGGCCTGTTCGGTCGGGACGCCGTATTCCGCCGTGTGGCAAACCCGATAGCAATGTCGACATATCAACAGTCGCCGACAGGGCCCCAGCCCGGCAGTGATACCATTCAGGTTTGTTCGCGTCCGCCCGCATCATGCCCAACCGCACCGCCCTGCTCCACTCGCTGCTCGCCCAACGTATCCTGGTTCTCGACGGCGCGATGGGGACGATGATCCAGTCCTACAAGCTCAGCGAAGCCGACTATCGCGGCACACGCTTCGCCGATTTTGCGTACGATCTCAAGGGCAACAACGATCTGCTCTCGCTGACGCAACCGCACATCATCCGGGAAATCCACAACAAGTACCTGGCGGCGGGCGCGGACATCCTGGAAACCAACAGTTTCAACGCCACCGCGATTTCCATGGCGGATTACCACATGGAACACCTGGTGCCGGAGCTCAATTTGACTGCGGCCCGGCTGGCACGCGAAGTCGCCGACGAGGCAACCGCGCAGAATCCGGACAAACCGCGTTTCGTCGCCGGCGTGCTCGGCCCCACCTCGCGCACCGCGACCATCTCGCCGGACGTCAACGACCCCGGGTTTCGCAATGTCACCTTCGACCAGTTGCGCGCGTCCTACCTTGAGGCGATCGACGGCCTGGTCAAGGGCGGCGTCGACATCCTGATCGTCGAGACAGTGTTCGACACGCTGAACGCCAAGGCTGCGCTGTTCGCCATCGAGGCGTACTTCGAGGCTCACCAGCTGCGGCTGCCGGTGATGATCTCCGGCACCATCACCGACGCCTCCGGCCGCACACTCTCCGGCCAGACCGGCGAAGCCTTCTGGAATTCGGTGCGCCACGCGCGGCCGCTTTCAATCGGCTTCAACTGCGCGCTGGGCCCCGACCTGCTACGCCAGTATGTCGAGGAACTGTCGAACAAGGCCGACGTGTTCATCTCATCCCACCCCAACGCCGGTCTGCCCAACGCCTTCGGCGAATACGACATGGACGGCGCACAAATGGCCGTGCACATTGGTGAATGGGCGCGCGCCGGGCTGCTCAACATCGTCGGCGGCTGCTGCGGTACCACGCCCGCCCATATTGCTGCAATCGCCAAGGCAGTCGAAGGCGTCGCGCCGCGCATCCCGCCCGTCGTGGAACCGGCCATGCGTTTGTCGGGGCTGGAGCCGTTCAACGTCGGCAAGGATAGCCTCTTCGTCAACGTCGGCGAGCGCACCAACGTCACCGGGTCCAAGGCTTTCGCCCGCATGATCCTGGAGGGCCGCTACGACGACGCCCTATCGGTCGCACGCCAGCAGGTGGAAAACGGCGCCCAGATCATCGACATCAACATGGACGAAGGCATGCTCGACGCCGAGGCGGCGATGGTGCGCTTCCTGCACCTGATCGCCTCCGAGCCCGACATCGCGCGGGTGCCGATCATGATCGACTCGTCGAAATGGAGCGTCATCGAGGCCGGCCTCAAGTGCATCCAGGGCAAGGGCATCGTCAACTCCATCTCGATGAAGGAAGGCGAGGCCGAGTTCATCGAGCGCGCAAAATTGTGCCTGCGCTACGGCGCGGCGGTGATTGTGATGGCCTTCGACGAAACTGGCCAGGCCGACACCTACGCGCGCAAGACCGAAATCTGCGCGCGCGCCTACAAGCTCCTGACCGAGACGGTCGGCTTCCCGGCCGAGGACATTATCTTCGACCCCAACATCTTCGCGGTCGCCACCGGCATCGAGGAGCACGCCAACTACGCGGTAGATTTTATTGAAGCCACCCGCTGGATCCGCCAGAACCTGCCGCACGCTCACATCTCGGGCGGCGTATCGAACGTGAGCTTCTCGTTCCGCGGCAACGACGCGGTGCGTGAGGCGATCCACACCGCCTTCCTCTATCACGCGATCCAGGCCGGGATGGACATGGGCATCGTCAACGCCGGCCAGCTCGGCGTCTACGCCAATCTCAACCCTGAACTGAAAGAACGCGTCGAAGACGTGCTCCTGAACCGGCGTGCCGATTCGACCGAGCGGCTGGTGGCTTTCGCCGAGAACGTCAAGGGCGGCGCCAAGGAGAAGGTCGTCGATCTGGCCTGGCGCAGCCTGCCGGTCAGCGAACGGCTCTCCCACGCGCTGGTGCAGGGCATTACCGAATTCATCGTCGAGGACACCGAAGCCGCGCGGCTCGAAGCCGAACGCCCGCTGCACGTCATCGAAGGCCCGCTGATGGCCGGCATGAACGTGGTCGGCGACCTGTTCGGTGCCGGCAAGATGTTCCTGCCGCAGGTGGTGAAATCTGCCCGCGTGATGAAACAGGCGGTCGCCCACCTGATCCCCTACATCGAGGCCGACAAGCGGGCCGGCGACGCGCAAAGCGCGGGCAAGATCGTCATGGCGACGGTGAAGGGCGACGTCCACGACATCGGCAAGAACATCGTCGGCGTGGTACTCGGCTGCAACGGCTACGACATCGTCGACCTCGGCGTCATGGTACCGACGCAGAAGATTCTCGACGCCGCCCGCGAACACAAGGCCGACATCATCGGCCTGTCCGGCCTCATCACACCCTCGCTGGAAGAAATGGCGCACGTCGCCAAGGAAATGCAGCGCCAGGGCTTCACCATTCCGCTCCTGATCGGCGGTGCGACCACTTCTCTTGCGCACACCGCAGTGAAGATCGAGCCGAATTACGAACACCCGGTGGTGTACGTGAAGGACGCCTCGCGCGCGGTCGGTGTCTGCACCCAGTTGCTGTCGAACGACCTGCGCAGCGCCTTTGCTGCCGACATCAAGGCGGACTATGCCAAGACGCGCGAACGGCACCTCAAGCACAAGTCCGATACCGTTCGGCTGCCGCTGGCCGAGGCACGCGCCAACAAATTCAAGATCGACTGGACCCGCTACACACCACCGGTGCCGAAGCAACCCGGCATCCACGTACTGAAGGCTTACAACCTGGCGAAGCTGGTTGAGGCCATCGACTGGACGCCGTTTTTCGCTTCGTGGGAACTGCACGGCAAGTTCCCGAAAATCCTCGACGACGAGGTGGTCGGCACCGAGGCGACGAAGCTCTACAACGACGCCAAGGCGATGCTGCAGAAAATGATCGCGGAAAACTGGGTGGAAGCGCGCGCCGTGTTCGGTCTGTTTCCGGCCAACAGCGTCAACGACGACGACATCGCGATCTATGTGGATGAATCGCGCGAGAAAATGCTTATGGTCTGGCACAACCTGCGCCAGCAGATGAAAAAACCGGAAGGCCGCGCCAACCTGTGCCTCGCCGACTTCATCGCGCCGCGCGAATCCGGCCTCAAGGACTACCTCGGCGCCTTCGTCGTTACCGCCGGCATCGGCGAAGACGAACGCGCGAAGGCTTTCGAAGCCGCCCACGACGACTACTCCGCCATCCTCTTCAAGTCACTATGCGACCGTCTCGCCGAAGCGTTCGCCGAGCATCTGCATCTGCGCGTACGCAAGGAATATTGGGGCTATGCGAGCGAGGAAGCACTTGCCAATGACGATCTGATCGCGGAGAAGTATCAGGGCATCCGTCCCGCGCCCGGCTACCCCGCCTGTCCCGAGCACAGTGAAAAGGCCCCGCTGTTCAAGGCGCTCGACGCCACGGCGCAAATCGGGGTGAAGCTGACCGAGAACTTCGCCATGTGGCCGGGCGCTGCGGTATCGGGATTCTACCTGTCGCATCCGGATAGCCAGTACTTCGCCGTGGCCAAGATCGAACGCGACCAGGTCGAGGACTACGCCCGCCGCAAGGGCTGGACCTTGGCGGAAGCGGAGCGCTGGCTGGCGCCAAATTTAGCCTATCAGCCCTGATCTCGCCCGCACCAAGAGAAAGCGACCTATCAAAACACTATCAATCAATATCAAATTGATAGTTAATGACTTATCATTTGACTATCAATTATCATCAAACTGATAGTCGAATGAAGATTCCGCTCCCGCCTCCGTCTCTTAATGAATTAATGCAAGAGGCAAGTGCTGAAACACTACCTCAGCTTGCCCGGCTAAAGTTAGGCCCTTTGGCGAATGGTCATTATTTGCATTGGGATGACTTGCGTCACCGCACCCCACCTGAAGGACTGAATCATAAAATCTGGTGGCTGGCGCTCCGCCTTGCACGTAGCGTTAGTGCCAACACGCTGCCCTTTCATGACAAACAAGGAGAGGCGTTCAGCTACACGCTTCCCGAGCCTTTGCTGAAAAACCTACACGAGATTGACCGGGGAGCCGGCTTAGTTCCAGGCGGGGAGGACAGTGCCGTGCTTCGTGCCGATCAAGGGCGCTATTTGATCAGTAGCCTAATCGAGGAATCAATTACCTCCAGCCAGATGGAGGGGGCATCCACGACTCGCCGCGTTGCTGAAGCTATGTTGCGCGAAGGGCGCAAACCCGGCACGCTCAGTGAGCGAATGATTTTCAATAATTTCGAGGCAATGCGACGTATCCGCGACATTTGCAGAGACACGCTGGAACCTGGCCACGTAATCGAATTGCAACGCGTTTTGACCGAAGGTACGTTGGAACGCCCCGAAGACTGTGGCCAATTACGCACGAGCGACGATATTGAAATTGTGGCGCCGAACAACGACAGGCTCGTGCTACATCGCCCCCCCCATCACAGCGAGTTAGCACAACGCCTGCAGGCCTTGTGCGACTTTGCCAACGCAACGGTTTCAGATAACACGTTCATCCATCCCATCGTACGTGCGATTCTGCTGCATTTTATGGTGGGATACGACCACCCATTTGCAGACGGCAATGGTCGCACGGGCCGAGCGTTATTTTATTGGTATATGGCAAAACAGGGATACTGGCTAATCGAATACCTGTCCATCTCACGCATCCTTCGGAAGGCACCGGCGCAGTATGCTCGCGCTTACTTACTAACTGAAACAGACTCCGGAGACACCACGTATTTCCTTCTACATCAGACAGAAGTCATCCTCAAAGGATTGTCTGCACTACACCAATATTTACAGCAAAAACAGCAGGAACAGGCGCAATTAAGTGCAAAACTCAGGGCATTACAAACGAGCGAAAAACAATTAAACCATCGTCAAACTGCATTGCTTGCTCATGCACTCAAACGCCCAGATGAATATTTCACAATTGAAAGTCATCAGCGCTCGCACCAAATTGCCTACGCAACGGCACGCGCTGATCTCATGGCTTTAGCAGAGCTAGGATTATTGAGTGAGGTCCTACACGGTAGACGTAAGAAAGTGTTTTACCCTGCGCCAGACATCCGCCAGAAGCTTGAAAGCGTATAACCGGATTAAATCCGCAGGGATTACCATCCCTTATCGAGCATCTTCTCCAGCCAGAACAGCCCGATCACGGTCTTGGTTTCGCAGATCGTCCCACTACGTAGCCAATCCATCGCCTCGTCGAACGGAACCCGCAGGATTTCCAGGAATTCATCTGGATCACGGCCATGGTTGCCGGGTGTCAGTCCGCGCGCCAGATAGAACGCCAAGCGCTCGTCGGAATAGCCGATGCAGGGATAGATGGTGGTGACCTCGCGCCATTCGGCAGCGGTGTAGCCGGTTTCCTCTTCCAGTTCGCGCTTTGCGCAGGTCAGGTCCTCCTCGCCCGGGTCGATTTTTCCTGCGGGCAGTTCGATGAAATCGCGCCGCAGCGGATAGCGATGCTGGCGTTCCAGCAACAGGTCGCCGTTCTCGAACACCGGGATGATCACGACGGCACCGGGGTGGATGATGTATTCGCGAGTCGATTCGCCGCCATTCGGCAGGCGCACGCGATCGCACTTGACGTGCATCAGCCGTCCCTTGAAGACGGTTTCGCTGGCCAGTTCGGTTTCGGTGAGCGTGGTTGTTGACGCTTTATCCGAAGGGGTATCTCCCGGGACAGCGTCCAAGCCTGCCCCTTGCAGGCGCTGATCCGTGATGTCTTTTTCCATGGCCGCATGATAGCCGGCACGGGCAAAAAAATGCCGGGTTCTTGCGAACCCGGCGGAATTGAGGAGACACGTTCCTCATTGCGGAGAACTTCTGCTCACTGCGAAACAGCAAGCCCCGTCATCCTACGAAGCAGAACGAAATCCGGCTATACAACTTTAGTTGTAGACGCGTCCCAAGCACATGATAGAAAAGGAATTTATTTTAAGCCCCACCCCGAAAAGGAGGGACATCCTGCCAATCTCATGCGCTTGACGGCCCCCATGCCGCCAGTATCGTATGAGAACACCCACCATTCAGGCGGATTTGAAGGTCTCGCGCAACGTGGAATACTGTCGCCGACTGACCATCAGTCGTTCGTCCAACCCGTCCAGACGCAGGAAGTGGCCGTCATCTTCGCCAGGCAGCTTGCCGATTTCCCGAATGCGCGCGCGCGCAACCAGGCAGTTGCGGTGGATGCGCAGGAAGGTGTCGCCCCATTCGCTCTCCAGGCGGGTAAGCGATTCCTCGAGCAGGAATTCGCGGGCGGCCGTGCGCACGGTGACGTACTTGAGTTCCGCCTTGAGGTAGAGGATGTCCGCGACGGGGATCAGCACCATGCGACCCTTTTCATTGACCGAAAGATGCGTGCGCGCCTTGGGGTGCGCAGCCCGCAAGCGTTCCAGCACGCTGTCGCTCAAGCTATGTGCCCGTGACAGGGCGCGGAGGAGACGGTCGGCACGCACCGGTTTCAACAAGTAGTCGACCGCATTGAGATCGAACGCCTGGCAGGCATAGGCTTCGTAGGCCGTACTGAAGATGACGGCCGGCGGTTTGTCCAGTGTATTGAGGTGGGCCGCGCATTCCAGGCCGTCCATGCCGGGCATGCGGATGTCGAGCAATACCGCGTCGACCGGCTGCTGCTGGACCTGGTTCAGCGCATCCAGCCCGTTATCGGCCTCACCGACGATATCGACCGGCAGCCGGTCGGCGCAATCCGCCAGCACATCGCGCAAGCGGCGACGCGCTGGCGCCTCGTCATCGACGATGAGGACGCGCAGGGGCGGGTTGGGTGCGTTCACGGGTATAGGGAATCACTATGTGCACCTGATAAACGGCACCCAGCGGTTCCAACTTGAGCTGGGCATCGAGGTCGAAATGCAGCAACAGGCGTTCGCGGATGTTCGCCAGGGCGATGCGGTTGCCCTTGTGGTGGCCGGCATCGGTAGCGATGGGATTGCGCACGACGATGTGGACCTTGTCGGCGCTACGATAAACATTGAGGCTGATTTCGCCGCCGTCCGATAGCGGCTCGATACCGTGGTAGACCGCGTTTTCCACCAGCGGCTGGATCACCAGCGGGGGGATCAGCGCGTCGGCCGGCATTTTATTGATGTGCCAGGCCACCTGCAGGCGATCGCCCAGGCGCAGCTGCTCGAGCTCCAGATAGGCGCGGGTGAGCGCGACTTCGTCTTCCAGTGGCGCCAGCTGGCTGGCGTTGCCCATCAACGCCCGGAACAGATCGGCCATGTTTTCCAGCGCACGTTCGGCGCGGCGCGGGTCGCGGCGCACAAGCGACAACACGGCGTTCAGGCTGTTGAACAGGAAATGCGGCCGGATGCGGGCCTGCAAGGCCTGCAGACGCGCCTCGGTAATGGCCGGCGACAGTGCGCGGGCGCGCAAATTGAAATAGGCCAGCAGGCCTGCGCCGAGCAACAGAGAAAATAGTGCCACGCCGATGGGTGGATATGTCTCCCCGCCAGCAAGCACCGGGCTCAACCATAGCGTGACCAGCATCGGCACTGCGACGCCCAATGACAGCGTGAATGCCACTCCCAACCGGTAAGGTTGGCTGCGCAACCAGCGTCCCGCCGCACACAGTGCCAGCAGGGTCAACAACAAGGCCGGTTGCGCAAGCGCCGACAGTCCGATGAATTCGGCCCAGAATGCCTGAGTGTCCGCCACCCGCGCCACTACGCACGCCACCAGCGCCGCCTCCACCGTCAGTGCGATGCGCAGGTTCACCCCCAGGTGACAGAAGTTCGGCAATTCGACCTGCCGGTTGTTATGATTCCTTCTTTTCATTCCCCGTTTTGTCCCATGAGCACGTCATCGACACCGCCGGACGGCGCGCCTGCCGCCTGGTCCGGCCGTTTTTCCGAGCCGGTTTCCGAAATCGTCAAACGCTATACCGCGTCGATTCCCTTCGATTATCGGCTGGCGGAGTTCGATATTCAGGGTTCGCTGGCGCACGCCGCCATGTTGCACCACGTCGGCGTCCTGTCCAAGGACGACCTGGAATCAATTCGGCGCGGCATGGCCGACCTGCTGGCCGAGATTCGTGCCGGTGGATTCGCCTGGTCGCTGGACAAGGAAGACGTCCATTTCAACATCGAGGCCGCGCTCACCGCAAAAATCGGCGACGCCGGCAAGCGCCTGCACACCGGCCGCAGCCGCAACGACCAGGTAGCGACCGACATCCGCCTCTATCTGCGCGACGCGATCGACCGCATCCTGGCCGGACTCAAGGCCTGCCAGACCTCACTGGTCGATCTAGCCGAGCAGCACGCCGACACCGTGATGCCGGGTTTCACTCATCTGCAGGTGGCGCAACCGGTCACTTTCGGCCATCACCTCTTGGCCTACTTCGAAATGCTAACGCGCGACGCCGAGCGCATGGCCGACTGCCGTCACCGCGTCAATCGCCTGCCGCTGGGCGCAGCCGCGCTGGCGGGCACCAGCTACCCGATCGACCGCCAGTTCGTCGCTGACCAACTCGGCTTCGAAGCCGTGTGCGAGAACTCGCTCGATGCCGTGTCCGATCGCGACTTCGCCATCGAGTTTGCCGCTGCCGCGGCGCTGGTGATGACGCATTTATCGCGTCTGTCGGAAGAACTGATCCTCTGGATGAGCCCGCGTTTCGGCTTCATCGACCTGGCCGACCGCTTCTGCACCGGTTCCAGCATCATGCCGCAGAAGAAGAACCCCGACGTCCCGGAACTGGTGCGCGGCAAGACCGGCCGGGTGAACGGCCATCTGGTCGCCCTGCTGACGCTGATGAAAGGCCAGCCGCTGGCGTACAACAAGGACAACCAGGAAGACAAGGAACCCCTGTTCGACACGGTCGACACCCTGACCGACACCCTGGCCATCTACGCCGACATGCTGCGTGGGGTAACGGTGAAGCCGGACGCCATGCGCGCCGCGGTGATGCAGGGCTTCGCCACCGCCACCGACCTGGCCGACTATCTGGTGAAAAAGGGCGTGCCCTTCCGCGATGCGCACGAAGTCGTGGCGCGCGCGGTGCGGGCGGCGGAAGCGTCCGGTCGCGACCTGGCCGACCTGCCGCTGGCCGAACTGCAAGCCTTCAGCCCGGTGATCACGGACGACGTTTACGCCGTGCTGACGCTGGAAGGCTCGCTCGCCGCCCGCGATCATCTGGGCGGCACCGCGCCGGCCCAGGTGCGCACGGCCATCGCACGTGCCCGGAAACGGATTTAAGCCGTCTCCAGCGCCACCGGCGGCGCGTGTTCGCGGCAGATCCGCCGCACCTCGGGACTGCTGAGCTTTTCCTGCATCAGCCCACAGAAATAGCTGCGCGGCCCCAGCCGCTGGTTGTGGCGGCAGGTGGCACACACGCCGAAGCTGCGTTTCCCGCTTTGCGCCTGGACCTGCGCCAGCACCTGCCGCAGCACCACCATCGCCGACGTCACCCGCGCCGGGCTCGCCGTCTGCACGATGTCACGCCAGGCGCCGCCTGCGCTCAGGGTTTTCAACAAGTTGGTGCCGCCTTCGGTCAGGATCAGTCGTACCACCCGGCCGTCGCGCGGATCGGCATAGCGCGAGATCAGGCGCCGGCGCGCCAGTACCAACACCGTCTGCGACACCGTGCCCTTGGTCAGCCCGAGATATTCGGTCAGCGCCTGCGGCGTGTTGCTGAAGCGATTGGCCTGGTTCAGGTAGAACAGCACCTGCAGGTGTACCGGCTGCAGGCCCTGTGCCGCCCCTGCCTGCCGCAAGTCGGCCCGGGTCAGCAGCGACAGCCGCTCGACCAGATCGAACAGGGTGAGCGCCTGGCTTTTCAAATGCGTCTAGAAGCGGACCATGACGCCGCCTTGCGCGGAAATCAGCGCAGCCAGCTTGTCGTAGAGCGGCTCGCCGCTCTTGGTGTCGAACCAACCGGCATCCTGCGGTTTGAAATGAAAGCCGCCCGAGCGTGCGGCCACCCAGATTTCACGCGCCACGCCGTGGCGATTGATGATGATCTTGCTGCCGTCGTCGAACTCGACCTCGATGATGCCGTCGGCCGGCGTCTCGAAATCCAGGTCGGCGTCTTCCAGCACTTGTTCGATACGGGCCAGGGTTGCACCGGCAGCCTTCGTGAAGTCGGCCTCGTTTGATTCGCTTTGCATCATGATGTCCCGTGCTAACATTTCGCGCATGAAACTGCGCACCATATATATAGTGTCCCTGCTGCTGTGCGGGCTCGGTCTGACGGCCTGCGGCTCCAAGGGTGACCTGTATCTTCCCCAAAATCCTTCCGCACCGCAACGGACTTCCAATTGAACACTTTGCACCGCATCGACGGCCGCCTCCATCTCGAGGACGTGGCGCTGGGCACGCTTGCCGAACGCTTTGGCACCCCTCTTTACGTCTACTCCCGGCAGGCACTTGAGTCCGCCTACCAGGCCTATGCCGACGCCTTTTCCCGGACGCCTCATCTGATTTGCTACGCGGTCAAGGCCAACTCCAGCCTGGCCATCCTCAACCTGTTTGTGCGACTCGGCGCCGGTTTCGACATCGTCTCCGGCGGCGAACTGGCTCGCGTACTGGCTGCCGGCGGCGACGCCGGCAAGGTGGTGTTCTCCGGCGTTGGCAAGACCGCCGACGAGATGCGCGCCGCGCTTGACGCCGGCATCCTCTGTTTCAACGTCGAGTCGGTCAGCGAACTGCACCGGCTCAACCGCGTTGCCGGCAAGCTGGACAAGGTGGCGCCGGTGTCGTTCCGCGTCAATCCTGACGTCGACCCCAAGACGCATCCGTATATTTCCACCGGACTCAAGGAAAACAAGTTCGGCGTACCGATCGCCGATGCGCCCGCGCTATACCGCCTGGCCGCCACCCTGCCGAACCTGTCCATCACCGGCATCGATTGCCACATCGGTTCGCAGCTGACCGACCTGTCACCCCTGGCCGATGCGGCCGGGCGTGTGCTGACCCTGGTCGACGCGCTGGCATCCGAAGGCATTGTCCTGCACCACATCGACCTCGGCGGCGGCGTCGGCATCCGTTATCGCGACGAAACGCCGCCCGACCTCGCCGCCTACGGCCGCGAGCTGGCTGGGCGCTTTGCCGGGCGCCGCGAAAAACTGCTGCTGGAGCCGGGACGTTCGCTGGTCGGCAACGCGGGCCTGCTGCTCACTCGCGTCGAGTATCTGAAGCCTGGCGAAGACCGGAATTTCGCCATCGTCGATGCCGCAATGAACGACCTGATGCGGCCCGCACTCTACGAGGCGTATCACGACATCATCGCCGTCGACCAGCGGGCAACGCCCACCCGGCGTTACGACATCGTCGGCCCAATCTGCGAGACTGGCGATTTTCTTGGCTTTGCGCGCGATCTGGCGATCGAGGAAGGCGACCTGCTGGCCCTGCTTTCGGCGGGTGCCTATGGCATGAGCATGGCATCGAACTACAATTCCCGCCCGCGTGCCGCAGAAGTACTGATCGACAAGAATGAAATCCATCTCATCCGGGAACGCGAGACGCAAGACAGCATGATTGCTGGAGAGCGGCTTGTAGACTGGATTTCCTAGAAACTTACCAAACCGGATTTTTTCGGAAAATTGGTATCGGTTCGATACATTTTGCTTGACCGCGACATTTTTTCTCGAATTATCCTTGTCATCCCTTGACTATTCATTGAACCCAGGAGAAAAGTAACTAGAATGAGGCTCACCAAGCGGAGCCTCGGTATCGCCCGTTTCTAGCGGGTTTCGGGCAAATCAGTTGCCTGTCGGTACCACGCTTTGGAAGTGCAAATTCTGACTGCACGTGGCATCAAGCTGTAGTGATAAGTGAATGTGTTCAACTTCTAAGGAGTGTTAGATGGCAACAGCAAAGAAACCCGCCGCCAAACCGGCAGCCAAAAAACCGGCAGCCAAGCCCGTAGCCAAGAAAGCCGCCGCCAAACCGGCAGCCAAAAAGGCAGCACCGGCTAAAAAGGTCGCAGCCAAAAAACCGGCAGCCAAGCCCGTAGCCAAAAAAGCAGCCGCCAAACCGGCAGCCAAAAAGGCAGCGCCGGCCAAGAAGCCTGTAGCGAAAAAAGCGGCCCCGGCCAAGAAGCCTGTAGCGAAGAAAGCGGCTCCTGCCGCCAAACCTGCGCCGGCTCCTGCGCCTGCCCCCGCACCGGCGGTACCGGTCATCAAGCCTTTCGGGCTCTAACAGGTCGGGCACTGCCCAATCTGAAACGGGGGCATGTCCCCCGTTTTTTTATTTGAATGCCGCGCGAGGCCGCCCTCGGTTCATGTAGGCCTCTGCTGGCGACTTTTCGCGTCAGGCTTCGTGTCTCACCTGGCCCATGCCAGCCGGTTCCGCACTGCATGCAGCGCACTCTGGCCCCATGGCAAGCGCATGGCCAGCAACAGGACCAGCACCGCACCGAAGATCAGGGGTTGCGTCAGGTCTTTCTTCACCAGCCACAGGTAGTGGATCACCCCCAGCGAAGCGATCAGATAAACCAGGCGGTGCAACTGCTGCCAGCGGCGGCCCAAACGGCGCATCATGGCGTGGGTCGAGGTGGCGGCGAGCGGGATGAGCAACACGCAGGCGGCAAAGCCGATCGTAATGAAGGGACGTTTGACGATGTCTTTTGCGATACCCGCCAGATCGAAGAACTGATCCAGCCATAGGTAAGTCATGAAATGCAGCATGGCATAAAAAAGGGCGAACAAGCCCAGCATGCGACGATAGCGGATGAGATCGGCTCGCCCGGTCAGCCGCCGCAACGGGGTGACAGATAGGGTCACCAGCAACCCGACCAGTGTCCAGGTACCGGTTGAATGGGTGATGAACTCGATTGGATTCGCGCCGAGGCCGCCACCGAAACCGAGCACGAACAGCCGCGCCAGAGGCAGCAGGCAGACGGCAAACAGCCAAAACTTCGGGTTGCGCAGGATCGCGCCCATCAGAAGAACTTCTGCAGATCCATGCCCCGATACAGTTGCGCAACCTGGGCGCCGTAGCCATTGAACATCAGCGTGTCGCGTTTCAGGAATTCGCCGATACGGCGTTCCTTCGCCTGGCTCCAGCGGGGATGGTCGACCTGCGGATTCACATTGGAATAGAAGCCATACTCCTGCGGCGCCGCGCGCATCCATGCCGTCAGCGGCTGTTTCTCGACGAAACGGATCCTGACGATGGACTTGGCACTCTTGAATCCATATTTCCACGGCACCACCAACCGGATCGGCGCACCATTCTGATTGGGCAGCACTTCGCCATAGAGTCCGACTGCCAGTATCGCCAGTGGGTGCATCGCTTCATCCAGCCGCAGGCCTTCGACATACGGCCAGTCCAGCACGCCCGAACGCTGCCCCGGCATCTGCCTGGGGTCGTTCAAGCTGACGAATTCGACGTATTTTGCCTTGCCGGTCGGCGCAGCACGACGAATGAGCTCGCTCAAGGGAAACCCCACCCATGGGATCACCATCGACCATCCCTCCACACAGCGCATCCGGTAGATGCGCTCCTCCAATGGCGCCAGTTTCAACAGCGAATCGATGTCGTAAACGCCCGGTTTGCCCGCCTCGCCCTCGACCGTCACCGTCCACGGGCGCGTTTTCAGGCTGCCGGCTTTGTCGGCCGGGTCGCTCTTGCCGGTGCCGAATTCATAGAAGTTGTTGTAGGTCGTGACCGCCTTGTAAGGGGTTTTCTCGTCGTCCAGCGTGTAGGCGCTGCTGCGCACACCCGCCAGCCTGGTGCCGGCCTGTACATCGGGGGCGATCCCCAGGGCGGCACTCGCTGCCAACACACCGATGCCCTGCATGAAGCGGCGGCGTTCCCGGTAGATTTCGGGCGGCGTGATTTCGGACGGAAGAATATCGCAGGATGGGCGCAGGGGCATGACGGAGTCCTATCAATTAAAAGGGGCTACCCTGACAGTCGGAACAGGTCGGGCATCCTTACAGTCCAGTGCACGGTTGACTCCGTCATGCCGCGTTTGTTTCGCATGGCCCACCCATTCCCGAAAGCCACCTCCCTTCCCCCAAGGGGCGCCAGGAATTGACGAATCGCGTACCGCGCTGACGAAGCTTCGTCAGCGCGGTACGCGATTCGTCAATTCCTGGCGCC
>JAIBEL010000068.1 GCA_019459285.1 Rhizobium sp. | reverse complement strand
ACCCGCGCCCCCACCACCCCGCCCCCACCCCGCCCATCGGAGGGCCGGATGGGGGGCGGCCGGCGCCCCCCCCCGGCCCCCGCCGCGGCCAGGCCCAGCGCGGACGAGTCGGTGAACATGTGCGCCGCATCGGACAGCAGCGCGAGCGAACCCGACCACCAGCCGGCCAGGGCCTCGACGCCGGTGAACGACAGCGTCAGCAGCAAGGCGACGATCAGTTTGCCGTTGCCTCCTTCATATGACACATGCGTATGGACATGATGCGCGCCGTGTCCATGACCGTGGTCATGCGCGCTATGGGCGTGATTATGAGCGGCCACAGTAATCCGTCGGGTCGACTTGCAGGTTGAGGGTCGCGCTGTCCAGCCCCAACCCGGCGATGTGGTGCAGGGCATTGACATAGCGTGCCGACTCGCGCAGCTGGGTCAAGGTCTGCGGGTGCGGGTGGCCGTGCATGCGGGCGAGGCGTGCACGGGACGGGGCGGGCCAGTCGACCTTCAGGTTGGCCAGTACGTCGTCGGCCAGGTCGGGCCGGTTGCAGACCAGCGCCATGTCGCAGCCGGCTTCCAGCGCCGCCGTCACACGCTCGACCACGCCGCCGGCCACGGCGGCGCCAGCCATGCAGAGATCGTCGCTGAACACGGCGCCGTCGAATTCCAGCTGGTGCCGCAGCAGTTTCTGCAGCCAGACGCGCGAAAACCCGGCCGGCTTGTCGTCGACATTCGGGTAGATCACATGCGCCGGCATGATCGCCGCGAGCCCGGCCTCGATCATCAGGCGGAAAGGCACCAGATCGGCGACGGCGATATCGGCCAGGGTGCGGGTGTCGACCGGAACGTCGACGTGCGAATCCGCCACCACGAAGCCGTGACCAGGAAAATGCTTGCCGCAGGCGGCCATGCCGGCGTCCTTCATGCCCAGCATCACGGCTTGGCCCAACTCGAACACCGCATGCGGATCGGCATGAAAGGCGCGGTCGCCGATGACCGACGAGGCACCGTAATCGAGGTCGAGCACCGGTGCGAAGCTGAAGTCGATGCCGTGTGCGCGCAGTTCGCTCGCCAGCACGAAACCGGTTTCGCGTGCGAGGTGTTTCGCCTGTTGCGGATGGGTGTTCCAGATTTCGCCAAAAGTGCGCATCGGCGGCAGGCGGGTGAAGCCTTCGCGGAAGCGTTGCACCCGCCCTCCCTCGTGGTCGACGCCGATCAGCAGCGGCGCGGGCTTGAGCGCGTGGATCTCGGCGGTCAGTGTGGCCAGCTGGGTCGGGTCGCGGTAGTTGCGGGAAAACAGGATCACCCCGCCGACCAGCGGATGGCTCAGGCGGCGGCGGTCGTCGTCGGTCAGTTCGGTGCCTGCCACGTCGAGCATCAAGGGGCCCAGCGTCATGTCCACTCCAGTAAGAACAGTGTCATGGTGTCTCCAGAATCACAAAAGCCAGGACGAGATCGCTTTCGTCGGACAAGGACACATGATGAGCGCTTATTCCGCGGGCCGCCAGCCAGGCATCCAGTTCGGGCGCGCATTGCAGGAAGGGCTTGCCCTGCGCGTCGCGCAGCACGGCGATGTTACGCAGCGTCACCGGCGCACGCAGGCCGGTTCCCGTCGCCTTGGCGAAGGCTTCCTTGGCGGCGAAGCATTTGGCCAGAAAGCGTGCCGGATCACGGCTGGCACGATAGCCGGCCTGTTCGGCCGGGGCAAGAATGCGCTCCGCATACTGCGCGCCGAAGCGGGCCAGCCCATTGCGGATGCGTTCGGCGTCCAGGAGATCGGTGCCGATGCCGTGGATCATGGCGACACCTTGACCGGCAAGCCGGCGGCCCGGATGGCGTCCGCGAAGGTGTCGAGCCATGCGGCGGGCAGGGCGGACAGCCGGTCGGCCTGCGGCTGCATCGAGGGACGTGCGAGGCCATAGAGCAGCACGCCCTGGACGGGAATCCGCTGCAGGCGGATGCGTTCCACTGCGTTCAGATAGGCCACCTGTTCGGCGGCGGATGGCGGCGCGCCGTCGCGTGCGAATACGCAGGTCTGCAGCCAGGTCGGACACAGGCGCGCGGTCGTGATCAGGCGTTCGAACTGCCTGTCCGGCGCGATGTGCGTCTGGTTGATGGCGCGCATGCCGCTGGCGGTCGCGCTGTCGAACTTGAACCATACTTCGCCGTTCAACGCGGCCATTTTCCGTAGACCTTCCTGGACGCGCGGCCGGTCGGCCAGGCTGCCGTTGGTGATCAACACCAGTTTGATTTTTTCGATCAGGTCGAAGTCCGCCATCACGCGGCCGATGCATTCGATGACCTGCGGAAACTCCCGGGCGCTGGTCGGTTCGCCGTTGCCCGACAACGCGATATCGTTCAAGCGTCGTGCGCCCTCGGGCACGCGCGTCTGCATGAAATCGCCGTGGAGAATATCGGCGAGCAGCGCGCGCAACTCGTTTTCAAGTTGCGCCAGATCGATATCCGGCGCGGTACCGCGCGTCAGGTTCGGTACCTGGCAATAGACACAGGCCCAGTTGCATGCGTTGTTGGGGTTGAGATTGATCCCGACCGACACGCCGCCGGCGCGGCGCGAGACGACGGGATAGACGTATGTCATTCCCGCGCTGTCGCGGTCGTGGTTGGTGGAGGTGAGCTGGGCAGACACGTTGCGGGGCGGGAATGTGCGAACGCCCATTCTACTTGAGCCGATGTCAAACCGGGCTTCGACCCGCTGCACGGGAAAGCCTGCAAATCAATGCGGCCGGTGGGGTTTCCACATCAGCACGGCGTAGCGTTGCTGGCCCGGCCGCCGGGTTTTCGGGTCATATACGGAGTAGGCCAGTTGCCGGGTCTGGTCGGGGGGGCCGAACAGGGTCCGGGCGGCGGCAGGGCAGGCGAGCGCGTCGGTCACGCCGAAACGCAGGCTACCGCACACGGCAAGCTTGTTGCCCGATTCCAGCGCGCGGGCGTCGATCCAGGGAGACTGGGCGAGGTCGGGTCCGGCGAGATCAAATCCATACAGGCCATGCGGATGGTCGGGTGAGTAGAAGCTCAGGACGTAGGGCAGGGGAAACGTCCCGGCTGCGTACTCGACGGGTTCAGCATATGCATCGTGGTACAGGCGCGTCGCATCCTCGGCAATGCGCTGCGGCAGCGCGTAGGCCGGTTGCGCGGGATAGGCCCGGTACTGTCTGTCCCAGATCGCGGCCGCAACAAGTGTCACCAGGAGATAGATCAGCCCGACCCGATAGATTCGTCGTGCGAGCCGTCCGTGGTCGAAACGGGGGGGCGTGAGATCGACCAGGGCCCACCCAAGGAACAGCAGGGCTGGAATCAGCCAGGACGACACGGGACTGATTCCCTGCGCGAGCGCGGCCAGCATGGTCAGTGCGACGCTTATGGACAGAATGTTCAAACCCAGCCGGGGCGGTCGCGGCGCTTGATTGAGCGGAACGGTGGGAAGTCGAACGAGGCTTGCGCCCCAGGCCAGCAAGGCGATGCTGCTGAATCCCAGTACGCCCACCAAGGCAACGCCATAGGCTCTGGCGCCATCCGTTGCGCCCAGCACTTGATGCGCTTCGTGCATGTAATGCAGGCTGGGCCAGCCGTGCCGGATGGACCAGGCAATATGCGGCGAGACCAGCAACAGTGCGGTTGCGCTGGCGATGGCCGTGCCTTTGAGCAGCGGGATCAGCGGGGGACGCAGGCTGATGAGGATGGCCAGCCCGATCGCCGCGATGAGCACGAGCGCATAGTATTTGGTGAGCAGGGCGGCGGCGGCGAACATGCCTGCCAGGACGAACCAGCGCGCGCGGTCCCGTTCGACCGCATGCAGCAGGCTCCAGACGAAGCCGGCGACAAACGGCAGCAAGGCGGTGTTGGCGTTGTACTTGAATCCGCTGTCGGGGCCGAAATGGGTGCCCAGCGTGGTGAGCACCACGGCAACCAGCACCGCATCCCAGCTGAGGAGACGCTTCATCGCCCGTGCCAGCAGCCCCAGCGCGATGGCCAGATTGACCTGGTTGAGCAGGTAGTAGGCGTTGTCGCCGACCGGAAACAGTCTGAACCAGGCCGCCGTGATCCAGCCGAACAGCGGCGGATGCTTGTTGGTGCCCCATTGCCATTCCATGCCCCAGGCGTAGTTTTCCACCATGTCGGCGCCGTCCAGATAATGGCGGGTCGCGGCGAAAATGCCCCACCAGACGAGACAAAAGGTCAGGATGTACAGCAGGGTGCGACGGGCTGATGGGTAATCGGGGCGAGCGTTCAACACGGGGACGCCGGGCGGCGCGATCGGAAAGTCGGGCGCAGTATCCGGATCCCGGATTACGATTGGCTTACAGCTTCGTCTTCGAACCGGAATTCGAACAGTGCGCCGCCCAGCGCGCTTTTTCCCGCGGTGACGACCGCGCCGTGCTTGCGCGCCACTTCCTGAACGATGGCCAGCCCCAGACCGCTGCCTTCCGCCGTACTGCTTTCCGGCGCCCGATGGAAACGTTTGAAGATGAGCGGCAATTCCGCTTCGGGGATGCCCGGTCCGCTGTCGGCCACGGAAAAGGTCGGCGGGAAGGCCTGGACGGAGGCGGTGACCGTCCCGCCTTCCGGGGTGAACTTGAGTGCATTTTCCAGCAGGTTCTTCATGGCCTCCTGGATCAGAATGGCGTTGCCCCGCACGGGAATCGCCTGTTCCGTGCCCTCGAAACCGAGGTCGATCCGCCGGCGCGCGGCTGCCGCGACAAACTCGCCGGTCACCTCGCGCGCCAGTTCGGACAGGTCGAACAGCGCATGGGTCGCGCTTTCATGCACTTCCGAGTGTGCCAACGCCAGCAGTTGGCGCACCAGATGGGTGAGCCGGGCGGCGGCTTTCTGCAGGCGGTCGTAGGTGGGCTGCGCGCACGGGCAGGCCGTATCCGAACGGGCCAGTTCGATTTCCGCCATCAGCACGGCGAGCGGGGTCTTGATCTGGTGTGCCGCATCGGCCGTGAAGCGGCGTTGCTCTTCCTGTACCGCCCTGAATCGCATCAACAGATCGTTGAGTGCGGTGACGACGGGCCGCAACTCCCGCGGGATGTTGTCGACCGGGATCGCATCGAGGTCCTGGGCTGACCGGTGGGTGATGCGGCGGCGCAGTTCCTCGAGCGGGCGTAGCCCCCTGCTGATGCCGAACCAGACGAGCGGGAGCGAGAAGAGGAGGGCGTATGCCTGCGGTACAAGCACGCCGCGGAGCAGGTGGAGGGTCAGCCGGTCGCGCCTGACCGTGGTTTCCGCCACCTGGATTTCGAAGCCCGGAAGTTCGTCCCGCTCGCCTTTCAATACGGCGCGCCTCAGTGTCCTGCCGTCCAGGGAAATGGTGTCGAATGCCGCGCGTTCGTCGCCGCTGCTGCCGACCGGTACGCGGACCAGTCGGCGGTCCCCTGCAAGCAGCGTTCCGCGGGCGTCGTAAATGGCGAAATAGCGCTGGTCCCGGGCATCGCGGATGAGCACGCTGAATGACAGGGAATCCGGGTCGATCTTGCGGTCGGCTTTATAGCTGGTGGAAACGAGTTCCTCCAGATCGTCCGTGATCTCCTCCAGGACGAGGTCGCGTTCCGTTTCCGCAAGATGGGAGGCATTGCGGTAGGTGGTATAGGCACTGACCACCAGCAGGACCACGAGCGGGATCAGCAGCCATCCCAGCAGGGCGCGGGTCAGGGTGGGGCCGGCGCGGCGCATTTCAGTCAGGGGAGCCATCGGATGACTCGATCAGGTAGCCCAGCCCGCGCGCGGTTCGGATGGTGATGCCTGCGGGTTCCAGTTTCTTGCGCAGGCGATGGATATAGACTTCGATCGCGTTCGATCCCACGGTCGCGTCCCAGCTGGAAATGGCGGAGGTCAGCGCCTGCTTGGAGATGACCTTTCCCGCCTTGTGCAGCAGACTGGACAGGACTTCCCGCTCGCGGCTGGACAATTCGATTTCGGCATCGTCCAGAAAAACCTGCCGGCTCACGGTGTCGTAGCGCAGTCTGCCCAGTTCCAGGCTGGCCGACGCCGCGCCGCCGTGATGGCGCCGGACGAGCGCACGCAGGCGGGCCTGCAATTCCGCGAGGGCGAACGGCTTGGATAGGTAGTCGTCTGCGCCGCTGTCCAGCCCCGCCACCCGGTCGGCGATCGCCTCGCGCGCGGTCAGGATCATCACGGGCAGATGGCTGCCGCGTTTGCGCAGGCGCTTGAGCACGTCCAGTCCGTCCATGCGCGGAAGGCCTAGATCAAGCACCAGTGCATCGTAGGTTTCGCTGCTGAGGGCGAGGTCGGCCGCCACGCCGTCGCTGACCCAGTCGACGCTGTAGCCTTCCTGTCTGCATGCGCGCAGGAGCAGATCCGCCAGCGCAGGATCGTCTTCGGTCAGCAGGATGCGCATCGAGGCGTGTCGGGAATCGTGTAAGGAGTTTGAAAGGCAGCCAGGCGCATTCTGCATCAACCCATACTGGATGCGAAACCGGAACCGATGCGCCCACACAAGCTTCATCCCCGCGATCTTTCCGTTCTGCCCGTTGCGGAATGGAAAACCTTCCCGTCGACGGCCGAGAAGAACATGGCCGATCGACAGCACTTTTCCGTCCAGCCGCGCGACTGGCTTCCGGGGCTGTCGATCGTCATCCCGTGCTACAACGAAGCGGAGAATCTGAACCGCCTTCTGCCCCGTTTGCAAAGCGTGCTGCGGTCGCTGGTGACGGACTGGGAAGTCATCCTGGTGGACGACGGCAGCCGCGACGCTACGCACGAAGTATTCGCCTTCTGGTCGGCCCAGCCGGGATTTCAGGTCATCCAGCTGTCGCGCAATTTCGGCAAGGAGGCGGCGCTCACGGCAGGCCTGGAATCGTCGCGGTGCGAAACCTGCCTGATGATGGACGCCGACCTGCAGCATTCTCCGGAACTGATTCCCGCGATGCTGGCGCAATGGCAGCAGGGCTACGACGTGGTCTATGCCGTGCGCGAGCACCGCCGCGACGAAGGGATGTTCAAGCGTCTGGGCGCCCGCTGGTTCTACCGGCTGGTGAATGCCGGCGCGCGCTTCCAGGTGCCCGCCGATGCGGGCGATTTCCGTCTCATGGACCGGACGGTGGTCGATGCGTTGCTTGCCCTGCCGGAGCGCAACCGCTTCATGAAGGGCCTGTATGCGTGGGTGGGTTTCAAGACAGCCGAAATTGCCTACGTGCCGGACGCCCGGGGCAGCGGACGCAGCACTTTCAACCCGTTTCATCTGCTGCGGCTGTCCTTCGACGGCCTGACGGCGTTCACCACCTGGCCGTTGCGTATCGCCAGTCTGCTGGGCTTCATCCTGGCGTTGCTGGCGTTCGCCTATGGCGGCTATCTGGTCGTCGACTACTTTCTTCGGGGCATCGCCGTGCCGGGGTGGACCACGATCGTGGTGGGCCTGATGTTGTTTTCCGGGATACAACTCATCGGGCTGGGCGTGCTGGGCGAGTATGTCAGCCGCATCTTCGAGGAGGTCAAGGGGCGTCCCCTGTACGTGGTCCGGCGTCGCGCCGGACGGGGCTTGCGGGATGCGCAGCCATGATCGCAGGATGGAACAGGAGGGAAGCAGGATGGTTCCTGCTTGCGCTGGCCTGGCTTGCGTTGACCTTGGGGGTCAGGCCGCTGGCCCTGCCTGACGAGGGGCGCTACGTCAGCGTGGCCTGGGAAATGCTGAGTTCGGGCAACTGGCTGTACCCCACCCTGAACGGCCTGCCCTTCTTCCACAAACCGCCCCTGTTTTACTGGATCACGGCGAGCAGCCTGGGCATGTTCGGCCTCCACGAGTGGGCCGCCCGCGTGGCGCCGCTGTTCGGGGCCGGAATCGCGGCCTTCACCCTGTATGGCTTCGTCCTGCGGCAAAAAGGCACGACGGTCGCGCGCGGGTCCTTGTTGATCCTGGTGACCCAGCCTTTTTTCTTCGGCGCAGCCCAGTTCGCCAATCTCGACATGCTGGTGGCCGGCCTGATCGCCGCGACCATCCTGCTGGCGGCCGAAGCGGGACTGAATGTGGAAAGGGATCTGCCCTACAAGCGTCTGTTGGCAGGCGCGTATCTGGGCGCGGCGCTGGGCGTTCTGGCCAAAGGGCTGATCGGTGCCGTGCTGCCAGGAATGGTGCTGGTCGCCTGGCTGGCGTGGAATCGCCGCCTGGTCCTGATGCGCAAGCTGGTCTGGCTGCCCGGCCTGGCTGTTTTCCTGCTGGTTGCCGTCCCCTGGTTTGTCGCCATGCAGGCGCGGTTCCCCGATTTCCTGAATTACTTCTTCGTCTACCAGCAGTTCCAGCGCTTTGCCGAAGGCGGATTCAACAATCCCATGCCGTTCTGGTTTTATCCGCCCGCCATCCTTCTCCTCATCCTGCCCTGGTCCTGGGGGCTGCCGGCCGCGTTTAAACGCGCCCGACTGGAGGCCGAGACGAAGCCGACGATCCGCTCCCTGATGTGGATTTGGCCGGCCGTGATCGTGGGCTTCTTCTCCATTCCGTCCTCCAAGCTGGTGGGTTACGTGCTGCCCGTGCTGCCGCCGCTGGCCTATCTGATAGCCGAAGGGCTGGTACGCAAATGGGGGGATGTGCCGAACCCGCGTTTCCTGAAGGGGTTCGCGCTCGCCGCCGGTGCGGTGTGCCTATCCGCGATCGTGGCCAACAACCTGTTCAATCACAAGACGGATCGGCACTTGAGCAGCCTGATCGCCGCGCAGCGGCAGACAAGCGAGCCCGTCATGTTCCTGCGGGAGCAGTATTTCGACATGCCGTTCTACCTCGGGCTGACAGAACCGGTCGAAATATTCGACGATTGGAGTGTGGCCAATACCTCGAAAAACGACAACTGGCGTAAGGTCATGGCCGACGCGGGAAAATTCGACCCGGAAAGGGCGAACCGCTTGCTGATCGACCACACCCGGCTCGAGCATTTCGTGTGCAGCCACCCGGTTTCATGGCTGGTCGCGCCGAAAGGGACGGAGGGCGAATACCCTTACTTGCAGAACATCGCACCGCTGGCGACCCACAAGTCGACCGTGGTCTGGCGGCTGACGCGCAGCGAGGTGTCGTCTAGGGGCGGATGCCGGCAAACGCCCAGCGACGACTCAGCAGATAAGTCACCACCGCTACGCACAGCAGGATGATCGCCAGCAGGAAATGATAGGGAACCCGGCTGGTGTGCAGCAGAATGGCATAGGCCGATTCATTGATGGCGAATCCCGCAGCGGACAGCAGCAGGAAGCGGCCGGCCGATTGCAGCACCGGTGCGTCGTGATCGGCAAACGTGAGCAGCTGGTGACCGCCGTACGAGACGGTGAAGGCACACAGCCAGCCGCCGACGTTGGCGACCAGGGGCGCGATGTGCATCCTTTCCACCAGCAGGATGACCGTGAGGAGATGGACGAGTGCGGCGGTACTGCCCACCAGGATGAAGACAACCGGGCGGTGACGAAGCAGAAACATGGGGAATTCGCCAGGGAAGATTCCCGGCATTCTACGGGATGACTACCCTGCTACAACCTGAACCGATATCCGCACGACGCGTCATCAGCGTCTGCGTGGACGACTTCGGCCAGCACGAAGGCATCAACCGGGCCGCGCTGGAACTGGCGGACCGGCGCCGCGTTTCCGCGGTCAGCTGTCTTGTCGACGGACCGGCCTGGCCGACGGGCGCACGTGCGTTGCGGGCGCGGACGGACAGCGTGGAAGTGGGTCTGCATCTCAACTTCACCGAAGATTTCGGCCAGGGGAGATGTCATGCGTTGCCCTGGCTGATTGTCCGTGCCTACGGCCGCCAGCTCGATCGCATCCGGATCCGCACGGCGGTTGAGCGACAGTTCGATCGTTTCGAGCAGGCCATGGGCCGGTTGCCGGATTTCGTCGACGGCCACCAGCATGTGCATCAGTTGCCCGTGATACGCGACCAGCTCATTGCAGTCATGGATCAACGATATGGCGTAGCGGTCAGGCCCTGGGTGCGCTCGACGCTTCCGGCAGAGGGTTGCCCGTCACCCGCCGCATTCAAAGCGTGGCTGATCGGCCGGCTGGGTGCGAACTCTTTGCGCGCGCTGGCCGACCGACACCGGTATCCGCAAAGCAATCATCTCGTCGGCGTATACGGATTCGATCTTTCCGAAGCGGACTATCTGGTGAAAATGAAAGCATGGCTCGCCTGCGCACGCGACGGCGACGTACTGATGTGCCATCCGTCGCTGCCGTGGCCGGGTGGAGATCCGCTGCAGGATGTTCGGAATCGTGAATACCGGGCGCTGGCGGGCGGGACGTTTGCCGCATTGCTGGAATCCGCCCGGCTTGAAGTCGGGCCGCTCGGGGAGGCCGTGTCCCAGAGGCGGGGGGTGGTGTCTGACGGACATGCTGAATCTGGCGGAGCGGTGACGTTCACACTACGACCCGTAACGAAGGCCAGTAGGGGATTCTTGGGTTTAGCGTTCGTAATATGCCCCCAGATGTGCCCCCGCCATTGCCACGCTGCGTTAGACGCGGACATAAAAAAGCCCGGACGTTGCCGGGCTTGGTATCCACCAGCGGCCGAGAAAGTGCAGGGCCGTATCCATGGTGGGGGCGCTGCGGCGTCAGATGTCTATGCTCAGCATCTCGACCCTTACCCCCAGCCGGACGATCAACTCGAGTTCGAGCGGGGTGCGGCGCATCAAAAATTCCGGCTCCTCAGCCAACTCAATAAGCTGCTCGTCGGTTAAATCCTCGATGCCGCAACCAAGGCTAGACACCGCGGCCAAGACATGCGCCAAGTTGTTTTCCTCGTCACTCTGTGCAACGCGGATGCTGGTAGGGGTATGCTTTGAGGTAGCCATGTTGATCTCCTGTAAGGTCAGTAGGGTTAGCCGGGTCAGACGCTCCAACGTCTGGCTACGGCGATATGAATCCTAGCCCACGTGGCGGCGAGAGTCAATAAAAATATCAATAAAATCAAACACTTGATTACATGTAAGCAGCTCAGAGCCATCCAGGCCGGCAATGAAAATGCCCCCGCGCAACTTCGCCGGGAGCTGGGTGCCGTTTGTCGTTTAAGCCCTCCACAGACGGTTACCGTAAACGGGGCACAGGGGTGACGTGTTTACGCCGCGCCTGTATAGATGGCGGCGCGTCAACGGGGTAGGGGGTGGCTGCCGGGGGGTGGGGCCTGGGGAAAAACAGGGGTGTGTGGTCTACCTGGTGCTCTTAGCGCGAGGGGCGCTGTACCATTCGTGTAAACAAGTTGACGATAGATAGCAGAGGAGGGAAAGATGGAACTGCTTGTTGGACTGGTCGTGGGCGGATTCATCATTGCGCTATTTATGCACTCCCACACGCAAATACAGTCTGGCTTTGCTCGGCTGCAGGAACACCAACCCGCCATTGTCATAAACGGGCGGCCAACATTCCTTCGGAATTCATACGTGGCTACGGTTTCTGGGGGCAGAATCGTTTATGACATTGGTAGTGACGAAGAGCTTCAAAAAGTACTAGACCGACTTGGAGAGGGCGAACCCAGCGCACATGGCTCGCTCGCCCTTGTGCGTGTTTTTAAGACACCAGAAGAACTGCGTCGGTATTGCCGCCTCTGATGGCAGTGGTTGGTCACCGGCGGAAAATAATCGCGCTCACCATCGCGTCCTCGCTCGCCTGCCGGTTCACCACGCAGTCGCGCCACTCCGTTGTGCCTTCCTTGAACCCGAGCGCTGTGCAATACGGCCCTTGTCTCTCCAGCGACTTCGCGGCTTTCTCCTGTGGCGTCGCACATCCTGCCAGTACGATCGCTGCAACGGCGATGACTGTGATGATCGTGGTCTTCATATGCTCTCCTCCATTATTTGTGTGGTGACAAGATAGCTTACTGCGAACGCCGGCACAATCCGATCGAAGGGCGTGTGCGCTGCATCGGTCGCGGCGCTCAAAACCCCACCCACCCCAGCCGGGCAGGGCCTAGACCGAGTGCCCTGGAAGGTAGACTGGGTGAAGATCTCACCCAGCAATGGCTCGGCATGCATATTCGTAGATCTCCCACGCCTTCCTGCTGTGAAGGCGCCCGGTGCTGTGTGCAGCGCTCACGACGATGGCCGCTGCCAGGGTTTCTATGGCGTCCCAATGGCGGTCAACTATCTTCTTGGCTTCCGCGCCAAATTTCACAGTCAACTCGTGCACTTCATCTTCAGACAGTACGTGGTTTGCGGATACATAAAGCTCGTGGAACCAAGGGTCACGCACAGCGGATCGGATGCGGTCTTTGGCGTCCAGATAGTCATTGATGAATCCAGCATCTTCCATGCACCGCTCAGCCCCCATGACGTGGAAATCAGCTGCAGTGCCAGCGAGTGTGCAAACGATGTCACCAACAGTCGGTTCGTCCCATGCCATGACTGCGCCTCGGGCATTGGGCACCAATGGGCTCTTTGCGGAGCCTGGCATTTTGATATACAAGCCGTGGACAGGAATTTTGTAATACGCGGCGGTCAGTAAATGAGCCGCCTCGTGCCGCGCCGTGTGCCAGAGATCGGGCGGCACAGTGGTGCGGTCAAAGTTATTGACGGCGCCCCAGTCGATTCGGTTACGCATAGTGTTGTCTCCTTCTGGTCAGTCGTTCACGGGTGCGTACCACAGGGCTGGGTACCCCTCGCTCGGTCGTCGCCAATTTCTTCGACGCGAATAACCGAGGGTACGTAGGGCCGCGGCCAGTTCGCCGCGGTGAGGGGTGAGGCTCTGCCTTCCCGACAACCGCACAGCCCAAAATTCCAATGGACGGGGTGTATTGCGCTCGGACTCGGGCATGGCGGCGATGACTCGCTTGATGCGGTCGGTGAGTGGCGTGGCTCGTTCGGCATACTTCGCAGCCTCTTCCTGCTGCCGGCGCGATTCATCGGATTGAGCGCGCGCGGTCGACTCGGCGGATGCTTTCACCAAGTCACGTATATAGGCGGCGAGTGCGTCGGTCATTTGCTCACTCCCTGCCGGTGGTGGTTACTTGTTAACAAGTTGGCATATGCTGGTGGCGGATTTTGACAGTGGCGGCCGGCGGGAGGCTGGAACCCCGCATGGATACTGGGTTGCGCAGTTTGCGCACTTTTGACCCTATTTACAGAAACTCTCTCACGAGAGGGAGTTATAGGAAGGGTTTGGTATTTACCCCCAAAAGTGCGCAAAGTGCGCACCCCCCGCGCGCCAGTCAAACGCATGTCTGCCCCCTGGGGTTCAATGCCAACCCGCCGACGTTCCGTTTATCTGGCAGTAAGTGAAATCCCCGTTCATTAAGTCGCCGCGTCAGCCGGCCCTGTGCCAATGGGTGGTGCCCGTTCGCCAGTGCCCAGGAGCGGTAAGCGCGGTACAGTTTCGCCTTACTCTCAGTCCGTCCTGCCCCGACGTCGCAGTGGTCATTGATCCAGTCGCCCAGAACGTCCTGATCTTCGCGGTATGCTGCGGTTGCCGCTTCGATCTTTTGGGGAATGGCCAGGCCATCCGCCAGCCACATCCGCAAGCCTTTCAGTGCCCAATTGAGGATGCCTGACCCTTCGGCCTTTAATTTGCCCAGCAGCCCCGCATCGCGCGCGGACTCCGGGACGGTCACCTCGAACGGGACGAGCGCCACCCGCCGCCACATGCCGAATGAGTTGTCCGTAATCTCGGGGCGATGGTTGCCGACGATGACCAGCTTATGAGTCGGGACGAACGTAATATCGGCTTTTCCATACGGCACGCGCCCCGTCAGGGTATCGCCGCCCGTCATGTCCTTGATGCGCGCTTCGGCGAGCCGCCTGCCTTCCTCGGTCTCGTTCGCGTAGACGAAACGCCGCCCCTTCAAAGCAACGATGTCGGGACTAGGCCCCTGCGGGCTCCGCTGGTGGTGCATGAGCATTTCGGTGGCGATCTTGCGCGAGTAGTCGCCCAGCATCCACGCCATCAACTCGACAAGAACGCTTTTGCCGTTCGCGCCGCCGCCGTAGAAAAAGGTGAATTTCTGTTCCTGCGCGCCACCGGTCAGACAGTAGCCCACCCATCGCTGCAGGAACCCCCGCATATCCTTGTCGGGCAGCACCTGTTCCAGGAATCGCATGAAGGTCTGGCATTCGGCGTTTCCGTCAAACGCAACCGCGCACCGCTTCGAGATCAATAGGTCTGGCGATACTGGGAGCAGTTGCCCATGCCGCAGGTCGAGAACGCCATTTGTTACCCCCAGCAACAGGGGGTCACTATCAAACTCGCCGACACTCGCAGTCATGCCGGGCTCGCTTTTCGCCATCTCGATCATGGCGCGCAGGTTTCCAGCCTTGCTGGTGCGTTCAACATGCGCCATGAGGCGTTTCGTTTTGGGGTCGTCTGGCGTGGCTTTGTACTGCGCAGACGCCTTGTCGTGCAGCTTGGTCAGCACAGTCTTGGCGGCACGATCTTCCTCACCCGGCGGCGCATTGACCCAGCCGGAGCACCCGTCGAATCGAAGAACTTCGCCGGTCTCATGGATGAACAGCAGCTTGTTCCGCCATATACGTGCGAACACACGCCCATTCGCCACGTCCCCGCCGCTTCCGGTAAAGCGTTCACCCTCAATTGCTCCAGTATCGCCGGGTGTCGGGCCGGTGTACCCATGCCCGCGCGCGTAGTGAACGAGCGTGCCGAACCCGATGCCGCCACCAGGCTTGAAACTCGACACAAGCTTGGCAAAGGCCTCCGCATCGAATTTGTCCGGGGCGGTCATGCTCCACTCCTGCGCGAGCTGTTCGGCGCATCCCCAGCCTGTAGACAGCACCGCCCAGCAGATATCCCGCCATACGTCGCGCTCGCAGTCCGCGGGGATCGCCGCCGTCATGGACTTCACTAGCGCTACGTTCTCCGGGGTTTCCGTCATGGGCGGGTAATTCTTCGCCACTCCTGCAGTCAGATCTCCCATGTCGCCAGGCAGGCCGAAGTGAGCGGGTGCCGCTTTGACGCTGGCTGCCTCAATGGCGTCCCTGAGCGCACTCCATTTGGTCGTGCCGTTTATGTGCTTGAGTTTTACGGGTTTGGGGTTGGCCGAGTCTTTCCAGTTCAGGGTGCCTGGTACTCGGAGCACTGACGCGATATCGCTTGTCCTCGACCGGTCAGCCAGTAAACCGTGTTTCTCCGTCAGTGCCTTCAGCAAACGACTACAAGCGATCCAATCTTGCGGAGGTACATCTGCATCAAGCGCCCAGTAAACGTGGAGCCCGTTGCCGCTATCGACGACTGCATTGGGGCCAGGCAGCCCTGTCGCCCTGACGAATTCCGCTAGTGCATCGGCCGCAGCGCGTTTGGTCGGATATCCTTTTCCATCTGCTGCTTTGGCTTCACCGCAATCAAGGTCGAGCCAGACCGCCCGCGCGTGTTTGGCATTTTCAGCTTTGCGGTTGCCCGGTGCCCGGTATCCAGCGCAAGCGAAATAGGCATTGCGGCCGGCGCTCGATATAGACTTTGCTTTGCTCACGGCGTCAGCCAGTGTGTCAACCGGGTGATGCCGCCAGCCGTTATCGGCGGGTTCGGCGATGTAATGGACGCCGCTTAGGTCACCCCCGTCATCCGCGCCCCATAGAGCGGATAGGAGTGACGTGTCGTAGTTGGATTCGTGTACAATTTCAACCATAAATGCTCCTGCTGTATACGTTTGACGGCGTATCCGAAGCCCGCCTGCCAGCGGGCTTTTTTATTGGTCTGGATGGGCTTTGTCACTGTTGGAACTGGCCAACTCATCAATGCACCGCGGCACTACCAAGTGCATTGCTGCCCCATGTGGTGGCAGCCCCAATCACAATCCCGCCCAGCTCGTCGTTGGCGTTCATCGTTGCGATGGCGCCCGACTGCTGAGGTCCTGCCAAGCCGTTGTTCCCGCTGATTCGCATCCCCGCGGCGTTCTGCTGGTTACCCACCGCGCCCGACACGTAGCTCGGGTAGGTGAGGCCGGAGTTGAAGCCGCTGGTGGCGGTGTTGACCGCGCTGGAGCCAGCGCCGATCGAGAGCCCCGCGGCCTGGCCGGCCGTGTTGGGCATGTTGCGGCCGAAGTTGGCGACGCCGGAGCGCAGCGCGATGCCCTGCCCCTGTGCCTGTGTACGCGCGTTGTTGGATGCGCCGGCCTTGGCAAGCGCCTCGGTGTTGCCCATCTGTACTGCCATCGCGGCCATCTTGCTGGGGTCGCCACCGAGGCGCATGAGGTTCTGCGCCTGCTGGGTGAAGGCGCTGTTGACGTCGGCGCCGGCCTGGGTCTGCGCAGCGGTTGCGGCGTTCTCGGTCGAAGCGCGCGACAAGTCGTACAGCGTGCTGCTGTCACCAGTCGCCATTGCCTGCTTGGCCTGCGCCAGCTGGTCAGAATTGAGGTTGAGGCCACCGATCGAGTCGAGCACGGTAGTCTGCTCCATCGGCTTGAAGGTGTTGTCGTAGTAGTTCTGCTGGTCCTGCGAGAACTGCGCCTGCTGCTTGCCGGTATCCAGCTGCTGCTGCGAGACCTGGTTGGCCATATCCAGCAGCTGGTTGTAGCGTGGCTGCGAGTCGGTGTACTGCTGCTTGCGGAAGGCAAGATCATTGGCGGCGGCGTCGCGCGCGTACTGGGCCGCTTCGGCGTTGGACTGCGCGATGGCGGTGTAGTCGGGTGCGGGCGCCGACTTGCCGTTGCAGCCGGGATGCTTGAGCCACCGCCCGAATTTAGATTGACCGAACATACTCAGCCCCTTTTTGGGTGGGCATGGTCGCTTGCAGCTCCTGCGCGCCAGTTGAGCGGGTTTGCCAACCAGTCACGCAAATCACCAACTTTCCATCTGGCGCAACGCGGCCCGAGCAATATCGGCGCTGGGTGCATGCCCTTCCGGATGCGTTCGTACCGTTCTGTATCGCCGAGTCCGGTGACATCGCGCACGACACGCTTGTCTACCAGGGCGTCATCCGGCAACTGGGCAAATGGGGTGGTGATAGGGCGGCGGGGGCGGGGGATACCCGATTCCGTTTCCTGCCTACCTCCGTTTTGGGCTTCAACCATCTGAATACCTCCGAATGATCTCGATGACATACGGAGAATGGTGAAACACTAATTATTTTTGGGCATCTAGCCCGAGCGATTTTTTATTTTTTCCATGTGCCGGCGGATAGTGGAAATCGCCGGTGCCTTGTACCCAGCATCACGCATTCTCTTTTGAACAATATTCGGTGCTCCACGCTTGCCGATGAAATCGGAGCAATTCTGGACAATCCAATCGTCGACCCCCTTGCTGTGGGCTGCTCGCAGCGCGTTTGCTGCTGCAACCGATTTTTGCCAGTTGGGAGAGCTGTGAAACTTGGCGCGGATGGCGTCGTGGCGTAATGCTTCGGATAGCCGGTGACAATCTCGTAGCTGTTCCTCTGACAACAGAAGATCGTCCACCGAAGAAGTGTAGTCGGCCACGCAGGGGCCCGCCCCGTCTTCTATGATTTCGTATTCACGTTTCGCAGCGAGATCACCTACGCCGTGAATTGGCTTCCTGCGTTTCTGCCACCATCCTGGACGGCCTCTACCGTTCATCATGCCACCCTCTGAAACGGCAGGATCTTCGCGCCGGTTGCAATGGCGTCCAGGTAGTCGCCCCAATGCTGCATCATGCCGCGGCGTTCCTGCAGGTATTCGGCACGGTTGTATGCGCCCCTGACTTCGTTTCGCTCGCAGTGCGCCAGCTGACGTTCGATAACGTCCGGGCGGAAACCCATTTCGTTGAGTGAGGTACTGGCGACCGCGCGGAAGCCGTGCCCGGTCATCTTGCCTTTGTAGCCGAGTCGGTACAGCGCGAACAGCATGGTGTTGTTGCTGATCGGCTTGTCGCGGTTTCTGCCAGGGAAAACAAAACGGCTGCCGCCTGCCATGGGCTGCAATTCACGCAGTATGGCCTGGGCCTGTCCGCAGAGGGGCACAACGTGCTCGTTCTTCATCTTCATGCGGCCGGCCGGGATGACCCACAAGGCGCTATCAAGGTCGAATTCAACCCACTCCGCGCCGATCAGTTCGTTTGTCCGTACGAAGGTCAACGCCAGCAGCTTGAGCGCCAGCTTGGTTTGCTTGTCGCCGGTCTGGTCGTAGCTGTCGATTGCCCGCATCAGATCGGGTAACTCTTCGGGCTTGATGGCAGCTTGGTTTTTCTTGACGTGCGGCGTCAGCGCGCCGCGCAGGTCAGGGACTGGGTCACGCGTACAGCGCCCAGTGGCCACCCCGTAGCGGAACACCTGCCCGCATACCTGCAGGACCCGGTGGGCGAGGTCATGCGCCCCGCGCGATTCGATTTTGCGCGCCATCATCAGTAGCTCGGGCGGCTCAATTTCTTTGATTGGCCTATGGCCGATCACGGGGAACGCATTGCCCTCCAGGCGCCGCAACACGTCGGCAGCGTGGGTCTTGACCCACGTATGCACCTGCTTGCCGTACCACTCGCGCGCCACGCTCTCAAAGCTATTGGCGGCGGATAACTTCCTTTCGCGTTTCTCGGCTTGCTTGGCTTGCCCGGGGTCAGTGCCATCCGCCAGCAGCTTGCGCGCAGCGTCTCGTCGATTGCGCGCCTCCTTTAAGGTGACGTCAGGGTACACACCCAATGCAAGGCGCTTTTCCTTGCCGGCGTATCGGTATTTCAGCCGCCAGTACTTCGAACCGTTGGGGTAGACCTCGAGGTACATGCCCCCCGAATCGGCGAGCTTGTAGGGATTTCTGGTTGCTTCGCCGGTAGGTTTGATGCCTGGTTTGGCGTTACGGATCGCGGAGTCGGTGAGGGGCATGGGGCATCCTCCTGGAATGGGGGCACAAATTCATGTCGCTGAATTTATTCCCCTGATTGTGCCCCCATGTGCCCCCGGTTTCAAGTGAAGCACTACGGAAATCTACGTGGCAATGTATTGGCTGTTTGTTATGTTTTTATTGGGGTTCCGGGCGGTTCACGTTGAACCATGGAGAGAAATTTGGCGGAAGCGGTGAGATTCGAACTCACGGATGACTTGCGCCATCGCCGGTTTTCAAGACCGGTGCCTTAAACCGCTCGGCCACGCTTCCCTTTGCGTGGAATGCGCCCGCCGGTTTTAGTTCCGGCCGCCGCTTGCGCGGCTTAACTTGCTGCCGCAAGTTGGCCTGCACGAGCCGACTGCTGCGCAGTGCGGCCAAGACCGCTGCCTTAAGCCACTGGGCCACGCTTCCACGGCGCGCATTGTAGCGGGTTCGTCCGGCCTTGTGCGCGACACGCCCCGTCAGGAACGGGTTGACGTGGCTTCAACACGAGATGTCGGATTTTCGTTAGCGCATACTGCGCGAATCAGGCGCGGGCCGTTCAAAGCTGAACAAAACCAAGGTGTTGACCGCAGCACCGGGCGGCCGCTTGTTTGGCATAAATGGTGCTGGTCTGCAGACGTCAGAAACAAGCCGACGCCAGCCATGAGCGATTTATTTGAGATGTTGAGCACGATCACCCGCCGCAGAAAAGCCGAAGCGGGGTCGCCGTTCGCCTCCGTGAAGGCGACCGAGAAATGGCTGAAAAACCTGCATGCGGATTCGGACTACGATGCGCACCATGTGCTGGTCGAAGGCCTCGAACGGTTCAACGCGGAAAATGAACCGGCCACGCTCGGCCGGATGAAATCGCTGATGAAGCTGGAAGAGGCGGGTTTGCCTCTGCAGTCCCGCATCATCGAGCAATATGTGCGCAACCAGGCCGCCTTCCGCCTGGCGCGCCAGGCGCTGTGGCGCGAATCATGGGTGTTCTGGTCGCTGCTGGCCGAAGCCTGGCTCTGCATGCTGAAGCAGGCGTACCGCAATCCGGCCAGCGCCGAGCTCAAACCGTTTGCCGCCGAGATGGCCGCCCGTGCGGTGCGCTATGCCGGGCGGGTCATGCGCTGGGACTACCATCAGGCGCGCAATCCGGCCGCATCGGCGTGGCGCCGCGTGCACAAGATCTATCGCCTGATCGAGCGTGACGGGTTTGCCACCGAGACGGTGCAGATCGATGGACAGCCCACGCACTGCGCCCGCGAATACACGCTGGTCGTGCTGATGGGGCTGGTGCATCCGCTCGGTTACCGTGCGCAGGAAATCGAATCCATCGCCCAGCTTCTCGAACGCTACGAGCCCTTGCCGTTGCCTGCTACCGTACCGCTGCGCGATGTGCATACCCACCTGGTGGATCTCTCGCTGAGCGAGGGTGCGGCCGTGCTGGAAAGCGAGTGGGTGCAGGGCCGCCGCCTGCGCTACTTTGCGCTGGGCTCGCTGGTCGATTACCTGAAGTCGCTCGATGAGGCCGCGACGGAGGTCGACAGCGGACTGACCCGCCAGGTCGCAAGCCTGATCGAGCGCGGCGGCATCCGCCGCGGACGCCAGCGTACGAACCGTTTCGGGCGCGTGTGGGTGGCGGCCGGCATGGAGAAGATTCTGAGCGCGCTCTCCCATTCCGATTCGGCCAAGGGCAGTCCCGACCTCGAACCGTGGATGCTGCGCGACGAGAGCACCGAGGGCATGGGATTCTCCCTGGCCGAGTCGACGGCGTTGCCGCATGGCCGGCTGGTGGCCGTGAGCTGGGACCCGTCGGAGAACGTGTGGCAATTGCTGGCGATCCGCTGGGACCGTGAGGAAGGCGGCCAGCATCTGGTGGGCACCCAGCGTCTGTCGCGCCATCCCAAGCGGGTGGAAGTCTATTTCGAGACGGAAGTGCCGGGCGTGACCCGGGAGCCGACCTGGGCCGTGTTCCTGCCGATGACCCACACCGAGCAGGGCGTGAGCAATCTGCTGCTTCCGAAAACGCATTACCAGTTGGGCGCGCCCTTGATGCTGCGCGATGGCGACATCGTCTATCGGCTGCGGCTGGGCGAAGTGCAGGAGGGCCACGAAGGCTGGCTGCGCGTCGGCATGGACGTGGTCGGACGGGAGCAGTTCGTCGCCGCCGCCTGATGCGCCCGGCGCATCAGCGCGTGCGGATGTCGCCGAAATGAAAGTCGAATGAGCCGGTGCGGCGGTCGTTGAAATACTGTTCCAGCGTCGCACGCACGGTGCGGAAAGCGATGTCGTCCCAGGGGATCTCGGCTTCGCTGAAGAGCCGGGTTTCGAGCGACTCGATGCCGGGCTGAAAGTCGAGATCGAGCAACCGGGCGCGGAACATGAAGTACACCTGGTTGATATGCGGCAGGTTGTACAAGGTATACAGGCCGCCCACTTCGATGCGCGCGCCGGCTTCTTCCCAGGTTTCGCGCGCCGCGCCTTCGAGCGTGGTTTCGCCGTTCTCCATGAAGCCGGCAGGCAGGGTCCACAGGCCGTATCTGGGTTCGATGGCGCGCCGGCACAGCAGTACCTTGTCCTCCCATTCGGGGATGCAGCCGACGACCATCTTGGGGTTCTGGTAATGGACGGTGCCGCATTCGGGGCAGACATGACGCGGCAGGTGGTCGCCGCTTGGCACGCGCAGCACGACGGCGCTGCCACATTCACTGCAAAAGTTCATGCTGCTTCCAATTCGGTCTGTGTGCAGGCACGGTATCAAAATCCCCCCACCTCGATCAAGGGTGAAACTGGATGCCGGCCGCCCGAGCGATTATCATTCAAGGCCTTACTGTTGTTCTAATTGGCCATGCGTCCCTCCCACATAGAAACCATCCTCAATCGTGAATTCGAGAGCGCCGCCGACGGCCATCACACGCCGGTGATGCTGTGGGGCCCGCCGGGCGTCGGCAAATCGCAGATCGTCGCCAAGATCGCCCAGCAGCATGGCGTGCCGCTGATCGACATCCGGCTGTCGCAGATGGAGCCGACCGACCTGCGCGGCATCCCGTTCCGCAGCGGCCAGCTGGTCGAATGGTCCATCCCCTCGGTGTTGCCGGATGCCGAACGCCACGGCCCGTCGGGCATCCTGTTCCTCGACGAGATCACCTCGGCGCCGCCGTCGGTGTCGGCCGCGGCCTACCAGCTGATCCTCGACCGCCGCCTGGGCGAGTACAAGGTGCCGGACGGCTGGGTGATCTTCGCCGCCGGCAACCGCCAGGGCGACCGCGGCGTAACTTACGCCATGCCGGCGCCGCTGGCCAATCGCTTCACCCACTACGAAGTCGAGGTGAACCTGGACGACTGGGTGGACTGGGCGCACAGCGAGGACATCGATCCGCGCGTGATCGCCTTCCTGCGCTTCCGTCCCGACCTGCTGTTCAGCTTCGACCCGGCGCACACGCCGATCGCCTTCCCCAGCCCGCGCTCGTGGGAATACGCCCACCGCGCGCTGCAGAAATTCGACAAGACCGAGTTGCTGGCCGATGCGCTGATGGCCTGCGTCGGCCAGTCGGCTGGACTGGAACTCAAGACCTTCGTCGACAACATGGCGCAGATGCCGGACATCGACGCCATCATCGCCGGCGAAGCAGCCGAGGTGCCGGACGGCATCGACCTGCAATACGGCGTCGCCGCCGCGCTGGTGAGAAAGGCCTTGCAGGCCGCCGACAACGGCAATGCCACGGCGGTGTACGGCAACATCCTCAAGTACGCGCAGCGTTTCCCGCAGCGCGAAATGGGCGTGATGCTGGTGAGCGACCTGCATCGCGCGGTGGGGCGTCCGCTGTTCGCCGTGCCGGCGTTTGCCGAATGGGCCAACAGCATCACCGATCTGGTTTTATACGAGCATTGATGTCCCATGGCTGAAGCCAACGACGCCGCGCTCGAACCCATCCTCACCAAGCTCGCCGCGGCGCGCACGCGGCTCATCATGGAGCGCCCGTTTCTCGGCGCGCTGGTGATGCATCTGCCGCTGAAGGTCGGCGGCGAGGGATGCACGACCACCGGCACCGACGCGCAGGCCTTCTATTTCAATCCGAAGTTCATCGACAACCTCAATCTCGCGCAGACGCAGTTCGTGCTGGCGCACGAGGCGATGCACTGCGCGATGGGCCATACCCACCGCCGTAACCATCGCGTCAAGCGGCGCTGGGATGTGGCCTGCGACCACGCGGTCAACCTCATCCTGATCGAGGAAGGCCTGAAACCGCCGCTGCACGGCATCCTCGCCGACCAGAACTACATGACGCTGTCGGCAGAGGAAATCTATCCGCTGATTCCCGAGGACACGCCGGAAGAGTCCTTCGACCAGCACATGTTCGACAACGACAACGACTCCGGCGCCAGCCCCGACGAGAACCAGCGCCAGGACAATCCGGACGCCGGCGAATCCGGGGGGCAGGGCAGGGAAGGCCAGAGCCAGGCCGAGGAAAAAGAGGGCAGCGGCAGCCAGGCCTCGCAGAAGCCGAACGAGCTGTCGCCCAGCGAACGCGAGGAACTCGCCGAGCAGTGGAAGAACCGCCTGGCCGCCGCCGCCCAGGCCGCGCGCCAGGCCGGCAAACTGTCGCAGTCGATGATGCGCTGGGTCGACGATCTGCTCGCCCCCAGCCTGCCGTGGCGCGCGCTGCTGGCGCGTTTCTTCGCAGTCAATCAGCGCGACGACTATTCTTGGCGCCGGCCGTCCCGGCGCGAGGGCGACGCGCTGCTGCCGCGCCTGTCGAGCGAAGGCATCGACGTGGTGGCGGCGATCGACACCAGCGGCTCGATCAGCGACGAGGAATTGCGCGAGTTCGTCACCGAGCTCGACGCCTTGAAAGGCCAGGTGCGCGCGCGCGTCACCCTGCTGGCGTGCGACAACCATGTGGCGGAACAGGCGCCGTGGGAATTCGAGCCTTGGGATGCCATGCAACTGCCGACCGACCTCGAAGGGGGCGGTGGTACCGACTTCCGCCCGGTGTTCGACTGGGTCGAAGCTGAAAACCGCAGCCCCAACATGCTGGTGTATTTCACCGATGCCGAAGGCGATTTCCCCAAAGTTCCGCCGAATTACCCGGTGATCTGGCTGGTCAAGGGCAAGGGCGTGGTGCCCTGGGGCGAACGGGTGCAGCTGAATTGAGCGCGCCGCCCGACCGCGTCCGCAGCTTCCTCTTCGAGCAACTCGACATCCGGGGCGCCTGGGTGCAACTGGGCGGTGCCTGGCGCGAGATGACGGCGGGCCGCAATTACCCTGAGCCAGTTCTCGAACTGCTCGGCCAGCTGGCGGGGGTGACCACGCTGATCACGGCCAACCTCAAGCAGGCGGGGCGGCTGACCTTCCAGCTGCGTGGCGACGGCGACGTGTCGCTGCTGGTGATCGACTGCGACGAGCAGTTGCGCCTGCGCGGCATGGCGCATGCACCGTCGGCGCTTTCTTCCGGCAGTCTGCCGGCCCTGCTGGGCGACGGTTCGCTGACGCTGATACTCGATACGGCCGACATGCGCCAGCCCTACCAGAGCCATGTGCCGCTGCAGGGCGAGACGCTCGCCGCCGTATTCGAGCATTACCTCGTGCAGTCCGAGCAGGCGCCGACCCGGTTGTGGCTGGCGGCCAATCACGAAGTGGCGGCGGGCCTGTTTTTGCAGGCGCTGCCGGGCGCCGCCGCGCGCGATGCCGATGGCTGGAACCGGGTGCAGATCCTGGCCGACACCGTGCGCGCCGACGAATTGCTCGACCTCGGCGCGATCAAGCTGATCGAGCGCCTGTTTCCGGAAGAGGACGTGCGCGTGTACGACCCGCGCCCGGTCAGTTATCACTGCCCGTATGATCCGGACAAGATCTATTCCATGTTGCGCAGCGTCGGGCGTGCAGAATGCGAGGCCATCCTTGCCGAGCAGGGTGAAATACGGGTGCACGACGACATCTGCAACCACGAATACGTGCTGGATGCGGCCGCGGTGACGGCCTTGTTTGAATGAAAGGATGAGCGATGCGGACAGGATGGATACTGGCAGGGCTGCTGATTTTCGCGAACGGGGCACAGGCGGAGGACGGACGCTACCAGGCTTTGCCGCTGGCCGGGGCCGAGGGCGGCAAGGGGGGCGGGCGGGCGCTCATTCTCGATACCCGTGACGGCCATGTATGGATCTGGAGCGAGAACGAACTCATTACCGCACCGGATGGCCACCGCCGTTATGGCACGGGCTTCATCTACCAGGGCAGGCTGCGCCCCGGCAACCAGGTGGGCGAATTCATCGAACAGCAGGCCAAGTGAACGCGCGACTTCGCCTGGCGCCCCGTCTTGAGCGGGGTGGCGGTCGGCCTATGGCTTAAGGCGAAGCCTGTCCGGGCCGATATGTGCTCATACTTGCGCACCCATCCGAGAAAAAATGCAGACCGAGTCAGCCACCCAACCCGCTTCCCCCCAGGCCGGACGCCAGAAAATCCGCCTGGGCGACCTGCTCGTCGAGCAAAAGGTCATTTCCAGCGCCGACCTGGACATCGCATTGGCGGCGCAGAAGAAAAGCGGGCGCCGCCTGGGCCGCATCATCGTCGAAAGCGGGCTGGCGGGCGAAAACGACATTGCCCAGGCGCTGGCGCGGCAATTGAATCTTCCCTTCATCGATCTCAGGAAATTCAATTCGGATGCCTCCATCCTGCAGCTGCTGCCGGAAACGCAGGCGAGGCGTTTCCGGGCCATGCCGCTGGCGCGGCGGGACAGCAGTATTTTCGTCGGCATGGCCGACCCGACCGATCTGACCGCTTACGATGAAATCGCCCGGCTGATCCCGCAAGACATCCAGCTTGCCGTGGTGGCGGAAGGCGACCTGCTGGCGGCCATCGACCGGATCTACCGGCGAACCGACGACATCCACGGCCTGACCGAAGAGCTCGCGCGCGACATGGGCGAGAGCGAGGCCAGCATCATCGGCCTGGAAGCGCTGGGCGAAGGGCAGGCCGATGCGCCGGTGGTGCGCCTGCTGCAGACCCTGTTCGAGGATGCGTTGCAGGTCAACGCGTCCGACCTGCACATCGAACCGCAGGAAAAACAGCTGGCCATCCGCTTCCGCATCGACGGCGTGCTGCACCCGCAGACCCAGGCCGATCTCAAGATTGCGCCGGCGCTGGCCTTGCGGCTCAAGATCGTGTCCGGACTGGATATTTCTGAAAAACGCCTGCCGCAGGACGGCCGCTTTGCGGTCAAGGTGCGCGGCCGCACCGTCGACGTGCGGCTGTCCACCATGCCGACGCAATACGGCGAGTCCGTGGTGATGCGGCTGTTGAGCCAGGGCGACAACCTGCTTGCCGTCGACAGCCTCGGCATGCCGCCCGACATGCAGGAACGCTTTCGCGCCATCCTGCACCGTCCCAACGGCCTGGTGCTGGTCACCGGCCCCACCGGCAGCGGCAAGACCACCACCCTGTATGCCGCGCTGGGGGAGCTCAACGACCCGGGCACCAAGATCATCACGGTCGAAGACCCGGTGGAATACCGGCTTGCCGGCATCAACCAGGTGCAGGCGAACGACAAGATCGACCTCAGCTTTGCCCGGGTGCTGCGTGCCATCCTGCGCCAGGATCCGGACGTGATCCTGGTCGGCGAGATGCGCGATGCGGAAACCGCGCAGGTCGCGCTCCGGGCGGCCATGACGGGCCATCTGGTGCTGTCCACCCTGCACACCAATGATGCGGCTTCCACCCCGGTTCGCCTGCTCGACATGGGCGTTCCCGCTTTCATGGTGGCGACATCGGTACAGGGCGTGCTGGCGCAGCGGCTCCTGCGCAAGGTGTGCGGCCATTGCAAGGCACCGCATACCCCGACGCCGCAGGAACGGGTCTGGCTCGGACGGGCGCAGGCCGACGGCCAGGGCGAAGACGGCTATGTCGCGGGAACGGGCTGCGACCGCTGCCATGGCACCGGTTATTCCGGGCGGCGCGCCGTCCATGAACTGCTCGAAATCAATACCGCGCTGGCGGAAAGCCTGGCCCGCAAAAACCCTGCCGAATTCGTTGCCGCCGCGCGTGCCGCCATGGCCGGCCACACCCTGCGCGATCAGGCCATCGCACTGGCGCGGGCCGGCGTGACCTCGCTGGCGGAGGCGATGCGCGCCAGTGCCCAGGACGAGACAAGCTGATGCTGCGCTTTGCCTATACCGGCCGCACCCGAAGCGGCGAGAAGACCCAGGGCATCATCGAGGCGGACAATGCCGCCGCGTGCGCCAGCAATCTGCTGAAAACCGGTATTTCGCCCGTCACTATCCAGGAAACCGGGCAATCCGAGCGGCGCGGGGCGAAGAAGCCCAAAAGCCTCAATCTCTTCGAACCTGCCGTCCAGCCCATCGACGTGCAGCTGTTTTCGCGCCAGCTCTACACCCTGATGCGTGCCGGCGTTCCCATCCTGCGATCGCTGTCGGGTCTCCTCGAATCGACCACCAATGCGGCCTTCGCCAGGGTAATCACCTCGCTGAAGGAATCGCTCGAAGCGGGGCGCGACCTGTCGATGGCGATGCGCCAGCATCCCGCGGTCTTTTCGCCGTTTTACGTTGCGATGGTGCGGGTAGGAGAGGCGACCGGGCGCCTGGACGAAATTTTCCTGCGCATGTTCGAGCACCTCGAGTTCGAACGCGAGACCCGCGCCCGCATCCGTGAAGCGCTGCGTTACCCGATCTTCGTGCTCATCGCCATGGTGGTCGCGATCGCCGTCATCAACGTGTTCGTCATTCCCGCGTTTGCCAAGGTCTATGCCGGCCTCGGGGCGGAGTTGCCGCTGATGACGCGCATTCTCATCGAGACCTCGCGCCTGACCATCGCCTATGGCTGGCTCATGCTGGCCGGGCTGATGCTGGCCATCATGGGATTCCGCATGTGGCGCGCCACCCCTGGCGGGCGTCTGCTATGGGACCGCTTCAAGCTCAAGCTGCCGCTCACCGGCTCGATCATGCTGCGCAGCACGCTGGCCCGTTTCGCGCGCACCCTGGCGCTGTCCCTGCGGAGCGGCATTCCCGCGGCGCAGGCGCTCTCGGTGGTGGCGGAGGTCACGGACAACGCCTGGATCGCCTCGCGCGTCGAACAGATGCGCAACGGCATCGAACGCGGCGAATCGGTCCTGCGCACCGCGCAGAACGCGGCCGTGTTCAACCCGGTGGTGCTGCAGATGATCGCCGTCGGCGAGGAAACCGGCAGCATCGACGAACTCATGCAGGAAGTCTCTGGGATGTACGAACGCGAGGTGGACTACGAGATCAAGACCCTGGCCGCGCGCATCGAACCGCTGATCATCGTCGCCCTGGGCGGCGTCGTGTTGGTGCTGGCGCTCGGCGTGTTCCTGCCGATGTGGGACCTCGCCAGCGTGGCGATCAAGTGACGTCCTGATCGTAATTTCATGTTTTTGTTCAAGTCTCGGCCGAGTGCGCCGAAATAGGTCCTGTGGCTGCCGCAGGCGGCCGGTGCTTGAGACCAACCTATTCGAATAAGCAGGAGAACACTATGCACACCCTGAAGGACATGAAAACCAGGCAGCACGGCTTCACCATGATCGAACTCATCGTCGTCATCGTCATCCTCGGCATCCTCGCCGCGGTGGCGCTGCCGCGCTTCACCAACATCCAGCGCGATGCGCGTATCGCCAAGCTGAATGCGGCGCGCGGGGCGGTGCAGGCGGCGTCAGGGATGGTCCATGGCGTGGTGCTGGTTCGCGGCGGCGTGGCTGATACAGGCGGTTGCGCAGGTGCTGCCACCAATGCGACCAACACCGTCACCGCCGCAGGCACGGTCTGTACCGAAAACGGTCTGGTCAACATCATCAACGGCTACCCCACTGCCGATGCGCCCGGCATCATCAACGCGGCCGGGCTGAGCTCCGCCTTTTTCCCCTCCGCCACGACAATCGCACAAGCAAACACCGCGCTCGCCGCTGAAGGTTATACCGTCTCTGGCGGTGGTGCCCTGATTGGTTCGGTGCTGACCATTGGCCTTACAGGCGCACCGACTCCAGCCAACTGTGTGTTTACCTACCGTCCGTCTACCACCGCAACCGGCGGCGCCGCTTTGATCACCGCGGCCGTGACCGCGGGCTGCTAATCCTGTGTAATGAGTGCATTAAGCGCCACTAGAAACCGCCGCTTTTGCGGCGGTTTTACCATGGTGGAACTGATCCTGGTGATCGTCGTCGCCGGCATCCTCGCTTCAGTGGCCGCGCCGCGCATGCTGGGCCGGACCGGCTTCGATACCCGCGGTTTTGCCGACCAGCTGGCCGCCACGGTGCGCTTTGCACAGAAACTGGCCGTCGCCCAGCACACCGATGTCTATGTCCGCCTGACCGCCAGCGATGGCACGCTGTGCTATGACGCCGCCTGCGCCACCCTGGCGCCGGGGCCGGGCGGCGAAAAGCCCTACACCGTCAGCGTGCCAAGCGGCGTGGCCGTCAGCCCGGCCACAACGCTCCACTTCGATGCCGGCGGGCGCCCCGTGAACCTCGCTGCCCGGCTCGACATCCAGGTCAACGGCAACGGGACGCATCATGTGTTCGTCGAGCAGGAGACCGGCTATGTCCACTGACGAACGCGGCCTCAGCCTGATCGAGCTGCTGGTGTTCATCGTGGTGGTGGGCATCGCGGTGACCGGGGTGCTGTCGGTCTTCAGTCTGAACGCGCGGACCAGCGCCGATCCGGTGGTGCAGAAACAGGCGCTCGCCATCGCCGACTCGCTGCTCGAGGAAGTGCTGGCCAAGCCCTACACCTATTGCGATCCCGACGATGCCAATGTGGAAACGGCACAAAATGCATTGGTGGGTCCATTGGGTTGCGCCACGACTCCGGAAGGCATGGGGCGTGAGGTGGCCCAAGGTGAGTCGCGCAATGCCAACCTCACGCCGTTCGACAACGTCAACGATTACAACAATTTTCAGATGCTGAACGGAATCGTCGACCCCAGCGGCAATGCGGTTCCGGATCTGAACGGCTATTCAGCCTTGGTCCAGGTGCAGACGCCGCCCGTTCCCCTAACGAATATCCCCGCCGGCGAAACCCTGCTCGTCACCGTGACCGTCACCGGTCCCGGCAACCACAGCGTCACCTTGTCCGGCTACCGCACGCGCTATGCGCCGAACCTCTGACCACGCCGGCTTCACCCTGATCGAGATGATCATCGTCATCGCGATCACCGCCATCGTCGGTTCGATGGTGGCGGTGTTCCTGCGCGCGCCGCTGGAGAGCTACGTGGCCCAAGACCGCCGCGCCCGCCTCGCCGACGCGGCCGACACCGCGCTGCGCCGCATGGGGCGGGACATCCGGCTGGCGCTGCCCAACAGCGTGCGCGTCACCACGGATGCGGCCGGCGTGGTGTACCTGGAGTTCCTCGGCACCCGCAGCGGCGGGCGCTACCGCGCCCAGGGCGGCGGCGACATCCTCGATTTCACCGTGCCCGACAATGGTTTCGACGTGCTCGGCCCGGCCATCGCGATGCAGGCCGGCGACCTGATCGCCGTGTACAACCTCGGCATCACCGGGGCCGACGCCTGGGCGGGTAACACGCTCGCGGCCTATGCGGGTGCGCCCGCTAACGTGACCCATATCGCCATCGCGTCCAAGCAGTTTCCGCTGGCCTCGCCCGGCAACCGCTTCCAGGTCGTCGAGGGGCCGGTGACTTATGCGTGCGCGCCGAACCCGGCGAATCCCACGCTGGGTACGCTCACACGCTACTGGGGGTATGCCATCGTCGCGGCTCAGTCCACGCCGCCCGCGCCCGCATCGAGCGCGCTGCTGGCGACCAACGTCAGCGCATGCAGCTTTACGTACCAGCCCGGCGCCACCGAGCGCGGCGGGCTGGTTAGCATGACGCTGAACCTGAGCCAGGCGGGCGAAACCGTGCGCCTGTATGTCACGACCCAGGTGAGCAACCAGCCATGAGCCGCGTGCCGCGCACCGAGTCCGGTTTTGTCCTGCCGACCGCGATCTTCCTGCTGGTCGTGCTGGCCGCGCTGGCGACCTACATGGTGTCGCTGTCGCGTACCAGCCACATCAGCAGCGCGCTCGATGTCCAGGGGACGCGCGCGTATCTCGCGGCGCGCGCAGGGATCGAATGGGGCGCGTACCAATTGCTGCGCAACAACACCTGTAACGCCGGCCCGAGCGCCGTGGCGCTGACCGGAACGCTCGCCACGTTTAAGGTGAATGTGAGCTGCCAGCTGTCCGGTTCATACACCGACGGCGCCGATGCGGTCGACGTATACCGCGTCACCTCGATCGCGAAGTCGGGCGCATCCAATGAGGTGGATTACGTCGAGCGCCAGATGCAGGCGGACTTCTCGAAATGAACAGCCTCATCACCCATCTCCTGACCTGGGCCGGCCGACACTTCGGCCGCCTCAGCTGGCGCACCCTGATCGTCGGGGTGCTCGCTGATCCGCTGGCCGTGGCCTTGCCGGCCGCATCGGCCCAGGCGGCCACGTATACGAGCATGGCGACGACCTCGAACTGGGTCAACCCGGCCGCGCATACGCGCGCGGTGTGGTCGAACGGCGCTGCGTGCAGTTCGGGTTACGCGGGCGCTCCCGTCGACGACGACATCACGGCGCAGCTTCCGCTGGGGTTCACGTTCAATTTTGGCGGCGTGAACTACACGCAGGTGCAGATCATGAGCAACGGCCGCCTGCAATTCAACAACGGCTACTGTGGCTATGGCACCCAGACGACCGGGTCGCCGCCGACCTATACCTATCCGTATCCCACCGCCAGCGTGTCCAGGACCATGCGCATCTATGGCGTGGACCTGGATGCCACGCCGAGCGGGACGTCGGGTGTGTGTCCCACCGCGACCTGCTATGTGAGCTACGCCACCGAGGGGACTGCGCCCAATCGGCGTTTTGTCGTGACCTGGGTGAACGTCCCGGAGTGGAGTTCCACCACGCGTACCGGCAGCTTCAACCTGCAGGTCATTCTCGAGGAAACGACCAACGAGTTCGTCTATCAGTTCGGCCCGAGCAGCCATCCCACCGGCGGCTCCGCGCAAATCGGCTGGCAGTTGAGCCCGACGGATTATGCGGTGTGGTCCACGCCCGTCGTGCCGCCCGCCAATTCGGCGGTGCGGTTCTACGTACCGGGACCGATCGCCGAATTCCACATGGACGAGCCGATCTGGTCGGGTGCGGCAGGCGAGGTGCTGGACAGCGCCGGCCACGGCTACGACGCGACGGCGGCCAACGGTGCGGTCACCAGCAGTGCCGCACCGGCGATTGCGGGCACGCCGGGCACCTGCGGCTACGGCGTGTTCGACGGCAGCAACGACTATGTCGCGCTCCCCGCAAGCTTTCCCAACCTCGCCACGGACTTCACCTTGACCGCGTGGATACGCACCACTAACAATGCCAAGAGCGGCCAGCGCATTTTCATCGACGACCAGAACAATACCGGCGGCTTCGGCTTCAGCCTGGGCGATGGCGGTGCCGGCAGGCTGCGTTTCTACACGCGAGCGGTCAATCCGATCATTCTGGATACGCCCAACGTCATCCAGAACAACACCTGGTATTTCGTCGCGGCGGTGGCGGATCTCGGGGCCAAGACCAAGAGCCTCTATGTCTACAATCAGGCCGGCGCGCAGCTTGCCTACGTCACCCAAACCTACACCGGTACCTGGGGTGCCGATACTGGCGCGGCGTCGATCGGTGGCGAGAACAATGCCTCCACGGAAAACGGTTCGAGCTTCAGGTTCAGCGGCAACCTGGACGAGGTCGGCGTGTACAAGGGCGCGATGAACGCGGCGCAGCTGAGCCAGGTGATGAGCCAGAAACGGCCGTGCAGCATCGTCACGGTGATCGCGCCCGCCGGATTCAACGCATTCGAGACCGGCACGCCGGCGGGCAGCGCAAGCGGCGTGATCCATACCAAGGTGTCCGCCAGCGCGTTCAACCTGGCCGTGGTCGCTCTCAAGAGCGGCGGCGCGGCCGTGGAAACCGCCTTCACCGGCAATGTGAAGCTGGAACTCGTCGACGCGTCGGTGGGCGCCAGTTGCGGAGCCTTTGGCCTGATCCGCAGCCTGGGCACGCTGACGTTCGCCGCAGGCGACGCGGGGCGCAAGACGCTGGCTGGTATCGTCGAACCGAATGCATGGCCCAACGCGCGCATCCGCATGACGTATCCGGCGACTGGCGCGCCGACGATCGTCGCCTGCTCGACCGACAACTTCGCCATCCGGCCGGCGAGCTTCGGCAATGTGACGGTGAGCGATGCCGACAGTGTCAGCGCCGGAGCCACGCGCACGCTTGCCAATACCGCGGTGTCCGGCGGCAACGTCCACAAGGCCGGGCAGCCGTTCCAGATCGTCGCGACGGCCGTCAACGCGGCCGGCGCCCCCACCTCGAACTACAGTGGCAATCCCGCGGCCAGCCTCACGGCCTGCGTGCTGCCCGCCACGGGCTGCACCCTGGGTACGCTCGCGACCGGTACCTGGTCGGCCGCCGCCGGTACAGGCACGGTGACGACCACCGGCGCCCGCTATTCCGAGGTCGGCGCCTTCGCCGCGAAGCTCTCGGACGCCAGCTTCGCGGCGGTGGATGCCGCAGACGGCTCCACCACAGTCGAACGCACGATCGAATCGGCGGCCTTCAACGTCGGCCGTTTCGTGCCCGACCATTTCGAGCTGGCAGCTGTCAGCATGCCGGTGTTCAAGACCTTCAACGACACCACCTGCGCCACGCGCTCGTTCACCTATGCTGGCCAGCCCTTCGGCTATCTCACGCTGCCGCAGGCCACGATCACGGCGAAGAATGCCGCTGGCGCCATCACGATCAACTACGCGGGAGCGCTGTGGAAGCTCGTGGCCGCCGGTGCTGTGCAAACCTATACTTCGGTGACCGGCAATCTGGATATCGGTTTGCTATTGGCGCCGACTGTCGCTGCCAGCGGCGGTGGCGCGGGAGCCCTGGTGGCCAATACAAATGACGCGATTGCATTTGTGCGCGCCACGCCGGTTGCACCCTTCACAGCGGATATCGGCCTATCGATGGCCATCCAGGACATCGCCGAATCCGGCGTGTCCGGCAACGGCACCGTCGACACCCTCACGCCTGCGCTGTTTTCGAACATCGCCTTTGATGCAGGTAACCAAATCCGCTTCGGCCAACTGGTCATGAGCAATGCCCTCGGCTCGGAACTGCTCGGCCTGCCGGTGCCGATCGAGACGCGCTACTGGAATGGCAGCGGGTTTGCCCTCAACACGACAGACTTCTGTACTCAGCTTTCTGCTTCCAATGTGTCACTCACTAACTGGCGACGCAATCTCAATGCCTGCGAGACCTCGGTGAGCTTGTCGGGCCGTTTCAATAAGGGCCGCGGCAGCCTGCGCTTGTCCGCGCCGGGTGTGAACAACACCGGCAGTGCCGATCTCACTGTGCAGCTAGGCGCCGTGGCCAGCGGCAGCACGTGCGTGGCGGGGGTGGTGACACCCGCCGTGGCGGCCTCGCAAAGCTGGCTGCAAGGCCACTGGAGCGGCACGCCTGTGCAATACGATCAGGATCCCGCGGCGCGGGCCAGTTTCGGCCTGCATCGTGACAGCAAACCGCTGATCTACCTGCGCGAGATGTACTGATCCGATTAAACCCTTTGACAACAACGGCTTATTTATTTAAGTTCAGAAAAATTTTCAGGTCCGACCCATGCAGCTTTTCCGTCGAACGAGCGAACAGGGCTTAACTGCGTATCTGCGTCTTCCGGGACGCATTGCGTATGCGCGCGTCGACCGCAGGGTGGCCGTCCCCAGATTGCTTGCCGCCGGCGTGGCGGCGGTCAAGGGCGACAACTGGGGCGAGGCGCTGGCCCGGCTACACGGCAAGGGGCCGGTCAGCCTCGTGTTGAAGCCGGCCGATTACAGGCTGCGTTTGCTCGATGCGCCGAACGTGCCCGCCGATGAACTCAAGTCCGCGGTGCGCTGGCAGATCCAGGACATGCTCGATTTCCATGCCGACGACGGCACGGTGGACGTGCTTGAAGTGCCGCATCCCGAGCATGTGAGCCATGCGAAGCAGATTTTCGCCGTGGCGGCAAAAAACAGCCTGCTGGCCGAAGAAGCCGTACTCGCGACCAACGCCGGGCTGAATCTCACCATCATCGACATCATGGAAACCGCCCAGCGCAACGTGGCTACCCGGCTGGAAACCCCGGGGCGCGCACTGGCGCTCTTCTCGTTCATCGAAACCGGCGGCCTGCTGACGCTCACGCTGGACGGCGAATTGTGCATGGCGCGCACGCTGGGCGTGAATCAGACGGTGCTGGACATCGAAGGTCTGGAGAGCGTGCTCGAACGTCTGACGCTGGAAATCCAGCGCAGCCTCGATCATTTCGACCGCCAGTTCGGCGGGATTCCCGTCGACCGTCTGCTGCTGGCGCCGATGGAGAATGTCGAAGGCCTGTGTAACGGCCTGGCCGGCAATCTTGCCTTGCCGGTCAAGCCGCTCGACCTGGCGGAAGTGCTGGATATCGCCGCCTTGCCGGAAGCGAACGCACTGCCGCCGCACTGTTTCCATGCCATCGGCGCCGCCTTGCGGATGGAAGAGACCAAGCCATGAGCCAGCAGGTCAACCTGATCAGCCCGTTGCTGCTCAAGCAGCGCTATGCGTTCGGCGTGCGGGAAATGGGGTTGGGGCTGGGACTGGTCCTTGCGGCTGCGCTGGCCTGGTCGGGGTATCTGACCTACCGGGCGAACACGCTGGAAAAAACGGCGGCCGAACTGGAAAGCCCGCAGGAAACCCCGCAACACCAACTCGATCAATCGGGGGCTGCCGCGACCCGGCCGGCGAGCGCGCTCCTGTCCGGGCGCGTCAAGGCAACGCAGGCCCAGGTGGCGCAGCGCGAGGCGCTGCTGGCGTCGATGAGCCGCACCATTGAAAGTACGTCAACGGGATTTTCTCCCCGTCTGCGCGCGCTCGCGCAAAGCAGCACCGAAGGTGTCTGGCTGAACGGCTTTACCCTCTCGCCGGACTACGTGGCGCTCGAAGGATCGGCGCTGAATGCCGGCCTGGTGACGACCTATATGGATCGGCTCGGCAAGCAGGCGGCTTTTTCCGGTATGAAGTTCACGGGCATGAATGCCGAACTTGCGCAGGCCGCAGGGGATAGCCAGGTTCGCTCCGACGTCCCCGAGCACATCGACTTCGCTCTGTATGCGGGCAGCCGGAAGAACCTGGCGGACAAGGGAGAATCCGATGAACGCTGAAAAATGGCGCGAGATCGGCGTGCGCATCGGCGCGATGAGTCTGCGGGAGCGCCTGTTCGTCTTTGCTGCTGCGGTGGTGGTGACGGGGGCGCTGGTGCAGACCCTGCTGATCGATGCGGCGCAGCGGCGCGTGCAGAATGCCGACGATCGTCTGCAAGGCGCCCGGGCGGCACTGGTGCAGATCGGGCAGCAGCAGACGCTGCTGGCCAGCCAGGGGGGAAGGGACCCCGACCGGGCGATGCGGGAGGCGCTCGCTGCACAGGAAGCGCGCCTGTCCGCATTGAATGCGGAGCTTGCAACTCGCGAGCGCGTGCTGATTCCGCCTGAGCGGATGGCCCAGGTGTTGAAGGATGTGGTGCGCAGTCAGGCCGGTATCCGGATCGTCGGGTTCAAGACGCTCAGCCCGCGCCCCGTATCGCTGCCTGATGCGGCCGAAGGAAGTCCGCCGGGATTTTATCGGCACGGTTTCGAGATCACGGTGAGCGGATCCTATTCCGACCTGGTCGCCTATCTCGAGCGCCTGGAAGCCTTGCCCTGGCGCCTCAACTGGATCGAGGCGACGCTCGACACGACCGCCCGCCCCGACCTGAAACTGACCCTCGTCGTCCACACCCTGAGCCTGGAGGAAGCATGGCTGCGCGTATGATGCTGTGTGCCGCGATTGCGTTGCTGGCGTCCCCCGGCGTCTGGGCAGACCTGCCGGATCCCACGGCGCCGCCGGCTGCACCTGCCGCAGAAGGCAGCGCCAGCCCGGGCATTTCACTCACGGCCATCAAGCGGCGCGGCACGCAGAGGCTGGCCGTCATCGGCGGCCAGGAGGTGGCGGTGGGCGAGCGCTATCAGGGGGCCCGCGTGGTGCGCATCACCGAAAGCGAGGTGGTGCTGCGCCGGGGCGCGGACGTCACGGTGCTCGAACTGTATCCGCACGTCGAGAAACGACTGCGCGGCAAATAAGAAAAGGGAGACATTGCGGATGATGAAGCGCTACACCATGATTGTTGCCGGTCCGCTGGTTCTGCTGGGGTGCGCCGGCCCCCTGACGCCGCGCGATACGCAGCAGGCGATCCGTCAGGAAATTGCCCAGGCGGCCCAGGCGCAGCCCGCGCCGCACGCGATGACAGACGCACAGGCCCAGGCTGCGCTGCTGCCCCCGCTCAAGCTGGAACTGCCCAAGGGTGCAGCCGAGCCGGCCGAGTCGCGTTTCGACCTGGTCGTCAACGGTGCGCCTGCGCAGGATGTGTTCATGGCGATCGTCTCCGGCACGCGCTACAGCATGCTGGTGCATCCCGAGGTGGCGGGCACGATTTCCGCCAACCTCAAGAACGTCACCGTGCCCGAGGCGATGTCCGCCATACGCGAACTGTACGGCTACGACTACACGATGGAAGGGCACCGCATCGTGGTACGGCCGCTGACGCCGCAGACCCGCATCTTCAAGGTGAACTACTTGGCAGGGACCCGCACCGGTTCGTCGGACATGCGCGTGATTTCCGGATCCGTCAGTTCCAAGGGCACCGGCGGCACGAGCGGCGTAACCGGAGGTGGCTCCACGCAACAGTCGCTGGAAACCAGCAGGATCGACACGAAGCTCAATTCGGACTTCTGGGGCGAATTGAAGGCAGCGCTGGACACCATCGTCGGCGAGTCCGGCAAGGTGATCCTCAGCCCGCAGTCGGGGATCGTGGTGGTCAAGACCACGCCGCGCACGATGCGGGATGTCGAGCACTTCCTCAAGGCCACCGCTTCGGCGGTCGAACGCCAGGTCATGCTGGAGGCGAAAATACTCGAGGTGCAGCTGAACGACGGCTATCAGACCGGCATCAACTGGTCAGTGCTACACAACGGCCAGCATAAATACTCCTCGGGCGCCAATACCGGCAATTTCGATTTATTGACAGGCGCCGCCAGCGGCTCGCTGGCGGATGTGCTCGGCAGCGGGTTGCCCGCGGCGGCCGGTACGTCGTCCGGTATCTTCGGCCTTGCGTTCCAGACCAAGAGCTTTGCTGCGTTGATCAATTTCCTCGAAACCCAGGGATCGGTGCATGTGCTGTCCAGCCCGCGCATCGCGGCACTGAACAACCAGCAGGCCGTACTCAAGGTCGGCACCGACGATTTCTTCGTCACCGACGTCTCGACCACCAGCAATACCGGCGGTGCCGGCACCACGACCACGCCCAGCGTGACGCTGCAGCCCTTCTTCTCGGGCATCGCGCTCGATGTCACGCCGCAGATCGACGAAAAGGGCCGCATCACGCTGCACATCCGTCCTTCGGTGAGCGTGGTGACGGAGAAAATCAAGAACATCGACGCCGGCCAGGCCGGAAAACTGACGCTGCCGCTTGCGTCCAGCGCGGTCTCGGAAACGGACAGCGTCGTGCAGGTGGAGGATGGGCGCATCGTCGCCATCGGCGGAATGATGAAGCAGTCCTTCGACGGCAGCGCCAATCGTGTGCCCGGGCTGGGCCAGGTGCCGCTGCTGGGATACTTCTTCGGCAATACCAACCAGAGTTCGAAGAAGAGCGAGCTGGTGATTCTCCTCAAGCCGACCGTCATCGACAGTCAGGCAGACTGGCAGGCGGATGCGGAGGCGACTCAGGCGCGCCTCGACAAGATCGAGCGACAACCGGCCACGCCATGACGGCAGCGGCTTTCTTCAATCCCGAAAATTCGCTGGATAAAGCCGGTGAGCCTTCGAGTGGCGGAAAGCCGATTCCCCCGACCGGCAGCCGCCATTCCCTCTCCTATCTTGCCCATTTCGGGCTTGCCGAAGCGCCTTTCGGACTGACCCCGGATACCGATTTCTTTTTTGCCTCGCCACCGCATCAGGAAGCGCTGGACACGCTCCTCCATGCGCTGGAAAGCGGCGAGGGCTTCATCAAGATCGTCGGCGCGGTCGGAACCGGGAAAACCCTGCTGTGCCGGACCCTGCTGGCCGAGTTGCCCAGGCGCTGCCGCGCGCTCTATCTCCCCAACCCCGCGCTCGATCCGCTCGGGATCCTGTGTGCCGTCGCCGAGGAACTGGGCCTCAAGCTGACGGGACAGGAAAGCTATTACCGCGTCCACAAGGCGATCCAGTCGCGGTTGATCGCGCTGGCCAGGCGTGGCACCCGCGTGGTGCTGATTCTCGACGAGGCCCAGGCGATCTCGCTGGAGAGCCTGGAAACGATCCGGCTGCTGTCCAACCTGGAAACCGAGAAGCGGAAATTGCTGACGATCGTGCTGTTCGGCCAGCCGGAACTGGATGCGCGGCTGCAGGCCATTCCGCAACTCAAGACCCGGATCAGTTTTCATGATCGCCTGCGCCCCCTGCAGCGCGAGGAACTCGTTGCCTATCTGTCCCATCGCCTGGCGCGCGCGGGTTTCGAGCCCGCCGCCTTGCTGTTCAGCCCGCGTGCCGTCGGATTCTTGTACGAGGCCAGCGCCGGCGTTCCGCGCGTCGTCAATATCATTGCCCACAAGGCGCTCATGCTGGCGTATGGAAAAGGCCTGCATCGTGTCGGCGGGCGCGAGATGCGCGAGGCTGCACGCGACACCCTGGCGGCGAAGGGGGTCAATCGCACTGCACGATGGGTGCTGTTCGTTCTGGCGGCGCTCGGAGCGGGCGCCGCGGCCGCAGGCTGGTTGTACCTGATTACGTAGACCGTTCCATGCCGGATTTCGAATGAACGTATGAGTATCATCAACCAGACATTGCGTGCGCTGGACGCGCGCCAGACCGATCGCGCGTCCCGCCGGGCGCCGCCGCCTCCACCCGTCGGGACGAAGCAGCGCAGGACGCCGCTATGGGGCGCCGTTGCCCTGCTATTGCCGCTTGCCGGACTGGGGATCTGGCTGGTTGCCGTACGCCTCCAGCCGCCGCATGCGGCGGGCGAGCGGCGTGTCGAGATGCGGTCTGTGGCCGTGTGTGTGCCAAGGCCTGCCGTGTCCTCAGCGCAACCTCCCGTCAAGGCGCCCGCCGCCCCCGTCGTCGTTGTACACCAGGCCGGGCCGGCGGATGCGGAAAGAGAAAAGAAACGGTTGGCATCGGCCAATCCGCCCAAGCAGCCCGAACCTGCCGCGGCGATCGCGACGGTGAGTATGTCGGGGCACGCTGTGGCGCAGCAACCAGCCATTCGCAAGGAAGCCAGCCAACCCACTCCCCGTGAAGCTGCCGACGAGGGCTATCGCAAGGCATTGACGTTCATCCGGGCAGGGCAGGCGGATCGGGCCCGGGCGCTGCTGGAAGAGGCGCTCACATTGTCGCCAGGGCATGTCGCGGCGCGCGAGGCGTTGGCCGCGTTGTTGAGCGATGCCGGCCGCAACCAGGAAGCCGAGAAGGTCTTGCGCATCGGGCGTGCAGCGAGCCCCGAGCATGCGTGGTTTGCACTCAGCCTCGCCCGCCTGCAGGCGGCGCGCGGTGATACGGAAGGCGCCGTCGCAAGCTTGCAGAGCGGGATGGGCGGGCGTGGGGTCGATGCCGATTACCATGCGACGCTGGCGGCGCTGCTGGTGCAGCTCAAGCAATATCCCGATGCCGTGCGGCAATACGAACAGGCGCTTGAGATGCAACCGGGCCCGGGAACCTGGTGGGTGGGCTTGGGCCTCGCCCTGGCTGCCCAGGGAAAAAACGACGAAGCGCGTTCCGCCTACCGGCGCGCGCGCATGGCAGGCAACCTGCCGGATACGCTCGAAGAATTTGTCCGCGCCAAACTCGCCGACTAGCAATCGGCTGGCGCGGTGAATACCTTGAAATCACAAGGGGCGCGCGAACGCAACCAGGACGCGGTGCACGGCGTGTGGTAATTACACAACGCAAATTTTCCGCAATGGAAGAAAATTAATAGATTGTGGTTTTCTTTTGCCGATTTGTTAGAATTCCGCGCGTCGGCTGGATCTCAAGTCCCGGACCGATCTCTGGTGTGGGTTTTTATATTCGTAATAAAGGGAAATCAAATGAAATATTCCGTTCTCCTGGCTGCTCTGCTGGCTGTTTCCATGACTGCTTGTGGCAAAAAAGAAGAAGCCGCTGCTCCTGCTGAAGCTCCCGCTGCTGCTGCGCCGGCTCCGGAAGCTGCTGCTCCGATGGAAGCTGCTCCTGCTCCTGCTGCTCCGGAAGCTGCTGCTCCCGCTGCTGACGCTGCTGCACCTGCTGCTGACGCTGCCGCTCCTGCTGCTGCGCCTGCTGAAGCTCCTGCCAAGTAATTCCTGGCTCAGGAACGAAACCGGCCTTCGGGCCGGTTTTTTTATGCCTGCAAGAAACGATCGAGCCGCGCCATGGCTTCGGCCAGGCGTGGCAGCGGCTGCGTGTAGGCGAAGCGGATATGGCGTGCCGGCTGATAGGTGCCGAAATCGACCCCGGGCGTCGTGGCGATGCCTGCCTCCTCGAGCAGGCGGTTGGCCAATACCTGGCTGTCCGGGGCCAGGCGGCTGCAATCGGCATACAGGTAAAACGCACCCTGCGGGATGACCGGAATGACGAAGCCGCGCTCACGCAAGGCCGGCAGCAGATAATCGCGGCGGGCGCGCAACTCGGCCTTGCAGACTTCGAGCATGTCCAGGGTCGCGGGAGCGAATGCCGCCAGCGCGGCATGCTGCGCTGGCGTGGGGGCGGCCAGGAACAGGTTCTGCGAGAGTCGTTCCAGCGCCGGCATGGCCCAGGCTGGGGCCGCGAGCCAGCCAAGCCGCCAGCCGGTCATCAGGAAGAACTTCGAGAAACTGTTGACGACAAATACGTCGTCCCAGCGGGCGGCGCTGTGTTCGGCACCGTCGTAGGTCAGCGCCAGATAGATCTCGTCGACGATCAGGGCGATGCCATGCGCAGCGCACCAATCGTGGATGCGTTCGAGCTCATCCGCTGCCATGGCAGTGCCGGTGGGGTTGGACGGGCTGGCGATCAGCACCGCACGCGTGGCTACGGTGGCGTGACGCTCGATCAGTTCGAGCGTGAGCTGGAAGCCGCTGCTGGCGTCGACCGGCACGTTTACCGCGTGTGCTTCGCAGAAGCGGGCGAAGTGGCGGTTGCACGGATAGCCGGGGTCGGCCATCAATACGGCGTCGCCGGGCCCGGCCAGCAATCCCAGCGCGAGCAGCAATGCGCCGGATGCGCCGGGGGTGACGACGATGCGCCCGGGTTCGACCGAAGCCTGCCAGCGCGAGGCATACAACCCGGCGATGGCCGCGCGCAGTTCAGGCAGGCCCAGTGCGCCGGTGTAGTGCGTATGGCCGGCACGCAGCGCGGCTATGCCGGCCTCGACGATGGGAGATGGCGTGGCGAAGTCGGGTTCGCCGATTTCGAGATGGATGATGTCGTGGCCGGCTGCTTCCAGGGCCTGTGCCCGTGCCAGGATATCCATGACGTGAAAGGGTGCGATGTCGTCGACACGCGCGGCCGTTCCCGGCCGTTTCGAATTCATGCGTCCTCTCTCCGAGGGTGCAGCGGATGCTGGCGATAGAACTGCTGCAACTGCCGGTAGACGGTCGGGTACTCCGTATCGAGCAGCGCCGGCGTTTCGAAAAACACCTCGGTGAGCACCGCAAAGAACTCGGCGGGATCGGCCGTGGCATAGGGATCGATCGCCGTGTCCTCGCCGGCGTCGACGCGGCTGCACAGATCCGCGTAGGCCGTGCTGAAATCGCGTGCCCAGGCGCTTGAATCCATGCCGCGATGCAGCGGCGGAAACCCGTTGGCGTCGCCGTTCAGCATGTCGAGCTTGTGGGCGAACTCGTGCAGCACGACGTTGACGCCGTCGGCCTGGCCGCTGGTCTCGACGTCCGCGAGCGACAGGACCAGCGGGCCGCCGTGCCAGGATTCGCCGGCCAGGATGTCGCGCGTATGGTGCACCACTCCGGCCTCGTCCACTTCCTCGCGAGCGCGCAGGAACTCATCGGGATAGAGAATGATTTCGCTCCAACCACGGTAGCTGTCCTCGCCGAGGTTGAGCGTCAGCAGGCAGGCTTGCAGGGCGATGGCAAGCCGGATGACCGAATCGACCTCGGCGCCGCCTGCCGCGGAAAACGTCTTGTCGTGGATGAACAGGCTGGCGGCCTCGTGCAGGCGCGCCCGTTCCGAGGCATCCAGCCGTTGCAGGATCGGCAGGCGGGCGAGCGCAGCATCGAAATCCCAGACGGGGATGGCATGCCGCTCGAGGATGCGGGCACGGCGCCAGCGGCCAAACCAGTTCATCCACCCGTCCTCACTCGTCGACGTCGAGCAGGTGCGCGCTGGCCGTGTCCGGGTGTTCGAGCTCGACCCGCTCGATCTGCTGGAAGCGGCGGCTGATCTTGTCGCTGGAAATGCGCACCTCGCTGACATCCTTGTTGGCCTGCTCGATGTGGGAGGCGAGTTTTTTCATGCGCTCGTCGAAGCGGGAAAAGTCCTTTGCCAACTTGCCCAGTTCGTCCTTGATGACGTGGGCCATGCGCCGCGTTTCCGAATCGCGAATCACCGCGCGCGCGGTGTTGAGCACCGCCATCAGCGTGGTCGGCGAGGTCAGCCAGACACGCTTCTTCTGCGCATGCTCGACCAGGTCGGGATGGTAGGCGTGGATTTCGGCGAACACCGCTTCGGCCGGCAGGAACATTACGGCCCCGTCGGAGGTTTCGCCTTCGACGATGTACTTGGCGGCGATGTCGTCGACGTGCTTCCTGACGTCGGCCTTGAACTGCCGCCGCGAGGCGTCGCGCTCGGCCGGCGGCAGGCTGTCGTCGAACATGCGGCTGTAGTTTTCCAGCGGGAACTTAGAATCGACGCAGACCGTGCCGGTCGGGGCGGGCAGGATCAGCACGCAGTCGGCGCGGGCGCCGCTCTTCAGCGTGTGCTGGAAGGCATAGGCGTCCGGCGGCAGGCTGTTCCGCACCAACGCTTCCAGCTGGACTTCGCCGAACGCGCCGCGCGAACGCTTGTCGCCCAGTATTTCCTGCAGCGAGACGACGTTGGATGCGAGACCCTCGATCTTTTTCTGCGCCTCGTCGATCACTGCCAGGCGCGACATCACCGAGGTGAAGGTCTCGTTGGTCTTCTTGAAGCCTTCGTCAAGCCGCTCCGCGACCTTGCCGGAGATTTCGTTGAGCCGGCCGTCGACGGTCTGCGACAGTTGCTGCACGCGCTCGTTGAAGTGCGCGGTCATGCCTTTGAGCGTGTCCTGCAGCAGACTCTGCTCGGCGCGTCCCTGCTCGATCAGCTTTTCCAGCATCGCAGTCTGGAACTGGCCGAACTGGCCAGTCACGGTCTCGCGCGTTTCGGCCAGCCGCTCGGCCTGGGCCACCTGGAGGGATGAGAGCTGGGTCTGCATGCGGTCGGACTGCTGCGCCAGGCCCGCGTGCAGGTCGGTCAGCACCGCGCGGTGGCGGGCCTCCATGTCTTGCGCCAGCAGCGCGGGCAGGCCGTGTTGCTCCCGACGCAACGTGCCCAGGCGCAGCAGCAGGACGGCGATCATGAGGATGAGGACGGCAAGGCCGACGAGGAGGCCGATTTCGACAGGTTGCATGGCGGCGATTTTACCCGCGCCGACATAAAAAAACCCGGCGCGAAGCCGGGCTTTTTCTAACGCAACCCCGGCGCAAGGCCGGATGGATTCAAGCCGCTGCGCGCGATGCTTTCTTGCGCTCGTGCTCCTGCAGGTAGCGCTTGCGGATGCGGATCGATTTCGGCGTGATTTCCACCAGTTCGTCGTCGTCGATGAACTCCACCGCAGACTCCAGCGTCAGCTTGATCGGCGTGGTCAGACGCACGGCTTCGTCAGTACCGGAGGCGCGCACGTTGGTCAGTTGCTTGCCCTTGATCGGGTTGACGACGAGGTCGTTGTCGCGGCTGTGGATGCCGATGATCATGCCTTCGTACAGCTTGTCGCCGGGCGAGACGAACATGCGGCCGCGGTCTTCCAGTTTCCACAGCGCGTAGGCGACGGCTTCGCCGTTGTCCTGCGACACCAGCACGCCGTTGTGGCGGCCGGGCAGGTCGGCCTTCACCGGACCGTAGTCGTCGAACACGTGGCTCATGAGGCCGGTGCCGCGCGTCATGGTCATGAAGTCGGACTGGAAGCCGATCAGGCCGCGCGCCGGAATGTGGTATTCGAGGCGGGTGCGGCCGTTGCCGTCGGATTCCATGTTGGTGAGCTCGCCACGGCGGCGGCCGATTTCTTCCATCACCGCGCCTTGGGTGTCGTCTTCGAGGTCGATGCTGAGGTTCTCGTACGGCTCGCACTTCTCGCCGTTGATTTCCTTGTAGACCACACGCGGCTTGCCGACGGCCAGCTCGAAGCCTTCGCGGCGCATGTTTTCCACCAGGATGGTGAGGTGCAGCTCGCCGCGGCCGGAGACGCGGAACACGTCGGCGTCGCCGGTCTCCTCGACGCGCAGCGCGACGTTGACCAGCAGTTCCTTGGCCAGACGGTCGCGGATCTGGCGGCTGGTGACGAACTTGCCTTCAGTGCCGGCGAGCGGCGAGGTGTTCACCATGAAGTCCATGTTCAGCGTCGGTTCGTCCACAGGCAGCACCGGCAGGCCGACCGGGTTGTCCTTGTCGCAGATGGTGACGCCGATGCCGATGTCGTCCAGCCCGGAGATGATGATGATGTCGCCGGCCTCGGCCTGCTCCACCGGTACGCGATCCAGTCCCTGGAAGCCCAGCACCTGATTGATGCGGCCAGTGGCGACCTGGTCCTCGTGATTCATCACCACGACCGACATGCCGGGCTTGATGCGCCCGTTCAGCACGCGGCCGACGCCGAGGCGGCCGGTGTAGGTCGAATAGTCGAGCGCGGCGATCTGCAGTTGCAGCGGCGCGTCGGCCGATCCGGGCGGAGTGGGCACGTGGGCGAGCACCGTGTCGAACAGCGGTTTCATGTCGGCCGCGCTTCCGCCGTTCGACGGCGCGTCTTTCAGGTCCATGCAGGCCCAGCCGTTGAGGCCGGACGCGTAGATGATCGGGAAGTCGAGCTGTTCGTCAGTTGCGTGGAGCTTGTCGAACAGGTCGAAGGTCTGGTCCACGACCCAGTTCGGACGCGAACCCGGACGATCCACCTTGTTGATCACGACGATGGGGCGCAGGCCCAGCGCTAGCGCCTTCTTGGTGACGAAGCGCGTCTGCGGCATCGGGCCTTCGACGGCGTCGACCAGCAGCACCACGCCGTCGACCATGCCGAGCACGCGCTCGACCTCGCCGCCGAAGTCGGCGTGGCCCGGCGTATCGACGATGTTGATGTGGTAGTCGCCGTAGGTGATCGCGGTGTTCTTCGCCAGAATGGTGATGCCGCGTTCCTTTTCCAGGTCGTTGGAGTCCATCACCCGCTCGTCAACCGCCTGGTTGTCGCGGAAGGTGCCGGACTGCTTGAGGAGCTGGTCGACCAGCGTGGTCTTGCCGTGGTCGACGTGCGCGATGATGGCGATGTTGCGGAGCTTGCGGGACATGATGGGGGTCTGGATTCGGGGAAACCCGGCATTATAACAGGGTTTTGTGACGAAGCCCGCTTATTGGGCGAGGGGATGCGCGGCCAGCCGGGCGTCGATGCCCCGGATCACCCGCTGGTAGCGGGCGCCGCCGATAGGCCCGAAACGGCGGTCGAATTCGGTCTGCGGCATGAATTCCGGCAGGTTGCGGAAATCGGGCAGCAGGTCGGTGTCGCTGTGGGAGACAGCCAGCAGTTGTCGCACCCGGTCCGCAGCATCGCCGGTCGCGTGGGTGCCGAGCTTCACGCCGGCACGATCGTTGGCCAGGTCGGTAAAACTGAAGCCCGAGCCCCGGTCTGCGTCTTCTTCTTCCTTCATCAGGCCGATGGCATTGGCCAGGCGGCTGCCGCCGTTGGCCGACAGCGCGGCGGAAATCACGAAATGCTCGGCAAAGTCGCGCCGTCCGTGGATCGATAGCAGTACACGCGGCGCCCGGCGGATCGAATGGCTGTCGCCTTCCAGCAACTTGGGCAGGCTGATCCCCCCCAGGTACGCCGCCAGTGCGGTGAGGGCGGCGCGGTTTTCCTCGCGTGCATCGTTGCCGGTTTGCAGGGCGTACGTAAACAGCGGGCCCATGATGCTCACCAGCGGCACGGTACTGCCGCGCGGGTGCGGCTTCAACAGCTTATCCAGCTGCTCGGCATAGGCCAGCATGCGGGCCTGATCTTCCGGTGCGATCAGCAGTTCGGCGCTCTTGCGTTCGATCCGGGTCAGCAGTTCGGGACGCCAGCGGTAATCCAGCGTGGCCTGGTTCTCGTCGAAGCTTACCTGGGAAAACGCATCGGCCAGCGCGGCATAGGTTTTGTCACGCCGCAGCCAGCGATGCGCCAGACGTGCCGTCCAGTCGGCCAGCGCCCCAGGCAGCGGCAGGCTGCCGAGCTGGAGGCTCCGGATACGGATGCCGCCGGGAACATCGGCCACTTCGGCGGTGATGTTGAGATAGCGCCCAAACGGATTGGGCGGGACGGTGAGCGTGGCAGTAAGCGTGGCCAGTCCCGGGGTGAGTTCGGCGGCAATGCCGCTGACGCGGCGCAGTTCGACGGCATAGTTGAGCAACCGGTCGAGTTCGGCCTCGTCGAGCTGGATGCTCTGGACGACGTCGGGCGTCTGCCCGCGTGGGTCGTGCTTTTCGAAAAGCGATTTGATCCAGGCAAGGTCGGTGCGGCGGAACTGCGCCGGCGGCTCGATGGCGGGTGCGTCATCCAGCGCCAGCCAGGGCAGCAGGGTAAGTGCGGCCAGCACAACGAACAGGCCTCCCCAGCCGATCAGCCGCTTCATGTTCATCCAGGCTGGTTGCGCATGAAGTCGGCCGTCTTGAAGAATGCGGCCGTCAGTTCCTGCTGCATGGCGGCATCCACGCCCACGTCCTGCATGGCACGGATCATGCAGCCCATCCACTGGTCGCGCTCGGCCTCGCCGATGGCAAAGGGCATATGGCGGCGGCGCAGGAAGGGATGGCCGAAACGGTCGATGTATTCCGGCGGACCGCCGGTCCAGCCTGACAGGAACCAGAACAGCTTGTTGCGCGACTCGGTGAGATCGGCCGGATGCAGCTTGCGGATGCCGTAGTAGTCCGGATCTTCGTCCATCAGGTCGTAAAATCGATCGACCAGGCGGCGAATGGTCTCGCTGCCGCCAAGGCGTTTGTAATGCGTTTGCATCGTTCAGCCTTTCGCGGGTTTGACCGCGGCGGCGGCCGCCTTGGCGCGGTCGCGGGCACTGTCAGTGGTCTTGGCCGTGGCAAGCGCCACGCCCATGCGGCGGCGGACGAAGGCCTGCGGCTTGCCGAACAGCCGGATATCGACACCGGGCATGGCGAGCGCATCGGCGACGCCATCGAACACAATGCCTGTCGCCTCCAAGCCGCCGTAAATCACCGCCGAGGCCCCGGGCTCGCGCAGGCTGACGTCGACCGGCAGGCCGAGGATGGCACGCGCGTGCAGTTCGAATTCGTTCTGCCGCTGCGTCGCCATCGTCACCATGCCGGTGTCGTGCGGGCGCGGGCTGACTTCGGAGAACCACACCATGTCGCCCTTGACGAACAGTTCCACCCCGAAAAGCCCGCGCCCGCCGAGGTTGCCGGTGACGGCGGCGGCGATCTCCTGGGCACGTTGCAGCGCGGCGGTGGACATCGCCTGCGGCTGCCACGATTCGACGTAGTCGCCTTTTACCTGTACATGGCCGATGGGTGCGCAGAAATGGGTCTCGATCTCGCCCGAAGGTCCGCGTGCACGCACGGTCAGCAGCGTGATTTCGTAATCGAAGTCGATCACGCCCTCGACGATGACGCGACCCTTGTCCACCCGGCCGCCGCTGGCGGCATACTCCCAGGCCGCCTGCAACTGGCTGGCGTCGTCCACCCGCGACTGCCCCTTGCCGGACGACGACATCACCGGCTTGACGATCACCGGGTAGCCCAGCTTTTCCGCGGCGGCCGACATCTCTGCCATGCTGTCGGCGAAGACATAGGGCGAGGTTGGCAGGTTCAGGGTCTCGGCGGCGAGCCGGCGGATGCCCTCGCGGTTCATGGTGAGGTTGGCGGCACGTGCGGTGGGAATGATCTCGGCCAGCCCCTCGATCTCGACCTCCAGCAGGGTCTCGGTGGCGATGGCCTCGATTTCGGGCACGACCAGTTGCGGCTTCTCGGCCTCGATCAGCGCGCGCAGCGCCGAGCGGTCGCTCATGTCGGTCACATAGGCCCGATGCGCGACCTGGTGGCCGGGCGCATTGACGTAGCGGTCGACGGCGATGACTTCGACGCCCAGGCGCTGCAGGGCGATGATGACTTCCTTGCCGAGTTCGCCTGCGCCCAGGAGCATGACACGGGTAGCGGAAGGGGAAAGCGGGGTACCGAGTCGCATAGTCAATCCAGTAAAACCAGAAAAACCGATTTTACCGTGGCTTACAGATATTCCTCGATCGGCAGTGCCTGCAACACGCGCAGCAGGCCGCGCTGGATCGGGGTGGTGTCGGGTTCGCGGTCGAACGTGCGCGGCTTGCCCTGGTGCACGTCGGTCCATTGCAGGCGTCTCTCGATCTTTCCGTTGACGGTTTCGACGACGAGTCGGGGCTGGAAGCTGCGTTCGGGCCGCATCGCGTCTTTGGCCATGTCGGTGACCTCGCGGGCAAGTTCGGGCGAATGGATCACCAGGCCCATTTCGGTGTTGAGCAGGGTCGAACGCGGGTCGAAGTTGAAGCTGCCGATGAACACGTTTTCGTCGTCGAATACGAAGGTCTTGGCGTGCAGGCTGGCGCGCGACGAGCCGCTGCGCAGGTCGCGCAGGCGGCCGCCGATGGGTTCGGCCACCGGTTTCAGTTCGTAGAGATTGACGCCGGCCTCCAGCAACGGAATACGGTAGTTGGCATAGCCGGCGTGCACGATCGGTACGTCGCTGGCGGCGTAGGCGTTGGTCAGGACGTCGACCTGCACGCCCTGGCTGCGCCAGTATTCGAAATAGGCCATGCCCGCGGCGCCGGGCACGAAATAGGGCGACACGATGAGGGCATGCCGGGTGGGGTTGACCCCTAGTCCGGCGAGTTGTCCGATCAGCAGTTTGGACGGCGATTTGCTGCGTTTGAGCACTTTTTCCGGCGGGTCGACGATGAGATCCGCGGGCGCAATGCGCCAAGGCGTATCGCCTTTCAACAGTCCGGGAATCGGATCGGCCGCGGTCAGGGCGTGGCCATACGCATTGTCGAGCTGCCGGGCACGGAATTCATACAAACGCCGGGCGGTGCGCTGCAGCCGCTTGTCGCTGGGCGTGATCGGCAGGGCGGAGGCGGGTACGGCGGCCTCGCTGTTCCAGTAGGTGTCGAACGACTGCGCCAGTGCGTTGACGATGGCGCCGGCAGCGACGACGTCGAGGTCGATGAAGGCGAGGTCATGGTCGGCACCGAAATATTCGTCTCCGATGTTGCGCCCGCCGGTGATGCCGACCTGGGTGTCGGCGATGAAGACCTTGTTGTGCATGCGGCGGTTGAGGCGGACGCTTTCGCGCAATGCCTGCCAGCCCTTGACCAGCAGGCTGGTGCTGCGGGTGTGGAAGGGGTTGAACAGCCGCACCTGGATATTGGGATGGGCATTCAGCGTGGCGAGCCCCAGTTCCTTGTCGGCGGTGTCGATGTCGTCGATCAGCAGGCGCACGCGCACGCCGCGGTCGGCTGCGGCCAGCAGCGAAGCGGCGACCATCTTGCCGGTGGTGTCGTTGTGGAACAGGTAGTACTGCACGTCCAGCGTGCGGGTGGCGCGTTGTGCCAGCGCCAGGCGGGCCGCCAGTGCCGCCTGGCTGCCCTGCAGCAGGTGAAAGCCCGATTCGCCGGGTGGAATCCAGGCCGCCAGTTGGGTTTTCAGGGGACTGTCGGCGTGGCTGGACAGTGCCTGCGAGGGCAGGCGTCGGGCATCGAGATTGAGTGTGGGCGCACAGCCGGCAAGCAGCAGTGCAAGCAGGCCGATGCAGACGAACGGATCAGGCCGTATGCGCATCCAGCCGATGCCAGGCGAAATGGGGGCCGGGATCGGTCTTGCGGCCCGGCGCGATGTCGCTGTGGCCCACGACCGCCTGGATCGGGTAGGCCGTTTTCAGTGTGGCCAGCAGCGGGATCAGGGTCGCGTACTGGACTTCGGTAAAAGGCAGGTCGTCACTGCCTTCCAGTTCGATGCCGATGGAGAAGTCATTGCAGCGCTCGCGCCCCTGCCAGCTCGATGCACCTGCGTGCCAGGCGCGCAGCGCGCACGGCACGAACTGGATCAGGCTGCCGTCGCGGCGGATGAAGAAGTGGGCCGATACCTCGAGACCGCGGATGCCATGGTAATAAGGATGGGCATCCCAGTCGAGCCGGTTGGTGAAGAGGTCGATCACCGCGTCTCCGTCGAATACGCCTGGCGGCAGCGAGATATTGTGGATGACGATGAGTTCGATCGCCGCACCTTCCGGCCGCGCATCGCAATTGGGCGAAGGCAGGTGGCGCGCGCCGAGCAGCCAGCCGGTGGCGTCCAGGTCGCGGGGAAGTGGAGCGGAAATCGACATGGCGCAAGCTTACTCGACCCGTGCAAAGTCTGGAAACATCGGCTGACACCCCTTAGAGCGTGGGTGTTGCCACTTTAGTGGCTTACAGCCACGGCCTGCCTCTTGCGGGTAGACTGCCGACTTTCCAGGAATCCCGGTGCGACATGACAAGCTTGGACGCGCAACAACTGCTGGACCACTCCGAGTGCATCGCATCGGAGGACGAAGTGCAGGCCGTGCTCGACCGCCTGGCAGGCGAGATCGCGCTGGGACTGCGGGACACGTTCCCGCTGGTGCTGGCCGTCATGGGCGGGGCGGTGGTATTCGCCGGCCAGTTGCTGCCGCGGCTGCGCTTTCCGCTGGAGTTCGATTACCTGCATGTCACCCGCTATCGCGGCAAGACCGAGGGGGGCGAGGTGGAGTGGCGGGTGTTGCCGGGGCAGAACGTGGTCGGCCGCAACGTGCTGGTGCTGGACGATATCCTGGACGAAGGCGAAACCCTGGCAGCGATCCGCGACAAACTCGTCGACATGGGCGCGGTACATGTCTGGTCGGCGGTGCTGACCAACAAGGACAACGGTTTGGCCAAGCCGATCCGGGCTGATTTTGTGGGGCTGGACGTGCCCAATCGCTACGTGTTCGGCTGTGGCATGGATGCGTATGGATTGTGGCGCAATCTGCCGGCCATTTACGCTTTAAAGGACAAATAACATGCTGGGCATCATCGGCGGTACCGGTCTTACGCAACTGGCCAATCTGGAAATCACCCATCGTCAGGTGGCGCGTACGCCCTACGGGGAACCCTCGGGCGCACTCACATTCGGCCGCATCTGCGGGCAGGAGGTGATCTTCCTGGCGCGCCACGGCTACGGCCATACCATCCCGCCGCACGAGGTGAACTATCGCGCCAACCTGTGGGCGCTGAAGGAACATGGTGTCGACCGCGTGGTGTCGGTGGCCACGGTCGGCGGCATCCACCCCGAACTGATTCCCGGTACGCTGGCTATCCCCGACCAGATCATCGACTACACGCACAGCCGTGCCGCCACGTATTTTGTCGGCAGCGACAAGCCGGTGACCCATCTCGATTTCACGACGCCCTATTGCGGCGCCATGCGCACGGCGCTGCTGCGAGCCGCCACCCGCGCCGGCATCAGCCTGCGCGACGGCGGCGTCTACGGCGCGGTGCAGGGGCCGCGCCTGGAAACGGCGGCCGAAATCAACCGCATGGAGCGCGATGGCGCCGACATGGTGGGCATGACCGGCATGCCGGAAGCCTATTTGGCGCGCGAATTGGCGCTCTGCTACGCGACGGTGGGCGCAGTGGTCAATCATGCGGCCGGCCGCGGGCTATCGTCCGAGGGCATCCAGATGGGTGAAATCCAGGCCGTGCTGGGCGAAGTGATGCTGCAGGTACGGCATCTGCTGGAACAGCTGGTGACCGACGACGCGGCTGGCTTGTGCACGTACTGAGCAGGGAATGGCGTATCGCATGAAACTCTATCGCGCCCTGCAGTCGCAAGGATTCGGTTCACGCAAGAACTGCGTGGCCCAGGTGCGTGCGGGCGCAGTCGGGGTCAACGGCGTGGTCTGCGACGATCCGGAGACCGAGGTCGATCCCGGGGGGCTGGAACTGACCCTGGACGGCGTGACCTGGACGTTTCGCGAGCAAGTCTATGTGCTGATGCACAAACCGGCCGGCTACGAGTGCTCGCATCATCCCAGCCATCACCCCAGCGTGTTTTCCCTGTTGCCGGTGCCGTTGCTGCAGCGCGGGGTGCAGTGCGTGGGACGGCTCGACCAGGACACCACCGGCCTGCTGCTGTTTTCCGATGATGGCCAGTTCATCCACCGCATGATCTCGCCCAGAAAGGGCATCGCCAAAATCTACCGCGCCACCTGTGTCGAGTCCGTGACCGACGCCATGCTGGACGCCTTGCGTCAAGGCGTGGCATTGAACGACGAACCGGCGCCGATCGCCGCGCTGGCCTGCGACAAACTCGATGCGCACACGCTGCGCCTGACGCTCGCCGAAGGCAAATACCATCAGGTCAAACGCATGATCGCGGCGACGGGTAACCGGGTCGAGACGCTGCATCGCGAAGTCATCGGCAGTCACGCCCTCCCCGCAGACCTGCCGCCCGGCGACTGGCGCTGGCTGGAGTCCGCCGACCTGCAACAGCTGGAGCAGCCATGGCCATCCGCGAGGTCCTGAAAATGGGTGATCCGCGCTTGCTTGCGCAGGCGCATCCGGTGGAGGATTTTTCCTCGCCCGAACTGACGCAATTGATCGTCGATATGCAGGACACCATGCACTCGCTGAACGGGGCCGGGCTGGCGGCGCCGCAGATCGGCATCGGCCTCCAGGTGGTGATATTCGAAGTTGCCGCCAATCCGCGTTATCCAGAGGCCGAGAACGTTCCTTTCACGGTGCTGATCAACCCCGTGCTGACGCCCCTGTCCGATGTCATGGAAGAGGGCTGGGAAGGCTGCCTGTCGGTGCCGGGCATGCGCGGCCTCGTGCCGCGCCACGTATCCCTGCGCTACCAGGGCTTCGACGCCACGGGGCAGCCGATCGATCGCAGCGTGAGCGATTTCCATGCCCGCGTGGTGCAGCACGAGGTCGACCATCTGCGCGGCATTCTCTATCCGATGCGGATTCGCGATCTGCGCGATTTCGGTTTCACCGAGACCCTGTTTCCGGGACAAACCTTGCAGGACGATTGACGGGTTTTCGACGCTTTCGGGCATGCAATTAGCTAGCCTAAAGTTGCGACGGTCCGCGCCGCTAACTTGTAGCGTAACCGTGGGCGATGTGCCCCGGCACACGCAGCAAGGACACCCATGATCCCGGAACATCAGATCCAGCAAGCCCAGCGTCATATCCACCACGCCGACGTGATGATGGACGAAGCAGCCCAGCTCGACGACATTGCCGCCCAGTTGATGGCCGTGCAGCGGCACTGGACCGATCCCAATCGCCCGCTGCGTCTCATGGCCGCATTGGAGGCCAGCCGCGGCGTCTGGCATGCGATCCAGGCCGGACTGGCCGAAGGCACGTTGGCGCTGCCGTTGGACGTGCAGCACAACCTGCTGATCCTGTCGGTGTATGCCGACAGCAAGATCAGTTTGTGCGAGGCCACGCCCGACGTGGATACCCTGGGCAGCCTCATCGCCTTGACGCGCACGCTGGCCGGCAGCCTCAAGGAATGGCGGGAGGCGGCATGAGTGTGTTCCAGGATTACGAACGGTATTCCGGTCTGAATCTCGCCGACGTGGCGGGGGTCAGTACGTCAGTTCGTCCGGGGCGCGGGCGCAATCGCGTCAAGACCGAGGTGGAGGAAAAGGTCAAGAAACCGGCCGACGGCGTCCGCAAGAAATCACCGCCTGCCCGCAAAACGCCGTCGCGTGGTCGTTACGTCGACGAGTACGCGCGCCCGGCCGTCTAGGGCCTGACGCAGGTCACTTCAGCACTTCGATCGTCTCCGCTTCCAGCGCCTCGCGGCCCGCGGGCGTCTGCAAGGCCGTGCCCCGGATCAGAAACGTATCTTCCACCCGCTCGCCCAGGGTGTCGATCTTGGCGGCATAGACGTTCACGTCATGCCGCATCAGCACTTCCGCCACTGCGAACAGCAAGCCCCCGCGATCCGCGCAGGTGATCGACAGCATATGGCCGTGACCCTGTGCGTCGGCTTCCAGCCGTACCGTGGTGGGGTAGGGGTGGTGGCGCTGATGGCGTGACAGGCGGCCGCGTGGCACAGGCTGTATCGAACGCGTGGGGTCGAGGTCGCGCGCCAGTTCGTATTCCACGAAATTCAGGAAATCGCGGTAATGGATGCCGCGATTGGCCAGGTCCATCACCTGGAAACTGTCCAGGGCATACCCATTGCGCGTGGTGTGGATCTTGGCCTCGAGAATGGTGTACTGGATGCGGGCGAAAAAGCCGCAGATACGGGCGAAGATGTCGGCTCGGTCGGGCGCGTAGACCAGCACCTGTATACCCTCGCCGGCTGGCGACAGCCGCGCCCGCACGACGGCGTCGGCACTGTCGGTGCGGCGCCACAGCATGCGCGCCTGCCAGGCCATGTCGCGGGCGTCGAAGCGGACGAAATAGCGTTCGTCGAGATGCGCCCATAGCGCATCGGCGGCGCTGGCCGGCAGGCCATACAGGGCGAGATTGACCCGTGTTTCGTTCTGCCGGGCAGCAATGTCCGCCACCGCGGCATCGCTGCCCGCCAGCCGGGCATGGGTGGCGTGGTACAGGTCTTCCAGCAGTTTGCCTTTCCAGGCGTTCCACACTTTCGGGCTGGTGCCGCGGATATCGGCCACGGTCAGCAGGTACAGGGCGGCCAGCCGGCGCGTGTCGCCGATCCGGGCGGCGAAGGCGGCGATGACCCCGGGGTCGCTGATGTCTTCTTTTTGCGAGGTGCGCGACATCACCAGATGCATGTCCACGAGCCAGGCGACCAGCTCGCTGTCCGCCTTGTCGAGCTGGTGCTGGCGGCAGAACCGTCGCGCATCGACGGCACCGAGTTCGGAATGGTCGCCGCCGCGCCCTTTGGCGATGTCGTGGAACAGGGCGGCCAAGTATAGCAGCTCAGACTTGTCGAACGCGGCAATCAACCGGCTGGCAAGCGGGAACTCGTGCCCAAGGCCCGGCACGGTGAAGCGCCGCATGTTGCGGAGCACGGTGAGGATGTGCTCATCGACCGTGTAGACGTGGAAGAGGTCGTGCTGCATCTGCCCGACGACGCGGCCGAATGCCGGGATGTAGCGACCGAGCAGGCCATAGCGATGCATCGCGCGCAGCGCCCGGGTGATGCCCAGCGGCTGGCGCAGCAGCGTCATGAACAGGGCGCGATGCAGCGGATCAACGCGAAATGCCGCATCGATGCGCGTGCTGCCGCGCCACAGGGCGCGCAGCGTCGCCGGCTCGAATCCGGCGAGTGCAGGGTGCTGGGCATACACTATGAAGGCGCGCAGCAGGGCATCCGGCTTGCGTTCGAACAGGTCGGCGGCGCGCGCTTCGAGCAGATTGGCACGCACCTGGAAATCGGCGTCGATCGGCTGCGGCGGCGCGGTCACCGGGAACAGCCGTACGCGCAGCGACTGGATGAGGATGTCGTTGACGCGCTGGATCAGCTTGGCGGCGCGGTAATAGCGCTGCATCAGGCGCTCGCCGGGGCGGCGATGGGGCGTGGCGGCCAGCCCGAGGCGGGCGGCCAGTTCGGTCTGGTAATCGAAGGCGAGGCGGTCTTCGCGCCGCCTCGCCAGGAGGTGCAGATGAATCCGCAGCGCCGACAGGGTGCGTTCCTCGTGCGCGATGCGGCGCGCTTCGGCGTGGGTGAGCAGGCCGGCGCGCGCGATACCGCTCCAGCCGCCCAGGATGCCGCAGGCCTGTGCCAGCCAGTGGACGGTGTGCAGGTCGCGCAGGCCGCCGGGGCTGTCCTTCAGGTTCGGTTCGAGCTTGTAGGCGCTGTCGTCGAAACGTGCGTGGCGCGCCTGCTGCTCGGCCAGTTTGCCGTCGAAAAAATGCTGGGGGTCGAAACGTGCCTGGAAGCGGCGGCCGAATTCGTCGAACAGGTCCGCAGCCCCGCACACGAAGCGCGCCTCCAGCAGGTTGGTTTCCACCGTGATGTCCGCGGCTTCGGCCAGGCAGGCGTCGACCGTGCGCACGCTATGACCGATCTCCAGCCCGACGTCCCAGCAGGCCTGCACCCAGTTTTCCAGCGTGGCCTGCTGGTCGGGGGTGGGGTCATGGGGCAGTACCATCAGTACGTCCACGTCGGACCCGGGGAACAGTTCGCCGCGTCCGTAGCCGCCGACGGCCGCGAGACAGAAGGTGGAGGGCAGGGCGAGCCGGGCCGAGAGCTCGATCAGCACGCTGTCGACCAGCGCAGCGTGGCGGCTCAAGTAGTGGGCGGTGGATTTGCGTAGAAAGGCCGCAGCCAGATCGGCGCGGCCCGATTTGAGCCGCTCGCGAAGATCGGCGAACGGCGGTTTGCTCACGCAGCGTGACGGATGTGGTCGGGAACGGCCGGGGTGCCGGCCGAGACGGTCAGGACTTCATAGCCGTTGTCGGTCACCAGGATCGTGTGTTCCCACTGCGCAGAGAGGCTGCGGTCCTTGGTGACGATGGTCCAGCCGTCGGGCATCTGGCGGATGTCGCGGCGACCGGCGTTGATCATCGGCTCGATGGTGAAGGTCATGCCAGGTTCCAGCACGAGGCCGGTGCCGGGCTTGCCATAGTGCAGCACCTGCGGGTCCTCGTGGAAATTGAGACCGATGCCGTGGCCGCAGAACTCGCGTACCACGCTGTAGCCATGGTTTTCGGCGAAGCGCTGGATGGCGTGGCCGATGTCGCCCAGGCGGGCGCCCGGCTTGACGTGATCGATGCCGACCCACATGGCTTCGTAGGTGATCTGGATCAGGCGCTTGGCCTGGATCGACGCCTCGCCCACCGCGAACATGCGGCTGGTGTCGCCGTGCCAGCCATTCTTGATCACCGTGATGTCGAGGTTCACGACGTCGCCGTTCTTCAGCACCTTGTCGCCCGGCACGCCGTGGCACACCTGGTTGTTGACCGAGGTGCAGATCGACTTGGGGTAGGGGGTGTGGCCGGACGGCGCATAGTTCAGCGGCGCCGGGATCGTGCCCTGCACGTTGACCATGTAGTCGTGGCACAGACGGTCGAGCTCGCCCGTGGTGACGCCGGGTTTGACGAAGGGCGTGATGTAGTCGAGCACTTCCGAAGCAAGTCGTCCGGCGACGCGCATGCCTTCGATTTCGGCGCCGGTTTTGATGGTGACAGTCATGATGTTTGGGCTAGATGCGGGGCTTAAAGCAGCATTCTAGCGCGCCCGGCAGGCGCCGGAAAAACCATACTTATGTTATGGGCGCATGCAAGCGGGGACGCACGGCTGCATTCCAGCTTGCATGTCTGGCCGGACACTGCGCCGGCTGTCTGCGCCGTCCCTACTGGCCCGCGGGGGACGCGCCGCTGCTACGAATCTGCTCGCTGGTTTCGGTGCGGATGTGGTCGCGGTTCTGGTTGCGCTGCGCACTGTTGGTCTGGGCGCCATCGCGCGTCTGGATGCGCTTTTCATCGCGGATTTGGGTGCGTGTTTCCTTGCGTTGCGCCGAATCAGGGGGGGACAGGCCGGTATTGCCCATTCCCATGCCGCCCCCCATGCCGGCGTGGCCGCCCTTGGCGTGGACTGTGCCGCTGGCCAGGCCGGCGGCAAGCAGGATGACAGAAAGAATTTTTGTCGATTTCATGGTGCGCTCCTAAAGAGGGTGGGATTAACGACCCCGTCGCCCGGCGCCGGCACCGGGGGCGGTACCGGGGCTGCCGCCTGGCGCCGCGCCGCCTATTTCCGGATGGCGATGCTCGTAGCCCGCGCCATAAGGCAGGCGGGCCGGAGCCTGCTGACTGTCCTGGGTGGGTGCTGGCGCGCGCAGATTACGCTGTACCGCCTCGTCGACCTGACTGGCACCGGGAGGAGGCGGGAGATCGCGCGGCAACGACAGGTTGAGGGGACGAGGCTGCACGATGTTCGCGTTGCCCTGGCGTGCCTCGGCCAGTGCAGGCATGGCAAGGGCCAGGACGGACGGGACAAGAAGCAGGCTCAGGCGGAGCAGGGTCATGTGCGGTTCGGGTTTCGTTGAGACCGCGGGATTGCGGTTGGAATGCAGTGTGGGCCGGTGGTGTCGCTGTGCGATGTCGGCTGGATGGCACTGCGTGCCAGTGTGTGTCCGTTTGTGACAGGCGGGCCGGAAAGGCCCTGTTGTGGAGTAGGATAAAAACATCGGGCGCAAGGCCCGAAAACCGTAACCCGCCATCCAATCCGGACCCCGCATGATGCAATCGTTCAAGCCTGTTGTGCCCAACCCTGCCCGGAGTGCGTTGTGACGGTGGCCGCCGCACGCATCCTGGTGGTGGACGACGACCCGGGGCTGCGCACCCTGCTGGAGGCCTACCTGGGCGACAGCGGGTTTGCGGTGGAGACGGCAATGGACGGAACGGCCATGTGGCAGGCGCTGGAGCGTGGCATGCCGGATGCCATCGTGCTCGACCTGATGATGCCCGGCGAGGACGGACTGTCGCTGGCGCGCCGTCTGCGCAGCCAGTCGAACGTACCGATTCTCATGCTGTCGGCGCGCGGCGAGGAAATCGATCGCGTGGTGGGCCTGGAAATGGGGGCCGACGATTACCTGGCCAAGCCTTTCAGTCCACGCGAACTGCTGGCCCGCCTGCGTGCCCTGCTGCGGCGCAGCCAGGGACAGGCCGAGCCTGTCCCGCAGCCGGCGCTGCCCAGCTTCGGGCCGTATCGGCTGGATGCGGCCAGCCACCGGCTCACTCGCGACGGCGTCGAGGTGAAACTGTCGACCGCCGAATTCGCCCTGTTGCGCATCTTCATCGAACACCCGCTGCGAGTGCTGTCGCGCGACACGCTGATCGACATGCTGAAAGGCTACGAGCGCGATCCGTTCGACCGCAGCGTCGATACCCGCGTCACCCGGCTGCGCCGCAAGATCGAGCCCGATTCCGTCGAGCCCGTCTACATCCGCACCGTGCGCGGCGAGGGCTACCTGTTCAATCCGCGCGGCGGCGAGGCGTGAAACTGTCGTCGCGCCTGAGCCTGACGCAGCAGAATGCCTTGCTGCTGCTGGCGTTCTTCATCCTTTTCGAATTGCTGGTGGCATCGACCATCACCTACTTTTTGATGTTGCCGATGGCGCGCCGTTCGGCGGCCGACCTCGCGGGCCTGATGACGCTGTCGGCGCAGACCTGGAGCGAACTGCCGCCCGTCACCCGTCCCGCTTTCGAAATCGAACTGGCGCGTTCGCACGCGCTGGCGCTGCGCGCCGAGCCGCCGCACAATGCCGCGCCGCCCTCGTGGCGGGAACCCTATCTGCGCTTTCTGGTGGCGTCCCTGAGCGCGCGGGCGGGCGAGTCGGTCACGACTTCGCGCGAGGAAATCCGGGGGCAGGAATGGTTCTGGGTGTCGCTGCCCGCCGGCGACGGGCATCTGTCGGTGGGATTTCCCCACAGCCGCATCGGTCCGCGTCCGATCCATGCCGTGCTGGCCTCGCTGGCCGGCGGCACGTTGCTGACTTTGCTTGCCGCTTGGTGGCTGGCCCGTCGGACCACCAGGCCGCTGCAACGGCTGCAGCAGGCGGTCACTTCCCTGGGCCGCGGACAGACGCCGGAGCGTCTGCCCGAAACCGGGCCGCGTGAAATCGCCGCCCTCAGCCGCCGCTTCAACGAGATGGCGAAACAGGTGGAGGACCTGCTGGCTGCCCGTACCGTGCTGTTGGCCGGCGTGTCGCACGACCTGCGCACGCCGCTGGCACGGCTGCGGCTGGCGGTGGAAATGCTGGTGCGCAGGCCGAGCGCGGAACTGGCGGCGCAGGTGGAGCGCGACATCGAGGCGATGGACCGCCTGATCGGCGATGTGCTGACGCTGGCGCGCGGCTTCGGTCATGAGGCTGCCCGGCGGGTGGCGCTGGCCGATCTGCTGGCCGATCTGGTGCGGTCCACGCCCGGCGCGGCGGCGCACGTTCAGATCGAGGCGGCGGCTATCACGCTCGATGTGCCGACCGGCGCCTTGCGCCGCATTCTGGCCAATCTGCTGGAAAATGCCCTGCGCTATGGCGGCGGCCAGCCCGTGACCCTGCAGGCCGTGATGGGGGACGGGCTATGCCGCATCGGCGTGCTCGACCGCGGCCCCGGGATTCCTGTGGCGGAACAGGAAGCCGTGTTCCGCCCGTTCTACCGGCTCGAAGCCTCGCGCAACGTCGGCACCGGCGGCTCCGGGCTGGGGCTGGCGATCGTGCGCCAGCTGGCGGCGGCGCAAGGCTGGGAGGTCAGCCTGCAGGACCGGCCCGGCGGCGGGTTGGCGGTGTGGCTGCAGATTGCGCTGCCGCAGCCGGGCGCCTTGATATAAGTGTCCGTTCGAATTAGAATCGCGGGCTGTCCGAAATGGTTCGGACAAATTCGCACACCTGTCATTAAAGGGTGGCGGCGTGTTCAAACGTATACACGCGGCTGCTGACGGGTGGAGGCTCAACCCTTTAGGAGATTTTCATGTCTGTCACCATGCGCCAAATGCTGGAAGCCGGTGTCCATTTCGGCCACCAGACCCGCTTCTGGAATCCCAAGATGGCCCCGTTCATTTTCGGCCATCGCAACAAGATCCATATCGTCAACCTGGAAAAGTCGCTGCCGATGTTCCAGGAAGCACAGAAGTTCGTGCGCCAGCTGGCCGCCAACAAGGGCAACGTGCTGTTCGTCGGCACCAAGCGCGCCGCACGTGACATCGTGCGCGAAGAGGCGCAGCGCGCCGGCATGCCTTATGTCGACCAGCGCTGGCTCGGCGGCATGCTGACGAACTTCAAGACGGTCAAGCAGTCGATCAAGCGCCTGAACGAACTGGAAGCCTCGCTGGCCGAACCGGGCCGTCTGTCGAAGAAGGAAATCCTCACGGTGCAGCGCGAAGTCGACAAGCTGAACCGCAGCCTGGGCGGCATCCGCGAAATGGGCGGCCTGCCTGATGCGATTTTTATCATCGACGTCGGCTACCAGAAGGGCGCCGTGGTCGAGGCCAAGAAGCTGGGCATTCCGGTGATCGGCGTGGTCGACACCAACAACAGCCCGGAAGGCGTGGACTACATCGTTCCCGGCAATGACGACTCGGCACGGGCGATTCGCCTGTACGCCCGTGGCATGGCCGATGCGGCACTGGAAGGCCGCGCCCAGGTCATCAGCGAAATCGTCGGTGGCGAGGAGTTCGTCGAGGTGGAAGAAGAGGGTGGCGTCGCCGCTGAGTAAACGCGACGTGCTCACTATCGCCGGGAGGCATTCCCGGCGAACGTATTCGAGGAGGGGCGTTGGCCCCTCTTTCTGTATTGGCTGAATTTAATCGAGTAATTTGGGATAGGAGTTCGAAATGGCTGAAATCACTGCAAGCATGGTCAAGGATCTGCGCGAGAAAACCGATGCGCCGATGATGGACTGCAAGAAGGCGCTGTCGGAAGCCGGCGGCGACATGCAGAAGGCGGAGGAAATCCTGCGCGTACGCTTCGGTAACAAGGCCGCCAAGAGCGCCGGCCGCGTGGCCGCCGAAGGGATCGTGACCATTGCCATCAGTGCCGACGGCAAGTCGGCCGCCATGGTCGAAGTCAACTGCGAAACCGACTTCGTGGCCAAGAACGACGACTTCATGGCGCTGTCCAACGCGCTCGCCGGCATGGTGCTGGAACAGAATCCGGCCGACGTCGCCGCGCTGTCCGCTCTGCCCTACAAGGGCGCTACGGTGGAAGCCTTCCGCACCGAACTGGTCGGCAAGATCGGCGAGAACATGTCGGTGCGCCGCTTCGTGCGCCTGAACGGCCAGGGCAAGTTCGCCAGCTACATCCATGGCGGCAAGATCGGCGTGCTGGTCGACGTGACCGGCGACGAAGCGCTGGCGCGCGACATCGCGATGCATATCGCGGCGTCCAAGCCGAAGTCGCTGGATGCCTCGGGCGTCTCGCAGGAGTTGATCGAGACGGAACGTCGCGTCGCGATCGAAAAGGCCAAGGAAGCCGGCAAGCCGGAAGCCATGCTGGAAAAGATTGCCGAAGGCACGGTGCAGAAGTTCCTCAAGGAAGTCACGCTGCTGTCGCAGCCCTTCGTCAAGGACGACAAGCAGACCGTCGAGCAGGTGCTGAAGTCGAAGAACTCGCAGTGCCACGGCTTCGTGATGTACGTGGTGGGCGAGGGCATCGAGAAGAAGGTGTCCGACTTCGCCGCTGAAGTCGCGGCCGCCTCCAAGGTCTGACCAGGCATGGCGCCGGTGCGACGCATCCTGCTGAAGCTGTCCGGCGAGGCCCTGATGGGGCCGGACAGCTTCGGTTATCACGCCGAGACCATGGCCGGCTTCGTCGGCCAGATTCGTGAAGTCGTTGCGCTGGGTGTGCAGGTCGGCATCGTGGTCGGCGGCGGCAACCTGTTCCGCGGCGCCACCGGCGCGCTGTCCGGAATGAACCGGGCCACCGCCGACTCGATGGGCATGCTGGCGACGGTGATGAATGCGCTGGCGCTGAAGGATGCGCTGCAGCAGGCCGGGGTCGAGGCACGCGTGCAGACGGCCGTGCACATTGCCCACCTGGGCGAGGATTTCGAACGCGATGCGGCGGTGCGTGATCTGGAAGCCGGACGGGTGGTGATTTTCGGCGGTGGCACGGGCAATCCGTTTTTCACCACGGATACCGCCGCTGCCCTGCGCGCGGCCGAGATCGGCGCCGACCTGTTGCTGAAGGCGACCAAGGTCGACGGCGTCTATACCGCTGACCCCAAGAAGGATCCGGGCGCCAAACGCTACGAGGCGCTGAGCTTCGACGAGGCGATCGCCAAAAATCTCGGCGTGCTCGATACCGCCGCCTTCGCCCTGTGTCGCGAACAGAAACTGTCGCTCGTCGTGTTCAACGTCTTCAAACCCGGCGCACTGAAACGCGTCGTGATGGGTGAGGACGAGGGCACGCGGGTAAGCAACCATTGAGGAGTTGAAATGGCTGAAACCACCATCACCGAAATCAAGCAGTCTGCCGAGCAGAAAATGGGCAAGACGCTGGAAGCGCTGAAGACCGATCTTGCCAAGGTGCGCACCGGACGCGCCCACACCGGCATTCTCGACCACGTGATGGTCGACTACTACGGCAACCCGACGCCGGTTCCGCAGGTGGCGAACGTTTCGCTGGTCGATTCACGCACGCTGGGTGTGCAGCCTTACGAAAAGAACATGGTCGGCAAGATCGAGAAAGCGATTCGCGATGGCGATCTGGGCCTGAATCCGGCGACGCACGGCGACATCATCCGCGTGCCCATGCCTGCGCTGACCGAGGAACGCCGCAAGGATCTGATCAAGGTCGTGCGTGGTGAGGCGGAAAACGCACGCGTCGCGGTGCGCAACGTCCGTCGTGACGCCAACGGCACCCTGAAGGACATGGTCAAGGCCAAGACCGCGACCGAAGACGAAGAGCGCCGCACTCAGGACGAGGTGCAGAAGCTGACCGACAAGTTCATCGGCGAGATCGACAAGATGCTGGCCGACAAAGAGAAAGAGCTGCTCGCAGTCTAAGTGAGACTGGCGAGCACATCCGGCGTGTCTACCCGCACCAAGCAAGCGATTCCGGCAGGCACAGACGTGCCGCGGCACATTGCCATCATCATGGATGGCAACGGTCGCTGGGCGAAGCGCCGGCTTATGCCGCGCGTCGCCGGACATCGCAAGGGGGTCGAGGCGCTACGCGGGGTGATTCGTGCCTGCGCCGAGCGCGGCGTGTCGCATCTCACCGTGTTTGCCTTCAGTTCCGAGAATTGGCGACGTCCGCAGGAAGAAGTCACCCTGTTGATGGAACTGTTCATGCGTGCGCTGGAAAATGAGGTCGCGCGTTTGCACGAAAACGGTATCCGTTTCCGTGTCATCGGCGACCTGACGGGCTTTTCCGAGCGTATCCAGACCCTGATCCGCGATGCGGAAGCGCTGACGCGCGGCAATACCCGCCTCACCTTCACCGTCGCGGCCAATTACGGCGGACGCTGGGACATCGTGCAGGCGATGAAGAAATTGATGGCGGCCGGCCTGTCGCCGGACGAGGTGGATGAAGCGGCGCTGGCGCAGAAACTCAGTATCGCCGACATGCCCGAGCCAGACCTGTTCATCCGCACCGGAGGCGAGCAGCGCATCAGCAATTTCCTGCTGTGGCAGTTGGCCTACACGGAACTTTATTTCACTGATGCGCTGTGGCCTGACTTCGATCCGGCGGCGCTGGACGAAGCGATCGCCTCCTATCGAACCCGTGAACGCCGTTTTGGCCGCACCAGCGAGCAGGTGCGATCCGCGTCGTGACGGCATTCCGGAGACGCCATCCATGACGCCGCTCCTCAGACGGATAGGCACCGCCGTATTGCTGCTGGCCGTGTTCGTGCCGGCCGCATTGTGGGCGCCTGCATGGTTGTGGGGGATCCTGATGGCGGGCGTGGTGGGCATGGCGGCTTACGAATGGGCGCGCCTGAGCCATTTTCCGCCGCTGTCTGAGCGCGTCTATGCCATCCTGCTGACGCTGTGCACACTGGTGTTGCCATATGGACTGGCCGGAGGGTGGCCAGCTTTCCAGACCGCCCTGATTGTTCTGGCCATCGTCTTCTGGTTGCTGGTTGCCCCCCTGTGGCTGTTGGGACGCTGGGAGGCATCCCGCGTATTCGTGCGTGCCGCGATCGGGGTCGTGATCCTGCTGCCGACCTGGGCGGCGTTGCTCTATCTGCATGCGCGCGGGCCTGCCGTACTGCTGGGCGTGATGGCGGTCGTCTGGATCGCCGATACCGCTGCCTATTTCTCCGGGCGCCTGTTCGGGCGTCACAAGCTCGCCCCCGCCATCAGTCCCGGCAAGACCTGGGAAGGCGTGGCAGGGGCGCTCGTGGCGCTGGCCGTGTACGCCGTCGTCTTGAGTCTGTGGAGCGCCCTGCCTATGCGGCCGCTGCTTTTCATGGTGTGTGGGCTGCTCTACCTGTCGGTACTGGGCGATCTGTTCGAGTCGTGGATCAAGCGTGTGTCGGGCATGAAGGACAGCGGTGACACGTTGCCGGGGCACGGCGGCGTGCTCGACCGGATCGATGCACTGACGTCCACCCTGCCGATCGCCACGGGCATGTGGATGTGGCTGGAGCATTCCGCATGAATGAAAGCGGCATGAAACCGCGTGTCCTCACCATCCTGGGCGCCACCGGCACCATCGGCGTCAATACGCTCGATGTCGTGGCGCGCCACCCCGATCGTTTCAGGGTGTTCGCCCTCAGCGGCGCGACCCAGGTCGAACGCATGGTTGAGCAGATCCGCACGCACCGCCCGCGTTTCGCGGTGATGAGCGAGCCAGCCGCCGCTGCTGCGCTGCGCGATCGGGTGGCAGCCGAAGGCTTGGCGGTCGAGGTGCTCGGGGGCGCGACCGCGCTGACCGAGGTGTCGACCGCACCCGAGGTCGACACCGTGATGGCGGCGATCGTGGGCGCGGCAGGCCTGCCGGCGACGCTGGCAGCGGCCCAGGCCGGCAAGCGGATACTGCTGGCCAACAAGGAGACCCTGGTGGTGTCGGGCCAGCTGTTCATGGACGCCATTGCCGCCAGCGGCGCCGAACTGCTGCCGATCGACTCCGAGCATAACGCCATCTTCCAGGCATTGCCGCGCAACTTCGACGGCGACTTCCAGCGTGCCGGTGTGAAGGCGCTGTGGCTGACCGCATCCGGCGGCCCGTTCCGTACGTTGTCGGCCGAGGCGATCGCCGCCGCCACGCCCGCACAGGCGGTGGCCCATCCCAACTGGGTGATGGGCAGGAAGATTTCGGTCGATTCGGCGAGTCTGATGAACAAGGGCCTCGAGGTGATTGAGGCGCGCTGGCTGTTCAACGCGCGCCCGGAGCAGATCAAGGTGGTGGTGCATCCGCAGAGCATTGTGCATTCGATGGTCGAGTACGCCGACGGCTCGGTGATCGCGCAGATGGGCACGCCCGACATGCGCACGCCGATTGCCTACGCCTTGGGCTTCCCTGAACGGATCGAAGCTGGCGTGTCGCCGCTCGAACTGATAGGCAGGCAGCTGAGCTTCGAGGCGCCCGACACGACGCGCTTCCCCTGTCTGCAACTGGCATTCGATGCCTTGTCCGCGGGGGGCAATGCCGCGGCCGTGCTGAATGCGGCCAACGAGGTCGCGGTGGCGCGTTTCCTCGATAACGCGGTTCCGTTCAACGCCATCGCCGCCAGTATTGCCCACGCGCTGGACACGCTGGCGGGTGGTCCGGCCGCCACGCTGGACGACCTGCTCGAGGCCGACCGCCAGGCACGCCGTGTGGCGGGCGCCTATCTGGAGACTTGCGCATGAGCGTGCTGCATACCGTCGTCTGGTTTTTGGTCGCCATCGCCATTCTGGTGGTGATACACGAATTCGGCCACTATCTGGCGGCCCGATTGGCCGGCGTCAAGGTGTTGCGTTTTTCGCTCGGATTCGGCAAACCCCTGTTCAGTCGCCGTTTCGGCCGCGACCAGACCGAATGGGTGCTGGCCGCGTTGCCCTTTGGCGGCTACGTGAAGATGCTCGACGAACGCGAAGGCGAGGTCCCGGCCGCAGAGGCGCATCGCAGCTTCAATCGGGCGAGTGTCTGGCGCCGCATCGGCATCGTCGCGGCGGGCCCGATCGCCAATTTCCTGCTGGCCATCGTGTTCTACTGGGCGCTGTTCCTGCACGGCATGCCTGCGATGAAGCCGCTGATCGGCGAGCCGCCAGCCGGTACGCCGGCCGCGCAGGCGGGACTGGTGTCAGGGGATGAAATCCGCCGTGTCAATGGCGCCGACACCCCGTCATTCCAGGATCTGAGGCTGGAATTGCTACGCGCCGGTGTGGCGGGTGACCCGCTTGTGCTGGAGCTGGCCGATGGCCGTAGCGTGCAGCTCGCCGCACCGCCGATGGATACCGAGAACCTGGAACGGGACACGCTGCGCCCGCTCGGGATCGTAGGTTACGCCCCCGCGATCGATCCAGTCATCGGCGAGGTGCTGCCCGGCGGCGCGGCGGCGCGCGCAGGCTTCCAGAGCGGAGACCGGCTGGTCGCCGCCAATGGAAAAGCCGTGACGACCTGGCAGGACTGGGTGAAACTGATTCGCCAGCATCCGTCGCAATCCTTGCGTATCGAATACGAACGCGAGGGGCAAATGCGCGAATTGACGGTCGTGCCCGATACGGTGGATGAAAATGGCCAGCGTATCGGCAAGATCGGGGCCGGTCCCAAGATCGATCCCTCGTTGATGGACGACCTGATGACCGAGGTGCGTTACGGACCGGTCGAGGCGCTGGGACGCGGTGCAGAAAAAACCTGGGACATGAGCCTGTTCACGCTGGAGATGATGGGGCGTATGGTAGTGGGGCAGGTATCCTGGAAAAACCTGTCGGGCCCGCTGACCATTGCCGACTATGCCGGCCAGAGTGCCACGCTCGGGTGGATCAGTTTCGTCGGTTTTTTGGCGCTGGTGAGCGTGAGCCTGGGGGTGCTGAATCTGCTGCCCGTCCCGCTGTTGGATGGGGGACACCTCATGTATTATGTTGCCGAAGTTTTGACCGGTCGCCCGGTGTCCGAACGCACCATGGAAATAGGGAGCCGGATCGGCATGACGCTCCTGCTCCTGCTGATGTCGTTTGCCCTGTTCAACGATTTGCAACGCCTGATAGGCGGATGATAACAACCATGATCCTGAACCGTTTGACGCTTGCCCTTGCCGTCGTATTCGCCGCGCAGCCCGTGTTTGCCGCGGAGCCCTTTGTCGTCAAGGACATCCGGGTCGAAGGGATCCAGCGCACCGAGGCGGGCACGGTGTTCAGCTACCTGCCGGTCAAGGTCGGCGATACGATGACCGACGAGAAGACCGCCGCGGCGATCAAGGCGCTGTATGCCACCGGCTTCTTCAAGGATGTGCGGCTGGAAGCGCGCGACGGCGTGGTGATTGTCACCGTCGAGGAGCGTCCGTCGATCGCCAAGATCACCCTGACCGGCATCAAGGAGTTTTCCGAGGATGACCTGAAGAAGGGGCTCAAGGAGACCGGGCTGGCCGAGGGCCGCGTACTCGACCGCTCCCTCCTCGACAAGGCCGAGCAGGAATTGCAGCGGCAATACTTCAACCGCGGCAAGTATGCCGTCGAGATCAAGTCCACCCTGACGCCGCTGGAGCGCAACCGGGTCGCCGTGCAGTTCGACGTGGTGGAAGGCAGCAGCGCAAAGATCCAGCAGATCAACATCGTCGGCAACCAGGCATTCAAGGAGAAGGAACTGCTGAAGCAGTTCACCTCGACCACGCCGGGCTGGCTGACCTGGTATACCAAGAACGACCAGTATTCCAAGACGCGGCTGGCCGGAGATATCGAAGCCCTGCGCTCGTTCTACCTCAACCGCGGCTACCTCGAGTTCAACGTCGATTCCACCCAGGTGTCGATCTCGCCGGACAAGCAGGGTATCTACATCACCGTCAACGTGACCGAGGGACCCCAGTACAAGGTGTCTGACGTCAAGCTGGCCGGGCAGATGCTGGTACCGGAAGCCCAACTGAAAAAGCTTATCACCATCAAGCCGGGCGAGGTGTTTGCGCGCGACCGCCTGACCGAGACCACCAAGGCCATTGGCGACCGTCTCGGCAACGACGGCTATGCTTTCGCCAACGTCAACGCGGTGCCCGACCTCGACAAGGAGAAGCGCACGGTCGCGTTCACGCTGTTCGTCGATCCGGGCCGCCGCGTGTACGTGAACCGCGTCAACGTCTCGGGCAACACCAAGACTCGCGATGAAGTGGTGCGCCGCGAAGTGCGCCAGATGGAAGGCGCGTATTACGACGCCGAGAAGATCAACCTGTCGCGCGACCGCCTCAATCGCCTGGGCTACTTCAACGAAGTGAATATCGAGACCCCGGCGGTGCAGGGCACCACCGACCAGGTCGACGTCAATGTGAGCGTGGCCGAGAAATCCACCGGCAGCATCATGCTGGGTGCCGGCTTCTCGTCGTCCGAGGGACTGGTGCTGTCGGGCTCGGTCTCGCAGAGCAACGTGTTCGGCACCGGCAACCGGCTGTCGGCGCAGATCAACTCGGGCAGCGTCAACACCGTGTATGCGCTGTCGTTCACCAATCCCTACTACACCATCGATGGCGTCAGCCTGGGCTATGACCTGTATCGCCGCGACGTCGATGCCACCTCGCTTTCCAATGTCGGCGCCTACAAGACCTCGACCTATGGCGCCGGCGTGCGATTCGGCCTGCCGGTGAACGAGCGCGATTTCCTCTCGCTCGGCCTGACCTACGAGCAGACTTCGCTCACCACCTATTCGGACAGTCCGGTGCAGTACACGCGATTCGTCAACGAGTTCGGCAAGGACAACGATACCGTGCGTCTGGATACGTCCTGGGCGCGCGATACCCGCAACAGCTACCTGTTCCCGACCAAGGGCTTGATGCAGCGGGTGGCGGCCGAGGTGGGCACGCCGGGCGGCAGCCTGCAGTACTACAAGCTGTCGTTCCAGCACCAGCAATATATCCCGCTGGGCAAGAGCTTCACCCTGATGCTGAATGGCGAGGTGGGGATAGGCGACGGCCTGTCCGGCAAGCCCTTGCCGTTCTTCAAGAACTTCTATGCGGGCGGCAACAGCTCGGTGCGCGGCTTCAAGACGGGCACCCTGGGGCCCAAGGACGCGAACGGAGACGCGCTGGGCGGCGACAAGCGCGTGGTTGGCAATGCGGAAGTCTTCTTCCCGCTGCCGGGTCTCAAGGATGACCAGTCGCTGCGTATGTCGGCGTTTGTCGATGCGGGTGCCACCTTCGGTCCCGACGACAAGGACAACCTGTACAAGACATTCGCGTTCGGCGACTTGCGCTATTCGGCGGGGATTGCCGTACTCTGGGTTTCGCCGCTCGGCCCGCTCAAATTCAGCCTGGCGCAGCCGATCGTCAAGAAGACGGGCGACAAAGCTGAAATGTTTCAATTCACCCTTGGCAATGTGTTCTAAGGGCTGGGGCGTGTTAACACTAATTTCACGTCCGCGACGAGGTCGATTCGGGGTGCAGCCCGCGAAGCGGACCGCGCCGCAGTGTCGTTCACTGCAAGCGGTACGCGACAAAGGGATGCACCCTAATCGGCCCGTCCCTTCGGGTTGCTGCGAGAAAGCGCGTCTGCAGCGTTGCGCCGCTTGGCAAGGGATGGCCCTTGCCTGCGCGCCGCGCCTTGCATCCATCGCTTTCTCACGGCAACGTGGGCGCGAAATTAGTGTTAATACGCCCTAGGCCGTTACTGGAGTATTCATGATGAAGTTCAAGCAGCTGGCAGTTTCCCTGATCCTTGCGTCTGCGTTCGCGGCCGCGCCCGTCCTGGCCGACACCAAGATCGGCTTCGTCAACACCGAGAGGCTGCTGCGCGAGGCGCCTCTGTCGATTGCCGCGCAGAAAAAGCTGGAGCGCGAATTTGCCGGACGCGACCAGGAACTGCAGAAACTGGCCAAGCAGGCCCGTGACCTGCAGGCGCAGCTCGACAAGGATGGCGTGACCATGTCGGACAACGACCGCAAGTCGAAGGAGCGCGATCTCAACAATCTCAACCTCGAACTGCAGCGCAAGGGGCGCGAATTCCGCGAAGACCTCAACCTGCGCCGCAACGAAGAATTGGGCCAGATCCAGGAACGCGCACGCAAGGCGATCCAGGACATCGCCAAGACGGAGAAATTCGACCTGATCGTCGAGCAGGCCGTATACGTCGATCCAAAAAACGACATCACCGATCGCGTGATGAAGGCCCTGGGTGGAAAATAAACGTGGCCGTGGAAAATAAACTCGGCCGCGGAAGCTAAGTAGCCAATGGCCTCTACGCTGACCGAACTGGTTGCGCGTTTTGGCGGGGAGTTGCTGGGCGAGGGCAGTATCACGATTCGCCAGGTTGCGCCGCTGGACCAGGCGCAGGCGGACGAGATCGGCTTTGTCTCGCAAGGCAAGTATTTGGCTCAACTAGCCGACACGCATGCCGGCGCTGTGATCCTGCCGCTGGAGGCGCGCGACGCGACGACGCTCCCCCGCATCCTCACGCCCAACCCTTACCTGTATTTCGCGCGTGTCTCGGCCCTGCTGAATCCGCCGCCGCGCCCGCCTGCGGGCATCCATCCCGCGGCGACGGTTGCCGGTGACGCCAGGATTGCCGCCGACGCCAGCATAGGCCCCGGCGCGGTGATCGGTGCCGGGGCCGTGGTTGGTGCACGCACGGTGGTCGGCCCCAACTGCGTCGTCGGCGACCATGCGCGCATCGGCGACGACTGCCTGCTGCACGCCAACGTCACGTTGTATCACCGCTGCGAAGTGGGCGACCGGGCCATCCTGCATGCGGGCTGCGTGATCGGTGCGGACGGCTTCGGTTTTGCGCCGAACGACGGCCGCTGGGAGAAAATCCCGCAGATTGGCCGCGTGCTGATCGGCGACGACGTCGAAGTCGGCGCCTGCACCACCATCGATCGCGGCGCCCTGGAGGACACGGTAATCGAGGAGGGCGTCAAGCTCGACAACCTGATCCAGGTCGCGCACAACGTGACGATCGGTGCGCATACGGCGATCGCCGCCTGTACCGGTATCGCCGGCAGCGCGAAGATCGGCCGCCACTGCACCATCGGCGGTGCGGCGATGATCTTCGGCCACATCGAGATCGCAGACGGCACCCGCATCTCGACCAATACGCTGATCACCAAATCGCTGCCGAAGGCGGGCACCTACACTTCCGCGCTGCCGTTCTCCGAGCACGAGGTCTGGCAGAAGAACGCCGTCCACATGCGCAATCTCGACAAGCTGGTGAACCGCATCAAGCAGCTCGAAAAACGCCTAACCGAACTGGAAAGCAAATCATGATCATGGACATCGAGCAGGTCATGCAGTACCTGCCGCACCGCTACCCCTTCCTCCTGATCGACAAGGTCATCGAACTCGAACTCGGTAAAAGCATCACCGCGATCAAGAATGTCACCATCAACGAGCCCTTTTTCCCGGGCCACTTCCCGGGGGCGCCGGTGATGCCGGGCGTCCTGATCCTGGAAGCGATGGCGCAGGCTGCGGGGATCCTGTCGTTCAAGACCAAGAATTACACGCCGAATCAGATCGGCATCATCTACTTCGCGGGCATCGACAATGCGCGCTTCAAGAAACCGGTCAGACCGGGCGACCAGCTGGTCCTCAAGGCGGAGATCGTGCGCGAGATGCGCGGCATCTGGAAGTACAAGGGACGCGCCGAAGTCGACGGGGCGCTGGTCGCCGAAGCCGAACTGATGGCCACCCTGCGCGACAAACCCTGACATGGCGACGATCCATCCCACCGCGCTGGTCGCGCCGGGCGCACGGCTTGCCGACGATGTCGACATCGGTCCCTACACGATCATCGGCGAGCACGTCGAGATCGGTGCCGGCACCACGGTCGGCGCCCATGCCGTCATCACCGGCCACACCCGGATCGGCGCACGCAACACGATCTTCCATTTCGTCTCGCTCGGCGAGGCGCCGCAGGACAAGAAATACGCCGGCGAACCGACCCGCCTGGAAATCGGCGACGACAACGTGATCCGCGAGTTCTGTACCTTCAACACCGGTACCGTGCAGGATCGCGGCGTCACCACCATCGGCAGCCACAACTGGATCATGGCCTACGTCCACATCGCGCATGACTGCGTGGTGGGCGACCGCACCATCTTCGCCAACAATGCCTCGCTGGCGGGCCATGCCGAAGTCGGCGACTGGGTGATCCTCGGCGGCTTCACCGGCGTGCACCAGTTCTGCAAGATCGGCGCGCATGTGATGACCGGCATCTCCAGCGTGGTGTTCAAGGACATTCCACCCTTCGTCATGGCGTCGGGCCAGCCGGCCGCACCGCACGGACTCAACAGCGAAGGCCTCAAGCGGCGCGGATTTTCCGCCGAAGCGCTGGCCGCTCTCAAGCGCGCCTACAAGACGCTCTACCGAGAAGGCAACACCCTGGCCGAAGCGCAGGCCAAGCTCGCACCAGAAGGCGTGAAGCATGCCGAAGTGCAGCAGCTGCTCGATTTCCTCGCACGCGCCGAGCGCGGCATCATCCGGTGATGTCCGCTTGGCGACATCATGAATTCACACGCCCTCGCTTGTCTTTTGGCTGATATGAACGATTTTGTTCAGTCGGACGTAGGGTCGGCTACGCCTCTCCTTCTCAAAATGTCCCTATCAACCCAAATCCTGCGCGATCATCGTGCGAATTCATGATGTCCCCAAGCTCGGCGTGGTCGCCGGTGAAGCGTCCGGCGATCTCCTGGGGGCGCACTTCATTGCCGCGCTGCAGCAAAGCCGCCCCGATTTGCAGGCTGCCGGCATCGCCGGCCCGCGCATGATCGAGGCCGGCGTCAAGGCGATCTACCCGAGCGAGAAACTGGCGGTCAACGGCTATGTCGAGGTACTGCGCCATCTGCCGGAACTGCTGTGGATCCGTTCGCGCATCACGCGTTATTTCCTGAACGAACGGCCGCGCGTGTTCGTCGGCATCGACGCGCCGGACTTCAATTTCACGCTGGAAGCGAAGCTCAAGCAGGCCGGTATCCCCACCGTGCATTTCGTCAGCCCGTCGATCTGGGCGTGGCGACCCGAGCGGATTCATCGCATCAAGCAGGCGGTGTCGCACATGCTGGTGGTATTTCCGTTCGAGGAGGAAATCTATCGGGGTGCGGGCATACCTGTCAGCTATGTGGGCCATCCGTTGGCCGACGTCATTCCGTTGGAACCCGATACCGCCGACGCACGTGCAGCGCTGGGCCTGCAGGCGGGGCCGGTCGTCGCGCTGCTGCCGGGCAGCCGGCTGTCCGAGGTGACGCGTCATGCACGGCTGATGCTGGAGGCCGCCGTGCGCATCCTGCGCCATCATCCCGATGCACAGTTCGTGCTGCCTGCCGCAAGCGAAGCGGCCAGCCGGCTGATACGACAGGCCGGGCAAGGACTGGACGTGCCGCTGCATATTCTGGCCGGACAGTCTCATGCCGCGCTGGCGGCCTGCGACGTGGCGCTGGTGGCGTCGGGTACGGCCACGCTCGAAGCCGCATTGTTCAAGAAACCGATGGTCATCACCTACCGCGTACCCGCGCTGACCGCGCACCTGATGCGGAAAAAGGCGCTACTGCCCTGGATCGGGCTGCCGAACATCCTCGCGCACGATTTCGTGGTGCCGGAACGGGTGCAGGAAGACGCGACGCCCGAAAACCTGGCAAACGACGCCCTGGCGTGGCTCGACGATGCGCCGCGTCGGCGTGCCGTCGTCGAGACGTTTCGCGGCATCCACTTGAGCCTGAGGCAGGATGCCAGCGCACGCATTGCCGAGGCGGTTGCACCTTATCTGGCGGGGGGGACATGAAACCGCGTTCATCCGTCGTTCTGCATGTCGGCCCGCTTGGCCTGTGCGGCGTCGATGAGGCGGGCCGTGGGCCGCTGGCGGGCCCCGTGATGGCCGCCGCCGTCATGCTCGATCCTGACAACCCCATAGCGGGCCTGCGCGATTCCAAGAAACTGTCCGCCGCCGCGCGCGAACGCCTGGCCGACGAGATTCGCAAACGGGCCATTGCCTGGTGCGTGGCCGAAGCCAGTGTCGCCGAAATCGACACGCTCAACATCCTGCATGCCACCATGCTGGCGATGCAACGTGCCGTGTCCGGGTTGGGCCGCACGCCGGATGAGGTGCTTGTCGATGGCAACCGCTGTCCCGAGTGGCCGTGGCGTTCGCAAGCCGTGGTCAAGGGCGACGACAAGGTGGCGGCGATCGCCGCAGCCTCGATTCTCGCCAAGACTGCGCGCGATCAATTCATGTGTAGCCTGCATGACGAATATCCCGTCTATGGCTTTGCCCGCCACATGGGCTACGGCACCGTCGTCCATCTCGATGCATTGAAGGCTCACGGCGCCTGCCCGCAACACCGCAGGAGCTTCGCGCCGGTCAAGCTCGTGCTCGACCAGGCAACTTTGTTTTGAACCTGTTCTGAAAGGAAATCGCGTGAACCTGACCTTGTTGTTGCATGTTCTAGGCATCGTCGTCTGGGTGGGCGGCATGTTTTTCGCCTACATGGCGCTGCGCCCGGTGGCGGCCAGTGTGCTGGAGCCGCCGCAACGCCTGACGCTGTGGGCCGGCGTGTTCGGCAAGTTCTTTCCGTGGGTGTGGGGTTCGGTAGTTCTGATCCTGCTGAGCGGCCTGCACATGCTGGTGAAGCTCGGCGGTGCCGCAGCGCCGCACTATGCGCTGACCATGCTGGTATTGGGCGTGGCGATGATGCTGATTTTCGCGCATGTATTCTTCGCGCCCTACAAGAAACTCAAGCGTGCGGTGGGCGCCCAGGACTGGAAAGCGGGCGGTGCGGCGCTGGCGCAGATCCGCAAGCTGATCGGTATCAATCTCGCCATCGGGCTGCTGACGATTGCGGTCGTGTTTGTCGGGCGCGCGCTGATGTTGAACTAGACATGGGATTCCACGCGTACTTCGGTACGTCGTGGTTTTCAGGGCTCGTCCTGCGGTGGTGCTGCGAGCAGTTGTTGCGCAACCTTCCGGATGGTTTCGGGTCGCGCCTCGCACTGCAATTCGGCGTGGAACCGGCCGTCGCGATAGAGATAGATCGTGGGCAGGTGAAAGATGCCGAAGTAGCGCGCCACCCCGGTGGCCTCGCTGACGTCGACTTCGTGAAATTCGGCGGCCAAGCCGGCGAGCGCCTGCGGCAACAATTGTTTCCATGCCCGGCATGTGCCGCAGTGCGGCGAGGTGAACAATACGATCCCGACACCGGAAGAGCCGGCGAGACGAGCGTGGTAACTGCCTTCGGCCAGGCGTGAAAACCCAGCCGCGGCAAGCAGGTCCCGACTGGTAGAATCGCGGTTTTCCTTGCGGCTGACGCTCATGCTGTTTCTCGAACTCTTCGGTTATCTGCTGCTCATCCTGGTGGCGGCGGAAGTCTTTGTCAACGCGCTCGAACACCTGGGCGAGAAGCTGCACATCTCGGAAGGCGTGACCGGTTCGCTGTTCGCCGCGATCGGCACCGCCATGCCGGAAACCCTGGTGCCGCTGCTGGCGATCTTCGCCGGCACCGGGAACACCGTTACCAACGAAGAAATCGGCGTTGGCGCCATCCTGGGCGCGCCGCTGATGCTGTCGACCCTGTCGCTGTCGCTGATGAGCGTGGCGGTGCTGAAACGCCGCGGTATCCAGGGCCATCTCACGCCCGAGAAGACCGGACTCAAGCGCGACCTGGATTTCTTCCTGATGGCCTTCCTGCTGGCGTTTGCCGCCATGTTCGTACCGCATGATGGCGGCTGGGTGCGCGTTGCACTCGCCTTCGTCATGGTGATGATCTATTTCGTCTACGTGATGCTGACCCTGCGCGCATCGGCCAAACTGGTCGAAGACGGGCATGCGACCGAGGCGGGGTCGCCGATGCTGCTGTCGCGCCTGGGTTTTCCGCAGAACCTGTTCTTCATCGTGGTGCAATTGGCGCTGGGGCTGGCGCTGCTGGTCGGGGGGGCCAAGGGTTTCATCCACGGCGTCGAGCTGGCCGCACCCATCATCGGCATCTCCGCGCTACTGCTGTCGCTGATGATCATCCCGATCGCGACCGAGTTGCCGGAGAAGGTGAATTCGATCCTGTGGATACGCAAGCGCAAGGACACGCTGGCGTTTGGCAACATCACCGGCGCCATGGTGTTCCAGGGCACGCTGCTGCCCGCCATCGGGATTTCGCTGACGCCATGGGCGCCGCAAAAGGAAGTCCTGCTGGGTGTGGTGATCACGCTGGTCGCGGCATTCTGGCTGCGCTGGGCTGCCTTGAACGGCGGCTTGCGCGTGTGGCACCTGTTTGTCAACGGCGCGCTGTATGTCGCCTATTTGACGGCGGTGCTGGTCTGAGAAATCGGCGCGTGCAATAAAAAAACGGCGGGACTCCCCGCCGTTGTTCATTGGTTGCAACCGACGCTCACACCGTTCGCCGGCGTGCGGCGAACCCGACCAGTCCCAGTCCGGCCAGCAGCATCGCCCAGGTATCGGCTTCCGGCACGGCGGTGACCTGCCAGCCGATGTCCTGCATGGCGGCGAAGTCGAGGTCAGTGAAGTATTTGCGCTGACCGTTGTAGATGGCGGGGCTCATCGCGGTTTCCTGGCTGACGCCATTGACGGTGCTGAGCGTGCCGTCCGCCCAGTGGCCGAGATCGGCGGACAGCGCGACCGAGCCTGTGCTTGAGCCAATGAAGTCGGTGCCGAACGTCAGGGCTTCGAAGGAATCGGAGGTGCCGAATCCGAGGACGTGGGCCAGTTCGTGCACGGCAACCGAGTAGAAGTCGTATTCGGATGAATTGAGGCCGGCCGTGGTCTGGCCGAAGTACCAGTTGGTCGAAGCGTTATCGAAGCTGATCGAGCCGCCCCACGGCGCGACATCGACGGCGTCGCGGGACAGCAAGGCGCCGTTGCTGTCGTATAGGTTCTGCGTTTCGCCCTGCCCACGTTGCGTGTCGGTGTTGCAGAAACTGCTGAAGCCGGAGCAGTTGTATCCGCCCGGCCCGCCGATTCCCAGGGTCGAGCCGCCCAGGTTGGCGGCGCCGGCATAGATGCGGATGACATCGGTGGCCACGCTCTGATTGTTCAGCGTGACATCGGCCCCGGGCGTGGAAGGATTGAAGAATACCGTACTGAAATGGTTGGGCCCGGACGACGTGATTGCGGTCAGGTTGTCCGCAAAACGTGTCTCGAACACGGATGCGGCGGCATTCAGCGTGGCGACGCTGTCGGGGTTGGACGAAAAGAAATTGGACGTGTCGTAGCTGAAGTCGAACTGGATATCGATATTCGCCAGCGCAGGTTGCGCGGCGGCCAGCAGGCTCAGGCTGGCCAAGGTTCTTGTAAGCATGTTTCCCCCTCGGGTGGATCGGTTGATACACATCCGCTTATCGTTTTCCGCGAGTGTAAAACAAGTGCAGGAGACCGACTAGCGATTCAGCGGCCCGATGATGCGTCTTTCGGCGCAGTGGCGGCCGGCGGCTCGCGGCGGAACGGGGTTTCGAGTTCGTCCATGTAGTGGCTGATGGCATCGGTTTCGCGTTCCAGGAAGCGATCGACCGCCTCGCGGAATTCGGCATTCTCCAGCCAGTGCCAGGAATGCGTGGCAGTGGGGACAAGGCCGCGCGCGAGCTTGTGTTCGCCCTGTGCGCCGCCTTCGAATACCGAAAGCCCGTGCGCGATGGCATATTCGATGCCCTGCTGATAGCAGGTCTCGAAATGCAGTCCGGGCACGTATTCCAGCGTGCCCCAGTGGCGGCCGTACAGGCGCTGGCCATCTTTCATGCAGAACGAGCAGGCGACAGGCTCGCCGTCCTTGTCGGCAATGATGAGCACCAGATTGTCGGGTAGGGTCGCGCGCAGTCCGGCAAAGAAAGCCCGGTTGAGGTGCGGCTCGCTGCGATGGCGGGCGTAGGTGTCGGCATAGCAGCGATAGAAATGGTCCCAGTCGGCATCCGTGCTCTCCGCACCATCGACCCAGCGGAACGTCACGCCTAGGTGGGCGAGCTTCTTTCTTTCCTGGCGGATTTTCTTGCGCTTGTCGTGCGTCATCGCCATCAGAAAGTCGTCGAAGCTGTTGTACCCCACGTTGTGCCAGTGGAACTGGAAGCCGCTGCGGTGCATGAGCGGCGCATACGATCTTGCAGGGGGTTCAGCCCCTAACAAGTCGGAGTCCCCGAGCGGAGCGAGTGGGGTCGCTTCGAGCGCAGCGTGGTCCGGCGCGGTCGGGAAGAGGATGTGAAAGGATGAAAATCCCAGGTCACGGGTGAGTTTCAAGGCTGCCTGGATCAGCGTCGTGCGGTCAGCATCGTTGCCTGCCAGCAGGCGCGGTCCGGGGACCGGCGAGAAGGGGACGCAGCACACCAGCTTGGGGTAATAATTCAAGCCATGCCGGCGGTAGGCGTCGGCCCATGCCCAGTCGAACACGAACTCGCCCCAGGAGTGGTGCTTGACGTAAAGCGGCATCGCGGCGTCGAGATGGCCGTTGCGGAACAGCGCCAGGTGCACCGGCTCCCAACCGATGTCGGGCCCGACGCAGCCGGTGGCTTCCAGGGCATGCAAAAAGGCATGCTGCAGGAAAGGCGAATCGCCAGCCAGGGTATTCCAGGAATCGGCCGGCAACTCCGCAATGTTTGTCACGACGCGGACGACTGTTTCTGCGGCTTCAGCTTCCGTCGCGGGGGGCTTTGCTTCAAAATGCACGTTTTGGCGCTTCCATCGAAAAACAAATGAACCTGCATGAATATCAGGCCAAACAAATCCTGCGGTCGGGCAACATTAACACGCCGCGCGGCATCGCCGCAGCGAGTGTGGATGCCGCGGTAAGCGCCGCCAACGAACTCGGCGGCGACGCCTGGGTGGTGAAGGCGCAGATCCACGCCGGCGGACGCGGCAAGGCGGGTGGCGTCAAGCTGGTCAAAAGCCTGGACGACGTGCGCGCGATAGCTGGTTCTCTGCTCGGCAAGCCGCTGGTGACCAACCAGAACGCCCCCGACGGCCAGCCCGTGAACCAGGTGCTGGTGGAAGAAACCCTGCCGATCGCGCGTGAGCTGTACCTGTCGTTGCTGGTGGATCGCGAGACCGAGCGCGTCGCCATCGTGGCTTCTGCCGCCGGCGGCATGGACATCGAGGAGATGGCGCATGCCACGCCGGAAAAGGTCCTGACCGAGGCCTGCGATCCCTTGCTGGGCGTGCAGGACTTCCAGTGCCGGGCACTGGCCTTCGCGCTGGAACTGACAGGCGAGGCCTACAAGGATTTCTGCCGCCTGCTGCCGCAGCTGTACCGGGTGTTCATCGCCAATGATCTCTCCCTTCTGGAAATCAACCCGCTGGTGGTAACGGCTGACAACCGCGTACTGCCGCTCGACTGCAAGATGAGCGTCGACGACAACGCGCTCTACCGCCGCAAGACGCTCGCCGAGCTGCGAGACGACAGCCAGATCGACGCCAAGGAAGCCGCCGCCAATGCGGCCAACGTGAACTACGTCGCGCTCACCGGCAACATCGGCTGCATGGTCAACGGCGCCGGGCTGGCGATGGCAACGATGGATCTGATTCAATTGGAGGGCGGCACGCCCGCCAACTTCCTCGACGTCGGCGGCGGCGCCACGCCGGAGACGGTGGCGCAGGGCTTCAAGATCATCCTGCTCGACCCTAACGTGCGCGCCGTGCTGATCAACATTTTCGGCGGCATCGTGCGTTGCGACGTGATCGCCGAAGGCATCATCCAGGCGGTGAAGGAAGTCGGCGTGAAAGTGCCGGTGATCGTGCGGCTCGAAGGCACCAATGCCGAACTGGGGCGTACGCGGCTGGCCGAATCGGGGCTGGCGATCATTGCCGCAGCAAGCCTCACGGATGCTGCCAAACAGGCTGTGGAGCGCGCAAAATGAGTATCCTCGTCAACAAGGACACCAAAGTCATCTGCCAGGGCTTCACCGGCAGGCAGGGCAGTTTCCATTCCGAGCAGGCGCTCGCCTACGGCACGCAGATGGTCGGCGGCGTGACGCCGGGCAAGGGCGGACAGACGCATCTGGACCTGCCCGTGTTCAACACCGTGCGCGATGCGGTGCGCGAGACCGGCGCGCAGGCGACGATGATCTACGTGCCGGCGGCGTTCGCCGCCGATTCGATCCTGGAGGCGGCCGACGCCGGCATCGAGATCATCGTCTGCATCACCGAAGGCATCCCGGTGCTCGACATGCTGAACGTGAAAGCCGCACTGCGCGCCAGCGGCGCCAGGTTGATCGGCCCCAACTGCCCCGGCATCATCACCTCGGGCGAATGCAAGATCGGCATCATGCCCGGCGTGATCCACCAGAAAGGCAAGGTCGGCATCGTCTCGCGCTCCGGCACGCTCACCTACGAAGCGGTGCACCAGACGACCCGACTGGGGCTGGGCCAGTCCACCTGCGTCGGCATCGGCGGCGACCCGATCAAGGGGATGGATTTCATCGACTGCCTTGAACTGTTCGAGGCCGATCCACAGACCGAGGCGGTGATCCTGGTCGGCGAAATCGGCGGCAGCCGCGAGGAAGAGGCGGCCGAATACATCCGTTCCCACATGAAGAAACCCGTGGCGGCCTACATCGCCGGCCGCACCGCGCCCAAGGGCAAGCGCATGGGCCATGCGGGTGCGATCATCGCCGGCAGCGCCGGCACGGCCGATGCCAAGATCCGCGCGCTGGAAGCGGCGGGCGTCGTCGTTGCGCTCAGCCCTGCCGCGCTGGGCGAAGCGGTGCAACAGGCACTCGCGGCGCGATGAAACCCATCCGATGAAGCTCGGCATCGCGCAACTCAACCCCACGGTCGGCGACATCGCCGGCAACGCGGCACGGCTGCTGGCCGCGGCGCAGGACGCGCATGCCGCCGGTGCCGATCTGCTGCTCACCCCCGAAATGTCGGTCTGCGGTTATCCGGCCGAAGACCTGGTGTTGCGCCACGATTTCACTGCAGCATGCGAGGCGGCCGTTCGGCAGCTGGCGGCCGATGCACCGCCCGACCTCGCACTGATCGTGGGCTACCCTGAACGCAGCGACGACGGGTTGTTCAATGCTGCGGCGCTGTTGCGCGGTGGTCGTGTCGAGCGGGTGTATCGCAAGCACCATCTTCCGAATCATTCCGTGTTCGACGAGCGGCGCGTATTCGACAGCGGTGTCGCCGCGTGCGTGTTCAGCTGTGGCGGCGTGACGTTCGGTCTCAACATCTGCGGCGACATCTGGGAGCCGGGGCCGGCGACGCGCGCGATGGAAGCCGGCGCCGAATGGCTGCTGGTTCCGAACGCTTCGCCCTATCATCTCAACAAGGAGCGCGAGCGGCTTGCCGTTGCGCGCTCGCGCCAGCTTGAAGCCGGCCTGCCGATCGTATACGCGAACATGGTGGGGGGACAGGACGAACTGGTGTTCGACGGCGCGTCCTTTGTGCTGGATGCCGACGGCAAGGTCGCGGCACAGTGCCCGGCCTGGCAGGAAGGCCTGTTCTATGTCGATATCGCGGGTAGCCGCTGCAGCGGGCCGCAGCAGGCCTTGCCGGACGAGGAGGCTGCCGTCTACGACGCGCTGGTGATGGCGGTACGTGATTACTTCGGCAAGAACGGCTTCAAGGGTGTGCATCTGGGTTTGTCGGGCGGGATCGATTCGGCGCTGACGCTGACGATCGCGGTCGATGCGATCGGCCCCGACCGGGTGCATGCGGTGATGATGCCGTCGGATTACACGGCTGGCATCAGCGTCGAGGATTCACGCGATATGGTGAAGCGGCTTGGCGTGCGCTATTCCGAAATCGCCATCAAGCCGATATACGAGGCTTTCGTGTCGCAGCTGGCCGGCGAGTTTGCCGGACGGGCAGCCGACACGACGGAGGAGAATCTGCAGGCGCGCGCGCGCGGCACGCTGCTGATGGCGCTGTCCAACAAGTTCGGCACGCTGGTGCTGACTACCGGCAACAAGAGCGAAATGGCGGTCGGCTACGCGACCTTGTACGGCGATATGGCGGGTGGCTTTGCAGTGCTGAAGGATGTGGCGAAAACGCGGGTGTACCGGCTGGCGAATTATCGCAACAGCCTGTCCCAGGTCATTCCGCAGCGCATCATCGACCGTCCGCCGTCGGCCGAACTGCGTCCCGACCAGACCGACCAGGACAGCCTGCCGCCCTACGACGTGCTCGACGCGATTCTGACTGCCTATGTCGAACGCGACCTGTCGGCACGCGACATCGTCGCATCGGGATACGATGTCGCGGTCGTGCGCAAGGTCATCCGCATGGTCGATCTCGCCGAATACAAACGCCGCCAGGCCCCGCCCGGTCCGCGCATCACGCCACGGAACTTTGGAAAAGACCGGCGCTACCCGATTACCTCGAAATACCGACCCGAAGGAGACCTGCCATGAAAAAAATCGAAGCCATCATCAAGCCGTTCAAGCTGGACGAGGTGCGCGAAGCGCTGTCCGAGATCGGCGTGACCGGACTGACCGTCACGGAAGTCAAGGGCTTCGGCCGCCAGAAGGGCCATACCGAGCTGTATCGCGGCGCCGAATATGTAGTGGATTTTCTGCCCAAGGTGAAGCTGGAAGTGGTCGTTGCAGACAGCCTGCTGGAACGCGCGATGGAAGCGATCACCACTGCCGCGCGCACCGGCAAGATCGGCGACGGCAAGATTTTCGTGACGGCGGTGGAGCAGGTGGTGCGTATCCGCACCGGCGAGTCGGGCGAAGCGGCGGTCTGATCCCGATCCGAACACGGACCGGAATCAGCTGGACTCAATCCGGATTCCGGTTCACCAGAAGCGGTACCAGGCTTTTTCCTTGACGTTCACGCCCTTGAGATACTTGCTGTGGGGGAAGTTGAGCTTCAGCACCCGCAGCGCATCGTCGCGCGGCCCCGTGAGGTGCAGATTGTCGTAGGCCACGACCATGATGCCCAACGCCTCTTCCAGCGCGGGAGCCTGAGGGTAGTCAGTCAGCACGACCTTGGCACGGTTGGCGGCAGCCACCCAGGCTTTGCGTTTCAGGTAATACCGGGCGACGTGGACCTCGTTGCCAGCCAGCGCGTTGACCAGGTATTTCATGCGAGCGGTCGAGTCCTCGGCATATTTGCTGTCGGGGAAGCGGGTGACCAGTTCCTTGAATGCCAGGAACGCATCGCGCGCAGCCTTGGGATCGCGTTCGCTCATGTCCTGGTCGACCAGGTTGCCGAGCAGTCCCAGATCGTCGTTAAAATTCGCCAGGCCCTTCAGATAGTAGGCGTAATCGACGTTAGGGTGATTGGGGTGCAGCTTGATGAAACGGTCGCATGCGGCGATGGCCGAAATCGGTTCGTTGTCCTTGTAGTAGGCGTAACCCACTTCCAGTTGCGCCTGCTGTGCATAGCGTCCGAATGGATAGCGCGCTTCCAGCGTCTCGAACAGTTTGACCGCGCGTTCGTAGTTGCCGCTGTTGAGATTATCCTTGGCTTCGGAGTAGAGTTTTTGCGCCGACCAACCCGAGGTTTCGTCCTTGACCGCGGGCAACAGGCCGCAGCCGCCCAGGGTGAGCGTGGCAGCGAGCAGCACACAACCCAAAACCCGATTGAATGCGGTGGAACCGGATGAACATTGCTTAAGCATGGGAAAAGACACAGAAAATTTGTCGGACGATTATAAGGGAAATACCGGGGACGGCGTCCGCGAGCTGGTAATCCCCGACGAGCAGGGTGGCCAGCGCCTGGATCAGGCCCTGTCGGCCCTGCTGCCGGAATTTTCGCGCAACCGCATCCAGAACTGGATCCGTGCCCGCAAGATCGCGGTGGACGACGGCTGGGCCACGACCAAGATGAAAGTCAGCGGCGGCGAGTCGGTACGGGTCGAGATCGAGCCCGACCCGAACGCCACGCCCGATGCGCCCGAGGCGATCCCGCTCGACGTGGTGTTCGAGGACGCCATGCTGATGGTGATCAACAAGCCGGTCGGCCTGGTGGTCCATCCCGGCAGCGGCAACCGTCATGGCACGCTGCTCAATGCCCTCCTGCATCGCGTGCCGCAGGTGGCCGAACTGCCGCGCGCCGGCATCGTGCACCGGCTCGACAAGGACACCTCGGGTCTGCTGGTGGTCGCCAAAACGCTCAGGGCCCATACCGACCTGGTGCGCCAGCTGCAGGCACGCACCGTCAAGCGCGAATACCTCGCCCTGGTCTACGGCGAGGTCGACCACGCAGGCACGGTCGACGCGCCGCTGGCGCGCGATCCGCACAACCGCACCAAGCGCACCGTGCATACCATGGGCAAGGAGGCGGTCACGCACTACGACGTGGTCGAGCGCTTCCCCGGGATCACCCTGCTGCGCTGCAAGCTCGAAACCGGACGCACCCACCAGATCCGTGTACACATGCAGCACATCGGCCATCCGCTGGTGGGCGAATCGGTCTACAGCGCCAGCCGCCGCAGTCACCTCAAGATTCCCTTCCCGCGCCAGGCACTGCATGCGGAAAGACTGGGCCTGATCCATCCGGTTACCCAGGAATTCATGCAGTGGGAATGCCCGCTGCCGCCCGACTTCGCCTCGCTCCTGGCGGCGCTGCGGGCAAACACCGACTGGGTCAAGTGAACCTGATCGTCCCCGACTGGCCCGTGCCCTCGCGGGTCAAGAGTCTTATGACCACCCGTGCTGGCGGCGTGAGCCGGGCCCCCTGGGCCAGCTTCAATCTCGGCGACCATGTCGGCGACGATCCGGATCACGTCGCCGCCAACCGTGCGTACCTTCGCCAGCAGCTACCCGCTGAGCCGGGCTGGCTCAGGCAGGTGCACAGCGCCCGGGTGGTCGAGCTCGGGCACGAGACGAATCCCGAAGCCGATGCGGCGTTCACGCGTGAACCCGGGCAGGTCTGCGCGGTGCTGACTGCGGACTGCCTGCCGGTGCTGTTCTGCGACCGTGCCGGCAGCGTCGTGGCTGCCGCCCATGCCGGCTGGCGCGGCCTGGCTGGCGGCGTGCTGGAATCCACAGTCGCTGCGATGCGGACGGCACCGGGAGACATTCTGGCCTGGATGGGGCCCGCCATCGGTCCGCACGCGTTCGAGGTGGGCGATGACGTGCGCGAGATCTTCGTGGCGTCGCATCCCGAAGCCGCCGCCGCCTTCGCGCCGCATGCGCCAGGCAAATGGCTGGCCGACATCTACCGGCTGGCGCGCATCCGACTCCAGCACGCTGGCGTGCAGGATGTCTATGGGGGAGGGCGCTGCACCTTCGGCGAAGCGGACCGCTTTTATTCCTATCGCCGCGACGGCGTGACCGGGCGCATGGCCTCACTGATCTGGCGGAGCTGAACGACGCGTCCTGGCTAGCCGGGGCCGTCCTGCGCTACGATGGAAAAAATGCCTGGCTAGGGGGGTCCATGGGGAAAAATAGATTAGAAGCCTTCAGCGACGGCGTACTGGCCATCATCATCACCATCATGGTGCTGGAGTTGAAAGTGCCGCATGGCGAGACGCCGGATGCCCTGCTTCCGCTGCTGCCGGCCTTCCTCAGCTATGTGCTGAGCTTCGTCTACATCGGCATCTACTGGAACAACCATCACCACATGCTGCATGTCGCCACCCGCGTCAGCGGGCCGATGCTGTGGGCGAATCTGCACCTCTTGTTCTGGCTGTCGCTGTTTCCGTTTGCCACGGGCTGGATGGGCGAGAACCACTTCGCCGCCATGCCTTCGGCGCTGTATGGCCTGGTGCTGCTGATGGCGGCAATCGCCTACTGGCTGCTGGAGCAGACGATCATCGCGTCGGAAGGGCCCGCTTCGGTGCTCAAGCGCGCTGTGGGCCGGGACTGGAAAGGCAAGCTTTCGCCCGTGCTCTATGCCATCGCCATTGCCGCGACGTTCCGGGTGCCCTGGGTGGCGCAGGTGATCTACGTCCTGGTTGCGATTTTATGGTTGGTGCCAGACCCGCGTATCGAACGCACGCTTCACCGCGAGAATGTTTGAGGAAGTTGTAATAGAATACCTGCATATCCTAATACCTTGAATTTTGGCGATGGCCGATCAGTACGACGATTTGCAACAGAGTTACGGGCGCTGCCTGCGCGGGAAGCATTTCATCGAGCGTTTCTACGAGATCTTTCTGGCCAGCCACCCGGACATCGCGCCAATGTTTGCCGCGACCGACTTCCAGAAGCAGCGCATGGCCTTGCGCCGGGGCATCAGCGCGGCGATCTCGCATGCGGCAGGCAGTTCGCTGACCCAGCGCACGATCGATCAAATGGCCAGCACCCATTCCCGCGCAGGCCATGCGCCGGTGCCGCCCGAGCTTTATCGTTATTGGGTGGACAGTCTGGTCCAGGCCGTCAGCGAAATGGATCCCGAGGCGACCCCCCAGTTGATCGCGCGCTGGCGTCAGGGCATGGGCGCCGTGGTCGGTACGTTCATCGCACAATACTGAATCGCATTGCGCCATCCAGTCCGGCGCTCCGGTTCATGTTGTTACCCTACTCGGGCATTCCCCTACTCGGGCACTCCCGGGAAATCCTCGCGCACGCGCAGGTAGCGTGGAAAGCGCGGCACGCCGTGTTTCGTCAGGTGCTGGTAGCGATAGGTGATGCGCGTGCCGACGGGCGGGGGCTGGCGGCGCAATGAATCGGAGAGGCCGCTGCCGAGGCGGAAGCGTTGGCCGTCCGGCATTTCCATCAGGAGCGCGCCGGTCAGACCCTGGTACTTCCCCTTGCCAGGGATGTGTCCGACGATGACGGCCTCGGCGTCCAGCCAGGGTTTCAGCTTCAGCAGCACGTCGCGGCGTCCGGTGAGATAGGGTGCGTCGGCGCGATGCAGCATCAGGCCTTCGCCGCCTGTCCGTACCACGGTATCGAGTTGCTTCATCAGCGCGGCCCGGTCGGCCACGCGCGTCTGTTCGACGGCCTGCAGCCAGGGCACGCCGGCCTGCGCGACGAGCGTCCGTATCTGCCGGGCACGCGCGCTGAAATCGCCGGCTGCGCCAGGTAATTCGAAAACCAGATAGCGCACCTGCCGCCATTCGGCGTCCACCGGCTCGATCCTGCGCACGATGCCCGACAGCGCGTCGAAGCGCCCGCGGCCGATCCAGAGTTCGCCATCCAGCGGTGTCACCGGGAAGCCGGCCGTGAACCATGCCGGCGCCGGTACGCGGCCGCCGCCGCGAAAGCGCAGTGCCTCGCCGTCCCACTGGGCGCGCACGCCGTCGTATTTCTCGCTTACCCAGTATTGCGTGACATCGACGTCGGCGGTGTAGACCTCGGCCAGCAGCATCGCCGGAGCGGGGTCGCTCCAGGCCGGCGTCGAGACCGGCAGCCATAGCGCCAGCCACAGCGCGGACAGGATGCGGCTCAGTCCAGCCACTTCTGCAGGAACTGCGCGTGGCCCATGGCCGGATCGAGCTGGTAGTCGTCGAAGCCCAGCTTTTCGTAGAGCCCGCGTGCGGCGTGGTTGCCGGAGAGCACTTCCAGCGTCAGCTTGCAGGCGCCGCGTTCACGCGCGATGGCTTCCGTCTCGGCGAATAGCCGTGCGGCGATGCCGCGGCCGCGATGGCCGGGCAGCACGACGACATCGTGCACGTTGACCAGCGGCCGGCAGGCGAAGGTGGAAAAGCCTTCGATGGCGTTGACGAGGCCGACCGGGGTATCGCCGTCGAAGGCCAGCACGCTGAAGATGAAGGGTCGCGCGGCAAGTTCGTCGACCAGGTTGGCGCGGACGAAGTCGCCCAGCGGTTCGCCGCCGCCTGCCGGGTCGCGCGCGTAGGCGTCCAGCAGGCCAACCAGCGCCGCGGCATGCGCCGGATCGTCGTAGCGGACGCGCACGATGCGGATTGAAAACGGTGCCATCACAGGGTATCGATGCGCATCGACAGGTCCACCGCGCGGATATGCTTGGTCAGGCTGCCGACGGAAATGCGGTCGACGCCGGTCTCGGCCACTGCGCGCACGGTGTCCAGCGTGATGTTGCCGGAGGCTTCGAGCAGGGCGCGGTCGTGGACGAGCCCAACCGCGCGGCGCATGTCGTCTAGGCTGAAATTGTCGAGCAGGATCAGCGATGCGCCGGCTGCCAGCGCCTGGCCGAGTTCGTCGAGGTTTTCCACCTCGATCTGCACGCTGGTTTTGCCTTCTGCCAGCTTGAATGCGGCGTCGAGCACCTGCGCGATGCCGCCCGCCGCAGCAATGTGGTTTTCCTTGATCAGGATGCCGTCGTACAGCCCCACGCGCTGGTTCTGCCCGCCACCCACCCGCACCGCGTATTTCTCGGCCATGCGCAGGCCGGGCAGGGTTTTGCGGGTGTCGAGGATGGCGGCATGGGTGCCGCGCACGGCCTCGACGTAGGGTCGCGTCGCGGTGGCCACCGCCGACAGGGTCTGCAGGAAATTCAGCGCCGGGCGCTCGGCAGTGAGCAGCGCGCGCGCATTGCCGCTGAGCTCGACCAGCACGCTGCCGGCCGCGACCAGGGCGCCCTCGTTGACGCGCCAGTCGATGACGCAGCCGAGGTCGAGCGCCCGGAAGCAGGCGTCGAACCAGGGCCGGCCGGCGATCACGGCGGGTTCGCGGGTGATGACGCGGGCACGGGCGGTCTGCGTCGCCGGGATGAGCAGGGCGGTGAGGTCGCCACTGCCGACATCCTCGGCCAGCGCGCGGTTCACATCGGTTTCGACGGCGGAAGCAAGCAAATCGGACATGACTGGTCTTTAATTAAGACATGACGGGTTGAAATGGGCGGAAACGCCTCTATTTGGTTGCCATTGAATATAACCCAGCACGAGGTTACTTATGCGTTTCGACAAGCTCACCACCCAGTTCCAACAGGCGTTTTCCGACGCGCAAAGCCTGGCCGTCGGCGGCGATCATGCCTATATCGAGCCTCAGCACCTGCTATTGGCCCTGCTGAACCAGGAGGGCGCCGGCGCGGCGTCAATCCTGTCGCGTGCCGGCGTGCAGGTGCCCGCGCTCAAGGCGTCGCTGACCCAGGCGCTGGATCGCATGCACAAGGTTGAAGGCCAGGGCGGCGAGGTGAGCATCTCGCGCGAGCTCAACAACCTGCTGAACCTGACCGACAAGGAGGCGATGAAGCGCAACGATGCCTTCATCGCCTCCGAGCTGTTTTTGCTGGCGGCGCTGGACGACAAGGGCGAGACCGGCCGGCTGCTGAAGCAGCACGGTGCCCAGAAGGCTGCGCTGGAACAGGCCATCCAGGCCGTGCGCGGCGGCGAGAACGTGCAGTCGCAGGAAGCCGAGGGCCAGCGCGAGGCGCTGACCAAGTACACGCTTGACCTTACCCAGCGTGCCCGCGACGGCAAGCTCGACCCGGTGATCGGACGCGACGACGAAATCCGCCGTTCGATCCAGATCCTGCAGCGCCGCACCAAGAACAACCCGGTTCTGATCGGCGAACCTGGCGTCGGAAAAACTGCAATTGTTGAGGGTTTGGCGCAGCGGATAATTAATGACGAAGTGCCGGAGACGCTCAAGGGCAAGAAGGTGCTGGTGCTCGACCTCGCGGCCTTGCTGGCCGGTGCGAAATACCGCGGCGAATTCGAAGAGCGGCTCAAGGCCGTTCTGAAGGAACTGGCAATGGATCCCGGCCGCTACATCGTCTTCCTCGACGAGTTGCACACCCTGGTCGGCGCCGGCAAGGCCGAAGGCGCGATCGACGCCGGCAACATGCTGAAGCCCGCTCTGGCGCGCGGTGAGCTGCATCTGATCGGCGCGACCACGCTCGACGAGTACCGCAAGTACATCGAGAAGGATGCCGCGCTGGAGCGCCGCTTCCAGAAGGTGCTGGTCGACGAGCCGAGCGTCGAATCGACCATCGCCATCCTGCGCGGCCTGCAGGAACGCTACGAACTGCACCACGGCGTCGACATCACCGACCCGGCGATCGTCGCTGCGGCCGAACTGAGCCATCGCTACATCACCGACCGCTTCCTGCCCGACAAGGCGATCGACCTGATCGACGAGGCTGCTGCGCGCATCAAGATGGAAATCGACTCCAAGCCGGAAGTGATGGACAAGCTCGACCGACGCATCATCCAGCTGAAGATCGAGCGCGAGGCGGTGAAGCGGGAAACCGATGAGGCGTCGAAAAAACGCCTGGCCCTGCTGGAAGGCGAGATCGAGAAACTCGGTCGCGAATACGCCGATCTGGAGGAAGTCTGGAAATCCGAGAAGGCCCAGGTGCAGGGCAGCGCCCACATCAAGGAAGAGATCGACAAGCTGCGTGGCGAGATGGTCGAACTGCAGCGCCAGGGCAAGCTCGACAAGGTCGCCGAGATCCAGTACGGCAAGCTGCCGCAGCTGGAAGCGCAATTGAAGCAGGCCGAAGTGGCGGGTGAAGGCAAGCCTGCATTCAAGCTGCTGCGCACCGAAGTCGGCGCCGAGGAAATCGCCGAGGTCGTGTCGCGTGCCACCGGCATCCCGGTGTCCAAGATGCTACAGGGCGAGCGCGACAAGCTGCTGCACATGGAAGACAAGCTGCACAGCCGCGTGGTGGGGCAGGACGAGGCCGTGCGCGTCGTTTCCGATGCCATCCGCCGCTCAAGGGCAGGACTCTCCGACCCCAACCGGCCGCTCGGCTCCTTCCTGTTCCTCGGCCCAACGGGTGTCGGCAAGACCGAGTTGTGCAAGACGCTGGCCGAATACCTGTTCGATTCCGCCGACCACATGATCCGCATCGACATGAGCGAGTTCATGGAGAAGCACTCGGTCGCGGGGCGCCACCGCGCCCCGCCC
>JAIBEL010000036.1 GCA_019459285.1 Rhizobium sp. | reverse complement strand
CCCCCCCCCCCCCCCCCCCCCCCCCCCCCCCCCCCCCCCGCCGCAGCCGATCCGCTGGCTGCGCTCAAACAGATACAGTCCGACATACAGAATGCTTAGGGAGAAGACGCTTTGAAAATCACGGTAATTGGAACGGGCTATGTGGGCCTGGTGACAGGAACCTGTCTGGCCGAAGTGGGCAACGAGGTGCTGTGCCTTGACGTCGACCCCAACAAGATCGAGATCCTGAAATCAGGCGGTATTCCGATCTACGAGCCAGGCCTGGAAGACATGGTGAAGCGCAACGTCGCCGCCGGCCGGCTGTCTTTCACCACCGACATCGAGGAATCGGTGGCCTTTGGCCAGATCCAGTTCATCGCCGTCGGCACCCCGCCGGACGAGGACGGTTCGGCCGACCTGCAATATGTGGTGGCCGCGGCACGCAACATCGGCCGCCACATGACCGACTACAAACTGGTGGTCGACAAGTCCACCGTGCCGGTCGGCACCGCCGACAAGGTGCGTGCCGCGCTCACGGAGGAGCTGGCCAAGCGCGGCGTGGCAATCGAATTCAACGTGGCGTCGAATCCCGAGTTTCTGAAAGAGGGCGCGGCGGTGGACGACTTCATGAAGCCCGACCGCATCGTCATCGGCACCGACAGCGAGCGCGCCACCGCCTTGCTGCGCCAGCTCTATGCGCCGTTCCAGCGCAATCACGACCGCCTGACCGTGATGGACGTGCGCAGCGCCGAACTCACCAAGTACGCCGCCAACGCCATGCTGGCGACGCGCATTTCCTTCATGAACGAACTCGCCGTGCTGGCTGAAAAGCTCGGCGCCGACATCGAGCAGATACGCCATGGCATCGGCTCCGATCCACGCATCGGCTATCACTTCCTGTACGCCGGCTGCGGCTACGGCGGCTCGTGCTTTCCCAAGGACGTGCAGGCCTTGCGTCGCACCGGCCAGGAAAACGGCATTCCCTTGCGCGTGCTCGACGCGGTGGAAGAGGCCAACGACGCGCAGAAGCACATCCTGGTCAACAAGCTGACCGCGCGCTTCGGCAAGGATCTGAAGGGCAAGCGCTTTGCCATGTGGGGCCTGGCGTTCAAGCCGAATACCGACGACATGCGCGAGGCGCCCAGCCGCACCATGCTCGAAGCCCTGTGGTCGATGGGCGCGAGCGTGTCGGCCTACGACCCGGCGGCGATGGAGGAAACGCGCCGCATCTACGGCGAGCGCGCCGACCTGCTGCTGGTCGACAGCCCGATGGACGCGCTGAAAGGCGCCGACGCGCTGCTGATCGTCACCGAATGGAAGGTCTTCCGCAGCCCCAATTTCGACACCATGAAATCGCTGCTGAAGACGCCGCTGGTATTCGACGGCCGCAACCTCTACGACCCGCAGGCGATGCGCGAAATGGGATTCGACTATCTGCCGATCGGACGCCAGTAATGCCCCTGCGTGACGCCATCCGCCGTGCCCGCGTCCTGGTGGTGGGCGACGTGATGCTGGACCGTTACTGGTTCGGCGACGTCTCGCGCATTTCGCCCGAGGCGCCGGTGCCGGTGGTGCACGTCACGCGCAACGAGGACCGCATCGGCGGCGCCGGCAACGTGGCGCGCAACGCGGCGGCGCTCGGTGCGCAGGTCATGCTCCTCTCGGTGGCGGGGCGCGACGAGGCCGGACAGGCCCTGCGGGCGCTGCTCGACGCCGAGTCGTTCACTGTGCACCTGCACGAGGATCCGGCGTTTTCCACCATCACCAAACTGCGCATCATCGGCCGCCAGCAGCAGCTGCTGCGCGTCGATTTCGAGACCCAGCCCGGCCACGAGGTGCTGGCGGCCAAGCTGGAGGCCTATGCGCAGCTGCTGGCCGACTGCGACGTGGTGATCCTGTCGGACTACGGCAAGGGCGGGCTGACGCACGTCACGCGCATGATCGAGCTGGCGCGCGCGGCGAACAAGCCCATCCTGGTCGACCCCAAGGGCGACGACTGGGCACGTTACACTGGCGCCACCCTGATCACGCCCAACCGTAGCGAATTTCGCGACGTGGCCGGCAGCTGGAAAACCGAGGCCGAACTCGCCGACAAGGCTGCAGCGGTGCGCGCGAGCTTCCAGCTAGATGCGCTGCTGGTGACGCGCAGCGAGGAAGGCATGAGTCTGTTCGACGCGGAAGGCGCGCATCATGAGGCCACGCGTGCGCAGGAAGTGTTCGACGTCTCCGGCGCGGGCGACACCGTCATCGCAGCCTATGCCGTGGCGCTGGCCGCAGGCGCCAGCGGCGTGGAGGCCGTGCGCCTGGCCAACCGGGCGGCGGGCATCGTGGTCGGCAAGTTCGGCACGGCCGTCGCCACCGCAGACGAAGTTTTCAGGGAAACAACATGAGCCAGTACACCGTCGTCACCGGCGCCGCCGGGTTCATCGGCGCCAATATCGTCAAGGCGCTCAACGCGCGCGGCGAGACCAATATCATCGCGGTCGACAACCTGACCAAGGCCGACAAGTTCAGGAACCTGACCGATTGCGAGATCGCCGACTATTTCGACAAGGCCGAATTCCTCGACCTGGTCGAGGACGGCGTGCTCGACGGTGCCGTGGCGGCGATCTTCCATGAAGGCGCGTGCTCCGACACCATGGAAACCGACGGCCGCTACATGATGGAGAACAACTACCGTTACTCCAGTGCGCTGCTCAAGTTCTGCCAGGACGAGGGCGCACAGTTCCTCTATGCCTCGTCGGCGAGCGTGTACGGCGCCGGGCGGGTGTTCTCCGAATCGCGCGAGTTCGAATCGCCGCTCAACGTCTACGGCTATTCCAAGTTCCTGTTCGACCAGAGCGTGCGCCGCCTGTGGAACGAGCGCACGGCGCAGATTGCCGGCTTCCGCTACTTCAACGTCTACGGCCCGCGCGAGCAGCACAAGGGGCGCATGGCCTCTGTGGCGTTCCACTTCTTCAACCAGTACCGCGCCGAGGGCAGGGTGAAGCTGTTCGAGGGCTGCGACGGCTACCCCAACGGCGAGCAGCGGCGCGATTTCGTTTCGATCGAGGACGTGGTGCGCGTCAACCTGTGGTTCCTCGACCATCCCGACGTCTCGGGCATCTTCAACGTCGGCACCGGGCGCTGCCAGAGCTTCAACGATGTCGCGGCGGCGGCGGTGAACGCCTGCCGGGCATCCGAAGGCCAGCCGGCCTTGACGCTGGAGCAGATGCAGGCTCAGGGCCTCGTCAGCTACATCGCTTTTCCCGACGCGCTCAAGGGCAAATACCAGAGCTATACCGAGGCCGATATCTCCGCGCTGCGCGGGGCGGGGTATGATGCGCCCTTCTACAGCGTGGAAGAAGGCACTTCCCGCTACATCGAACACCTGTTGAAGACATGAGTACCTACAAGACCATCGAGGATACGGTTGGCAACACGCCGCTGGTGCGCCTGAAGCGCATGCCCGGCACGACCAGCAACATCATTCTCGTCAAGCTCGAAGGCAACAATCCTGCCGGCTCGGTGAAGGACCGCCCGGCCCTCTCGATGATCGACGCCGCGCAGGCGCGCGGTGAGATCAAGCCCGGCGATACGCTGATCGAAGCGACCAGCGGCAATACCGGCATCGCGCTGGCGATGGCGGCAGCCATGCGCGGCTACAAGCTTATCCTGCTCATGCCCGAGAATGCCTCGATCGAACGCCAGCAGACCATGCGTGCGTTCGGTGCCGAATTGCAGCTGGTGAGCAAGGAGGCCGGCATGGAAGGCGCGCGCGATCTGGCGATCGCCATGGAGAAACAGGGCATCGGCAAGATCCTCGACCAGTTCGCCAACCCCGACAATCCCGAGGCGCACTACCGCACCACCGGGCCCGAGATCTGGCGCGACACGCAGGGCAGGATCACCCACTTCGTTTCCAGCATGGGCACGACCGGCACCATCATGGGCTGTTCGCGTTACCTCAAGGAACAGAATCCGGCGATCCAGATCGTTGGCGTGCAGCCGACCGAGGGCTCGCAGATTCCAGGCATCCGCAAGTGGCCGGATGAATACGTGCCGAAGATCTGCGACTACGACCGGGTTGACCACATGATCTATGTGAGCCAGTTGAATGCAGAGGAAACCACGCGCCGGATGGCGCGCGAGGAAGGCATCTTCGCCGGCGTCTCGTCCGGCGGCGCGCTGTGGGCAGCCCTGCAGCTGTCCAAAGACGTTCAGGACGCCGTCATCGTCTCCATCGTTTGCGACCGCGGCGACCGGTATCTGTCGACGGGTGTATTCCCCGCCGCGTAAGTAGCGGGTAGCGGATGGCCAAAACCAAGACGATCTACACCTGTACCGAATGCGGTGGGCAGTCGCCCAAGTGGCAAGGCCAGTGCCCGTCCTGCAATGCCTGGAACACGCTGGTCGAAACCATCGCCGAGTCGGCCAAGCCGCGCTTCGCCGGACTGGCGGCGACCAGCACCGCGCAATTCCTGCATGACGTCGAGGCCTCCGAGGAAAGCCGCATCGCTACCGACATCGGCGAACTCGACCGCGTCCTCGGCGGCGGGCTGGTGCCGGGCGGGGTGGTGCTGATCGGCGGCGACCCCGGCATCGGCAAGTCGACGCTGCTTTTACAAGCTTTGGCCGGTCTGTCCGGCAATCTGAAAACGCTCTACGTCAGTGGCGAGGAATCGGCGCGCCAGGTCGCGCTGCGCGCGCGGCGGCTTTCCCTGCCCGAGACCAACCTGCCGGTGCTGCCGGAAATCCGGCTGGAAGCCATCCTGGCGCAGCTGACCGACATGAAGCCCGAGGTCGCGGTGATCGATTCGATCCAGACCGTGTATTCCGAGGCGTTGACCTCCGCCCCCGGCTCGGTGGCACAGGTGCGCGAATGCGCCGCGCAGCTCACGCGCCACGCCAAGCAGACCGGCACCGCGATCATCCTCGTCGGCCACGTCACCAAGGAAGGCGCCATCGCCGGCCCGCGCGTGCTGGAGCACATCGTCGATACCGTACTGTATTTCGAGGGCGACACCGGCTCGTCTTTCAGGCTCGTCCGCGCGTTCAAGAACCGCTTCGGCGCGGTCAACGAAATCGGCGTGTTCGCGATGACCGAAAAGGGCCTTAAGGGCGTCTCCAATCCTTCGGCGATTTTCCTGTCGCGCCACGGCGAGCCGGTCCCCGGTTCCTGCGTGCTGGTGACGCAGGAAGGCACGCGGCCGCTGCTGGTGGAAATCCAGGCACTGGTCGATTCCAGCCATGCGCCGAGCCCGCGCCGTCTGTCCGTCGGCCTGGAGCAGAACCGGCTGGCCATGCTGCTGGCCGTGCTGCACCGCCACGCCGGCATCGCCTGCTTCGACCAGGACGTGTTCGTCAACGCCGTCGGTGGGGTGAAGATCAGCGAACCCGCCGCCGACCTCGCCGTGCTCGCCGCCATCGTGTCCTCGCTCAGAAGCCAGCCCCTGCCCGACAAGCTGGTGATGTTCGGCGAAGTCGGCCTGGCCGGCGAAATCCGCCCGGTGCAGCGCGGCCAGGAACGCCTCAAGGAAGCCGCCAAGCTCGGCTTTACCCAGGCCATCGTCCCGGCCGCCAACCAGCCCAAGCAGAAGATCGCCGGCATGACGGTGCATGCCGTGCAGCGGCTGGACGAGGCGATCCGGTTGTTCAGGGAAAGCTGAGCGTTTTCATCCCATGGTTTCGTCCGCGCATAGCTTTCCCCTTCACGGCCCCGGGCTGCGCGGTGCCAGGCGCCCTCGCGTGGCCATCGTCGGCCGCACCGGCAGCGGCAAGCACAGCATTTTTCGTGCGGCCGCCAGCACGTCCACCCATCACGAGCGTCTAGCCGGAATCGGGCCTGCGTATGAGGAATGCCTGGTCGAGGTGGGGATCGACCAGATTTCCCTGGTCGCCCTGCCCGCCATCGGCGGCTTGCACCATCTGGATACGGATGCCTGTGTGACGCTGAAGTATCTGCTGTGGGGCGACCGCTGGCCCGCCATCGCGCAGCACGAAGCACATCAGCCCGACAACACGTTTGCCGCCCCCGACGTGCTGCTGGTGGTGATGGATGCCACGGCGCTGGAACGCGATCTCGAGTTCGCGCTGGAACTGATGCAGCTGGGCCGGCCGATGGTGTTTGCGCTCAACCGCATGGACGAGGCACGTGCCAGACGGCGTTTCATCAATGTGCGCGCCCTGTCGGCCCAGCTCGGTGCGCCGGTGGTGCCGACCGTGGCGCACATGGGCATCGGCCTGGCCGATCTGTATACCACCGTGGTGCATGTCGCCCGCGAAGCAAGATTCCTGCAGCCACATCCGGCGGCTCCACCCTACAGTGCGCACATCGAAGCGCAATTGCGGGCCATTGCCGAGATCGCCCGCCCGCCGGACGTGGCGGCGGCCTTCGCAGTCCCCGAGATTTTGCTGACGCTGCAGCTCGCGGAAAACGACGGTTATTTCGCGCAGGAATTGCAGGCGCATTTCCCCGATCGCTACGCGGCCTTGCTCGCCGCGCGCGCCATCGCCGACGCCACCTTGCCACGCGGGCTGGCGGAGGAGCTGCATGCCGACCGCCATCACCGCGCCGCCCTGCTGACCGAGGCGGCGACCCGCCCCGGCCAGGAAGGCGCGCCGCCGCGCTGGCAGGTGTGGGCCGACGATCTTTTCCTGCATCCGCGCTGGGGCTTCGTCGGTACGCTGGCGGTGTTCGCGCTGGTGCTGCTGTTCGTGTTCGAGGTGAGCGCCGTGCTCGACAGCCTGACAGTCGCGCGCCTGATCGCATGGGCCGAGCCGTGGCAGCCGACCGAACTCGCGGGCGTGCTTGGCCGCGCGGTGCTCGACGGCTTCATCGGCCTCGCCGGCATCGTCATTCCCTACATGATTCCATTGGTGTTGCTGCTGGTGTGGCTGGAGGAATCCGGGATCATGCACCGCGTGGCCTTCGTGGTCGATCGCGGTTTCCATCGGCTGGGACTGCACGGCGGCGTTGCCCTGCCATTCCTGATGGGGCTGGGCTGCAACGTGCCTGCGCTGGCCGCGACCGCGGCCGTCACCCACGGCCGTGACCGCACGGTGGCCTCGCTGCTGATCACCTTCCTGCCGTGTTCGGCGCGCTCGGCCATTATCCTGGCAGTGGGCGGCAAGTACCTCGGCGGTTTCGGCGTGTTCGCCCTCTTCATGCTCGCCCCCGTCGTCGTCAGCTTGGTCGGCAAGCTCCTGAAGCGCCGTTACCCCGAAACCACACCCGGCATGATCCAGGAAATTCCCGCCTACGCCGTGCCCACCCTGCGCGCCTTGCTGGCCAATACCTGGGAGCGCAGCCGCGACATCGTCACCATCGTGCTGCCGCTCCTGGTGGCGGGCAGCGTGGTGCTGGCGCTGTTGAGCCATTACGGCGCCGATGCCTGGATCAATCTCGGGCTCACCCCGGTGACGGTGTGGTGGCTGGGGCTGCCGGTGGCGCTCGGCGTGCCGATCCTGTTCGGCGTGCTGCGCAAGGAGTTGTCCCTGCTCATGGTGTTCCAGGCGCTCGGCACCCAGGAACTGGGCAGCGTGCTCGACACCACGCAGATTGCCACCTTCCTGGTGTTCCTGACTTTTTACGTGCCCTGCGTGTCCACCTTCGCCATGATGCTGAAGCTGCTGGGCCGGCGCGACGCGCTCTATTCGGTGGGGCTCTCCATCGGCGTGGCGTTCGCCGTGGCGGCGGTGGTGCGCGGGGCGCTGGAACTGGCGGGGTGGGTGCTGTAGGGAAGAATGTGAGCCCGACCCCCTTTGATCCGTTCCGGCGACTGGATGAGGCGATCGGTTTGTTCAGGAACAGCTGACAAACCGTGCTTTCGCGACGCCTCAGGTTCGCTCACTTTTTGATTTTCTCCGCCATTTCCAGATGCTGCTTGAGGATCGGCAGGGTGTTCCGCGCCAAAGTGCGTACGGCCATACTGCATCCCGAATCGGCCGCTTCCTGGGTTTCCTCGATGTCCTGGTGGTGGTCACGCACGGCGAGATCGGCGAAGGTCGCATCGAAATCGACGCCGGGTTTCTGCAGCATGGTCAGGATCCATTCCTGCGATGGCGACGGCTTGTCCTTCAGCGGGATTTTCAGTTCGCGGGAAACCTTTTCCGCTTCTTTCAGCGCGTTCGTGTGATCGTTCAGCAGGCGCTTTCCAAGCGCCTTGACTGAAGCGTTGCCGCGCTCGAGTGCGATGCGTCCTGCGGCGATCTCGAAATGGTCGCCTTCACTGGCGCCGGTCAGCCACATCTTGTCGCCCGCAGAATATTTTCCCTGGTCACAGGACTTGTCGGCCGCGGCCAGCGCGGCACCTGAGGACAACGTGGCGATGGTGCTGGCTACGGCCACTACGGCGGCATGGGTCAGTTTCATGGCAACTCCTGCTGAAGCGTTGAAGAGGAAGGGCAGTGTGCGCGACAAGTGCGGGCGGCGGTGTCGGCGAGCGTGGAAACCGGCGTAGGAAAATCCCGAAACTGCGCGTGGGCCAGGTTTTACGCCCGAAGTCCGAAGCGTTGGCCGCGGCTTCGCTCGCGCGTCCGACGGCGCCCGCCCGCATAGACTCCCGTAAACGCCGCCCTCCCCAGAGAATCTGCGCCGCGTCGTGGACCCCAGCGATCAGGGCGGCCAGCGAGCCGGCGGCGAGGAACGACTCGGTTACGCCGCTCTTGCCGAGATGGAGCCCGATCAACTGCTTGCCGATTTCGAACAGGATGGCGGTGACCACCGCGTCGATCCAGACCTCGCGCCAGGCAATCGGCGTCGACGGCATCAGCTTGAGGATTATCGCGAATAAAGCGGTGCTGATCAGCATCTACACCCGTGTGTTGACGCATTGCAGCACCGCATCCCATCCCGGCATCAGTCCGCTGGCCCAGGTGCCGAGCGCCGTCACGCCCGCGCTGACCACCCGCGACCCATCCAGGAGAGCCCGGATATAGCAGAGCGAGCCGTCGGGCAGTGCGCCGCGCCGGGGACTGAGTGCAGAGCTGAACCTAGCCCATCACCTGCCCATGCTCCCGCGTATCGTGGAACGCAACCTTGGGCCAGCGCTCCTGCGCCAGACTCAGGTTCACCCGCGTATCCGCCAGGTACACCAGGTTGCCGTCGACGTCCTTCGCCAGCTTGAGCGTGTTGGCCTTGGTGAATTCGGCGAGGTGCTGGGCGTCGGGGCAGGTGACCCAGCGCGCGGTGTAGATGCCGGCGTTTTCGAAGCTGGCGTCGACGCCGTATTCGGTCTTCAGGCGATGGGCGACGACCTCGAACTGCAACTGTCCGACCGCGCCGATCAGGAGCGTGTTGTCGGCGAAGGGTTCGAACACTTGCACCGCACCTTCTTCGCCCAGTTCCAATAGACCCTTGTTCAGCTGCTTGGCACGCAGCGGGTCGCGCAGGCGCGGGCGGCTGAACAGTTCGGGGGCGAAGTAGGGAATGCCCTTGTATTGCAGCGCCTCGCCTTCGGTGAGGGTGTCGCCGATGTGCAGCTGGCCGTGGTTGTGGATGCCGATGATGTCGCCGGCCACCGCGTCTTCCATGCGGGTGCGCTCGTTGGCCATGAAGACGACGGCGTTGGCGATTTTCATGTCCTTGCCGGTGCGGCGGTGGCGTACTTTCATGCCGGGCGTGTAGCGGCCGGAGCAGACGCGGAAGAAGGCGATGCGGTCGCGGTGCTGCGGGTCCATGTTGGCCTGGATCTTGAACACGAAGCCGGTGAATTTGGGTTCGGTGGGGTCGACCGTGCGCTCGACCGCCTCGCGTGGCAACGGCGACGGTGCCCAGTCGGACAGCGCGCGCAACACTTCGCGCACGCCGAAGTTGTTGATCCCGGAACCGAAGAAGACGGGGGTCTGCTTGCCGGAAAGGAAGTCGTCGAGGCCGAAGGTGGCGCCGGCGCCGCGCACGAGTTCGATCTCGGACAACAGGGTGTCGGCTTCGAGCGGGAAGCGTTCCCGCAGGGCTTCGTCGCCCAGGTCTTTGAGCGACTCGAACTGCTGGTCGGCGTTTTCCTCGCCGGCCTTGAAGCGCAGGATCTCGTCGTGGATCAGGTGGTAGACGCCCTGGAAGCGCTTGCCCATGCCGATCGGCCAGGTCACCGGGGCGCAGTGGATCTTCAGGATCGATTCGATCTCATCGAGCAGTTCCAGCGGCTCGCGCACCTCGCGGTCCATCTTGTTGATGAAGGTGATGATGGGCGTGTCGCGCAGGCGGCACACTTCCAGCAGCTTGATCGTCTGTTCCTCCACGCCCTTGGCGGCGTCGACCACCATGATGGCGGCGTCCACGGCAGTCAGCACGCGGTAGGTGTCCTCCGAGAAGTCCTTGTGGCCGGGGGTGTCGAGCAGGTTGAATACGCAGTCGCCGTAGGAAAACTGCATCACCGAGCTGGCCACCGAAATGCCGCGTTCGCGTTCGACCTCCATCCAGTCGGAGGTGGCGAACTTGCCGCTCTTCTTGGCCTTGACCGTGCCGGCCATCTGGATGGCGCCGCCGAACAGCAATAGCTTCTCTGTCAGTGTGGTTTTACCCGCATCGGGGTGCGAGATAATGGCAAAGGTGCGGCGTTTCTTGACGTCGCGTACCAAGGCGGGGTCGCCGGTTTGTGCCGGCGCGGTCTGAGTGGATTCCATCGAAGGAGGGCAAGCTGATATGAAGCGAGCCGCAATTTTAAGCTATTTCACACGACAGGCCGGTCCGATGTTGCGGCTCGTCAGTGGGACGTTACACATGCGCGATAAAAAATCCGGCTATATTGGCGTGGACCTTGATAAGAAATAAATAGCCGTCTTGAGCCCCCCCCGCCTCCTGCTGCCTGTTGTGGCCCTGGCCGTGCTGCTTGCACTGGCCGCCGTGGCCTGGCAATGGCGCGCCAGCCTGGAGGGCGTGCACGATCAGCGCGTCGTCAAGGTGGGGCTCTACGAGAATGCGCCCAAGGTCTACACCGACGCGAACGGCCAGCCGGCCGGCCTGTTCGTCGAGCTGCTGGATGCGATGGCGCGTGACGAAGGCTGGCAGCTGCACTATGTCCGGTGCCAGTGGGCGCGCTGCCTCGAGCAGCTGGAGCAGGGGCAGCTCGATCTGATGCCAGATGTGGCCTTTTCCAGCGAGCGTGCCCAGCGCTACGATTTCCACCGCATTTCGGTCGCCAGCAGCTGGTCCCAGGTTTACAGCGCGCCTCGCCTCAAGGTGCAATCGCTGGCGGATCTTGCCGATAAGCGCATCGCCATCCTGCAGGGCGGCATCCAGCAATCCTTTTTTGCCCAGCTGATGGCGGGCAGCCACTTGGCCTACCGGCCGGTGCTGGTAGCTTCGCTGGATCAGGGGTACGCAGCCGTGGCGGCGGGCGAGGCCGATGCCGTGGTGACCAACAGCTTCTATGCCGCCCGCAATGCCGACCGGTACAAGCTGCACGAGACGCCGATCGTCTTCCTGCCTTCGAGCCTCTACTATGTCGCGGCGAAGGGACGCAACGCCGATCTGCTTGCGCGTATCGACGCGCATCTGGCCGACTGGCGGCACGATCCGGATTCCGTTTATTTCCAGGCGCTGCATCACACCATGGCGGCGGCGTCCGCCGTGCGGATTCCGCGCTGGGTGCGATGGTCGCTGGCCGGCCTGGCGGCGGCGATGCTGTTGCTGTTGCTGCTCAGCCTGCTGCTGCGCTGGCAGGTGGACCAACGTACGCGGGCGCTGGTCAGGACGACGCAGGAGCTGGAGCGCCAGCGTGCCGATCTGGAGCGGCTGGTGGAGGAGCGCAGCGGTGAATTGCAGGCCCTGTTCGATTCCGCCAGCGTGGGGATCGTACTGGCGAAGGACCGGATCGTCGTGCGGAGCAACCGGCGCATGGACGAACTGTTCGGCTGTGCGCCGGGCGAACAGGTCGGCCGGTCGACGCGCATGTGGTATGCCGACGACCCAAGCTTCACCCAGGTCGGCCAGGAGATGTATGCGCAGATCGCGCGGGGCGAAACCCATGTCCGCGAGCAGCCGGTCGTGCGCAAGGACGGCAGCCGCTTCTGGTCCCGGATGTCGGTGCGCAAGGTCGATCCCGCCGATCCGTCCAAGGGCGTGGTGGGCATCATCGAGGACATCACGGCCGAACGTGCCGCCATGGAGGCCATGCGCACGGCCAGGATCATGGCCGAAGAGGCCACGCGCATGAAGTCGGATTTTCTGGCCAACATGAGCCACGAAATCCGTACCCCGATGAACGCCATCCTCGGCATGCTGTATCTGGCGCTCAAAGGCGAACTGGCGCCCAGCCTGCGCAACCACCTGACCAAGGCACAGGGGGCGGCGCATTCGCTCCTCGGTATCATCAACGACATTCTCGATTTTTCGAAGATCGAAGCCGGCAAGTTGGAGATCGAAAGCGTCGAGTTCGGGCTCGACGGCGTGATGGAACAGCTGACCGACGCGATCAGCTACCAGCTCGAGCACAAGGGCATCGAATTCCTCATCCGCTATGACGTCTCGATCCCGCCGGTGCTGATCGGCGATCCGCTGCGCCTGGGCCAGGTGCTGCTCAACCTGTGCGGCAACGCAGTGAAGTTCACCGAGCAAGGCGAAATCGAGCTGGCGCTCAGCGGCATCGACCTCACCGAAACCGCGCTCACCCTGCAGGCTTGCGTGCGCGACTCCGGCATCGGCATGACGGCGGAGGTGCAGTCCCGGCTGTTCGAAAAGTTCACCCAGGCCGACCAGTCGACCACGCGCCGTTTCGGCGGCACCGGCCTGGGGCTCGCCATTTCCAGGAATCTGGTCGAGCAGATGGGGGGCCGCATCTGGGTGGAGGATTCGCAGCCGGGGGTGGGGACGACGATCTGCTTCACGGTCCGGCTCCAGATCGCCCAGCAGGCCGAGGCGCGTCGCCGCGAGCTGGTGGAGCAGACGGGCCCGCTGCTCAAGGGAATCCGTGTCCTGGTGGTGGACGACAACGAGGTGTCGTGCGAAATCCTGGCGGGGATGCTGCGCTTTTTCCATCTCGATGTGGAAACCGCGTCAAGCGGTCCGGCGGCCTTGACGGCGCTCAAGGCGGCAGGCGACATGCCCTTCGACCTGGTGCTGATGGACTGGCGCATGCCGGGGATGAACGGCGACGAGACGACACAGCACATCCATCGCGACCTGCCCGGTCCGCATCAGCCCAAGGTGGTGATGGTGACCGCCTACGGGCGCGAGGACGTGATCCGCCTGGCCGAGCAGGTGGGCGTAAACGGTTTTCTCATCAAGCCGGTGTCGCCGTCGACCCTGCTCGACACCATCCTCTCCGTGCTGGGGCGCGGACGCATCCTCGGTCTGGACGACCGGCATCGCAGCAGCCCGCTGGATCACGGGGTGCCCATCGGCCAGCTGGCCGGCGCCCGTCTGCTGCTGGTCGAGGACAACGACATCAACCGCGAATTCGCCACCGAACTGCTGCGCAGCGAAGGCATCGAGGTCGACGTGGCCGTGAATGGCCAGGAGGCGGTGGAGAAGGTGCAGACGCAGGATTACGATGCCGTGCTGATGGACATCCAGATGCCGGTCATGGACGGCCTGGAAGCGTCTCGCCGGATTCGTGCGCTGGCGTCGACACCCGGCGGCGAGCGTTTCGCCATGCTGCCGATCATCGCCATGACTGCGCTGGCCATGGTACAGGATGCCGAAAAGAGCCAGGGCGCCGGGATGAACGACCATGTCACCAAACCGGTGGCGCCCGACCGGCTGCTGAGCGTGCTGGCGAAATGGCTGCATCTCCGGGCGCCGCGCGGCGGCGCGGCGGTAGATGCCGCGCCGGTACGGCAGATGGAGGATGTCCCGCCCGCGTTAGGGGCGCTCGCCAGCCTCGACGCCAGCGAAGGCATTCGCCGCATCGGCGGCAAGGTCGAGGCATACTGCAAGCAGTTGCGCCGTTTCCGCGAGCGCTATGCCGACGCCAGCGGGGAGATCCAGCGGCTGCTGGCACAGGCGGACCTGCGGCAGGCGGAAGAGTACTGCCATGCGCTGAAGGGCGTTACCGGAAATATCGGAGCCACGGCCTTGTACGAGAAAGTGAGTGAGGTCGATGCCCTGCTCAAGCAGGGGACGATGCCGTCCCCTGCCGTTCTGGCGGACATGCATGCGCAACTGCAGGCTGTGATGCAGGATATCGACAGCGTGGCATCCCACCTGCCGCAGACGCCCCTGCTTGCTGCAGCACCTCTCGATGCCGCCGGGATCCGGGATCGCCTGGGCCGTCTGGGCCAGGCCCTGGACGACGATCTGGGGGCGGCCGAGCCGCTGCTTCTGGAACTGCGTGCAGGCGTGTGCGGTACGCCGCTGGAGCCGGACATGGCAACATTGGCTGCCCATGTCGACGTCTTCGCCATCGATGAAGCACGGATGCAGCTCCGTACGCTGCAGGAACGCCTGAAATCGGAAACGGAGTGAGCCTATGACGCAATCCGCCCCTGGTCGCCCCCGCATCCTCATCGTCGACGACGTGCACGAGAATCTGCACGCGCTGATGCATGTCCTGCGCGACGACTATGCGATCATTGCCGCCACCAGTGGCGAGAAGGCCCTCCAGCTTGCCCAGCACCAGCCGCAGCCCGACCTGATCCTGCTAGACATCCGCATGCCGGGCATGGACGGTTATTCGGTGCTTGCCCACCTGAAATCGCACCCCGCCACCGCGGACATCCCGGTCATGTTCGTCACGGCCCAGAACGACGCCGCCGACGAGGTGCGCGGCCTCAGGCTCGGCGTGGCCGACTACCTCGTCAAGCCGGTCAATCCGGAACTGCTGCATGTGCGCATCCGCAACCAGCTCGAATTGCGGCGCTACCGGAAGAAGCCGGTGATGTTCGACATTGCCGAGCATGCGGATCCGGAACGTCCGCCATCCCTGCTGGTGGTCGACGACATTCCGGAAAACATCCATGAACTGCTGGAGGCGCTGAAGGACGACTACCGGATCCAGGTCGCCCGCACCGGCGCCAAGGCGATCGAACTGGTCGAGGGGCCGACGCCGCCCGACCTGGTCCTGCTCGATATCGTGATGCCGGGGATGGATGGCTACGAAGTCTGCCGGCGCATCAAGGCCACCCCTGCCGGCAACCGCATTCCGGTCATCTTCGTCACGGTGGTCGATGCGACGCAACAGAAGGTCAAGGGATTCAGCATCGGCGCGGCCGACTACATCACCAAGCCTTTCGACATCGACGAGGTGCGCGCGCGCGTGCGCACCCACCTCGAACTTGCCCGGCTGCGCCATTTTCTCGAGGACCAGGTGGCGCGGCGCACGGCGATGCTCGAACAGAGCGAGGAAAAATACCGCATCCTGGCCGACTATTCGCCCAACTGGGAGTACTGGCTGGCGCCCGACGGCAGCTATCTCTATGTGTCGCCCGCCTGCCAGGACGTATCGGGCTATGCGCCCGCCGATTTCTTCGCCGACGCCGGCCTGATGGAGAAAATCATCCATCCGGACGACCTGGAGGCCTGGCAAAAGCAGGGCCCGTGCGCATCCGGTGCCATTCCGGAGCTGCTCGTCTTCCGCATCCGCGCCCGCGACGACGGCGAACGCTGGATCGAGCATGTATGCCGGCAGGTGCACGACGTGACAGGCAAGGCGCTGGGCGTACGTGGCTCCCATCGCGACATCACCGATCGTCAGCAGGCCGAACAGAAGCTGGATTTCCTTGCGCACCGCGATCTGCTGACCGGCCTGCCCAATCGCGCGCTGTTTGCACAATTACTGGCGCAAACCGTTCTCGGCGCCGAACGCAGCCACGGCCGGTTTGCCCTGTTGTTCCTCGACCTCGACAACTTCAAGACCGTCAACGAGAGCCTCGGCCACAGCGTGGGCGACCAGCTGCTGGTCGAGGTCAGCAAGCGTCTGCAGGACCTGTTGCCCGATGGTAGCGTGATCGCGCGCATCGGCGGCGACGAGTTCTACATCGTCGTCGAACGCGGCATGAGCCTGACCGGCATCGACCTGGTTGCCCAGCATATGATCGATGCGCTGGGCGAACGCTTCCAGGTGGACGGCAAGCCGATCTACACCGGCGCGAGCATCGGCATCGCGCTGTATCCGACCGATGGCCGCGATGCCGCCACCCTGCAGAGCAGTGCCGACGCCGCGCTCCACCAGGCCAAGGCGCAGGGGCGGGGGGCTCTGCGCTTCTTCTCGCCGGAGATGACCAGCCGTTCCAAGGAGCGCTTGACGCTCGAGGCCGACCTGCGCCGCGCGCTCGAGCGGCAGGAGTTGTGCCTGTACTACCAGCCGCAGGTCGACCTCACCAGCGGCGAGATCGTGGGCCTTGAAGCGCTGGTGCGCTGGCAGCACCCGGAACGGGGCATGATCCCGCCCGACGCCTTCATCCCGCTGGCCGAGGAAAGCGGCCTGGTGGTGCCGCTCGGGGACTGGGTATTGCGTGCGGCATGCCATCAGATCAGGGCCTGGTCGGATGCCGGGCGGGCCCCCCGGCAGGTTTCGGTGAATGTCTCCGCCGTCCAGCTCAACCGGGGGCACCTGGTCAAATCGGTGAAAGAGGCTTTGCAGGAAAGCGCCATTGCCCCCGCGCAACTCGAACTGGAAATCACCGAGAGCTTCGTCCTGGTGGACCGGGACCAGTCCTTCAAGGCGCTGGCCGAACTCAAAGCCCTGGGCGTACGCCTGTCGATCGACGATTTCGGCACAGGCTATTCCTCGCTGGCCTATTTGCAGCGGCTGGAAGTCCACAAGCTGAAAATCGACATTTCCTTCGTGCGCGACGTGACGACCAACAGCGGCAATGCCTCGATCGTCAAGGCCGTGATCGCCATGGGCCACAGCCTCGGGCTCGAGATCATCGCCGAAGGGGTGGAGGACGCGGAGCAGGCGCGTTACCTGCGGGCGCTGCAATGCGACGTGATGCAGGGCTACCTGATCAGCCGGCCGCTGCCAGCCGGCGAAATGACACGTTTCATGGAATCGTTCAAGCCGTCCTGAGGGGAAGTGTCGGCACGGCACAGCCCGCTGAAAACACTTCCCCTTATTCCCGCATAGAAAACTTCGATTGAGAATGCGCACTTGGCCGTGGCGGCAGGCATGGCCTTCGGAGTACCATTTCAGGGATTCACTTATGGGCGAAACGCCCGACCGTCCGTGGCGGTTTTTCGGGCGGTTTCAAATGATTTTGCATCCATCGGATGGAGGAAACAACAATGACGGAGCATGTTGCGACCAACGAGACGATTCTCGTGGTGGGCGGCGGGATTTCCGGCATGACCGCCGCGCTCGAAGCGGCCGAAACCGGCAAGAACGTCGTCCTGGTTGAGAAAAATCCCGCACTGGGCGGACGGACTTCCCAGTTGTATCGCTACTTCCCCAAGCTGTGCCACCCCACCTGCGGTCTGGAAATCAACCTGCGCCGCCTCAAGAACAACCCCCGCGTGCGCGTGCTGACGCTGGCCGAAGTCACCGGCATCGAAGGCAGCACGGGCAACTACACCGTCTCCGTCAAGGTCAAGCCGCGTTACGTGAACGAGAACTGCACCGCCTGCGGCGATTGCGGGCGCGCGGTCGAGACGATGGTGGACGACCCGTTCAACTACAACCTCGGCCAGCACAAGGTCGCCTTCCTGCCGAACGCGATGGCCTACCCGCAGCGCTATGTGCTGGACCCCGCGATCATCGGTACCCCCGATGCGGACAAGGCCAAGGCCGCCTGCAAATACGGTGCGATCGACCTCGACATGAAGGAGGAGACGATCCAGGTGAAAGCGGGCGCCGTGGTGTGGGCGACCGGCTGGCAGCCCTATGACGCGGCGAAGATTCAGCCTTACGGCTACGGTCGCTTCAAGAACGTCATCACCAGCGTCGAATTCGAGCGCCTGGCCGACATCCACGGGCCCACCGGCGGCAAGATCCTGCGTCCCAGCGACGGCAAGGAAGCGAAGAACATCGCCTTCATCCAGTGCGCCGGCTCGCGCGACGAGAACCACCTGCGCCACTGTTCGCGCATCTGCTGCATGGCGTCGCTGAAGCAGACGCACTACGTGCGCGAGAAGTATCCGGAAGACGGCAAGTCGACGATCTACTACATCGACATTCGCGCCATCGACCGCTTCGAGGATTTCTACCAGAAGGTGCAGGCCGATACTTCAGTGAACTTCATCAAGTCCAAGGTGGCGAAGATTACCGAAGACGAGAGCGGCAACCCGGTGTGTCATGGCGTCGACACCGAAGGCTACAAGCGCTATACCACGCCGCACGATCTGGTGGTGCTGGCGGTCGGCATGGAGCCTTCGGTCAAGGGCATCAACATTCCCGGCCACATCGTGGCGGATTCGAGCGGCTTCATCGAAGCCGACCCGGCCAACGGCGCGGTGTTCGGCGCCGGCTGCGCGTCGAATGCGCTGGACGTGAACCGTGCCGTGCAATCGGCCACCGCGGCGGCATTGCGCGCCATTCAGGTGGTCAACAAAGTAGCAAAGGCGGAGGCGTAAACAATGGCTGACATCAAAGTCGCAGCGTATATCTGCAAGGGCTGCGGACTCGGCGAGCGTCTGGATACGGACGCATTGGTCAAGATCGCACAGAAGGACGGCAAGGTGCCGCTGGCGAAGTCGCACGATTTCCTGTGCAACGCCGACGGCGTGGCGATGATCAAGAACGACATCGCGAACGAGGGCGTCACCCACATCATGATCGGCGCCTGCTCGCGCCGCGCCAAGACCGAAGCATTCTTCTTCCCCGAAAACGCGGTGGCGCGTGCCAACCTGCGCGAAGGCGTGGTCTGGATCCGTCCCGATACCGAGGAAGCGCGCGAAACCACGCAGGACATGGCGGAAGACTACATCCGCATGGGCTGCGCCGAAGTGAAGGCGATGACCGCGCCCGGCGGCAACACCAACACCGGCACCAGCAAGACCCTCTTGGTGGTGGGCGGTGGCGTCACCGGCATGACGACCGCGATCGAAGCGTCGAAGACCGGTTATTCGGTGGTGCTGGTCGAGAAGTCCGGCGAACTCGGCGGCTGGGCCGCCAAGCTCTACAAGCGCACGCCGGTGCACGAACCGTTCAAATCCCCGGCCGATACCGGCGTGGCCGACCTCGCCTCGCAGGTGATGGGCGACAGCAACATCAAGGTGTATCTGAATGCCACCATCGCGAAGACCGATGGTGCGCCGGGTCGTTTCGTGGTCGACATCGCCACCGAATCGGGTGCGACGCACACCGAAGACATCGGCGCGATCGTGCAGGCGACCGGCTTCACCCTGTACGACGTGAACAAGCTGCCCGAACTCGGCGGCGGCAAGTCGCCCAACGTGGTCGACCAGGCCGGCCTCGAAGTACTGGCGAAAGCCGCGGCGGCAGGAGACGGTATCATTCGGCGGCCCTCGGACAACCAGCCCGTGAAATCGGTGGTGTTCGTGCAGTGTGCCGGCCAACGCGACCCGACCGGGACGCACCTGTCCTACTGTTCGGGCTTCTGCTGCAACGCCAGCATCAAGCAGGCGATGTACTTCAAGGACACCAATCCGTCCGTCGACACCACCATCATCTACACCGACCTGCGCACGCCCGGCAACGGCGAGGACTTCTACCGCAGCGCACAGGAGAAGGGCGTCATCTTCACCAAGGGCAAGGTCGCCGAAGTGGTGCCGAACGGCAATACCAGCACGGTCAAATTCAACGACCTGATCCTGGGCGACACCGACGCGTCGATGGTGGACGTCGATCTGGTGGTGCTGGCGACCGGCCAGGTGGCGAACTCGGGCATCAACATCGATGCGCTGACCAAGCCGCAGGTCGAGGGCCAGGAAGGCGAGGCCTCAGCCGCCGGCACGGTGGAAGTGAAGCCGATCTCCATCCTCAACCTGACCTATCGTCAGGGTCCGGACGTGCCGCAGTTGAAACAGGGCTTCACCGATTCGCACTTCATCTGCTTCCCCTACGAAACCCGCCGCACCGGCATCTACACCGCCGGCCCGGTGCGCCGCCCGATGGACATCGCGCAGGCGCGCGAGGATGCCACCGGTGCCGCGCTGAAGGCGATCCAGGCACTGGAAAATGCCGAGCTCGGCCGCGCCGCGCATCCGCGCTCGGGGGATCTGTCGTTCCCGAAAGTGCGCCTCGAAGGCTGCACGCAATGCAAGCGCTGCACGGTGGAATGCCCGTTCGGCGCCATCGACGAGGACGAAAAGCGCTTCCCGGTATTCAACGAATCGCGTTGCCGTCGTTGCGGCACCTGCATGGGCGCCTGCCCGGTGCGTGTGATTTCGTTCGAGAACTATTCGGTCAACACGGTCGGTGCGCAGATCAAGGCGGTCGACATCCCCGACGAGTTCTCGGAAAAACCGCGCATCCTGATCCTGGCGTGCGAGAACGACGCCTACCCGGCGCTCGACATGGCAGGCATGAGTCGCAACGAGTATTCGGCCTTCGTGCGCATCATTCCGATCCGCTGTCTCGGTTCCGTCAATACCATCTGGATCACCGATGCGCTGAACGCCGGCTACGACGGCGTGATGCTGATGGGCTGCAAATCCGGCGACGAATATCAGTGCCACTTCGTCAAGGGTTCCGAGTTGGGGCGTGTGCGGATGTCCAAGATCGACGACACGCTGAAGACGCTGAATCTCGAATCGGAGCGTGTGCGCGATCTCGAAGTCGCCATCACGGACATCGAGCGGGTACCCGACATGATCAACAAGTATGCCGCCGAGCTGGTTGCCGTAGGCCCCAGCCCGTTCAAAGGCTTCTAACAGGAGATCCACCATGAGCGCAAACACCGCACTGGCGGAGAAATACCGCAACAACTTCCTGAAGGAAATCGAAGAGCAGGTCGAGATGGGCGACTGGGTCAAGATGTGCATGCAATGCGGCGTCTGCTCCGGTTCCTGCCCGACCAACTTCCAGAGCGCGTGGGAACATCCGCCGCAGGAACTCTTCATGATGATCCGCGCCGGCAAGCGCGAGGAAGTGTTGACCAGCAGTTCGATGTGGAACTGCACGTCCTGCTACAACTGCATCGTGCGCTGTCCGCGCAAGCTGCCGATCACTCACATCATGCACGGCATCGCCGAATACGCACACCGGCTCGGCATGGCGCCGAAGATGCAGCCGACGCGCTTCTTCAGTGGCCTGTTCTGGAAGAACTGCACCCATACGGGACGCGTCAACGAACTCAAGCTGTCGATGGGTCTGTATTTCAAGGACGGGTTGGGTGCCGGCATCAAGGAAGGCATGAAGATGAAGGATGTGGCGATTGGCCTCCTGAAGGCCAAGCGGCTCAATCCGTTCGAACTGCTCGGCGGCCACAAGTGCAAGGACCAGAAAGGCATCCAGGCGATGCTGAAAAAAGCCTACGAAATCGAACGCAGCCGCAAGGCCGCCAAGATGGCGGGCTGAGGAGAAACATATGGCCAAACATGAATACGCGTTTTACCCGGGGTGCTCGTCGCAGAAGGGTGCCTCCGCTTCCAACTACCTGACCTCGGTCGAGTCGATGTGCAAGACGCTCGACGTCAAGCTGACCGAGATTCCCGACTGGAACTGCTGCGGCGCTTCGATCGGCTACGCCGAGGCCGGCGAGCTGCCGCGCCACGTGATGAATGCGCGCAACTTCGCGCTGTCCGAAAAAAATCTTCCCGGCCAGGAAATCGTCGCTACCTGCGCCGCCTGCTGGCTGGGCGCACGCGAGACCCGCGAGCGCCTGACGCACTCCGACACGCTGATGGCCGACACCCGCGAAGCGCTGAAGGAAGCCGGGCTGACGATCAACGAGATGCCCAACATCCGCCACATGGTGGAAGTGCTGATCGAGGACCTCGGCTTCGACGAAATGAAGAAGCACGTCGTGCGTCCGCTCGAAGGCGTGAAGATCGCGGGCTACGTCGGCTGCCAGACCAACCGCCCGTTCGGCGTGGACGGCGAGTCGTTCGAAAATCCCCAGTACCTCGACAAGATGGTCGAGATGGTCGGCGCCGAATCGATCCCCGAATACGACATGAAGGTGACCTGCTGCGGCGGTGCGCTGGCGTTCTCCGAGCCCGAGAAGGCACAGGCGCAGATCAAGGACATCGTCGAGTCGGCCTACGACCATGGCGCCGAGATGATCGTCACGCCATGCCCGCTGTGCCAGGCCAACGTCGAGATCTACCAGGGCCAGATCAACCAGCGCTATGGCACCAAGTTCAACATTCCGGTGATGTACTACAGCCAGCTGATGGTCGTGGCCTACGGCGGAAGCGCCAAGGACGCCGCACTGAACGGCCAGGTCATCAAGGCGCGCAGGCTGGAGGAAATCGCCGCCAAGCCGGTCAAGCGCTGAGCGAGGTCAAACGGAAAACAGGGGCCGTGTGCCCCTGTTTTTTTATGCCTGTCCGTATGCCATGCCGTACGGCGGCACTCAGGCAGCCTGCTTCATCTCGGTGTCGGTCGCCACCCGCGCTCGCCGGCGTAGCGGCATCTTGCGCAGGAAGGCGGCCAGCCCATGGCTGGCCTGGTCGAAGGGGCCGGCCGGGACCAGCGCCTCGCGCGCGGCGGCGAAATCCTTCTGCTTGATGTTCTGAACGATCTCGCCGGCGATCTCGTGAAACTGGACATGCAGCTGCCAGGCCTGGGCGTGGTCCTCGGGCGACAGCATTCTGCGCGCCTCATTGTCGAGCCAGTGCCCGAGCTTGCAGGCATGGGGCTGACCGACGGCGGGCAAATCCATCGGCGCCCGGCCACTCAGGAAATTCCGGAACTGGGTTTTCCATGCGCCATGGATGTAGATGGCGTATTCGATATCGCGTTTGATGCCCACGAGTCCTCCGTTGTTGTGTTCGCTTATCCATGAATAACGGCATGAACACACAAGGATTGAGCGGTTCGCTGGGTCATTTCCCGCGTTCCCGTCGCAGCAGTGCCGACTTGCGCACCACGCCCCAACGGTAGCCGGCCAGGCTTCCGTCGGCGCGCACGGCGCGGTGGCAGGGAATGGCGACTGCCACGGGGTTGCAGGCGCAGGCATGGGCCACGGCACGATGCGCCTTCGGCTGGCCGATGCGTTCGGCGATCTCGCCGTAGCTGGCGGTCTGTCCCGCCGGGATCGCCTGCAAGGCCTGCCAGACACGGTGCTGAAAAACCGTCCCCTGCACGTCCAGCGGCAGGTCCAGTACGCCGCGCGGCTGTTCGAGGTAGTCCAGCACCCGGGCGACCCAGCCTTTGAAGGCGTCGTCGGCCAGCTCGAACTGCGCCTGCGGGAAGCGGGTCTGTATGCGATCGGCCAGTGCCTGCGGTTCGTCGCTGAACTCGATCGCACATATTCCCTTGCGGGTCGCCGCGACGACGACCCAGCCGAGCACACAGGGTTCGACGGTGTAGCGGATATGTTCGCCTGCGCCGCCCTTGCGGTAGCTGTCCGGCGGCATGCCGAGGAGGGCGGGCGCGACCTCGTAAAAGCGCCCGGTCGAATTGAAGCCGGCGTCGTAGATGGCAGCCGTCACCGACGGTGCGGACTGCAGCGACGCCGCCACCCGCCGGGCCTGAAGGGCCTTGTGATAGGCCTTGGGGCTGAGGCCGGCCACGGCCTTGAAGACGCGCTGGAAATGATACGGGCTCATCCCGGCCTGCTGCGCCAGTTGCACGAGCGACGGCGGCGTCGCGCTACGCTCGATGGCCTGGCAGGCCTGGCGAACCAGCACGCTGCGGGTTTGCTGCTGTGAGGGCGCATCCGGCTGGCAGCGCTTGCAGGGGCGGTAGCCTGCCGCGGCGGCAAGGTCGCCGGTCTCGTAGAACGTCACGTTTTCCCGTTTCGCCGCGCGCGAGGGACACGAAGGCCGGCAATACACGCCGGTGGTACGGACCGCGTAGACGAATTCGCCGTCCGCCAGCACATCGCGGCGGACCACGGCCTGCCAGCGTTGCTCGGCAAGCTGCGCGGTATCAGGCGAAGCGGCGTTCGGCGGGGAGACAGATTCGGTATCCATGGTGACGTTCGACAGGGCGCGGGAATGACAGTGTCAGCCGGTTTGGGCTATGCCGCAATCCGGAACTTGCGTTCAAATTCCATGACGGTCGCACCGCCCGCCAAGCGGCGGTATCCTTACGTTTTGTCCAATACGCACACGAACATGAAAAAAGCCCAAGACCTCAACCAGCTGACAGACCTGGTGCACGAAGCGGTGTACGAAGTCGACGAACTGCGTGCCTGCCTGGAACATGACGACGAAGAAGCGTCGAGCTACACCCCGTTCCTGGACGACCTCGACAAGATGCTGCGCGACCTGCACGAATCGATGGCGTCCGGAAAGTATGCGGGCGTGGGATCGGGCGAGGACCTGCCCTTCATGCCGCTGTTCAAGAAACACGAGCGCAACATCCCGTTCCGTGAACTGCTGCGCACCATCAATGCGACGCATCGCGAGGGATACGAGCCGTCATGACGGTCGATTGACCCGGCAGTCGGGTGATCAAAAGCAGAGCTTGAGGCGAGTCAAGCCGAACCAGGAATCCGCATCGTCCGGTTCGCTCGCGCAACCGGAATGGTCTTACGTCCGTTTCGGATCATGCCGATTGATCCGGACAGGTGTATCCGGGCATAGTGCGTGTTCGGTCCCTGAGTGCGGCTATGTCCCAACAGAATGAACATGAGCATCGAAAACCCTGTCAAGCGTCTGCTGATGACCGTAACCCAAGGTGTCTATGTGGTGGGCGTGGGGGAGGGCGGCCTGCGGAATGCCTTCACCGCCTCGTCAGTCATGCAGGTGTCCATGCAACCGCCCATGCTGGCGATGGCAGTCAATCCCGACAATGCTTCCTATCCCTTGCTCGTGGAAGGCGGCGTGTTCGCAGTAACGGTATTGCAGCATGACCAATGCGCCCTCGCAGACTTCTTCGGCAACCATAGCGCCCGGGACGAGGACAAGCTGGGCGCAGTGGCCTGGCACGCAGCGCCCTCAGGCGCCCCGGTACTGAATGAAGGGCTTTCCTATCTCGATTGTCGCGCCGTATCCAGGCACCCGGCGGGCGACCATGTGGTGATCCTGGCCGAGATAACGGGCGGCGATTTCTTGCAAGGACGCGTCCGCCCCCTGCGTTATGACGAAGTGGGGGACATGGACGGAAGCGACGAATTGTTGCCCGAGCACCTCGGTATCGCTGGCGAGCGTAGCGAGTTTCCCGGTCGCTCATGACGCGCCGGAGCCATGACAGACGGAAAGCGCTGACCGGTTCCAAGGAGCGAACGGCTTATTTGACGGTGAGCTGGTTGTTGACGCTTGTCACGCCCTCTACGCCCTGAGCAATCTTCGTGGCGAGCTCTTTGGCCGAATCGCTCTGTACCGTACCGGTCAGCATCACCACGCCGTGATCCGTTTCAACCGAAATATCGAGGCCCTTGAGGGTATCGTCGGCCAGATACTTGCCTTTGATCGACGTCGTAATCGTGGCGTCGTCGATGGCCTGTCCTGCCTGGTCGGCTTTCTGTTCCAGCGTGTTGCCCATATCCTGGGTTGCCTGCTTGGTATGGTCGATGGCATTGTCCATTCTCTCGCCCGTCGTCGGGCTGGTTGCATTGGCCGGCTGATCTGCGGGCTTGCGGTCACATCCGGTTGCCAGCAGGGCAAGGCCTGAAGCGAGGGCGAATGCTGCAATACTGGATACGTGTTTCATGAGGATCTCCTTACGAAATGGATGGGAGCCAAAGATGCAACGTGGCTACTGGCTACGCACCGAGTGGGGGTGCCGTGATGTCGGTGACGCAGATGAAAATTTAATGGGAGCGCCGTTCCGTTCGTATAGGTGGATGGCGCACCTGCTTGTAGGACAACTGTCAATCGGGTTTTCGGCAGGTGGCGGCTTGCCAGTGCGACACCACGAATGGGGGCCGCGGTATAGGGGGCCTTATTCGGCGCGCAATGCATCCACCGGGTTGAGCCGTGCCGCGCGCATCGCCGGAACCACGCCGGCCGCCAGCCCGATCAGCACCGACACCCCGAGCGCGCCGAAGGCGTAATTCCACGGCGTATTGACCGGCAGGTCGCTGACCGTGAGCTTCAGCAGCCCGGCGATGCCGGCGCCGACTGCGAGCCCGCCGAGCCCGCCCAAAGTCGACAGGATGGTGGATTCCATCAGGAACAGCGTGCGGATCTGCGCCCGTGTCGTCCCCAGCGCAGTGAGCAGGCCGATCTCGGCGACGCGTTCGGCCACCGCGATGTGCATCAGCGTGACCATGCCGACCGCGCCGACCAATAGCGAAATGCCGCCGAGCGCGGCGACGGCAAAGGTCAGCACGGCCAGCACCGTGCCCAGCGTGTCGAGCATCTGCTGTTGCGGGGTGACGGTGAAATCCTCGCGGCCGTGGCGCGCGACCAGGATGCGCTCGATGTCCTTGACCACGGCCTTCAGGGGCGAACTGGGCTGGTAGGCGACGTGGACTTCCATCACGCCTTCGCGATTGAACACTTCCAGTGCGCGCGCGGTGGGGATGTAGACGGTGTCGTCGAGGTCGAAGCCGAGCACCTGGCCCTTGGGCGCCATGACGCCGATGATGCGGAAGCGCGACGCCCCGACCTGCAGGGTGGCGCCCAGCGGATTGCTCGTGCCGAACAGCTCGGTTTGCACTTTCGCGCCCAGCACGGCATAGGCGCGGGGGTTGCGCGGATCGTCGGCGGGCAGGTACTGGCCGATCGCGACGTGCATGTTGAAGGCGCGCGAGAAATCCGGCCCTTCGCCGTAGACCGTCACGCGGCGGCTGCGGCCGTGGGCGCGGATTTCGGCATTGCCCATCACGCCGGAATTCGTGTATTGCGCGTAGCGAGAGGCCTTCAGCGCCAAGGCATCGTCGATGGTCAGCAGCCGCGCGCTGCCGATGGCGCCGACCGAGGCGCCGTGCGTGCTGATCTTGCCTGGGGTGACGACGATGATGTTGGTGCCGAACTGGGTGAACTCGGCCAGCACGAACCGATGGATGCCGTCGCCGATCGAGGTGAGCAGGATCACCGCCGCGATGCCCACAGCGATGCCGGTGGCGGACAGGAAGGTGCGCAGCCGGTGCGCGGTGAGGGCGTGCAGGGCGAAGCGCAGGGTGTCGATGAAACTCATTTTCCGCTCAACGCCAGAACGGGGTCCAGCCGCGCCGCGCGCGCCGCGGGCAGCAGGCTGGCGAGGATACCGGTGATGAGTGCGGTGGCCACGCCCGCCACGCTGGCCCAGACCGGTGGCCAGGCGGGCAGCGTCGGATAGGCGAGCCGGATCCCCCAGGCGCCGAGATTCCCCAGCGCGTAGCCGATGGCGCCGCCCGCCAGCGACAGCCACAGCGCCTCGGCGAAGAACAGGCGGCGGATGTCGGCGGCGGGCGCGCCGAGGGCTTTCAGCAGGCCGATTTCGGAGGTGCGCTGCGCCACCGCCACCAGCATCACGTTCATCACGAGGATGCCGGCCACCGCCAGGCTGATGGCGGCAATGCCCGCTACGCCCAGCGTCAGGGCGCGCAGGATGCGGTCGAAGGTGGCGAGTATCGCGTCCTGGGTGATGACGGTGACGTCCTCCTCGCCGTCGTGGCGCAGCTTCAGGGCGTGGGCGATGGCGGCCTTGGCCGGCTCGATGTCGTTGCGGCTGCGGGCCTCGACCAGGATGCGGAACAAGGTGTTGGTGTTGAACAGTTCCTGCGCGTAGTCGACCGGAATGATGGCGATCTCGTCGGAATTGAAGCCCATCGATTCGCCCTGGACCGCCAGCACGCCCGACACTAGGAAACGGCTGTCGCCCAAGCGGATGCGCTGGCCGATGACCTTGCCGTCAGGAAAGAATTCATGTGCCAGCACGCTGCCCAACACGATCTGCGCGCTGCGTTCCGAGCCGGGTGCGAGGAAGCTGCCCTGCGACAGTTTCATGTGGCGGATCGGCAGCAGTTCGACCGTGCTGCCGAGCACGGTCACCTCGCGCAGCTTTCCGCCGGCGGAGAGTTCGGCCACGCCCACGTTGAGCGGGGCATAGCGCTTGACCTGCGGCAGGTGGCTGATGAACCGGGCGTCGTCGAGCGTCAGGTCGCGCGGCGTCTGGCCGAGCGCCGCGCCGGGAAAGCCGCCCGAGGTTTCGGCGCGGCCCGGCAGGACGATGACCAGATTGGTGCCGAGCGAGGAGAACTGCCCGACCACGTAGCGGCGTGCGCCTTCGCCCAGCGCCGTCAGCACCACCACCGCCGCCACGCCGAGTGCTATCGCCAGCACGATGAGCAGGGAGCGGGTGCGGTAGCTCACCACGGTCTGGCAGGAAAGGGTCAGGGTGTCGCGCAGGTTCATCGGCCTACCCGGACAGGGGAGCGTGTCGAGACGTGCGTGGAGGACAGCCCTTCGACAGGCTCAGGGCGAGCGGGCTGAAGGAATGGGGCCCGTGCATGCTTCCAGGTCAACCACCGTTCGGGCTGAGCTTGTCGAAGCCTGTCCTGAGCAAAGTCCAAGGGCCTGCCCTGAGCCCTTCGACCCAGCTCAGGAGAGCCTTGCTGAAGTGGCCCTGAGCCAACTCGGGGATGCCTCTCGCTTGGCTCAAGCCGAACGATGGTCGGCTTCATTTTTCATCTCCCACGATCTCGCCGTCCCGCATGGCGATGTGGCGATGCGCGCGGGCGCCGAGTTCGCGGTCGTGGGTGACGACGATCAGGGTGGTGCCTGCGTGGTGCAGGCCTTCGAGCAGCGCCATGACTTCGGCGCCGATGCGGTGGTCGAGGTTGCCGGTCGGCTCGTCGGCAAGCAGCGCGGTGGGACGCAGGATGGTGGCGCGTGCGATCGCCACGCGCTGGCGTTGCCCACCCGAGAGTTCGGCCGGGCGATGGCGCGCGCGATCCTTGAGGTCGAAGGCGTCAAGGGCGGCGTCGACACGCGACTTGCGTTCGGCCGGCGCGATGCCTTCCAGCATAAGCGGCAGCTCGATATTCTCCGCCGCGGTCAGGCGCGGCACTAGGTGGAAGGACTGGAACACGAAGCCGATCTTTTCCCGGCGCACGCGCGCCCGCTCGGTCTCGGACAGGTCGGTGACGTCGGAACCGTCCAGTTCGTAGCGTCCACTGTCGGGGCGGTCGAGCAGGCCAACGACGTTCAGCAGGGTGGACTTGCCCGAGCCCGATGGGCCCATGATGGATACGTATTCGCCCGACGCGATGTCGAGGCTGACGCCATTGAGCGCGCGCACTTCCTGGTCGCCCATGCGGAACACGCGGGTGATCGCGTTGAGGCGGATCATGGCTTGGCGGTTTCGGGGGTGACCTTCACGCCGGCCTTCACGTTCTCCTGGTCGAAGGACAGCAGCACGCGATCGCCGGCCGCGAGGCCGCTGACGACTTCCGTGAACGCCCAGTTGGCCAGCCCGGTTTTCAGGTGGCGCGTCTCCAGGATGTCGTCCTTGCCCAGCACCAGTACCGTGCCGTCCTGCTGGATCGCCTGAGTGGGTACGCGCAGCACGTTGTTGCGTCGCTCGATGATGGCTTCTACGTCGGCACTGTAGCCGACCAGCAGGGCCGCTTCAGGCGGTGTGTCGAAATCGACCTCGACATCGACCGTGCGCGCCTGTTTTTCCACCTCGGTCACGTACGGGGCGATGCGCCGGACGTGACCGTTGAAAACCTTGCCGGGCAAGGCGTCGAGCGTGATGCGTGCAGGCTGGCCGGCTTTCAGCCGCGGCGCGTCGACCTCATCCATCGGCGCGCTCACGTAGAGGCAGCTGTCGTCGATCAAATCCACGGCAGGCGGGGTGGGAATGCCGGGCGGTGAGGGCGTGGTGAATTCGCCGACCTCGCCGGTGATTTTCGCGACGATGCCGGCAAACGGCGCGGTGAGCGTGGTGCGCTCCAGCCCGACTTGCGTGACGTTGATCTGCGCCTGCGCGCGCTTGACGTCGGCGGCGAGCGCATCGCAGTTGGCTTGGCGCGCGCGCGCATCGGCGCGGGCGTTTTCGGTGCTCTGCGGGCTGACAAAGCCCTTGGCCGCCAGTTGTGCGGTGCGCTCGGCATCGCGCTTCGCGTTGTCGGCCATGATGCAGGCTTCGCGGCGGCGTTCCTCGCTCGTGGTCAGCTGGCGGGTGGCGAGTTCACGCTGCGCGGCGAGGTCGCGGTTCCACAGTTCGAGCAGCGGCTGGCCCGCCTTCACGCGTTCGCCCTCTTTCACCCACAGCTTGACGATCTGCCCCCCTGCCACAGGAGCCAGCTTGGCGCGGCGGCAGGCCTTGACGGTGCCGGCGCGGGTGTTGACTACCGTTGATTCGACCGTGCCACGCGCAATCCTGGCGAGTTCGACTGCGGGCGGTTTCGGGCGGGTGAAGTGCCAGCCCGCATAGGTCAGCGCAGCAGCTGCCAGAACGACGATGACGAGACGAAGCCAGGATTTCGGTTTGAGCATGATGGGGCGAAGCAACGGGGAACCGCCTCAATGTAACATTCGGCCATGCTGAAAACCATTGTCCCCGCCCATCTCGAATTCAAGGACGGCGTGCCGTATTCCGCTGTCTACGGCGACATCTACCATTCGGCCGACGGCGGTGCGGGACAGGCGCGCCATGTGTTTCTGCAGGGCTGTGGATTGCCGCAGGCGTGGGCAGGGCGCAGTCGCTTTGTCGTGCTCGAAACTGGATTCGGCACCGGGCTGAATTTCCTGGTGACCTGGGCAGCCTGGCGCGACGATCCGGCGCGTTGCGCGCGGCTGCATTTTCTGTCGGTCGAAAAGCATCCGTTCGTAGCCGACGACTTGGCGCGGCTGCATGCGCAATGGCCGGAATTCGCGCCGCTATCGGACGAGCTGCTGGCGAACTGGCCGCCGCTGACGCCGGGCTTCCACCGCATCGCGCTTGACGGGGGGCGGGTGCAGCTCACGCTGATGCTGGGCGATGCGCTCGATTGCCTGCCGCAGGTGCAGGCCGAGGTGGACACGTTTTATCTGGATGGCTTCGCACCCGACTGCAACGCCGATCTCTGGCAGCCTGCGCTGTTCGACACGTTGGTGCCATTGGCTCGGCCGGGCTCGATGGCCGCGACCTACACCGTGGCGGCGTCGGTACGCGAGGGCCTGGGGCGGATCGGTTTCGTCTGCGAGAAACGGACGGGCTACGGCCGCAAGCGGCATTGCCTGCGCGCGCGCTTCCAGGGGGAAAGCAGTCGGGCCGAATCTGCGTCGCCGCGGCACGTCGTCGTCGTCGGCGCCGGTGTGGCGGGTGCTGCTGTGGCGCATGGCCTGGCGCAGCGCGGCGTGGCGGTTACGGTACTGGAGCGCGCCGATTCGCCGGCACAGGCGGCCTCGGGCAATCCGGTGGCGGTGTTCCGGCCGATGATCTCGCGCGACGACAACCGTGCTACGCGCCTGACGCGGGCGGCCTTCCTGCACGATCTGCGCGCATGGGCGATGCTGGATGGCGTCGAGTGGGCGCGCTGCGGCGTGCTGCATCTGGCCAAGAATGCGGAAGCGGCCGCGAAGCAGCAGCAGGCGCTGGCGGCCACGTTGCCGCCGACCGATTATGCGTATTGGGTGGAACTGGAGGCCGCACGCGAGCTGGCGAACTGGCCGGTGGCAGCCCCCGGCGTGTATTACCCGACAGCGGGTTGGGTGGTTCCGGGGAGCCTGTGCCGTGCTTGGCTCGACCATCCGGCCATCCGTGTGCAGACGAACTGCACCGTTGCGCACGTGTCACGCGTTGCGGCGGGATGGCATGTCGTGGATCGGGAGGGCACGATACTGGCCGAGGCCGATGCCGTGGTGCTGGCGAACGCGCGCGACGTCCTGGCGCTGGTGCCGGGACAGCGCTGGCCGCTCAATACCGTACGCGGCCAGATCACGCGCTTGCCGCCCGGCAGCCTGCCGGACATCCGGCGGGTGATCGCCCGTGAAGGTTATGTGGCGCCGGGCACCCTGAAGGGCACAAGCGCACAACCGCTGGTCGGCGCCACTTATGAACACGATGACGACGACACATCACTCCGCCTGGAAAGCGATCTCGCCAACCTGGCCCGGCTGGAGGCGATCCTGCCGGGCGCAGGCGAGCGTGTGGCCGTGGGGCAGGTGAGCGGCCGTGCCTCGTTGCGCGCCACCCTGCCGGATCGACTGCCGCTGGTGGGCGCAGTCGACGGCCAGACCGGGCTGTATGTCGCGGCGGGCTATGCCTCGCGCGGGGTCGTGTGGGCGGGGGTGCTGGGCGAGGCGTTGGCCGATCAGATGACAGGCCAGCCCTGGCCGCTGGAAATCGAATTGATGCAGGCGAACGCGCCCCGACGTTTCGAACGCTAGCGCCAGGGGCGCAGGCTAGGCTGCTGCCAGGGGCTTGCCCTTGCTGGCGGCGACGGACTGGCCGGCCTGGTCGTACAGGCCGTTCTGATTGGTCGCGGCGTGGACCAGTACATTGAGCGCCTGGCGGGTGGAGGCCAGACGCATATCGATCAGCGTGCCGATACGCTGGTTCAGGGCGCGCGCCCGTTGTTCCATGTCGCACAGCTGCTGCCAGCGTGCGAGATGTTCGGGCTGGCCATGCCGGGTCAGCCAGGCATCCATCCCGGCGTGGTCGGGAGTGTGGCCGGCCGCCAGCAGATCGTCATGGCGCGTGCGCGCCAGGTTGCTGAGCGTTTGCAGTTGCGACAGCTTGGAGGCGTTCAGCGGGGCCAGACGATCGGCTTCGCCGTCCACCAGTGCGCGTTCCTCTTCGCCCATGACATTCAACAGGGCCTGCCAGGCCGCGCCTTCCATCGTGAGTTTGGCGATCAGGGCCGGGCTGGAGGACGGATCACTTGGCGACATGGAGCATTTCCTTGACCGAGTTGAGCAGGTTTTCCGCGATGTTCCCGGTATTGATGGTGTATTCCCCGCGAGTGATGGCCTGCTTGATGCTGTCCACGCGGGCGCGGTCGACGACCGGGATCGCCGCCAGTTGCGATTCCAGCTGTTTCAGCTGGAGGGCGCGCGGACTCAGGTTGACATCCGTCTTCTGGGCGTCGGCAGGCTTGGCGTCTTCGGCCTTGCCGGGGCGGGTTTCGACGGAATTCGGCAGGGTGATCGGTTTCAGGCCGGGATCGATTTTCATGGCAGTTTCCTGATCGGTCAGGTGCTCGGTTTCTTAAGCTAACTCAGTAACGTCAATTTACGGATTTTCTGAAGTCTGCCCGATCCAATCTACCCGATTTAGAAGGCGACGACCACCCGCTGGCCGTCCTGCGCCACGCCGCTGACCACTTCTCCGGAAGGGGTTTTCACCCGGACCCGGTCGCCCCGACTGGCGTTGGCCAGCGCCTGGCCTTCGCTCTGGATGGAAAAGCCCGGCCCGTTCATCACCAGGCGGGTGCTCTGCCCCTGTTGCACGGCGAGCGGGGCGCGCAGCAACGCATTGCGCAGCGGCGCCCCGGCTGCCACACCCGATACCGTGCGGTATCCCTTGAGGTCGTCGGCATTGGTGACGACGTCGGCCGGCAGGCTGCCCAGGTCGCCGTCGCGCAGCGTGAGGTCGGCCGCGCTCAGGATATGGTTGGCGGGCAGCGGCTCGCGGGTCACGACGTACGACCCCATCACGCGGATCTGCGCCGCCAGGTAGACCGTCCACCGGCTGGGCGCCAGGCAACGCACGCCGATCGTGGTTTTCCCCATGCTGCGGCTGCCGGTGGGCTGGAAAGCGTCGAATGCGGAGCAGGCGGGCAGCGCGGCGCGCGGCGCGGCAACCTGGATCGTCACCTTGCCGGGCAGGCCGGCGGTCTGTTTTTTCAGGAACTGCTCGGCGTGCGCCTGGATGGCGGCCGGGTCCTGCTGGTCCGCTGCGGGGGCCACGGCGGGCAGAACCAGGCCGGCCACGAATGCCAGGCCGGCTCCCAGTCGGCCTGCCAGGGCCCGGATACGTTTGTGTGCCATGTCGACTCCTTGGCTCGGTTTCTCACACTGCCGCATTGTAGGGAGCGTCGCCCCATCTTAAACGGCGAAATGAACGGGCTTTGTGCCCTTTATCGTTCGATTGAATGGACAGGTGAGTACCTAGGATGCAGTCATCGCAAAAAGGCTTTGCGGCAGAAAGAGGTGAAAACCATGCTGAACCGGCTTGATGACATGCTGAATTTCAACACCCAGGCGCTACGCATACGCGAGCAGCGCCAGCAGGTGCTGGCTTCCAATATCGCCAACGCCGACACGCCGAACTACAAGGCGCGCGACCTGGATTTCAAGGCCGCCCTGCAGGGCGCGTTGCAGGGCACGTCCGCGACCGACGGCACGGCGTTGGCCACCACGGCCCCCGGCCATCTGGCGGGCAACTCCGGCGTCGCGGCGGAAGCCGGACTGCTGTACCGCACGCCGGCCCAGGGCAGCGTCGACGGCAACACGGTGAACATGGATGCCGAACGCGCCGCCTTCGCCGACAACGCCGTTCACTACGAATTCAATCTGACCCGGATCACGCAGCAGATCAAAAGCATGATGGCTGCGATCCAGGGCTAGGGATAAGGAGCATCACGCATGTCACTGTCCAATATCTTCAGCGTCGCCGGATCGGCCATGAACGCCCAGTCGCAGCGATTGAATACCGTCGCCAGCAACCTGGCCAACGCCGACAGCGCGACCAGCGCCGACGGCACGCCCTACAGGGCCAAGCAGGTCGTGTTCGCCGCCACGCCGGTGGGCGAGAACGGCGCGACCGGGGTGAACGTGGCCGCGGTGGTCGAGGATCAGTCACCGATGAAGCAGGTGTACGACCCCAAGAATCCGCTCGCCGACGAGAAAGGCTACGTGACCATGCCCAACGTCAATGTGGTGGAGGAAATGGTCAACATGATCTCCGCCTCGCGCTCGTACCAGTCCAACGTGGACATGATGAACACCACCAAGACCCTGCTGCTCAAGACCCTGAGCCTGGGACAGTGAACAGCAGCGATAACGAGGAACGAACATGAGCACCGTACAAGACACCAGTAATGTAAACAGCCTGTTTGGCGCAAGCGCATCCACGTCCTCGAAGAGCAGCGTGGCGGATACGCAGAACCGCTTCCTGAGCCTGCTGGTGGCCCAGATGAAGAACCAGGATCCGCTGAACCCGCTCGACAACGCGCAGGTGACCAGCCAGATGGCCCAGCTCAGCACGGTGCAGGGCATCGAGAACATGAACAGCAGCCTGCAGGCGATGTCAGCCAGCCTGGGTACCAACCAGATGTCGCAGGCCGCCAGCCTGATCGGTCGGACGGTCCTGGTTCCGGGCGATACGATCAGCCCAGCCCAGCTCGAGAACGTCGTGGGGTTCGACCTGTCGCGTCCCGCCGACAAGGTCACGGCCAGCATCTACGACGCATCGGGTTCGCTGGTGCGCAAACTGACTTTGGGCTCGCGCGAGGCGGGCGTGAACGTGGTGGCGTGGGATGGCCTGACGGACACCGGGACGGCCGCGCCTGCGGGCAAATACAGCTTCAAGATCGATGCCGTCCAGGGCGGCCAGGCAATCGACAGCACCGCCCTGAACCTGGGGACGGTCAACAGCGTTTCGCAGAACAGCCAGGGCGTGCAGTTGAACCTGGCGGGCAATACGAACGTGGGGTATGCCGATATCCGGCAGATTTTCTGAGTAGTTCGAGTCGGCGTGCCGGATAAGCCGCCAGCCATCATCACAAGGAGCAGAACATGAGTTTTCAGCAAGGATTGAGCGGACTCAACGCCGCCGCAAAGAACCTGGACGTCATCGGCAATAACGTCGCCAACTCGAGCACGGTCGGATTCAAGCAGTCCCAGGCCCAGTTCGCCGACGTCTACGCCAACTCCCTGACGGGGGCCGGCGGTTCCAACGTCGGTATCGGTACCAAGGTTTCGCAGGTGACCCAGCAGTTCACCCAGGGCAACATCACCTCCACCAACAATCCGCTGGACATGGCCATCAACGGCGGCGGCTTCTTCCGCATGGATACCAACGGCGAGATCGCCTACCAGCGCAACGGCCAGTTCCAGCTCGACAAGAGCGGCTACATCGTCAATCCGACCGGGGCCAAGCTGACCGGCTATACGGCGAATGCGAGCGGCGTGCTGTCGGTCGGCGCACCGTCGCCGATCCGCATCAATACGGCCGACCTGGTGCCGAACATCACCACGGACGTGACTGCCGTGCTCAACCTGGATTCGGGCAGTACGCCGATCGACGGAACCGTCACGCCGTTCAACCTGAACGACCCGACCACCTTCCACAATTCGACCGCGGTATCGGTCTACGACAGCCTGGGCAATTCCCAGACGCTGCAAACCTACTATGTGAAAAGGCCGTCCGGCGCCTGGGATGTGTATGCGGCCAACGACGGAACCCAGATCGGTGCAGGCCCGGTCGCCACGCTGAACTTCAACGCCAGCGGCGCCCTGACGACCGCGATGCCGCTTGCGGCCATCAACGTGCCGGCCACGGCAACGGGCGCGACCTCGCCTTTCCCCGTCACCTTCGATTACACCGGCACCACCCAGTTCGGCTCCGCGTTCAGCGTCAACACGCTGGACCAGAACGGCTATACCTCGGGTCGCCTGGCCGGCTTCAACGTCGGCTCCGACGGCGTGGTCCTGGGCCGCTATACCAACGGCCAGTCGGCCGTGCTGGGCCAGGTGGTGCTGGCGAATTTCTCCAACCCCAACGGCCTGCAGCAGATGGGCAACAACATGTGGACCGAATCCTCGACCTCGGGGTCGCCGCTGGTCGGCACGCCCAACTCGGGCAGCCTGGGGGTGTTGCAGTCGTCTGCGGTGGAAGATTCCAACGTCGACCTCACCGCCGAGCTGGTCAACATGATCACCGCGCAGCGGGTGTACCAGGCCAATGCGCAGACCATCAAGACCCAGGATGCGGTGATGCAGACCCTGGTGAACCTGCGTTGATGCAGTGAGCGTTTAAGGAGGCCGCATGGACCGTCTCATCTACACCGCCATGACCGGCGCGAAGCACGCGCTGGAGCAGCAGGCGACCACGTCGAACAACCTGGCGAACGCGACCACCACGGGCTTCCGTGCGCAGATCGACCAGTTCCGCGCGGTGCCGGTGCAGGGAGCGATCCTGCCCACCCGGGCGTTCGTGGTCGACTCCACCACCGGCAGCGATTTCCGTTCCGGTGCGATCCAGCAGACCGGCCGCGACCTCGACGTGGCGGTGCAGGGCGACGGCTGGATCGTGGTGCAGGCGGCCGACGGCAGCGAAGCCTATACCCGCAACGGCAGCCTGAAGATGGACGAGAACGGCGTGCTGCAGACCCATGACGGCCTCAATGTCATGGGCGACGGCGGACCGCTGTCCATCCCGCCGGGCCGCAACGTCGCCATCGGCAAGGATGGCACGATCTCGCTGGTGCCCGACGGCTCCGCCGCCACCGGCCTGACCTCGGTGGGCCGCCTGAAACTGGTGAATCCGCCCACGGCGGATCTGGTGCGCGGCGACGACGGCTTGTTCCGCATGAAGGATGGCCAGACGGCGGAAGCCGATCCCAACGTGAAAGTGGTCAGCGGCGCGCTCGAATCGAGCAACGTCAACGTCGTCGACGCCATGGTCAACATGATCTCGCTGGCCCGTTCGTTCGACATGCATATGAAGCTGCTGCAGAACGCAGAGAGCAACGACAGCAAGGCCGGCCAGCTGCTGTCGATGAACTGATCCCCTAATTCTTGAAGGAACCGACATGATTCGCTCACTGTGGATTGCCAAAACCGGTCTGGATGCGCAGCAGACGCAGATGGACGTGATTTCCAACAACCTCGCCAACGTCAGCACCAGCGGATTCAAGCGCGCGCGCGCGGTGTTCGAGGACCTGCTGTACCAGACCATCCGCCAGCCCGGCGCGCAGTCGTCCGAGCAGACGCAGCTGCCCTCCGGCCTGCAGATCGGCACCGGCGTGAAAACGGTGGCCACCGAGCGCATCTTCACGCAGGGGAATCTTCAGCAGACCGGCAACGCCAAGGACGTGGCGATCCAGGGCAACGGCTTTTTCCAGGTGCTGATGCCGGACGGCACGACCTCCTACACGCGCGACGGCTCCTTCCAGGCCGATTCCAACGGCCAATTGGTGACGTCCAGCGGTTATGCGGTGCAGCCGGCCATCACGATTCCGCCCGATACCCAGACCCTGACCATCGGGCGCGACGGCACGGTGTCGGTGCAGCAGGCCGGCTCGTCCACGCCGGTGACGGTCGGTACCCTGCAGCTGGCGATGTTCGTCAACCCGGCCGGCCTGCAGAGCCTGGGTGAGAACCTCTATGCCGAAACCGCCGCATCGGGCACGCCGAGTTCCAACGCACCCGGCAGCAACGGCGCCGGCACGCTCAATCAGGGCTACGTCGAAACCTCGAACGTCAACGTCGTGGAAGAGATGGTCAACATGATCCAGACCCAGCGTGCCTACGAAATCAACAGCAAGGCGATCACGACATCCGACCAGATGTTGCAGCGCCTGACCCAGCTCTGAGGTTGGCCATGAAGATGTCGCGTATCGTGGGATGTGTGGGGATGCTGCTGGGGCTGGCGGGCTGCGGCACCACGCCGTCGTCCATCGTCCAGCAGCCCACCACGGCGCGTCCGCAGGCGCTGCCCACCCAGGCGGCCGGCAATGGCGCCATCTACCAGGTCGCCTCCTACACCCCCATGTTCGAAGACCGACGCGCGCGCCACGTCGGCGACGTGCTGACCATCGTCATCAACGAGAAGACGCAGGCCGGCAAGAAGGCGTCGTCCAACGGGTCGAAAACCGGCGCGGTCGATTCGTCGATCAGCGCCGTCGCGGGGTTGCCGCTCAAGACCTTCCAGGGCGCCGGCGTGAAGGCCGATTCGTCGACCTCGTACGACGACAAGTCGGCGATCGACTCCAGCAACCTCTTCACCGGCAACATCACCGTCACCGTGACCGAGGTGCTGCCGAACGGCAACCTGGTGGTCGCCGGCGAAAAGCAGATCGCGCTCGACAAGAGCACCGAATACGTCCGCCTGTCCGGCGTGGTGCAGCCCGACACCATCCAGGCGGGCAATACCGTGTCGTCGGCCAAGGTGGCGGACGCGCGCATCGAATACCGTTCCAGCGCCAAGTTCGACTCGGCCGAAGTGATGGGCTGGCTGGCGCGCTTCTTCCTCAGTTTCATTCCCTTGTAAATGGTGGCCCTCATGAGGATTCCGTCTCTGTTCCTGCTGGCTGCGCTTGCGCTGAGCGGCGTCGCGCAGGCCGAACGCATCAAGGACATCGCCGCCATCCAGGGGGTGCGCGTCAACCAGCTGGTGGGCTACGGCCTGGTGGTGGGCCTCGACGGCACCGGCGACCAGACCACGCAGACGCCGTTCACCACCCAGAGCATCACCAACATGCTGATGCAGATGGGCGTCAACCTGCCGCCCGGCACCAACATGCAGTTGAAGAACGTAGCGGCGGTCATGGTGACCGCCGATCTGCCGCCGTTTGCCCAGGCCGGACAGGCCATCGATATCACGGTGTCGTCGATGGGCAACGCCAAGAGTCTGCGCGGCGGCACGCTGGTGATGACGCCGCTGAAGGGCGCCGACGGCCAGGTCTACGCGATGGCCCAGGGCAACCTCGTGGTCAGCGGCGCCGGCGCGTCGGCCAGCGGCAGCAAGGTGCAGATCAACCATCTGAGCGTGGGGCGCATCCCGAGCGGCGCGACTGTGGAACGCAGCGTCGCCACGGTGCTGGGCGCATCCGGCACCATCAATCTTGAACTGATGCAAAGCGATTTCACCACGGCCAGCCGTGTGGTCGATGCGGTGAACGCCCGCTTCGGCAAGGACACCGCGCGTGCGCTGAACGGGCGCGTGATCCAGGTGAGGACGCCGGTGGGCGACGATGCACGCGTGACCTTCCTGGGCGCGATCGAAAGCCTCGACGTCAACCCGGCCCAGGCCATGGCCAAGGTCATCATCAATGCGCGCACCGGCTCGGTGGTGATGAACCAGGCCGTCATGCTCGACCCCAGCGCGGTCTCGCACGGCAACCTGTCGGTTGTCATCAATACCCAGCCGGTCATCAGCCAGCCGGCGCCGTTCTCCAAGGGCGAGACGGTGGTCACCTCGCAGTCGCAGATCGAGATCCGCCAGCAGCCGGGCGAAGTGATGCTGGTGAAGGGCAGCGCATCGCTCGCCGACGTGGTGAAAGCGTTGAACTCCATCGGCGCGACCCCGCAGGACTTGCTGGCCATCCTCCAGGCCCTGAAGGCATCCGGCGCGTTGCATGCGGAACTCGAGGTGATTTGAAGAATGATTGGCGGCGCCGACCTCACCTCCAAGTTCGCGCTCGACGTCCAGGGCGTCAACCAGCTCAAGCTGGAGGCCAAACAGTCCTCGCCCGAGGCGCTGAAGGCGGCGGCGCAGCAGTTCGAGGCAGTGTTCATGAACATGCTGATGAAGAGCATGCGCGAAGCGTCGCCGCAGGACGGCATGTTCGACAGCGAACAGACCCGCATGTACACCGCGATGCTCGACCAGCAACTGACGCAGAAGCTTGCCAGCCGCGGGATCGGACTGGCCGACATGATGGTGCGCCAGCTTTCGCGCACCCTGAATGCACCTGGTGTCGACGGAGCGTCGTCCGATGGCGCCGCGCCGGCCGGCCTGCCGTTGAATCCCCCGCAAAACGGAATGGAATTGAATGCCGCACCGCTGCGCGTCCAAGCGCCCGGGGGGTCGTCTGCGCCCGGCATGGCAACGCAAGCGGCAGCCCCGGTCGCCGCCCGCAGCGGGGATATCCCACAAGGGGACTCCGATCCACTACGGGCTAAAGCCCGTGTGGAGTCGTATGCCCCTCCCCATGTCGAGGCCTTCGTGCAGAAGCTGCTGCCGCATGCCCAGGCGGCGAGCGCCAGCAGCGGCATTCCCGCCAGCTTCATGATGAGCCAGGCCGCACTGGAAACCGGCTGGGGCCGCAGCGAAATCCGCGGAGCCGACGGCCAGAACAGCCATAACCTGTTCGGCATCAAGGCGGGCGGGTCGTGGAAAGGCCGCACCGTCGACATCGTCACCACAGAATACGTCAACGGCAAGCCGCAGAAGCAGGTGGACACCTTCCGCGCCTACGACTCCTATGCCGACGCCTTCCGCGACTACGCCAACCTGCTGCGCGGCAATGCGCGCTACCAGAACGTGATCGCGCAAGGCCAGGATGCCGCCGGTTTCGCCCAAGGGCTGCAGCAGGCGGGCTACGCCACCGATCCAGGTTACGCCCAGAAGCTGATGGGCGTGATCCGGATGGTAGAAACGACCTGACTCAAGAAAAGCACAGGCCGACCGATTCACCTATCAAGCGTATTTATATTCCTTCCCTCATAACCTTGGCGACCAGATAGATGGCTACCAGCATTCTCAGTATCGGTCAGAGCGCCCTCGCTGCCGCACAGGCGGGACTGAGCACGACCGGCCATAACATCGCGAACGCGTCGACGCCGGGCTACAGCCGCCAGGTTGTGATACAGGGTGCGGCCCAGCCGCAGAATTTCGGCTTCGGATTCATGGGGCAGGGCACCCAGATAACCACGGTCCAGCGCGTGTACAACGAATATCTGGGCGTGCAGGTGCAGTCCGCCCAGGCTTCGCAAAGCGGGCTCGACACGTACTACACGCAGATCAAGCAGATCGATAACATGCTGGCCGACCCGACCGCCGGCCTGTCGCCGTCCCTGCAGGACTTCTTCAGCGGCATCCAGGCCATGGCCTCGAATCCGTCGAACGTTCCTGCGCGCCAGGCCGTCCTGTCGTCAGCCGACACGCTGGCCGGACGCTTCCAGAGCCTGGCCGGGCAACTCAATGAAATCAGCCAGGGCGTCAACAGCCAGATCCAGTCGAGCGTCAGCAGCATCAACAGCTATGCCCAGCAGATTGCGCAATTGAACGACTCAATCGGCAAGGCCCAGCGGGCGACCGGTCAGCCTCCCAACGATCTGCTCGATCAGCGCGACCAGCTGGTTCTGGATCTGAACAAGGAGATCAAGGCGACGGTCGTCAAGCAGGGTGACGGTTCCTACAACGTGTTCATCGGCAACGGCCAGTCACTGGTGGTGGGCACGACGACGTCAAAGCTGGTCAGCGTGGCGTCCGCGACCGATCTCTCGAAAATCGTGGTGGCCTATCAGTCCAGCAGCGGCAGCACCATCCCCCTGAGCGAGTCGAGTCTGGTGGGCGGGCAGCTGGGCGGCCTGGCCGAGTTCCGCAGCAAGACGCTGGAACCGGCCCAGAATGCGCTGGGTCGGGTTGCCATCGGGCTGGCCAGCACCGTCAATGCCCAGCACAGCCTCGGCCAGGATCTCAACGGCAACCTGGGCGGTGCCTTGTTCACGCTGGCCTCGCCGGTGGTGAACGCCAATACGGGCAATACCGGTTCGGCCACCGTGACCGCCAGCATCAGCGATGCCGGCGCCCTGACCACCAGCGACTACCGTCTGCAGTACGACGGCAGCAATTACACGCTGACCCGGCTGTCCGACAACACTGCGACGACCTTCGCGCCCGCCGCCCTGCCGCAGACCGTGGATGGCGTGACCATCAACGTGTCGACCGCACCCGCTGCGGGCGACAGCTTCCTGATCCGCCCCACCGTCAACGGCGCGTCCGGCATCGGCGTGGCGATCAGCGATCCGGCCCTGCTCGCGGCCGCCGCACCGATCCGTGCCACCGCGACCAGCGGCAATACCGGTACCGGCGCCATCGGCCCCGGCAGCGTCAATACGCCGCCCCCGCCCAATGCCAATCTGCAGCAGCCCGTCACGATCACGTTCACGTCCGCCACGACCTACAACGTGACGGGCACGGGAACGGGCAATCCGACGGGCCTGACGTATACACCCGGCGCAACGATCAGCTACAACGGCTGGAGCACCGCCATCAGCGGCACGCCGGCCGCAGGCGACAGCTTTACCGTGGCATCCAATGCCGGCGGCGTGGGCGACAGCCGCAATGCCCTGTTGCTGGGCGACCTGCAGACCAGCAATACGCTGGGCAACGGCACCACCAGTTACCAGGGCGCGTATTCGCAGTTCGTCAGCGAGATCGGCAACAAGACCCGCGAACTCGAAGTGACCAGCAGTGCGGCCAGCAATCTGCTTTCCCAGGCCACGCTCTCGGCGCAGAACGAGTCGGGCGTCAACCTCGACGAGGAGGCGGCCAATCTGCTGCGTTATCAACAGGCCTACCAGGCGGCCGGCAAGGTCATGCAGATTGCCAGCCAGTTGTTCGATGTTCTGCTCTCGATTGGACAATAAAGATCATGCGCATCAGTACCCAGACCCTGTTTGACAATGGCGCCGCCCGCATCGCCGACGCGCAGGCCGCCCTGTACAAGACGCAGCAGCAGGTTGCCGCCGATCGCCGGATCCTCACGCCGTCGGACGATCCCGTCGCGGCGGCGCGGGCGCTCGAAGTGACGCAGTCGCAATCGCTCAATACCCAGTACGGCACCAACCGCGGCTATGCAAAAGACTCGCTCGCCGCCGTGGACGGTACGCTGTCGAGCGTGACGGATCTGTTGCAGGAAGTGAAGACCACCGCGATCTCGGCCGGCAATCCGACCCTGAACGATAGCGAGCGAGCTTCCATTGCAACCGCACTGCAGAGCAGCCTCGGTCTGCTGATGGGCTTGGCGAATGCCCGCGACGGCCAGGGGAACTATATGTTCTCGGGCTTTCAGACCTCGACGCCGCCCTTTGTCCAGACCGCCTCCGGCGTGCAGTACCAGGGCGACCAGGGACAACGCCTGGTCCAGGTCGACGCCACTCGCCAGATGGCGGTCAGCAGCCCGGGCCAGGGCGTGTTCCAGGGCGGGGGACAGGATATGTTCAAGACTCTGAACGACCTCATCACCCAATTGAATACGCCGGGCACCACGGGACTGAGCACCACCCTGACGACCGCCAACAGCGATCTTCAAGCGGCCCTGGACAACGTGTCCACGGTACGCGCATCGGTCGGGACGCGCATGCAGGAGCTCACGTCGCTCGACAATGCCGGCACCAGCAAGAATCTCCAGTACAGCCAGACCCTGTCCAATCTGCAGGATCTCGACTACACCCAGGCGCTGACCGATCTGTCGCGGCAGCAGACGACGCTGGAAGCCGCGCAGAAATCGTTCGCGCAAACCTCCAGCCTGTCGCTCTTCAAGTTCCTGTAAGCATGGGCATGCTTTCCCGGGAATCCACGTCCGATCTGATGGAGACCCAGGTCATGCGCCTGCTGTCGGGCGTGTCCACGCACGGGGACCAGCACCTGGCCGAGGTCGAACGCGATCTGGTGCAGATGGACGTATTGCTGAACGAGGCGATCAAGAAGCTGTGCACCAGTTTCATGGCGATCCACCACGCCATCGATCTGCAGCAGGAAACCCTCAAGAGCATGCTGTCGACCGGAAAACCGGCACCCGAGCAAGCCGCGCGCCTGGAAATGCTGCGCGAAGAGATCGGCCAGCATGTCGGCGCTGCGGTCACAGGCCTGCAGTTCCAGGACATGACCAGCCAGCTCATCGGCCGGATGGTGCAGCACCTGGCGGGATTGCGCGACGTATTCGGTGAGCTTGGCACGAACGGGACGGCCGGCCTGCCGGAAAGCGGCAGCGAGGAAATGCTGGTCATGCTGAATCGCATCAGCGACCGGGTCGGGGCACGCTGCAGCGAACTGGCCGGGGCCGTGCGCAGCACGGTCAACCAGCGCCACATGGAAAGCGGCGACATCGAACTGTTTTGAGATTACGAAATGCGCGGGCCTGTCCCGCTAACGAAAGTAGCAGGAGTAATGACGATGAAAACAATACTTGCAGTGGATGACTCGGGTTCGCTGCGCCAGATGCTCTCCTTCAGCCTGAAGGCGGCCGGCTATGGCGTGATCGAGGCCATCGACGGCGAAGACGGCCTGAACAAGGCGAAACAGCAGACCGTCGATCTGGTGCTGACCGACCAGAATATGCCCGGCATGGACGGCCTGAGTCTGATCAAGGCGTTACGCGCCATGAAGAATTACCAGAGTGTGCCGATATTGATGCTGACAACCGAATCCGGCGACGACATCAAGGCGATGGGCCGGGCGGCAGGTGCCAACGGATGGCTGGTCAAACCCTTCGATCCCGCGCGTCTGACTGAAGTGGTGAAAAAACTGATCGGCTGAGGATTCGGCGACAGGGTACCCAGCGAAACATGACGGAGTTTAAAAATGACAATTGACATGAGCCAGTTCTACCAGGTGTTTTTCGACGAGGCAGACGAGCTGCTCGCCGAAATGGAGAAGCTTCTCCTGGCTCTCGACGTGTCTGCACCGGACAGCGAGGATCTCAATGCGATCTTCCGCGCTGCGCATTCCATCAAGGGGGGCGCCGCCACCTTCGCGTTCACCGATATCACCGAAGTCACCCACATGCTGGAGTCGCTCCTCGATCGCATCCGCAAGGGCGAAATGGCGCTGACGCCCGAGCACGTGGATGCCTTCCTGGTGGCCAAGGACGTGCTGACCATGCAGATGGATGGCCATCATCATGGTTCGAGCGTCGACCAGACTGCGGTCGACAGCGTATGCCAGCGGCTGAAGGCCTTGTCGCAGGGGATCGTGGCCGATGCGCCGGCTGCCGCACCGGGTGCGCCGGCCGTCGCCGCAGCCCCCGACCCCGTGGCGGCCCCGGTCGTGGATGCGGACGGCAATTGCCGTTTCCGGATCGAATTGCCCGACGTGCCCCAGAAGGACGTCGATGCACTGGCGGCCGAACTCGGCCTGCTCGGCACGATCGAGCAGGAAACCCTGGACGACAAGCGTGCCGTGTTCATCCTGACCACCGGCGAGAGCCAGGACAACATCGTCGCCATCTGCTCGTTCGTGCTCGACCCGGACGATCTCAAGATCACGTATGACGCCGCGCCTGCAGCGGCCTCCGCCGGTGCCGCGCCCGCCGAAGATCTCGGCTACGGAATCTTCGAGCCGGAAAAGAACCCCGCTGCGGCTCCGCACGTAGCTGCCCCGGCGGTTGATGCGGCCGTGCCTACCGGCGAGGTCAAGAACTACGGCCGTCGCGCTACCGACAAGGAGGGGGCCAGCCAGGAATCGTCCTCGATCCGTGTTAGCGTGGAGAAGGTCGACCAGCTGATCAACCTGGTCGGCGAACTGGTCATCACCCAGGCCATGATCGAACAGCGCATCGCCGCGCTCGATCCCCTGCATCACGAGCGGCTGCTCAACAGTGCCGGCCAGCTGGCGCGCAACACGCGGGATCTGCAGGAAGCCGTGATGTCGATCCGCATGATGCCGATGGACTACGTGTTCTCGCGTTTCCCCCGCATGGTGCGCGACCTGGCTGCCAAACTCGGCAAGAAGGTCGAGTTCGTCACGCGGGGCGCCGCCACCGAACTCGACAAGGGCCTGATCGAGCGCATCGTCGATCCGCTCACCCATCTGGTCCGCAACAGCGTCGACCACGGCATCGAGATGCCCGACAAGCGCAAGGTCAGCGGCAAGGCCGAAGCCGGCAAGCTGGTCCTCTCGGCCGCGCACCAGGGCGGCAATATCGTGATCGAGGTGAGCGACGACGGGGGCGGACTGAACCGCGACAGGATACTTGCCAAGGCCAAATCGCAAGGCCTGCCGGTATCGGACACGATGCCCGATGCCGATGTCTGGCAACTGATCTTCGCCCCCGGTTTCTCCACCGCGGAAGTGGTGACCGACGTGTCTGGACGCGGGGTCGGCATGGACGTGGTCAAGCGCAACATCACCGCGATGGGCGGGACCGTCGATATTCGCTCGATCCCGGGAACCGGCACCACGATCGCCATTTCCTTGCCGTTGACGCTGGCGATTCTCGACGGCATGTCGGTCAAGGTCGGCGAAGAGATCTACATCCTGCCATTGGGCTACGTCATCGAGTCGCTGCAGCCGGCAGCGGTGGATGTCAAGGAAGTCGCCGGCCAGGGCAAGGTGGTCAAGGTCCGCGAGGAATATCTGCCGCTGATCCCGCTGTATCAGATCTTCGCGATCGATCCCCGGTTCGAGGACCCCTCGCAGGGCATCATCGTCATCCTCGAAAGTGACGGCAAGAAAGCGGCCCTGCTGGTCGACAGCCTGGTCGGGCAGCAGCAGGTCGTGGTCAAGAACCTGGAATCGAATTTCCGCAAGGTGGCCGGGATTTCCGGCGCCACGATCCTCGGCGACGGCGGCGTGTCCCTGATTCTCGACGTATCCGCCCTGCTGCGCTCGAGTCGCCAACTCAACGCTGATCCTGTTTTCTTCTAAGGCCAGATTTAAGGACAAGAACCATGTCGTATACCACGCAAACACAGACCAGCATGGAAGCTGCAGGGGAAAGCGCCGGAAACGAATTCCTGGCCTTCACCCTCGGCCGCGAAGAGTACGGGATCGACATCCTGCGGGTGCAGGAGATTCGCGGCTACGAGCCGGTGACCCGGATCGCCAATGCGCCCGACTTCATCAAGGGCGTGGTGAACCTGCGCGGCACCATCGTGCCGGTCGTCGACATGCGCATCAAGTTCGACCTGGGCACACCGACCTACGACCAGTTCACGGTGGTGATCATCCTGAATATTGGCGGACGGGTCGTCGGCATGGTGGTGGACAGCGTGTCCGACGTGACGACGCTCACGCCGGAGCAGATCAAGCCCGCTCCGGAAATCGGGACGACCTTCGATACGGATTATCTCATCGGCCTTGGCACGCTCGACGAACGCATGCTGATCCTGGTGGATATCGACAAGCTGATGTCCAGCGCTGAAATGGGATTGATCGAGAAGCTGGCAGCCTGATCAATCGTACAACCATACCTACATAACAAATCAATCGGAGAGTCTGAAATGTTCGGAAACCTTACCATCAAGTCGCGCCTGATCTTCGTGATCGGCTTGTTGTCTTTCCTGCTTGTCATTGTCGGGAGCATAGGTATTTACGGCTTGTATGTGAACAATCAGGCGGCCGACCAGCTCCACAAGCGGATCGACCGCGTCGTCGAAATCGACCATATCATCGGAATCGTTACGGCCAATCAGCTCTTGCTGTCGGCCGCCGTGAACGGCCAGTTGATTAGCTTTCCTGAAAAAGCCGAGTTGGCGGAGCAGCGCGTGGCAGAAGTGAAAAAGAATCTTCAGACGATTCACCAGCGACTTGAGGGCTTCGTTGCGGCGACGCAGGATCCCGAGGAGAAAAAGCTCGCCACGTCGCTCAATGAGAAGCGTCTGAACTACCGGAGCGTTGGCGTGTTCCCCACCGTCTCCGCCATCGAGGAGCAGGATTTCCAGCGTGCAGCTACGGTGCTTCAGGGGCCACTGAGACAAGCTTTCCAGCCGTTCCGTGCCGCGTTGCAGGATTTGATGGATTACCAGAAGGATCGCGCCAAGGCTGAGCAGGCAGCGACGGCTCAGGCCTACACGCTGATTCGGACCGTCACTGTCCTCGCCATCCTGATCGGCGTTGCCCTGGCGATTGCGATCGGCTTTATCCTGATCCGCGCCATCACCCGTCCGTTGAATGCTGCGGTCAAGCTTGCGCGAGGCGTTGCCGAAGGCGACCTGACGCAACGTATCGACGTCCATTCCACCGATGAAGTCGGCCAGTTGATGCAGGCGCTCAAAGACATGAACGCCAGCCTGGTAACCATCGTCGGCCAGGTACGTCATGGCACCGAGACCATTGCCGTTGCCTCACGGGAGATTGCCTCCGGGAACGCCGACCTGTCGTCGCGTACCG